>DASQZJ010000061.1:0-159536 GCA_035638775.1 Gammaproteobacteria bacterium
GTCGAGGGTCACGGCGCGCCGGCCGCGCATGTGCGCGAAGCCGGCCATGATCGCCGCGTGCTGTCCGAAATTGCCGTTGAGAAGAATCACGCGGGTGTGGTCGGGGCGGCGCTGGAACTGCTGGCGCAGCAGCGACGGCGAACGGTCCTTGCTGCCGTCGTCGATGAACACGCACTCGTAGCTGCGGCCGAGCGTGTCCATGGACGCGTACAGGCGTTCGAACAGTGCCTCCAGGCCGTGCTCCTCGTTGTACACCGGCACGATGACCGAGACCTCGGGCGCCCCGGTCTCGCCGCTGCCCGCCATCGACTGCCTGCCTGGCGCGGGGGTGCTCACGCTGCTTCCTCCAGTACCCGGCGCATGGCATCGCAGACCCGGTCCACGTCGGCCTCCGCCATGCCGGGAAAGAGCGGCAGGGTGACGGTCTCGCGCCCCACGCGGGTGGCCACCGGGAAGTCTTCCGCCCGGTGACCGAGCTCCCGGTAGAGGGTGAAATCGGGCAGGGCCGGGTAATGCACGCCCACGCCGATGCCGTGGCGGCGCATCGCCTGCTGGAAGTGGTGGCGCGCCATCCCGAACTCCGCGAAGGGCAGCAGCAGGGTGAACATGTGCCAGGAGTGCCCCTCGTCTCCCCGGGCCGGCAGCACGCCCGGCGGGTCGCCGGCGAGTCTTTCCAGGTAGCGCGCCGCGAGCGCCCGACGCCGGGCATTGAAGGCGTCCAGCTGCGGCAGCTGCAGCAGGCCCACGGCGGCGCAGACGTCGGACAGGTTCATCTTGCCCCCGGCGACCGTGACGTCCACCTGCCCGTGCTCGTCACGCGAGATGCCGTGGAAGCGCAACCGCTCCAGCACGGGAACCAGGTCGGGATCGCCCACCGAGATGGCGCCGCCCTCGATCGTGGTCATGTTCTTGTTGGCGTGGAAGCTGAAGCAGGCCAGGTCACCGAAGCCGCCGATGCGGCGGCCGTTCCAGGCGCTGCCGATGGCATGGGCCGCGTCCTCGATCACCCGCAGGCCGTGGCGTCGGGCGATGTCGTGGAGCGCATCCATGTCCACGGGCAGACCGGCGAAGTGGACCGGCATCACCGCACGGGTGCGGGGCGTGATCGCGTCCTCGAGCCGGTTCATGTCCAGGTTGCGGGTCTCGAGCCCGATGTCCACGAACACCGGACGGGCGCCCGCGCGCAGCACCACGTTGGCGGTCGCGGCGAAGGTCATGGCCGGCACGATAACCTCGTCCCCGGCGCCGATCCCGCAGGCCGCCAGGGCTGCCTCCAGCCCCGCCGTCCCGGTGCTCAGCGCGAGCACCCGGCGGTCACCGCCGAGGTAGGCGGCGAGCGCCTTCTCCAGCTCGGCGACCTTCGGTCCGGTGGTGATCCAGCCGGAGCGAAGCACGTCGGCCACGGCCGAGACCGTCTCCTCGCCGAGCGTGGGACGCGTGAAGGGAAGAAAGTCGCTGTCCATCCTGAATCCCACCGCAGCCCGGGCGCGTCAGCTGCGCGCCAGTACGAAGACGCCGAGGATGATAATGCCGATGCCGACGAGTTTCGACAGGTTCATGCTCTCGCCCAGCAGCGCCCACGCTGCCAGGGCATTGACCACGTAGCCGATCGACAGCATGGGGTAGGCGATGCTCACATCGACGCGGGACAGGGCCAGGATCCACACCACCACGCTGATCACGTAGCAGGCCAGCCCGCCCAGGATGTGTGGCTCGAACGCGAGCTTCAGCCCCGTGGCGACCGCCCCGTTCCACTGCAGCGCAATCTCGCCCACGCTGCCGACACCGGCCTTGAGCAGCAGCTGCGCGGTGGCGTTGAGCAGCACTCCGATCAGGATCAGACCAAAACTGACGGTGTTCATGGCTTCTGCACCACGATCCAGCGTGGATCACGTCCGGCGACCTGCATCGGCAGCCCCTCCTTGCGGAACCTGCGGTAAGTGTATTCCCGCATCATCGCCATGGCCCGCGAATCCTGATCCCAGCGCTTGCGAAAGACGGCCTTCGACGGCAGCCAGTTGGTCGCGTCGCGGTCGATGCCGAACGCCAGCTCGCCCTTGTAGGCGACCAGGGTCACGGTGCGCTTGAGGTAGAACGGGAGGGTCTGGTCGTAGCGGTCGAGCACGTAGAACGGTTCGCCCGGCGCGAGCCGGGGGCGGATCTGCCGCACCAGCGAACGCGTGGAATAGGCCGGCGCGACCGCCTGGGCACCGTTGAGCACCAGCTGGAAACCGATGCTCCAGGTGAGCGCCAGCCCGGCGATCGTGGCCGTCAGCGCCCGGCGCCGCCACAGCGCGGCGCTCGCCAGCGACCCGGCGACGGCCACCAGCGCCGCCGCGAACAGCCAGCGCGCGAACCGCGCGAACATGCTTTCCGGGATCACCCCGGTGTGCATGTGGCTGACATGCAGAGCGCCGTATACGCCGAGAACCCCCAGCGCCAGCGACAGGGCGATGGTCCAGCGCAGCCCGCGACCCTCGTTGCGGGAAATCGCGTCGCCCATGAGCAGAGCGAGCGCCGGGAAGATCGGCAGGATGTACTGGGCGAGCTTGGAGTCCGACAGCGAGAAGAAGACGAAGATGAACACCGCCCACAGCCAGAGGAATCGCTGGGGATCGAACTGCCCGCGTGCGGCGGCGGCCCGCCACCGGGTGGCCACGACCTCCACCATGGGGACAAGCCAGGGGATGATGCCGACGATCAGGATCGGGACGAACCACCACCAGGGCTGGTAGCGGTTCGCAACCGTGGTGAGATAGCGGGCGAACTGCTGGGTGATGAAGAAGAATTTCAGAAAACCCGGCACCGCACGGGCCTCCAGTACCAGCCAGGGCAGTGCCAGCAGCAGCAACACCGCCAGACCCGCAACCAGGTGCAGGCGGGTCCAGAGACGCCAGTCGCGCTGCCACAGCGTGTACAGCACCAGAACCGCGCCGGGCAGCAGCAGCCCGATCAGGCCCTTGCTGAGGAAGGCGCCCGCCATCGCCGCCCAGGCGAAGAGCATCCAGCCGCGTCGTCGCCGGACCTGTTCGGGCCGCTCCTGGGCCAGGAGGAAACCGCACAGGGCCAGCGTCATGAAGAAGGTGACGCTCATGTCCAGCGTGTTGATGTGCCCCAGACCCAGGTACAGGAAGGAGCTCGCCAGGATCAGCCCCGAGAGCAGTCCGGCCCGTTTCCCGAACAGCCGGCGCCCGGTGCCCCAGACCGCGAGCAGCCCGCCGAAGCCGGCCAGGGCAGTCCACAGCCGTGCGGTCCAGTTGTGCTGGCCGAACAGCTCGAACGCCGCCGCCGTGGCCCAGTATTGCAGCGGCGGCTTTTCCAGGTAGATCACGCCGTTGAGGTGCGGCGTGATCCAGTCGCCGGTGACCAGCATCTCGCGCGGGATCTCGGCGTAACGCCCCTCGTCGGTGTCGAACAGCGAGCGGTACTGCAGGGTGCCGAACCACAGCAGGAGCAGGGCGAGACCCAGCACCACCCAGCCGCTGCGGCTGGCCGGAAGATACCGGCGGCGGAAGGAGTCGGACTCCGGCTTGGATACTTGTTGCACGTGTTGCTCGCGTATGAAGAAGCGCTGCCGGACCGCGGGGCGGGCCCGGGTGCTGTCGACGTCGCGTTTTCGGGCTTGTCCGGCCGGCGCGCGGCCGAAACCGCAGATTTAACCACGAAAATGCGCCCGGTTTCGACCGCCGCCGACATTTGCGGTTCCGGGCCCGCGCGCGGGCAGCCGCGCCGGCCTTCGGCAAATGGCACAATGGCGGACGGGAATGGCTTCGCGGAGCACGCTCATGGTCAGTTTCGACAATCGACTCCGGCACCGGCTGGGGATCTCGCGTCCCCTGGTGCAGGCCCCCATGGCCGGCGTGGCATCCCCGGAGCTGGTCGCGGCGGTTTGCCGCAGCGGCGGTCTCGGCTCCCTGGGTGTCGGCTACATGGCGCCGGATGCGATACGCGAAGCGATCCGCGCGGTCCGCCGGCGCACCGACCGCCCCTTCGCCGTCAACCTGTTCGTGCCCGGCCCGGAACCCGCGAGCGGCGCGCCGGAGGCGTTGCGCGAGGTGCTGGATCCGCTGTACGCGGAGCTCGGCATGCCGCCGCCGAAAACCGCGCCCGCACCCCCGCCGGCGTTCGCCGAGCAGGCCCGGGTGGTGCTGCGCGAGGGGGTACCCGTGGTGAGCTTCACCTTCGGCGTCCCCGAGGCCGAATGGCTGCGGACCTTCCACGAGCAGGGCCGGGTGCTGGTGGGTACGGCGACCAGCGCGGACGAGGCGGCCGCGCTGGAGCAGGCGGGGGTGGATGCCGTGGTGGTCCAGGGGGCGGAAGCGGGTGGCCACCGGGGCGGCTTCCTGCCGGCCTCCGACGACCCGCCGCGCCCCCTCTCCCCGTTGCTCATGGAAGCGGGCGCCCGGGTCCGGCTGCCCCTGATCGCGGCGGGCGCGATCATGACCCCGGCCGACGTGCGCGAGATGCTGGAGTCCGGCGCCGCGGCCGTGCAGTGCGGCACGGCCTTCATCCCGTGCCGCGAGAGCGCCGCCGCTGCGGCCTACAAGGACGCGGTGCTGGCGGGACGAGGCGAGCAGACGACGATCACCCCGGTGATCAGCGGCCGCCCGGCCCGCGGGCTGCGCAACCGGCTGATCGAGGTGCTCGAGCGCCGGGCGGACGCCCTGCCGGGATTTCCGCGCATGAACGGGCTCACGGCGCCGCTGCGACGCGAGGCGGGCCGCCTCGGCCGCGCGGACCTCATGTCGCTGTGGGCGGGGACAGGGTGCCACCTGGCCCGACGCCTGCCGGCCGCGGACCTGGTGGAGAACCTCACCGGCGACCTGTGACGGCCTTGTCCGTGCAGCGGGGCTGAGACAGGATGATGCAGGCGAAACCGCAGGATGCCTGGACTCATGGGAATGATCTTTCTGTACACCGATTTCGGCCTGGAGGGTCCCTACGTGGGCCAGATGCGGGCAGCGATCCAGCGGCAGGCGCCGGGCCTGCAGGTGGTGGACCTGTGCCACGACCTGCCGCCGTTCGACCCGCGTTCGGCGGCCTACCTGCTGGCGGCACTGGTACCCTTTCTCCCGGAGGGCTGCTGCGTGGTCGGGGTCGTGGACCCCGGAGTGGGCAGCGAGCGCGGCGCGGTGGTGCTGGAAGCGGACGGCCGCTGGTTCGTCGGCCCGGACAACGGCCTGTTCGCGATCACCGCGCGCCACGCGCACAAGGCCGACTGGCGCAGCCTCGCCTGGCGGCCGCAGGGAATGTCCGCCAGCTTCCACGGCCGTGACCTGTTCGCTCCCGCCGGTGCCCGGGCAGTCACCGGCCGGCCGCCGGAGACCGCCGCCCTCGACGGCCCCGTCGGCATGGAATGGCCGGAGGAGCTGGCGGAGATCATCTACATCGACCACTACGGCAACGCCATGACCGGGCTGCCGGGTTCGCGGGTGGCGTCCGACTCGGTGCTGCACGCCGGCGGACGCCGATTCCCTCCGGCCCGCACCTTCTCCGACCTGCCGCCCGGCGGCGCCTTCTGGTACGTGAACTCCTGCGGGCTCGTCGAGCTGGCCCTGAACCAGGACTCCGCCGCGCGGGTGATCGGCCTGGCGACCGGCACCGCCGTCGACGTTTCCGAGCCGGACTGAGCCGCGCGGGCGATGGCCTCTCCGCGCTGCGAGCACCGGCTCACTGCCGACAGCCTCTGGCAGCGGGCCGCCGCGGTCTCCGCGCGGGCGCTGTCCAGCGGCGCCCTGCAGCCCATCGAGACGCGCAGCGAGCCGCTGGAGGACCGCGGACTGCCGTTCGTGGTGCGCATGGTCTCCAGCCTCCGGCGCAAGCGCCGGGAAACCGCCGCTGCCGATCCGTCCTTCGACCCGTTCCGGCCGCCCTACCAACCCGGATTGTGGGTCGGCGACCTGTCGTCGACCCACGCGGTGGTGCTCAACAAGTTCAACGTGCTGCCGCAGCACCTGCTGCTGGTCACACGCCGCTTCGAGCACCAGACGCAGGCGCTCGGAGCGGACGACTTCGCCGCGCTGTGGACCACGCTCGCCGGCCGGGAAGCGCTGGGGTTCTACAATGCCGGTGCCGAGGCCGGGGCAAGCCAGCCCCACAAGCACCTGCAGGCCGTGCCCCTGCCGCTGGCCCCGGAGCTGCGGGATTTGCCGTTTTCGGCCCTGTTCCGGCGCAACGCTGCCGCCGGGCAGGTCCCGGACCTGCCCTTCGTGCACGCATTCGTGCCGGTGCCGGCGCGCTGGCTGGAGGATCCCGCGGCGGGAGGCCGGGAAAGCGGGCAAGTCTACCGGGCGCTGCTGCGGGCCGCGGGGCTCGACGCGGACGCCGACGACCCGGGTGCCTACAACCTGCTCGCCACGCGCCGGTGGCTGTGGCTCGTCCCCCGCCGCCGTGCCGCTTTCGACGGCATCGGGGTGAATGCCCTGGGCTTTGCGGGGGCCATGCTGGTGCGCGAGACGGAGCAGCTCGAGCGGCTGCGGCGCCACGGTCCGCTGCGGGTCCTGCAGGAGGTGGGCCGCCCGCGCCGCCCTTGATGCGGCCCGTCCGGGGCGCTAGAGACCGCGCCAGACCGCCCAGGCGAGGACGCCCCACGCAAGGATGAAGCACATCCCCCCGAAAGGCGTGATCATGCCCAGCGGGCCGTAGCCGGTCAGTGCCAGCAGGTACAGGCTGCCGCAGAACAGCAGGATGCCCGCGAGCATCAGCCCGCCGGCCCAGCGCAGCCCGGCGAGGTGCGGCAGAACCAGCGCCAGCAGACCCAGCGCCAGCAGACCCAGCGCATGCACCAGCTGGTAGCGCTCGGCGACGTGCCAGACATCCAGCATGCGGGCCGACAGGCGGCCGTGCAGCGCATGCGCGCCGAACGCCCCGAGAACGATGGCGATCGCGGCATTGACACTGCCCAGCACGAGGAAGAATCGCGCGCTGCTCACAGACGGCTCCCGGTGGGGCGTGCCGCGATGGTATCGGGCTCCCTTCGTCCGGTCCAGCGCCGGCGGCCGCGGCGCCCCTGTCACCGGGCGGCCGGTGGTGCCAGAATGCCCGGGATACGACGGTGCACCAGCGATGGAGATGCCCATGCCGGCACAGCCCGAGACCCGCAACATGGCGGTCTTCTGCGACTTCGAGAACATCGCGCTGGGCGTGCGCGACGCCAAGTACGCGAAGTTCGACATCAACAAGGTGCTCGAGCGGCTGCTGCTCAAGGGCAACATCGTGGTCAAGAAGGCCTACTGCGACTGGGACCGCTACAAGGAGTTCAAGCCGGCCATGCACGAGGCGGCGTTCGAGCTCATCGAGATCCCCCACGTGCGCCAGTCGGGCAAGAACTCCGCCGACATCCGGATGGTCGTGGACGCCCTCGACCTGTGCTACACCAAGGGCCACGTCGACACCTTCGTGATCATCAGCGGCGACTCCGACTTCTCCCCGCTGGTGAGCAAGCTGCGCGAGAACGCGCGCATCGTGATCGGCGTCGGGGTCAAGCAGTCGACCTCGGACCTGCTGATGGCGAACTGCGACGAGTTCATCTTCTACGACGACCTGGTGCGTGAGCCCGCTCCCCGCAGCCGGGCACGGCGCAAGAGCGCACGCCCGGCGGGAGAAAAGGAGGAGAAGCCCTCCCAGGAGGAGCAGCGTCGCCAGGAGGCGATCGACCTGGTGCTGGAGACGGTCGAGGCGCTGATCGCCGAACGCGGCGAGGAGGACAAGATCTGGGGATCGATGGTCAAGCAGACGCTCAAGCGGCGCCGCCCGGGTTTCAACGAGTCGTACTACGGCTTCTCCAGTTTCTCGCGCCTGCTCGAGGAGGCCCAGGCGCGACACCTGCTCACGCTGGAGCGGGACCAGCGCTCGGGCGGCTACATCGTCCAGGGCACCAGCCAGGACTGACCTCCGCGCCGCCGTGCGCGGTCGTTGCGAGCCGGCCCCGTCTGGTAGCCTCGCGATACCATGAAGGACCTGAACGACATCCTGCTGGGCATCGATGGCCGGGGCTACAAGGCTTACCGGGAGATCACCGGCGCGCACCGGTTCCCGCGCTTCCGGCTGCTGGTCGACCACGTCCAGGCCGACCCGTTCGCGGCCCCGTCGCGGCTGCGGGCAATCGTGGGGCCCGACCTTTCCGACCTGCCGGAAGACGTCTGGCGGTCGCCGTCGCGCATGCGCGCGGCCCGCGATTTCGTCGCGCGGGAATTCCGCGCCGCGGCGCACGGCGAGCCGGCGCTGCAGATCGACGCCGGCGGCCAGACGGTGCTGGACCGCAGCGCGGTGCTGCTCACCGAGCAGGGAGTGGAGCTGCGCTTCACCGCGGCGCTGCCCGCACGCGGACGCCGGATCCTGGGACGTGCCGCGGCCGAGCTGCTTTGCCGGCGGCTGCCGGAGTTCGTCGCCCGGGCGGCGGAGTCCCGGAACCTGGACTGCGAGGCGCTGCTGCACCACTGTCGCGTGGTGGAGGACCAGGCGGTCTTGCGCGAGGCGCTCGCGACCCGGGAGCTGGTCGCCTTCGTCGCCGATGACGCGGTCCTTGCGCGGCGATCCGGGGTGGACGACCGGCCGCTGCCCGACGCGATCGCGTTCCGCGCCCCGGACAGCCTGCGCGTAAGCATGGAGACGCCCAACGCCGGCACCCTCACCGGCATGGGCATCCCGCGCGGCATCACCCTGATCGCGGGCGGAGGCTTCCACGGCAAGTCCACCCTGCTGTCGGCGGTGCAGCAGGGGATCTACGATCACGTGCCCGGCGACGGACGTGACCGCGTGGTGACCACCGCCAGCGCGGTCAAGATCCGCGCCGAGGACGGCCGGGCAGTGCACGGCGTCGACCTGTCGCCGTATATCAATCACCTTCCCTACGGCAAGCCGACCTCGTCCTTCACCACCGAGCTGGCTTCCGGCTCGACCAGCCAGGCGGCGTCCCTGCAGGAAGCGCTCGAAGCCGGGGCGGCGACCCTGCTGGTGGACGAGGACACCTCGGCGACCAACTTCATGATCCGGGACGAGCGCATGCAGGCGCTGGTGGCCAAGGAACACGAGCCGATCACCCCCTTCGTGGACCGGGTGCGCCAGCTGCGGGACGAACTCGGCGTATCGACGGTCCTGGTGATGGGCGGCTCCGGGGACTATTTCGATTGTGCCGACTGCGTGATCCAGATGCAGGACTACCTGCCGCTGGACGCCACGCAACGCGCGCGCGAGATCGCGTCCACGCACGTCACCGGGCGACGGGAGGAATCGGAGGCGCCGCCGTCCCGCCCGTCTCCCCGCCGGCTGGACGCGAGCTCGCTGGACCCCACCCGCGGCAAGGGCAGGCGCAAGATCCAGGCCCGGGGACGCGACACGCTGCTGTTCGGCCGGGACAGCATCGACCTGCGGGCGGTCGAACAGCTGGTGGACAGCTCGCAGGTCCGCGCGATCGGGATGGTGCTGGCGCGGATGGCACAGGCGGGTGAACCCATCGACGAGCCGGCGGCCTGGGTCGCCCGTTGCCTGGAGCGCGGAGACTGGTCGCGGATCGCGTTTCGGCCCGACGGCGACCTCGCCGCCCCCCGGTGCTTCGAGGTGCTCGCCGCGCTCAACCGACTCCGCAGCGCCCGTTTCGATTGATCCCGGCCGGGCAGGCGCGCCCGGCGGCAGTGACGCTTTGGTGTAGTATCGGGTGCAGGTGTATGCCCCGGGGGCGGTGCGTGCAGAAGGGGGTCCGTTTCAAGGGTACCGGGCCTGCGCGGCCCGCAGCAGTCGGCATCCTGATGCTGACCGTCGCGGTGGCGCTGGCCTGCGCGGCGGCGCTGGCGGCGGCCGGCGGCACACCTGCCCCGCGGGCCTGGCTGCTGGTCCTGCTCGGCGGAGGTTCCGGCGTGCTCGGCGTGCTGGGACTGCGGCAGCTTCGGGGCGAGCCCGGCCGGGTCGGTTCCGGCGAGTGGTTCGCCGACATCGTCGAGCATTCGCCCGCGGCCGTGTACGTCAAGGACGCCGACGGGCGCTACCTGTTCGTCAATGCCACCTTCCTGCGCCAGTCGGGCCGCAGCCGGGAGCAGATCCTGGGGCACCCGGACAGCGAATGGCTCGCCGCCGACGCCGCCCGTGACCTGCGCGAGGCGGACGCCGGCGTGCTGCGCTCCGGTTTGCCGCTGGAGGTCGAGGAGTACGTCGATCTGCCGGGCGGGCCGCGCGTGTTCCAGTCGCACAAGTTTCCGCTCTCCGACCGCGAAGGCCGGCCGTACGCGGTCTGCGGCATCTCCGTGGACGTCACGCAGCGGCATCGCGCCGAGACCCGCATGCGCGGCACCGAGGCGACCTTCCGCAGCCTGGTGGAGCGCTCCCTGGTGGGGGTCTACCTGATCCGGGACGGCGGCTTCGTGTACGTCAACCCGCGCCTTGCCGAGATCTTCGGCCGCGACCGCGAGGAGATACTGGAGCGGTGCAGCGTCGCCGACCTGGTCGCGCCCGGCGACCGGGAGCGCGTGCTGGCGAACCTGGGCCGCCGGCAACAGGGGGAGATCGACAGCCTGCACTACGAATTCCGGGGGCTGCGGGGCGACGGCGTGGAAATCGAGGTGGAGGTCTTCGGCAGCCGGGTCAATCTCCCGGACGGCCCGGCCGTGATCGGCACGCTGCTGGACGTGACCGCGCGGCGGCGCGCCGAGGAGCAGCTTCGCCTGGCCGCGCGGGCGATGGAGACCACGGTCGACGGGGTGGTGATCCTGGACCGCGAGGGACGCGTGGTATCGATCAACGATGCGGTGACCCGGATCACCGGCTACGCCCCGGAGGACGTGATCGGACAGTTCACCAGCCGGTTCCGCTCCGACCGCCATGACCCGGCGTTCTTCGAGGAGCTGTGGCAATCGGTGCGTGACGAGGGCTTCTGGCAGGGCGAGAGCTGGTACCGGCGCAAGGACGGTGAATCGATCCCGGTTCTGCTCAGCGTCAGCGCGATCCGCGACGGCGGCGAGACCACCCACCACGTGGCCGTGATGACCGACCTGTCCCGGCTGAAGCGCTACGAGGAGCAGCTCGAGTTCGCGGCGTACTATGACTCCCTGACCGGCCTGGCCAACCGCCGGCTGCTCGAACGCCGGGTGACCAGCGTGCTGGATGCCGGCATGCCCGGCAGCCGCTGCATCGCGCTGGTGTTTCTCGATCTCGACGACTTCAAGAGCGTCAATGACTCGCTTGGGCACAGCGCGGGCGACGAGCTGCTGACCCAGGTCAGCCGTCGACTGCAGGAGGCGGTGCGCCCCGGGGATATCGTCGCCCGCCCCGGCGGGGACGAATTCATCGTGTTCCTCAACGAGTTGCGCCGCCCCGGGGACGCGTCGCTCGTGGCGGACAAGCTGCTGCGCTCGCTCGCGCGGCCGATCGCGGTGGCCGGCCGTGAGCTGTTCGTCTCCGCCAGCGCGGGGATCAGCTGCTACCCGGCCGACGGTGGCGACATCGAGGTGCTGATGCGCAACGCCGACACGGCACTGTTCCACGCGAAGGCCGCGGGCCGGGGCAGCTATCGCTATTTCTCCAGCGAAATGAACGAGCAGGCCTACCGGCGGCTGACCGTGACCAACGAGCTGCGTCATGCCCTGGACGCCGACGAGCTGGTCCTGCACTACCAGCCGATAGTCTCCCTCCAGGACCGCGCGGTCACCGGCCTGGAAGCGCTGGTGCGCTGGAGCCATCCGCGCCGTGGCATGCTGCCGCCGTCGGAGTTCATCCCGGTGGCCGAAGAGAGCGGCCAGATCGGCCGGCTGGGCGAGTGGGTGCTGCGCCGGGCGTGCCGCGACCTGCATCACTGGGCGGCGCTGCTCGGCGACCGGGTGCCGTTGGTCAGCGTGAACCTGGCCCCGGAGCAGTTTCGCGAACCCGACCTGCTGGAGCGCATCGCCCGGATCCTGCGGGAGGAACAGGTCGACCCGCGCCGGCTTGCGCTGGAGATCACCGAGACCACGGTCATGCGCGAACCGGAGCGCGCGCGCAAGGTGCTGCAGGAGCTGCGCACCCAGGGCATGCGGGTGGCGATCGACGACTTCGGCACCGGCCACTCGTCGCTGAGCTACCTCAAGGATCTGCCTGTCGACAGCCTCAAGATCGATCGCAGCTTCGTGCGGGACCTGCCGGCGGATACCGGCGCCGCCGCGATCGTGCGCTCCGTGATGGCGATGGCGGGGGAGCTGGGCCTGACGGTGATCGCCGAAGGCATCGAGACCGGCGAACAGCTGGACTTCCTGCGCGGGAGCGGCTGCCGCCACGGGCAGGGGTTCCTGTTCGCGCGGCCGGGGCCGGAGCCCGCGGTCCGCGAGCTTCTTTCGCCGGGCACCGGCGTCTGACACTCTCATGCCATGGGCGTAATCGACTACCTCGATATCCCCGGCACCACCGGCTGGCTGGGGCTGACCGCCTGTCCCGGACGGGAGCCGGGATTGCTGCGCGGCGACTCCGCGCTGCTGACGCAGGAGCTGGCCCGGTTCTCGGCGCTCGGCGCGACGGCCGTGCTCACGCTGGTCGAGCAGCCGGAGCTGGAGATGCTGGGGCTGCCGGAGCTGGGCGAGCGTGTGCGTGCCGCGGGGCTCGAGTGGCGTCATCTGCCGATCCAGGACTTTCACGCGCCCGGGCCTGCCTTCGAAGCCGCCTGGCCGCGTGCCCGGCTCGCCATGTACCGGCACCTGCACGCCGGCGCCGGGGTCATCGTGCATTGCCTTGCGGGCCTGGGCCGGACCGGCACCGTGGCCTCGCGGGTGCTGATCGAGGCCGGGCTGGCACCGGAAGACGCACTCCGGCGTGTCCGTGCCGCCCGGCCGGGCTCCGTCCAGAGCCGGGAGCAGCTGGGCTACATCCTCCGGTTGACGGGTTGAACCGTGCCACGGGCGTGCCTTGCCGGGATGCCGATGCACAGGCAACATTGGCCTTTTTGCTCCGGAGCCGGCATGAGCCTTCCCTTGACCCGAGAGAGCTTCGTCAACGCCCGCGGGGAGCGTTTCTCGCTGCTGCACGGCAGCCCCCCGGAACCCGCGCCCCTGCTTCACTGGACCCACGCCACCGGTTTCAATGGCGCCACCTACCGCGAGATGCTCACCGAACTCGCATGCGGCCTCGATGTGCGGGCCCTGGACATGCGTGGTCACGGGCTCTCCGATGCCGCGGCCGACCCCGACGGTCTGCGCTCCTGGGATGTCTACCGGGACGATCTCATCGAGCTGGTGGACAGCGTCTCCGGGCCGGTCTGCCTGGCGGGGCATTCCATGGGCGGCACCACGAGCGTCGCGGTCGCCGCCCGGCGGCCGGACCGGATCTCGGCGCTCGTTCTGGTGGAGCCGGTGCTTCTCGATACGGAAGCCGGGGCGGCCTTCGCGGCGGCAAAGCGCAGCGGCACGAGCAACACCGTGGGACTGGCCCGCTCCGCGCGCAAGCGCCGCCCGGTCTTCCCGTCGCGGGAGGCGGCGGTCGAGAATTACGCCGGGCGCGGCGCTTTCGCCAGCTGGCGCAGGAGCTGGATCCAGGCCTACGTGGAGGGCGGCACCCGCGAGACGGCGGACGGCGCAGTGGAACTCGCGTGCGCCCCGGCGTGGGAGAGCGCCACCTTCGCGGCCACCGAGCACGACCCCTGGACCGACGTCGCCCGCATCCGGTGCCCCGTGACACTGGTCGTCGGCACCCGCGACTCCACCTGCGGACGGCCTTCCGTGCAGCACTTCCTCGAGCTGCAGCCGTCGACGCGGCTGGTCGAGGTGGAAGGGGCCTCGCACTTCCTGCCGATGGAGCAGCCGGAGCTGGTGATCCGTGAAATCCTGGCGCGTGCCGCGCCGGCGCCCTGAGACCGGGACGTCCCGGTCGCGGGCGGCGCGCTAGTTGATGCGCCGTTCGCGGCCGTCCCAGTACGGGGCCCGCAGCTCGCGCTTGAGCAGCTTGCCGGAGGGATTGCGCGGCAGCTCCCCGACGAAGTCCACCGATTTCGGGACCTTGTAGCCGGCCAGGTTCTCGCGGGCCCAGGCGATCACGTCCGACTCGTTGAGCGCGGCGTCGCGGGCGACCACGACCGCCCTGGGAACCTCGCCCCAACGCTCGTCCGGCACGCCGATGACGGCCACGTCCGCGATCCCCGGGTGGCCGTACAGGGCACTCTCGATCTCGGCCGGATAGATGTTCTCGCCGCCGGAGACGATCATGTCCTTGATCCGGTCGTACATGTAGACGTAGCCGCCCTCGTCCATGTACCCGGCGTCGCCGGTGCGCACCCAGCCGTCCCGCATGGTCTCCCGCGTCGCCTCGGGCAGGTTCCAGTAGCCGGCCATGTTGGAGGGCGACCTGACGCAGATCTCGCCCACCTCCCGGGGCGGCAGGCGATTGCCGGCGGCGTCGACCACCGCCAGCTCGACTCCCGGCAGCGCCTTGCCGGCCGAGCGCATGCGCTCGTTGCCGTCCGGGTCGTGCTCCTCCGGCGGCAGATAGGTCGCCTGGCCGCAGGTCTCGGTCATGCCGTAGACCTGCACGAACTCGCACTGGAACACCTCCATGGCACGCCGCAGCAGGTCCAGCGGGATCGGCGAGGCGCCGTAGAGGACGTACTTGAGCGACGAGAAATCGGTATTCGGGCAGGCCGGATCGTTGAGCACGAACAGGATCGCCGCCGGCACCATGAACAGCTTGGAGATGCGCTCGCGCTCCAGGATCGAGAGCACCTCCGCGGGCACGAAGTCGGCCACCACGACGTTGCGCGCGCCGTAGTAGGCGCCCTGTACGCCCCAGCCGGTGCCCGCGATGTGGAACACCGGCATGGCCACCAGGCTGACCTCGTCCGAGCGCCAGCGCTGCCAGTCCTCCTGGCGCGGATCGTCCTCGGGCAGGCGCAGTGCCAGGAACGAGTAGTGCGGCAGCTGCACTCCCTTGGGTCGCCCGGTGGTGCCGCTGGTGTACATCTGGATCGCGGTGTCCCCCGGCTCCACCGTCACCCGCGGGTCGTGCCCCTGCTGCCGGTCCCGCCAGGCGACGTAGTCCGCGTGCCGGCCCGGATCGCCCGACACCACGATCACCTCCCGCAGCCGCGGCAGCCGGTCGCGGATCTTCTCCACCGCCGGCAGGAACTCCTCGCCCACGAACAGCACCCGGGCCCCGCTGTCCTCCAGGATATGGCGCAGCTCGGGCGGCGCCAGGCGCCAGTTGACCGCCACCATCACGACGTTGGCCTTGGCGCAGCCGAAGAACAGCTCGAAGTAGCGCTCCGAGTTGCGATCCAGGAACGCCACCCGGTCCTGGGGCTCGACGCCCTCCGCCGCCAGGCCGTTGGCGACGCGGTTGCTGTGCTCGTCCAGCTCGCGGTAGCTGGTCTCCCGCTGGCCGAAGACGAAGGCGGACTTGTCCGGGCGTACCCGCGCCTGCAGGCGCGGGATGTCGCCCAGGGTCCGGATCTCGGAACTCCCGGTCATGTCGGTCCCCTGATTTTGCGTCTGTGTCCGGTACGCAGGCGCGGCTCAGTCCCAGACCGGCGGCTTGCGGCCGGCCCAGGGGCGCGCCTTCTCGAGCTGTCCCGCGAGTCGGAAGAGCGTGGCCTCGTCGCCGAAGCGGCCCGCGAACATGGTGCCCACGGGCAGTCCGTCGTCGGTCCAGTACAGGGGCAGCGACACCGCCGGCTGACCGGTGGCGTTCTGGATCGGGGTGAACGGCACGTAGTCGATGATCGGCGCCAGGGCCTTCTCCGGGTCGCGCTCCTGCATGTCGAGCACGCCGTTGCGCACCGGCGGTGCCCCGAGCGTGGGCGTGAGCCACACGTCCCAGCTCTGGTGGAATTGCGCGACCTGCCGGGAGGCGAGCTGCAGCATCGCCACGGCGAGCTGGTACTGCACCCCCGTCACCTGCTTGCCCTGCTCGTACAGGCCCCAGGTCAGGCCCTCCAGTTCATCGTCCGCCGGGTGCCGGCCCAGGCTCATGGCCGCCGCCTCGATCCCGGCCGCCAGCCCGGAGGCCCAGATGCCCATGAAGGCGTCGGTGACCATGTTCATGTCGAGCGCCGGGGAGGCTTCCTCGACCACGTGGCCCTGCTCCTCGCACAGCTTCGCCGCAGACTCGACCGCCGCCACGCAGGCGGGATCGACCTTCTCGCCGTTGAGATTGGTGGTGGCGAAGGCGATGCGCAGGCGCCCGGGATCCCGGCCGACCTCTTGCACGTACGGCCGCTCCTTCGGCGGCGCCCAGTACGGGTCGCCCGGCTCGGGACCGGCCGTGCAGTCCAGCAGCGCCGCGCTGTCACGCACGCTGCGCGTGACAGCGTGTTCGGCGATCAGCCCGCTCATCAGGTCGCCCATGTCGGGGCCCAGGGGGTTGCGGGCACGGGTCGGCTTCATGCCCACCAGGCCGCAGCAGGAGGCGGGAATGCGCACCGAGCCGCCGCCGTCGTTGGCGTGCGCCATCGGCACGATGCCGGCGGCGACCGCCGCCGCCGATCCGCCGCTGGAGCCGCCGGTGGAGTGCTCCGGGTTCCACGGGTTGCAGGCCGGCCCGTAGGCCGCCGGCTCGGTGGTGGGCACGATGCCGAACTCGGGGGCATTGGTCTTGCCCAGGATCACCAGCCCGGCCTGCTTGTGTCGCGTCACCAGGGTCCAGTCATAGGGCGCCACGAAGTCCTTGAGGAAGCGCGAGCCGGAGGTGGTGGGCAGGCCCTTGCAGTTGCCGAAGATGTCCTTGAGCAGGAACGGCACCCCGTGGAAGGGACCGCCCTCGCGCACGCTGTCCTGCTCCCGCGCGACCGCGCGTGCCTTGTCGAAGCGGTCGTGGATGACCGCGTTCAGGGTGCCGTTGTGCTTCTCGATCCGGCGGATCGCCTCCTCGGTCAGCTCCGAGGGCCTGACGTCGCCCCTGCGGACAAGCTCTGCGAGCCCCAGCCCGTCATGGCTGGCGTATTCATCGATCGCCATGAGTCTCCTCCTCCCGGTCGGTGCCGGTGGCATGCCTGATTAGAGCGCGGATGCGCGCCGGGGTCGGCGCGCGGAAGAATGCGAATCCGGTTAGTCACTCTACCACCGGCGCGCGGAAGCCGGCACCCGGGGGCCGCCCCGCCCGCCGCTCACCCGACCTGGCGGCCGCAATCGAACTCCAGCACCGCCGCACCCGCCAGCGTCTCGCTCATGACGGCCTCGTATTCCGGCAGGATGCGGTCCTCGATGCCCGACAGGCGGCCATGCCGGGAGACGGTCTTCGGGTTCCGGCTCAGCAGCGAGCAGCAGTCCTTGTAGGGTTCGATGGAAGCCTCGTAGGTCCCGATGCGCCGCGCCAGATCGATGATCTCGTGCTTGTCGTAGGTCAGCAGCGGCCTCAGGATCGGCATCTCCACCGAGCGCGTGATGGAGACGATGTTCTCCATGGTCTGGGAGGCAACCTGGCCGAGACTGTCGCCGGTAACCAGCACCTGGGCCCCCAGCTGCTGCGCAAGGCGCTGGGCAGTGGCCGCCATGAAGCGCCGGAACACGATCAGCTCGTAGCGGGTCTGCGCGGTGAGCGTGGCCAGCTCGAACGGCTGGTAGGGCACCACGTACAGGCGCGAGCGCCGGGTGACCCGGCTGAGGTGGGCGACCATGCGCGCGATCTTGCCGCTGCCGGCATCGCGCTGCTGGGTCATGGTGGCGCTGAAGTGGATGAAGTCCACCGAGCAGCCGCGCTTGGCCATGAGCCAGGCGGCCACCGGCGAGTCGATGCCGCCGGAGAGCAGGGTCAGCGCGTGCCCCGTGCTGCCGACCGGCAAGCCCCCCATGCCCGGGACGCGGTTGCCGTAGACGTACACGCTGTCCGAGTAGATGTCCACGTGGAACACCTGGTCCGGCCGCTCGAGGTCCACCGCCTCCCAGGGGGTCTGCTGCAGCACGGCGGCGCCGAAGCGCTTCTGGAGCTCGGTCGACGATACCGGGAAGCGCTTGTCGGCGCGCTTGACCCGCATGCGGAAGCGGGCGCCGGGGCGGAACGTCTCCCGCGCCAGCTCCAGTAGCGGCGCCTCGATCGCGGGCAGCCCGCCCTCGCCGTCCAGCTCGCGCGCCGGCAGCCAACACGCGGGCGCGGCCCACACCACCCCGGGCGTGGAGCGCAGGGCGTCCAGGGCGGCATCGCAGCGCGAAGCCTGGTTCCCGGGCACGATCACGAACAGATAGCCGCGCGCCTTGTGCACATGCCAGTGCAGGTCCTCGCTCGCCAGGCGGCGCGCGATGTTGCCCTGCAGGCGCTGCTCGAAGGAGGCGCGGTTCTTGCCCTTCAGCCCGATTTCGCCGTAGTGGACGATGATGTTGTTCGCCTGGAACGCCACTCGCCTGCCCTGCCCGACACCGTTTCGCGAGCCGCGTATTCTACTCACCCGGTCGGATCAGTACGAGCCGGGCGCGAATTCCCACGGGCGCCGCGCGTGTGCGATGCTTGCGCCAGGGGGTGCGCGGCGTCCGGCGACGCCGAAAGCAGGCCGCGCATGGCAGCCGGAACGGGCCGGCCGGAGGAAGCAGTCCGTGGAAGAGCTGAGCGTCGCCACCGCCACCGGCCTGGAGATGAATCTCGCAATCGCCGGGGTCGGGGGCCGCAGCTACGCATTCATCGTCGACTGGCACATCCGGGTGCTGGTGGCGCTGGCCTGGCTCATCGTGTTCACCCCGCTGGCCGCGGGCGGCGTCGGCGCGGTGGAGCGGCGGATTGCCGGCTCCAGCCTCGCCGGGCTGCCCGTGTACGCGGGGGTGCTTCCGGCCCTGCTCATCTACCTGCTCTACCACCCGGTGCTGGAGGTGGCCATGGGCGGTCACACGCCGGGCAAGCGCGTCGCCGGCGTGCGCATCGTCACCGCCGACGGGCTCACGCCCTCGACCGCGGCCCTGCTGGTGCGCAACGTGTTCCGCCTGATCGACATGTTGCCCGTGTTCTACGCGCTCGGGCTGGTGGTGGCGGCGATCACTGAACGCCACGTCCGCATCGGTGACCTGGCTGCCGGGACGCTGCTCGTATACGTCGACGAGGGTGCCGGAGCCGACCTGGACCGCCGCGCGGGCCGCATCGGCGCCGCGGGCCTGGAGCCCGCCCAGGAGGAGCTGATCGCCGAGCTGCTGGAGCGCTGGCGGCAGCTCGACGTGCACCGGCGCCGGGAGCTCGGAACCCGGTTGCTGGCGAGCGTGGCACGGAGCCGGGGACAGCCGGCGCCAGAGGTCGGGCACGACCGGGAGCTGCGCGAGCAGCTGCAGTCCCTGCTCCGGCAAGGGCGCGACAATGGCCGCTGATCGCGGCCTGCGCCACTGGCTGGACTCGCGTCTGCCGCGCTGGCAGGCGCAGCTGGCCCTGGTGCGCCGTCTGCGCCGGCGGGGCGATGGCGATCCGGCCGACCTGCGCGCCGCCCTGGACGCCTATCGTTCGGTGGCACGCGACCTGTCGCTCGCGCGGCGCCTGATGCCCGGCAGCGAGGTCACCCGCGGACTCGAGAGCCTCTACCTGAGCCTGCACGATGCGCTTCACACGCGCCCCGTGAGCGTTCGAGGGCTGCTGGCCGACCTCTACCTGCGGGAGGTCCCGCGCCTGTTCCGGGCGATGCGGCGCGATCTGGCTCTGGTCGCGCTGCTGCTGGTGGCTTCCGCGCTCACGGGCTGGCTGCTGGTGCACAGCTTTCCCGACCTCGCCCCGCTGTTCGCCTCGCGCGGCATGATCCGCGACCTGCAGCAGGGACACTTGTGGACCCGTGACATGCTCAACGTGATGCCACCCTCGCTGCTGTCACTGAACATCATGTCCAACAACATGGTCGTGACCCTGACCTCCTTCGTGCTGGGGGCGCTGTACGGGCTCGGGACGCTCTACATCGTGGGCACCAACGGGCTGATGCTGGGGACGGCCCTGGCCCTGACCGCCCGCTACGGCCTCGCGGGCCAGCTGCTCGGGTTCGTACTGGCACACGGGATCGTGGAGCTGGGCATGATCATCCTGGCCGGCGCGGCGGGCGTACGCGTGGGCAGGGCGCTGGTGCACCCGGGCCAGCTCGCGCGCTCGGAGGCGTTCCGGCACGCCGCCGAGGACGGCCTCAAGCTCGCCGCGGTGTGGCTGCCGGCGCTCGCCGGCTCGGGCCTGATCGAGGGCTTCGTCTCGCCGAACCCCGGCTACCCGCTGGCGGCCCGCGCCGTGCTCGGGATGTCCTGGGCGGTAATCGTCTGGACCGCACTGACCGGCGACCTGTGGCGGTTGCCCGGACGCTACACGGCACGCCTGCGCCGCAGCAGGGCGTAGCGCCGCATCAGCGCTGCCTCCAGCGACGCGGGCGGCGCGCGCACCACCTGCGCCCCGAGTCGCGCCAGCGCCAGCTGGTTGTCACGCTCGGTCTCCTCCAGGCCGAGCGCGGCCAGCGACGCGTACGGATCCATGCGCGACTCCGCGGGTCGGCGCCGCAACCGGTCCAGCTCCGGATCGCGCAGGGCACCCACCAGCGTCAGATGCTGCCGCCCGAGCAGGCGCACCGCCCGCCCGATCTGACCGCCCGCGTCGGCCTCGTCGAGATCCGTAAGCAGCAGCACCAGGCTGCGCCGGGGAGTGACCCGCGCGACCTGCACCGCCGCGGGAAGGGGATTGCCGTCCTCGGACCGGGAGTCGAGCGTCTGCAGAATCCGGTGCATGCGGGCGAGGGCGGCGGTGCCGGCCCGGGGCGGCAGCACTGCCAGCGGCTGCGCCGCGAAGACCACCAGGCCGATCTCGTCACCGCCCCGCGCCGCCAGCTCGGCGAGGCGCGCGGCGGCGTTCACGTAGTGCCCCAGCCGGCTCAGGCGCCCGGACTGCAGCGAGCTGGTGCGTCCGGCATCCAGCAGGATCATCGCCGACAGCCGGGCGTCGTCCTCGTACTCCCGCACCACGGTGCGTCCGCGCCTGGCGCTGACTTTCCAGTCGATGCGGCGCACCGGATCTCCGGCCCGGTAGTCGCGCAGTCCGCGCAGCTCCAGGCCTTCGCCGGACCGGCCACCCGCCTGGCGGCCACCCGCGCGGGCCCCGCGGGCCACGCGCGTGGCCAGCCGGCCGGGCATCACCCGCAGCACCTCGCGCACATCCAGGCGCCGCGGCCACCAGGCCAGGCCAAGGGGTCCCAGTACGCGGGCCGGCACCGGGGGCCAGCGATGCGCCCCCAGACGCGCCGGCGAGAGGCGCAGCCTCAGCGCGGCCGGCGCGTCGCGGCGGCAGACCAGCATCGCGGGAGGCACCTGCTCGGGCGCCAGGGCCGGCAGATCCGGTGCGACTTCCACGCGCAGCGGCCGCGGCGCAGCGGTGCCGAGCTCCAGGGTCACGGAGAAGGTCTCGCCCAACCGGGCCGCGCGGCCCGGGGACACGCTGGCGGTGACGCCGGTGCGCGCCGTCAGCACCGCCTCCAGGACCAGCGCCCCGGCCAGCAGCACCGCCGGATAGCGCCAGACCCCGTCCCAGGGCGTGCCCAGCCACTGCCCGGCGATCCCGGCGAGGACGACCAGCGCCGCCAGCAGCAGGGTCCGGCGGCTCAGGTTCAACGGGGAACCTGCACCGAAGCAAGCAGGTCGTCGACCGCTCCGGCCTGGGTGACCCCTTCCAGCTCGGCGTCGGTGGTCAGCCCCAGGCGATGCGCCATCACCGGTCGGGCGATCGCCTTGACATGGTCGGGCGTGACGTATTCGGCGGCCTCGATGGCGGCGCGTACCCGGGCGCAGCGGAGCAGGGCCAGGGCACCACGGGTCGACAGGCCCAGGCTGATCCGTTCGCGCTCGCGGCTGGCCCGTGCCAGGTCCAGCACGTACTGTCGCAGCGGAGCGGACACGCGCACCTGCGCCGCGGCCTGCCGGGCTTCGGCCAGGAGTCCCGGCGGCAGGGGCTCGAGCGTTCCGGGGTCCGGGCGCGCCCCGCCGGGCTCGCCATAGGCCTCGAGCACCGCCATCTCGCTGTCACGGTCGGGGTGGACCATGTCGATGCGCAGCAGGAAGCGATCGAGCTGGGACTCGGGGAGCGGGAAGGTCCCCTCGAACTCGTGCGGGTTCTGGGTCGCGATCACCAGGAACTCGTCCGGCAACGCGTAGCTCTCGCGGTCGATGGTGACCCGGCCCTCTTCCATCGCTTCGAGCAGGGCGGACTGGGTCCTGGGCCCCGTGCGATTGATCTCGTCCACCAGCACGACTTGCGCGAACAGCGGTCCGGGCAGGAACTCGAAGCCCGGATCAGCGCCGCGGTACATATGCACCCCGAGGATGTCCGCCGGCATCAGGTCCGGCGTGCACTGTATCCGGCGCACGCGGCCGCCGAGCCGGGCAGCGAGGCAGCGGGCCAGCAGCGTCTTGCCGACCCCCGGCACGCCCTGGACCAGGACGTGGCCCCGCACGATCAGCGCCACGGCCAGGGCATCGCAAACGCTGTCGGCGCCGAAAACGAGCCGTCCGACTTGCCGGGCCAGGGCATCGCGGAATTCGGTGGCGGCGTTGCTCATGTCAGCTCCCGGTCGATTCTCAGGCAGAGATTGTGCACCCGCACCAGGTCGATGCGCGCGCCCCGCAGCGCCGCTCGTTCGAGCCCGTGCAGCGCGCGCACGTCGGACGCGGACACGCCCGGCGAACCGGCCAGGCGCCGCCACAGCCGGTCGCCGTCCAGCGGTCCGCCGAGGCGCGCCTCGAGCGCTCGGCGGAGCTGCCGGATGCGCTCGAGCGCGGCGGCCCCCGGCCGCAGCGTCCGGGCATACAGACCGCCGGCCGCCAGCGCAAGGTCGGCCGGGCCGGCCTCCCGCCGCTCCTCCAGGGGGGGACCGATGCGGCCGCTGCGGCCGACCACGTACAGCAGCCAGAACCCGATCATGAAGCCGAGTGTCCAGTGGACCCGCGGGTCACTGTAGAAGTGCTCGGGATCGTACACGCGCGTCAGTCCCTGGTGCATGTCGTCCAGGACCACGACGCCGCGGGGGCCGAGCGAAAGCCGGACGAGATTCGCGGCCAGGCGGGCGTTGTCGTCACGGCCCAGCGCCGCGTTGCTGAGCAGGCCGGCCGCCGTGGAAAGCCATACCCGTCCGTTGCCGGCCCGCATCTCCCAGAGACCGCCCCGCCCGCCACGACCCGCCAGCAGGTGCAGCGCGGCACGCCCGCGCGGGACCTCGAGCACCCAGCGGGCCGGCAGGGCCGCGTTGCCGGGCGTCACCCGGTGCACGCCGCGCAGCACCGGGTGGCTGCCGCGCGCATGCCAGGCGGTGGCCGACTCCGCGTTTGCCGCCTCCGGCCCGCGGACCAGCCCGGCGCCGGTGAGCCGGTGGACGAAGCGGCGCGTCGACGCATCCGGTCGTCCGCGGGCCCAGCCCGGCGCGTCGTCCAGCGCCGCCAGCACAAGCACGTCGTTGCCGCGATGCACCCAGTGGGCCAGCCGGGCCTCGGCAGCAGGGTCGGCCGGCCACAATGCGGGCAGCGTGACCACCAGCAGGTTGCCGCGGGGCGGCAGGTGCATGTGCGAGAGCCGGCGATAATGACGCCGCAGGCTGCGCGCCGGAACGCCCGTATCGCGCAGCCAGGTGTAGAACGCCTCCAGGCCGGAGGGGCCCGGGGCGATGCTGACCGGACGCGACGCGGGCGGCTGCCCGTGGCGCGGCCAGAACAGCGCGGCGCAGAATGCCAGGGCCGCGACGGCGACCGCGATGGTCGTGGCTCGCTCGCTCACGCCCGCGCCTCTCCGAGCGACCGGGCGAGCGCGTGCAGCCGCTCACGTTCGTCGGCGGAGAGCCGAACGCCGCCGAAGGAGACCGCGTCCACGTGCCGCGCGAGGCGCTCGAAACCCGGTGCGATCTGCGGTGCCCGGCTCCGCATCGCGGCCGCCACCTCGCGGTTGCTGAGCGCATCCGGCGGCGGGATCAGCCCAGACTGCGCCAGGCGTGCCAGCGCATCACGCAGCCAGCCGCCAGGCGCGTCGCCCCCGTCCGGCTCCCGGGCCCGCCACGGGCCTGCGGGGCCCGTGGCGGCCGGGGCTCTCGCGTGAGCCCGCGGCCGGAGCCCCGGCCCCCGCAGCAGGCGCCACAGCAGCCAGGCACCCCCGGCAAGCAGCACCGCCGCACCCACCTCGAGCAGCACCGTGACCACCCGCACCGGGACGTGCAGCGACCCGCCGGCACGACGCAGCCAGCGCAGACCGTGCCGCCACGGGATCCAGTCGAGGCGACGCGCCAGCCAGCGCCGCAGGTGCACGAGCCATTCCGGCGGCCCCGGCGGGCGCGGGGCACGCAGCCGCGCCAGGATGGGTCCGAGTGCGGCGGGGTCCGGCGCCGCGCCGCGGGTCTCCGGCCGGTAGTCCCGGGCATACGCCACGAGGTCGCGCAACAGCCCGACCGGGTAGGGACCCCGGCGCGCCACCGTCACCAGTCCGGCGAGCGGACTGCGGGCGACGGCACCGGCGAGGCCCGGGCAGGCCACCCGGGGCCGCCCGGGCGCGGCGCGGGAGAGGCAGCGTCCGGCGATAACCGCGGGCCCGGGGCGCGCGCCGGCGAACGCCAGCGACGCCGGCAGCAGCATCAGCAGCAGGATGAGCGTCCGCTCAGGCCGTCGCGGCATCCCCGATCCTGGCCTCCAGGTCACCGCCCTGCTTGCGCACCTTGAGATCCTCGTACTGGGCAAGTCCGAGCGCCACCGACAGCGGCAGCAGCAACGCGTTCAGGATCGCCCCGATCAGGACCCGGCTCTCCGGATGGCCGCGCATCCCGAGAAACACGTCGGCGAGGCTTTCCGCCAGGCCGGCCGCGAACCCGATGGCGATGACGATCAGCAGCGCCACGGTGAGCACCGCCGCGGTGCGGAACCAGTTGCCCCTGACGATCCGGTAGCTGTGGTTCATCCCGCCGACGGCACGCTGGCGGTCGATCAGGATGGAGTACGAATAGAAGGCCAGCGACACGCTCAGGAAGATTCCCGGGATCACCAGAAGCACGAAACCGATGCCGCAGACGAGACCCACCAGGATCGAGGCGATGACCATCCAGGCGAGCGCCCGGAAACCGCCGCCGATCTCCTCCCCGAGCCGGACCGGCGTGTCGGTTCCGACGTGGTACATGCGCAGGATGATCGCGCCGTAGAGCATCAGCCACGAGAGCCACGCCACCAGCCACAGCAGGCCGAAGCCGGCCGGCAGGGAGCGCAGCATCTCCGGGTTGGCGCGCAGCCCCTGCCCGCCGGTCCAGAGATAGAGCCAGTAGTCGGGAGCGCCGTTGATCAGGGCGGCGATCAGCGCCAGCAGGAACACACTGCGGATGGACTTGAAGTACAGGCGGAAGCCGCTGTCGAGGACCTGTCCGATCCCCCGCGGCTCGTCGGGCAGGATTGCCATTGTTGTTCTCCCCTTTTTGCCAGATCATCTTCCCTGAATGCCCCGCCCGGAGTGTGCCCAACCGCCACCGCGGTGGCAAGCCTGCGACCGCGACATAAGTCCCGGTCGCATCTGGGAAATGATACCGCCTGGCAGGTCGCCCGGATCAGCCCCCCGGGCGCAGATGCCCGCTGACCCAGTCGCCGAGCTCACCCTCGAGCATGTCGCCGTCGGCGACGCGGCGCAGCACCGCCACCGCCTCGGGCTCCGGGGCCGCGAACTCGCGGCCGTTGATCCGCAGGAAGCTGTACATCGCAGCCAGCGCAAGGCGCTTGTTGGCACCCCGGAACGGATGCCTGCGGACCAGCACGAAGCCGTACCCGGCCGCCAGCGGGCCGAGGTCACCGACGCCGTGCTGATGCTTGTCGCACGGCCGTCGGACCACCGCTTCCAGGGCCGCGTCGTCGCGCAGGCCGAAGCGTCCCCCGTACTCCCGCACGAGCCGGACCTGCGCGGCACGGAAGAAGCCCGCCGGCAGCCAGCGGGGCTCGCTCATCGGGCCAGCTCGCGCATGGCGTTGCGATACCGCCGGCGCGCCTGCTCGAGGGCCTCGAGGGCGGCCGCGAAGTCCGGATCGAAGGGGCTCAGCAGCAGGCCGTCGCCGTCCTCGCTCAGCACCAGTTCGTCCCCTTCCCGGATCTGCAACCGGTTGAGCACCTCGCGCGGCAGCAGTACGCCCAGCGAATTGCCCACCTTGCGAACCTTCACCTTTGCCATGGATCCTGTCTCCCGGCCGGACACCCCGTCGACGGGATGCTTCCGGCTGCCAGTGCCGCCCTGCGGCACTCCCCGTGCCCGGGCCTTGCCGCCCGGTCGTTGTCGCGGCGCCGGCCGGTGCCGCACCGCAGTCGTTTGTGCGGGGAAAGGATGACACAGGTAATAACGGGCGTCACCCGGGTCCGAACCCGCCGGCGCCGACACTGTCACAGCCTGCGAATCCATGTCCGGCCGCGGTACGCAGGAGCGTGCCGACGCGCCCGTCAACCCGGAGAGGAACCCATGCATCCCGTCTCGATCCGCAGCCGCCTTGCGATCGCCGCGCTGCTGGCATTCGCACTCGCCGGCCTCGCCCAGGCGAAGACCGTCGCCATCAAGGGCACCCCGAGTCTGCGCTTCAGCGTGACGCAGATCACCGCCCACCCCGGGGAGAAGCTCACCATCAAGCTGAGCAACCCGACAAAGATGCCGGCGTCGGCGATGTCCCACAACTGGGTCCTGCTGAAGAAGGGGACCGACGTGGGCACGTTCGCCTCCAAGGCGATGGAAGCCAAATCACACGGCTACATCCCGCCGAAGATGGCGGATGACGTGCTGGCGCACACGCCGCTGGTGAAACCGGGCCAGACGCGCTCGGTGACCTTCCATGCGCCGAAGCGCAAGGGCGATTACACCTACATCTGCTCGTTCCCCGGCCATTATGCGGCCGGCATGAAGGGTACGCTGGTCGTGAAATAGGCCGCGGAAAACCGGAGCGCTCCGGGTACGGGACGAACCCTCCCGATTCTCCTAGAATACGGTTCCATTCCCGTACCGGACGCCGACCATGCCCGAGCAGGACATCCATTCCCTCGATCCGCAAACCTACCACCAGGTGGTCGCGCCGGCGCTGCAGGTGGCCGCCGACACGGCCGCGAGCCGGGGCGACCCCGACCTGTACAACGACATGGCATCGATGCTCGCTCTCGTGGCGATGGTGCATCGCCTGTCGGACTGCCTGCGGGCCGCGGAGGCCCCCGGGGAGGCACTGCAGTCGGCGCTGGAGCAGGCCCCGGCAGGCGCGTGCGTGATGGTGCTACAGGAATCCGGGCTCGACGACGCCCAGGTGGGCGACTGCCTGTGGGCGCTGTCGACGGCCTACGGACAGCTCACGGAGCAGGGCGTGATCGGCGCGGAACGCGCGCTGGTGGACGACGCCTGGCAGCACCTGCGCGCCGGCGAACGCGAGGCCGCGATCGGCGTGCTGGGACTCGCGGCGGCGCGGGTGGTCGCGGCGATCGACGGCTGGGAACAGCGTCGCGGCCCCGGGGGATAGCATGGCTGCCCGGGAGCCCGGACCCTCAGGCCGGACCGGCCCCGGACGCCCGGGCCCAGCGTGACTCGAAGCCTTCGCCCTTGACCTTCCCGTCTTCCCGCAGCTTGAGCAGGTGCGCGTACACCGAGTGGGCCGCCATGCCGTGCAGGGCCCTGGGCACGTCCGTGTAGATGCGTTCGACCAGCTCCGGAATGGTTGCCGGCGCGCCGTCGCCGAAGGCCTCCAGCACCATCCTCTCGCGCATCAGCCGGTGCTCGACGATGGTCTCCAGCACGTTGCGGGGCTCATCCAGCAGTCGCCCGTGCGCCGGGGCAATGGTCGCCAGGTCCATCGCCGCCAGGCGCCGCAGCGACTCGATGTACTGCTTCATGTCGCCATCCGGCGGCGCAATCACCACGGTGCTTCCGTCCATCACGTGGTCCCCGGCGAACAGCAGCCGCTCCTCCTCGAGCAGGAAGCAGATGTGGTCGGCCGCGTGTCCGGGGGTGTGCACGCAGCGCAGGGTGAACTCCTCGCCGCGGATGACGTCAGCGTCGGCCAGCTCGCGGTCCGCGCGGAAGCGCCCGTCGCCCATGCTCTGCAGCGGCTTCGGGTGCGCCAGCACGGGAGCCCCGGTCAGCTCGGCGAGCCGGCGGCTTCCGGGCCAGTGGTCCGGGTGCTTGTGGGTGATCAGGATCCAGCGGATGCGGCCGCCGCCGGCCTCGGCCAGGCGCTGCACGTGCGCGGGGTCGTCCACGCCGGTGTCGATCACGGCGATCTCGCGATGCCCCACCAGGTAGCAGTTGGTGCCCGGCCCGGTCATCATGCCGGGGTTGTCGGCGGTGACCCGCCGGACCAGGGGCGTCAGCTCGCGCACCTGCGACGGGTCGAACTCGCGCCGGACTTCGTCGGTGAGGAACCAGGGTGTGCTCATGCTCCACGGCCTTCGGCGATGGTATACCTTGAGGAAGGCCTGAACGATCCGTCCCGATCATTCAGGTGCCCCGGGTCCGGCGCACCCGGACCCGGCCCCGCGGGATCGAGCCGCTGCGGCCTCGATCCGCGGCAGGCCGTCCATGACCCGCAGGAAGCTCCGAACCGGTCAGAGCTTCCCTGATCCGGGCAGTGTATCACTGCCCCCGGCGGCAGCGGGCACGCCGCGGCCCGGGAGAGCGATGTCGGATGCCGGACCTGTTCAGGGAAATACTGCTCATCTTCACCGCCTCCCTGGCGGTGCTCGCGATCTTCCGCCGCCTGCGCCTGTCCGCGACGCTCGCGTACCTCGCGGTCGGGCTGATCCTCGGACCGGGCGGCACCGGGCTGATCAGCGACCCGCACGCGATCGAGGGGCTGGCCGAGTTCGGCGTGGTGTTCCTGCTGTTCACCCTGGGCCTGGAGTTCGCGCTCCCGCGGCTGATCGCGATGCGCCGCATCGTGCTGGGGCTCGGGGGCGGCCAGGTGCTGACCTGTCTCGCGGTCTTCTTCGGCGGCGCGCTGCTCGCCGGGCTCGGTCCCGGCCCCGCGTTCGTCGCCGGATCCGCCCTGGCGCTCTCTTCCACCACCATCGTGACGCGTGAGCTCGCACACACCGGGGAGCTGCACGGCCGCCACGGCCAACTGGGGGTCGGCGTGCTGCTGCTGCAGGATCTCGTGTCGGTGTTCCTGCTGGTGGGGATGGCGGGCCTCGCCAATGGTGGCGGGCACTCGGTGGCGCTCCAGCTGCTGCTCACGCTGGCCAAGGCCGCGGTGCTGCTCGCGCTGCTCGCCGCCGTGGGCAAGTGGATCCTGCCCCGGGTATTCCAGGAGATCGCGCGCGCGCACTCCGACGAGATGTTCGTACTGGCAGCCCTGGTGGTGGCGCTGCTGGCGGCGGTGGCCGCGCGCAGCTTCGGGCTGTCCATGGCCCTGGGTGCCTTCATCGCCGGCATGATGCTCGGCGAGAGCCACTACCGGCACCAGATCGAGGCCGAGATCCGTCCCTTCCGCGACATCCTGCTGGGCCTGTTCTTCGTCAGCGTCGGCATGCTGCTGGACCTGCACGTGCTCTCGCGTACCTGGCCGCTGGTGCTGCTGGTGACGCTCGCCAGCATGGGCTTCAAGGCGCTGGTGGTGACCGTGCTCGCCCGCCGCATGGGCGAGAGCCCCCGGAACTCCGTGCGGGCGGGCGTGGTGCTCGCGCAGGGCGGCGAGTTCGGCTTTGCCGTCCTCGCGCTCGGCGCCGGCTATCACCAGATCGGCCGGGGGCCGGCGGCGATCCTGGTCGCGAGCATCGTCCTGAGCATGGCGGTGACGCCGCTGCTGATCCGCTCCAGCAACCCGCTCGCCCGGCGGCTGTACCCGCCGGAGTCGCCCCCCGCACCGGATCCCGACACGTTCGCGGAGTCCGCGGGCGAAATGACCGATCACGTGATCATCGCCGGCTACGGGCGGGTGGGACAGACCATCGCACGCTTCCTGCAGCGGGAGGGCGTGCCGTTCATCGCCGTGGACTCGGACCCCCGGCGCGTGCACGAGGCATCGATCGGGGGCGAGACGCCGGTCTACGGCGATGCCCGTCGGCACGACCTGCTGCGGGCGCTGGGGATCGAACACGCCCGGCTGCTGGTGATCAGCTTCGATGCCTTTGGCGACGCCATGACGATCCTGCGCCAGGTGCGCGCCCTGCGCCCGGAGCTCCCGGTCCTGGTCCGGACCGCCGATGACCGCAATCTGGAGGCGCTGCACGGCGCGGGCGCCACCGAGATCGTCCCCGAGACGCTGGAGTCGAGCCTGATGCTGGTCTCGCACGTGCTGGTGATGCTGGGCTATCCGGCACAGCGGGTGCTGGAGACGGTCCGCGCGGCCCGCGAGCAGCGCTACCAGCTGCTCCACGGCTTCTTCCACGGCGGCGCGTCGCGGGTGACGGACGCGCGCGGGGAAGCCCTGGAGATGGTGCACGCGGTGCCGCTGCCGGAGGCCGCCCATGCCGTCGGCCACACCCTCGCCGGACTGCACCTGGACGACCTGGGAGTCACCGTGCAGGCGCTCCGGCGGGAGAGCGGGACCCTGCAGAGCCCGGGGCCCGAGGTGACGTTCGGTGCCGGTGACATCGTGGTCCTTCGGGGCAGCGCGGAGCACATCGAGACCGCCGAGACGCGCCTGCTCACCGGCTGACCCGCGCGGCTCAGCGGTCCCGCACCCAGCGTCGCCAGACCGGCGTGATCCCCGCCGGCAGCGGCGCCACGCGCCCCGGACGGATCCAGGGATTGCCCGGATCGTGGAAGTCCGAGCCGACCGACCCCTCCAGCCCGTGCCGGCGCGCGTGTTCCGCGTTCGCCGACAGCGCGCCCGGGCCGCCACCGCCGCAGGCCACCTCCATGGCCTCGCCGCCGGCCTCCCGGAATGCCTCCAGGGCCCGGCGCATCCAGCGTCCGGTAAAGCCGTAACGATGGGGATGTGCCAGCACCGCCACGCCCCCGGCCGCCCGGACCCAGCCCACCGCGACTTCCAGCGGGACCCACTCCGCCCGCACGTGGCCGGGGCGGCCGCGCGCCAGGTAACGCCGGAAGGCGGCGGCCATGTCGCGTGCATGGCCCCCGTGCACCAGGACCCGCGCGAAGTGGCTGCGGCTCACGTGCCGGTCGCGCGCCAGCCGGCACGCCTGCTCCATGGCGTCGGGCAGGCCGGCATGTGCCAGGCGCTCGCCGATGCGCCGGGCACGCTCCGCCCGGGCCTCGGACTGGCGCGCGAGCCCGCTCCGGAACGTCGGGCAGGCCGGGTCGACGCCCAGTCCCACCACGTGCAGCTCGCGCGCTTCCCAGGTGACGCTGAGCTCGACCCCGGGGATCAGCCGCAGGCCCTGGCGGCTCGCCGCGATCGCGGCCTCGTCCAGCCCGGCGACCGTGTCGTGGTCGGTGAGCGCGAACGTCTCCACGCCCCGCTCCGCGACCAGCGCCACCAGCTCCGGGGGCGAGAGGCGCCCGTCCGAACGGTCGGAGTGCAGATGCAGGTCCACGCGCGAGGTCACGGGCGATGCCTGCGGCGCAGGGTCGGCATTGGCCGGCCGCTGCGACTGATGCCGCCGGTGAGCACGAAGCGCAGGGCGTCCTCCACGGGCATGTCGATCGGCTCGACCGAGTCCCGGGAGAGGATCAGCGTGTAGCCGCCGATCTGGTAGCTCATGGGAAGGTAGACGGCGATGTCCCCGCTGCCGCCCAGCGCCCCCGGTATGTCGGAAAAGTCGTCGCGGGTAACCAGCCCCAGCACCCGACCCCCGCCCGGAAGGCGCACGATCACGGGCTGGTGGTCGAGGCGCCGCTGACCGGAAGCGTAGAAGTAATCCGCGAAATCCCGCAGCGCATTGTAGATGGTGCGCACCAGCGGCGTGCGCCCCAGCAGCCACTCCGCGATCGAGAACAGCCGGCGCACGAACCAGGCCTCCATCAGCAGGCCCACCAGGAAGATCAGCACCGCGCCCGCCGCCAGCCCCAGCCCGGGCACGTAAAAGTGCGCCGGCAGCACCAGCCGGATGGAGCGCCCGAGAAACGCCTCCGCCGAGCTTCCCAGCCAGTACAGCACCGCCACGGTGCCGGCCAGCGGAAGGATGGCGACCAGGCCGGTCAGGAAGATGCGGGTGATGCGTTTCATGCACGGCCCCCTTCGGCGGCGGGTGCCGTCATCCGCCGGTTCCGGCCTCTTCGGTCTCGGCCGCGGTCACCAGGGTGGGAGCGGCCGTCACCGGCTCGCCGATCCAGCGGACCTCGTACAGATCGCGGCGCCGGTCATGATAGTTGCGCACCGAGCCCTCGTCGCGCAACTTGGTCAGCTTGCGCATGTCCAGGTCCACGATCAGGGTCATCTCGGTGTTGGGCGTGCCTTCCGCGGCCAGCGCGTCGTGCGCGAAGGCGAAGTCCGACGGCGTGAACACCGCGGTCTGCGAATACTGGATGTCGATGTTCTCGATCTTGGGGAGGTTGCCCACGCTGCCGGTGATGGCCACGTAGCACTCGTTCTCGATGGCACGTGCCTGGGCGCAGTGGCGCACCCGCAGGTAGCCGTTCTTGGTGTCCGTCCAGTAGGGCACGAACAGGATCTGCATGCCGCGGTCGGCCAGGATCCGGGACAGCTCCGGGAACTCGACGTCGTAGCAGATCAGGATCCCGACCTTGCCCACGTCGGTGTCGAACACCTTGAGGTCCTGGCCGCCGCGCATGCCCCAGTAGGCACGCTCGTCCGGCGTGATGTGGAGCTTGTACTGGCTGTCGATGGTGCCGTCGCGACGGCACAGGAAGGTGACGTTGTACAGCTCCTGGTCCTGGTAGACCGGCATGCTGCCGGCGATGATGTTGGTGTTGTAGCTCACCGCCAGCTCCAGCAGCGCATCCAGCATGTCGTCGGTGAACTGGGCCAGGCCGCGGATCGCCTCGGCCGGGCTGCCCTGGTTGAACTGGCCCATCAGGGGCGCGTCGAACATCTCCGGCAGCATCACGAAGTCGGCGTGATAGCCCGCGAGCGCGTCGACGAAGAACTCGACCTGGTTGACCACCTCGTCGAAGGAGCTGACCCGGCGCATCTGCCACTGCACCGTGCCGATGCGCACCACATCCTTCTTCGCCCCGATCAGCGGCGTCTTGCGCTCCTGGTAGAAGATGTTGTTCCACTCCACCAGCGTGGCGAAGGCCCGCGATTCGCGGTCGTCGGGCAGGTAGCCCGTGATCACGCGGCGCACGTGGAAATCGTTGGCGAGCTGGAAACTGAGAATCGGGTCGCGGATCTCCTTGCGCTTGACCAGCTCGATGTATTCCTCCGGAGAGAGCTCCGCGGCGTATTTGTCGTAGCCGGGGATGCGTCCGCCGGCGACGATGGCGCGCAGGTTGAGCTTTCGGCACAGCTCCTTGCGCGCATCGTACAGGCGCCGCCCCAGACGCATGTCCCGGTATTCCGGATCGACGAACACGTCCACCCCGTAGAGGACGTCGCCCTCGGGGTCGTGGGTCGTGAGATAGCCGTTGCCGGTGATCTCGTTGTAGGTGTGCTGGTCGCCGAACCGGTCGTACTTGACGATCACCGTGATCGCCGCCGCCACCACGCGGCCGTTGTCCTCGATGCAGATCTGGCCCTCGGGAAAACGGCGGATCTGCGACTCGAACTGCCGCCGCGTCCAGGCGCCGCCCATGCCCCGGTACACCCGGTTCATGATGGACTCGACGTCGGGGTAGTCCTCGGGCCGAAGGTTGCGCAGCCGGAGCCGGTACTCCTCGCGCTCGACCTGATCCGTCGGCGTTTCCTGGTCGGGCATAGGGATCTCCGTCGGAGTGATGGCGAATGTCCACGGCGCCCCGCGGGCGCCTGCCAAGCCATTCTACTCCCTCAGGATAACCCCCGACCGCCGGACTCTCCAGCCGGGCCCGAGACCGCGCCTGCCGCTACTGCGCGGCGCGGCGCAGCTCGTCGCGGAGCCGTCGCGCGCGCCGGTAGCCGTCCACGTTCTCCTGGGTGAGACGCCGCATGGAGATGCTGAGCGTGGCGATGTCGCGGCCGAAACGGCTGGCGACGTCGGTGAGCGTGGCCGCACCGGTCTCGGTCGCGATCAGACCGATGACGGCCCTTGCCTGGGCCGGGCGGCGCAGGCGCCGGGGCGACTTCAGCTCGGCCTCGGTCAGGGCGTAGGCTTCGCACACGTAGCGTACGATCCGGTCCAGGGTGGGCACGGATCCGGCACGCCGCTTCTGCTGGCGCTGGATTCGCCGGCAGAAACGTTCGTCGCCGAGAATTCGCTCCCGCGCCAGGCGCGCCCCGAGGTGGTCCTGATCGGCCACCACCGCAGGATCGGCCGCCAGCGCCCGGTAGCGCCGGCGGCCCGCGTCGGCGGGTGCCCCGAATGCCGCGAGGGCGGCGTCGACGGCCAGCGCCGCCGGGCCTGCGCCGCGGCCCGCCAGGGCGTCGTGACCGGTCCAGCGCCAGCTGCCGGCATCGGCCGAAAGCCCGGCCCGGACCGGCGCCGTGTGACAGTGCGCGATCGCCGGCGCCAGGTATTCGGCCGGATCCAGCAGGCAGGCCTGGTAGCGGCCCTGCAGCAGCGTTCCCACGCCGCCGTGGATCCCGCGCAGCGCCCGCTTGTAACGGTAGATGAGGCTCTGCACGAACTTGTACAGGGGCAGCTCCTCGATGCGCACGACCATCTCCACGCGCCGCTCGAGCAGCGCGTAGGCCAGGGTGTGTGCGCGATAGCGCGCAGCGACCTCGTCCAGCAGCTCCAGGAAGCGCTCGCGGTCGCGCTCCTCGGGAAACAGCGCCTTGCCCGACTGCCCGCGCAGGATCACGTAGTACGTGCCTCCCGGCACATGGATTCTGGACTTTCTGGCCACCTGTCGCACCCGCTCTGTGGTTTCCGTTCCTGAACTGGACATGTTGCGCTGACCCCTGAACAAAGGCCCGCACGACCGGGACGTAGTCATGATTTGCCAAACGCGGTCGAAACGGAACAGGAAAAAACCGAAAGTTTGAACTCCATCACATTATTCGCGTTCACGCGGCGGACCCGTTGCGCGGCGGGGCGGCCGCCGCAGGGCGCGTTTGTACACTGTATGTTTACCTTCCGGTAACAGCCCCCGCCAATGCTGCAGGACGGAGCCGGCACGGCCCGGCCCGCTCCTTGACCGCCCTGCGCCGGGCGTTTCAGAAGGCCTCCGCGGGTAGCTCCATCAGCGAGTCGACGCCGGCGGTGACGCGCGCCAGCAGCGCCCCGGTATCCGGCAGCATGTGCCGGAAGAAGTATCGCGCGGTGGCCAGCTTGTTGCGGTAGAAGCTCGGCTCCCCGCTCCCCTCGGCGAGGCGTGCGCCCGCCACCACTGCCATCCGGGCCCACATGTAGCCCATCGCGACCAGCGCGAACAGGCGCAGGTAATCGGAAGCCGCGCCCCCGGCCTCTTCCGGGTTCTCGATGCCGTGGGCCGCGATCCAGTCCGTGGCCTGCTGCAGGTGTCCGAACGCGGTCTCCAGCGCCGCGACCATGTCACCGGCATCGCCCCCGCGGTGGTCGGCGATGAACTCCTTCAGCTCATCGTAGAAGCGCCCCACCAGGCGCCCGCCCTTCATCGCGAGCTTGCGCCCCACCAGGTCCAGGGCCTGGATGCCGTTGGTGCCCTCGTAGATCTGCGTGATGCGGACGTCGCGGGCGAACTGCTCCATGCCCCACTCCGCGATGTACCCGGCCCCGCCCATGACCTGCATGCCGAGGTTGGCGGTCTCGAATCCCATGTCGGTGAAGTAGGCCTTGATCACGGGCGTCAGCAGCGCGACCCAGTCGTCCGTGGCCTCCCGCGTCTTCCCGTCCGGGTGCAGGCCGGAGAGGTCCAGGCGCAGACCCGTGAACAGCGCCAGCGCGCGGGCACCTTCGATGAATGCCCGGGACGTCATCAGCATGCGCCGGATATCGGGGTGGACGATCAGCGGGTCGGCGGGGCGGTCCGGCGCCCTGGGACCGGACAGGGAGCGCCCCTGGATCCGTTCCCGGGCATAGTCGGCGGCGTTCTGGTAGGCGACCGTGGCGACGCCGAGCCCCTGGATGCCGGTGCCGAGCCGTGCCGCGTTCATCATCGTGAACATCTGCGGCAGGCCCTGGTTCTCCTCGCCGACCAGGTAGCCCACGGCGCCGTCGTAGTTCATCACGCAGGTCGCCGAAGCCTTGATCCCCATCTTGTGCTCGATGGAGCCACAGGAGACGCCGTTGCGCTCCCCCGTGGAACCGTCCTCGTCGACCAGGTACTTGGGAACCACGAACAGGCTGATGCCGCGGGTGCCCTCGGGGCTGCCGGGGATCCGGGCGAGGACCAGGTGGATGATGTTCTCCGCCAGATCGTGCTCGCCGGCGGAGATGAAGATCTTGCTGCCGCTGATGCGATAGCTGCCGTCGTCCTGCGGCTCGGCCCTGGTCCGGATCATGCCCAGATCGGTACCGCAGTGGGCCTCCGTCAGGTTCATGGTGCCCGTCCACTCGCCCGAAACCAGCTTCGGCAGGTAGGTGCGCTTCTGCCGCTCGCCGCCGTGCGCGTGAATCGCCTCGTAGGCGCCGTGAGACAGCCCCGGGTACATGCCGAAGGACATGTTGGCGGCGGATACCATTTCCTGCATCGCCAGCCCCACCAGGTGCGGAAGCCCCTGGCCGCCGTATTCGGGATCGCTGGTCAGCCCGGGCCAGCCGCCCTCGACGTACGTCCGGTACGCCTCGGGAAACCCCTGCGGCGTGGTCACCGCCGTGTCGTCCCAGTGGCAGCCTTCCCGGTCCCCGCTCAGGTTGAGCGGCAGGAACACCTCGCTGCACAGCCGTCCCGCTTCCTCGAGCACCGCATCGATGACCTCGGGGTCCGCCTCCTCGAACCGCGGCAGATCCCGGTACTGCTGCAGGTCCAGGAACTCGTGCATCAGGAACTGGTAGTCGCGAACGGGGGGATCGAAGGTCGGCATGATTGCTGTCTCGCTGTCTGACGTCAGATTCGTGCGCACGCGCGCCATGCCGGCGCCCGGAAGCGCAACCGAATCCGGTTCGGTTTCACGGGAACGGAATTGTACCGGTTACATGGAAAAGTGTCCCGATGCCGGCATCGCCCGGCAAGAGCACAGGCGGGCAGCACGACATGCGCGGGGTGGGCGGAAGCGTGCCACGGGCGGGCCGCGCGCCGCCACCGCGGGCGGGGCCGGGTCCGGGGCGCCGGACCCGGCGAGCCGCGAGTGCGTCAAAATGCCACGTTCAGCCGCATCATCCCGGGAACGCCGCGAGCGCGGCTGCCGTTGAGGTTGTTGCGCAACAGCATGAAGTCGAGCGTGACGTTGCGCTTGAACAGCCAGCGCACCCCCAGCGCGAACACGTTGTCGGCGTTGATGTCGCCGTAGGAGTGGATGTAGTCGTACTCCCCGCCGAGCTCGAAGGCGCCCCAGGCGGGACGGGTGTCCAGGCGATAGAACGCACCGGTGTCGAGATTGAGCACCGCACCGTTGTTGGCGTCGTCGGAGACCACCTGGGGATTGAAATTGAGTATCCAGTGCCGCACGCGCCAGGTCAGGGCGCTCCCGAGACCGACGTTGGTGTTGCTGGTGTTGTTGCCGGCGGGGGTAGTGTAGTCGTTGTAGGCGACGCCGCCGTAGACCGCGAGCTTCATGCCGGAACCCAGCAGGGGGCTGTCCAGGCGCAGCTTGTAGACGGCGTCGTTCCCGCCCGGGAGCCGCCCGATCACCGGGTTGTCCGGCTGGCCCGCCAGCGGGGTCATGAGGCCCTCGTTCAGGATCAGCTCGCCGCCGAAGACGCCCATGCGGACCGCGCCCGAGGTTCCGCCGAGGGAGTCGTTGGTGTTCAGGTCCACCGACAGCGTGCGCGGATTGGCGACGGCGGCCCGCTCCTGGGTGAAGCCGCGGCTGGGCTCGGCCTGCGCGGCGGCGGCGATCACGAGAAACAGCAACGCGAGCAACGGAATCGCACGTTTCATTCTTCCAGCTCCTTTGGTTTGTCTGCCGATGCGCTGACGGGAAGAGCGGAGCCCGGTTGTGATTTTTCGGGGGTCATCTCCGGCATCGGCCCGATCCGGCGATCCGCTGCCGTACCGGGGCGGCGCAGCGGCCATGCGCTGCGCTGGCGCGGGATTCTACCGACCCGGCCAGGGCCCGTAAATCCGCCGCGCGCCGGGCGCATCCGGCTCCGCGGACGCGGCGGTCGTCAGGAATCGTCGTCGTCCCGGTCTTCGTCCTCGCGCTCGCGGCGGCGGCGCACGACCATCACCCGGGAGAGGAAGATGCCGAACTCGAACAGCCCGTACATGGGCAGTGCCAGCAGGGTCTGGGAGAAGATGTCGGGCGGGGTCAGCAGCATGCCCACGACGAAGCTGCCGATCAGGATGTAGGGGCGCTTCGAGGTGAGCGCCTCCGGCGTGAGGATTCCGGTCCACACCATGAGCACGATCGCGATCGGGATCTCGAACGCCAGCCCGAAAGCGAAGAAGATGGTCAGGACGAAATCCAGGTAGCTGGTGATGTCGGTCATCACCTGCACCCCGTGCGGGGTGACGTGCACGATGAAGCTGAAGAACACTGGCAGCACGACGAAATAGGCGAACAGCACCCCGGCGTAGAACAGGATCGTGCTCAGCGACAGAAGCGGCATGGCGAAGCGCTTCTCGTGCTGGTAGAGCGCCGGCGCGATGAACGCCCAGATCTGCCACAGGATGAAGGGCACGGAGAGAAAGATCGCGACCACCAGGGCGAGCTTGAACGGCGTGAAAAACGGCGCCGTCGGGGCCGTCGCGATCATGCTCGTGCCCGCGGGCATGCGTGCCATCAGCGGTCCGGCAACGAACGTGAAGATGTCGTTGCGGAAGAAGGCCAGGGGCACGAACAGCAGCCCCACCGCGATCACGATCCGGATCAGGCGGTTGCGCAGCTCGATCAGGTGGGAGATGAACGGGGCCTCGCCTCGTCCGCCGGCGTCGCGGCTCTCATTCATCGGGTGTTCCGGTCAGGACTGCTCTCTCCTTCTCCGCCGGCCGGCTTCGGGTCGGCCTCCGGCCCCGGCGATGCCGATGACTCCGGGGGCCGTTCCCGCGTCGATTCCGGGGCCTCCTCCCCGGAGCCTTGCGGGGTGGCGTCGCCCGAACCGCTTCCGGATGCCTCCCCCTGCTCCCGCTCGTCTTCCAGGATGCGCCGGTTCCAGGCTTCGCGGGAGTAACGGCTGAACTCCTGGCGGAGGTTGCTGAATTCCTGCTTCAGGTCCTGGAACTCGCGCGAGGCCCCCTCGCCCCCTTCCTCCATCTCGCGGTCGATGTCGTCCTTGACCGTCTGCATGAACGCGCGCATCCGTCGCAACCAGGCCCCGGCGGTGCGCGCCAGCCCGGGCAGGCGCTCGGGACCGACCACGATCAGGGTCACCAGCGCCACCAGCACCAGCTCCCAGAAGCCGACGTCGAACATCGCCCGGGCTCAGACGCGTCGGCGGGTCAGTGGTCGTCGTGGCCCTGACGGGCCCGATCGCGTTCGGCGCTCTCCCGCTCGGGTGCCTCCGCGCCCGCGAGCTTCTCCGGGTCGCCGGCCGTGGACTCCTTCTTGTCCGCGTCCTTGTCGTCATGGCCGTTGAAGGCGGAGCGGAAGCTGCGCAGGGCCGAGCCCATATCGGACCCGATGTTGCGCAGCCGCTTGGTGCCGAATACCAGCACCACGATGAGCAGGATGATCAGAAGCTGCCAGATACTGATGCCGTCCAGCATGGTCTTTCACTCCCGGCACTGCAGGCAGTGCCCGCGGCCCGGCCGCCACACCGGCGGGCCGCGCACGTCGCATGTTTCGCCCGGGCTACGCGCCGGAACGGCGCGCGGCCTTCTCCTCCAGGCCCGACACGCCGAAGCGGCCGGCCAGCTCGGCGAGGATCTCCTCGGGCCGGATGCCCTGGTAGGTCAGGACAACGAGGGTATGGAACCACAGATCGGCGGTCTCATGTATGATCTCGTCACGGTGGCCGCCCTTGGCCGCGAGAACGGTTTCCGTCGCTTCCTCGCCCACCTTCTTCAGCATCGCATCCAGGCCGCGCGCATACAGGCCGGCGACGTAGGAGCTGTCCGGATCCGCGTCGCGCCGTTGCTCGAGCACCTCGGCCAGGCGCGCCAGCAGCCCTTCGTTCGACACCGGCTCCGGGCTATCGGTTCGGTCCATAGATGTCCTCCGGGTCCCGCAGCACGGGGTCCACCTCGCGCCACCCGGCAGCCTCCAGGCGCCGGTAGAAGCAGCTCTCCCGCCCCGTATGGCAGGCGATTCCCCCGGCCTGTTCGACCCGCAGCAGCACGGCGTCGCCGTCGCAGTCCAGGCGGATCTCGCGCACCTTCTGCACGTGTCCGGACGTCTCGCCCTTGCGCCACATGCGTCGACGGGACCGCGACCAGTATACCGCTTCCCCGCGGCGCACGGTTTCCGCCAGCGCGTCGCGGTTCATCCAGGCCAGGGTCAGCACGCGCCCGCTGGCGGCATCCTGGGCCACCGCCGCCACCAGGCCGTCGTCACTCCAGGCCACCTCGTCGAGCCAGTCGGCCCCGCTCATGCGGCATCCTCCCCGTCCAGGCGCACCTCGACGCCGTGATCGTGCAGGTAGGCCTTGGCCTCGCCCACGCTGTGCTCGCCGAAATGGAAGATGCTGGCCGCCAGCACCGCCTCGGCGTGGCCCTCCCGCAAACCCTCGAGCAGGTGCGCGAGGCCGCCCACGCCGCCGGAGGCGATCACGGGCACCGGCACCGCGTCGGCCACGGCCCGGGTGAGCCCCAGGTCGAATCCTTCCCGCGTGCCGTCACGGTCCATGCTGGTCAGCAGGATCTCGCCCGCCCCGAGCGCTATCATGCGGCGCGCCCATTCCACGGCATCGATCCCGGTGGACCGCCGTCCCCCGTGCGTGAAGATCTCCCAGCGGGGCGCACCGTCCGCGTCTGCAACCCGCTTGGCATCCAGCGCGACCACGATGCACTGCGAGCCGAAGCGCTCCGCGGCCTCGGCGACGAATTGCGGGCGCTTGACCGCGGCCGTGTTGATCGAGACCTTGTCCGCGCCGGCACGCAACAGGCGCCGGACGTCCTCGACGGTGCGCACGCCGCCGCCCACCGTGAGCGGGATGAACACTTCGCCGGCGACCTGCTCGACCACCTGGTAGAGGGTCTCCCGGTCCTGCGAGCTTGCGGTGATGTCCAGGAAGCAGAGCTCGTCGGCCCCCTGCTCGTCATAGCGCCGGGCCACCTCCACCGGGTCGCCGGCATCGCGGATGTCGACGAAGCGCACGCCCTTGACCACGCGGCCGGCGTCGACGTCGAGACAGGGGATGATGCGTTTCGCCAGGGGCATGCGTCGCCAATGCTCAGTCGGAATCCAGCTCGTCGACCACCGCCTGGGCGGCCTTCAGGTCCAGACTGCCCTCGTAGAGGGCACGCCCGATGACGGCGCCGATGATGCCTTCCTCGGCCGTGCCGCACAGCGCGCGGATGTCGTCCAGCGAGCTGATGCCCCCGGAGGCGATCACCGGCACGTGAACGTTGCGCGCGAGCTCCTCGGTGGAGGCGAGGTTGAAGCCGGCCATCATGCCGTCCCTGCCGATGTCCGTGTAGATGATGGCGGCCACGCCATCGTTCTCGAGCCGGCGGGCCATGTCCAGCACGTCGTGGTTCGACAGCTTGGACCAGCCGTCGATGGCGACCTTGCCGTCGCGCGCGTCCAGCCCGACGATGATGTGGCCGGGGAATTCCAGGCACAGGTCGTTGACGAAGTGGGGCGTGTTGACCGCGCGCGTGCCGATGATCACGTAGTCGACGCCGGCGTCCATGTAGGCGAGCACCGCGTCCTCGTCCCGGATCCCGCCGCCCACCTGTACCGGCACGTCGGCATGCTCGCCCGCGATGGCCTCGATCACGCCGGTGTTCACCGGTCGGCCGCGGGCCGCACCGTCCAGGTCGACCAGGTGCAGCCGGCGGGCGCCGGCCTCGACCCAGCGCCGGGCGACCGCCGCCGGATCCTCGGAAAAGACCGTGACATCGTCCATGCGGCCCTGCCGCAGGCGCACGCACTTGCCGTCCTTGATGTCGATGGCTGGTATCAGCAGCATTGCTCCTTCCCCCGACGTTTTCTACTGATGCGGCCGACCGTCCCAGCCGGCGAAGTTCTCCAGCAGCCTCAGCCCCGCCTGCTGGCTTTTCTCCGGGTGGAACTGCACGGCAAAGACGTTCTCGCGCGCCAGGGCGCTGGCGAAGCGCACGCCGTAGTCGGTGGTGGCCGCCACCCCCTCGGCGTCGGCGCGTGCGTAATAGCTGTGCACGAAATAGAATCGCGCACCCCGACGGATGCCCCGCCAGAGGGGATGCGCCCCGGCCGGCTCGACCCGGTTCCAGCCCATGTGCGGGATGCGGATGCCGGCGTCGCCAGCGCGTTCGTGCAGACCCTCGGCGAACCGCTCGACCGCGCCGCGGAAGATCCCCAGGCCGGCCGTACCGCCGTTCTCCTCGCTGCGCTCAAGCAATGCCTGCAGGCCCAGGCAGATGCCCAGGAAAGGCCGGTTGGCGGCCAGCTCCCGCACCGCCTCCGCCAGCTCGTGCCCGCGCAGCTGGTCCATGCAGTGGCGGATCGCGCCGACCCCCGGCAACACCACCCGGTCCGCGCGGCGCGCCACCTCGTGTCGATCCGTGATCAGCACACGGTCGCGGGGTGCCACGCGCTCGAGCGCCTTGGCAATCGAGTGGAGATTGCCCATGCCATAATCGATGACGGCGATGCTGCTCATGGCTCGATGCGGGAGTGGGGATCAGTGCGCTCGGACGCCGGGTGGCGAGACTCCGTCAGGCTCGGGTCAAAGGCTGCCCTTGGTGGAAGGCGTCGCACCCTGCATCCGGGGGTCCGGCTCGACCGCCGCACGCACGGCACGGCCGAAGGCCTTGAACACCGTCTCCGCCACGTGATGCGCGTTGCGCCCCTTCAGGTTGTCGACGTGCAGGGTGGCGCGGGCATGGTTCACGAAACCCTGGAAGAACTCCCGCAGCAGGTCGACATCGAAATCCCCGATGCGGGCGCGCGGGAACGCCACCTCGTACTCCAGTCCCGGACGGCCGGAAAAGTCCACCACCACGCGGCTGAGCGCCTCGTCCAGCGGCACGCAGGCATGCCCGTAGCGGCGGATCCCGCGCTTGTCGCCGAGCGCCTGCGCGAACGCCTGGCCCAGGGTGATGCCGACGTCCTCCACCGTGTGATGGGCGTCCACCGCCAGGTCGCCCTCGGCCTCGATCTCGAGGTCCAGCATGCCGTGGCGGCTGACCTGCTCCAGCATGTGCTCGAAGAACGGCACACCGGTCTGCAGGCGCGACGCGCCGCTGCCGTCCAGATCGAGCGACAGGCGGATGCGGGTCTCGAGCGTGTTGCGCTCGACAGTCGTGTTTCTCTCGGCCATGGGTGGCGAATCCGGCCCCGAGCCGGCTGTTATGGGAGTTTTCACCGAAGGACAGGATACCCCGAAAGACGGCCGCGAGAAACATCGGGCCGCCGCTCCGACGCTCCCTATCGGGAGACCTTGCGCACCCAGGGCGGGCCAATGCGAAAGCGTCCCCGCAGGGAACGGGCAAAGCGCTCGGCGTCGGCACGGCTGACGAAGCCGTTCACGGCCACCCGGTACCAGGGGTCTCCGTGAACGCGGAAACGCCGCGTGTCCGCCGCGATCCCGGCCCGGTCCAGGCGCTTTGCCAGGTGCCGGGCGCGCGCGCGATCGCGCAGGCTGGCCAGGTTGACCGCCCAGTGCCCGTGCGCCTCGCGTATCCCCGAGCCGGACGGCAGGTCCAGCCGACCGGCGACCGATTTCGCCCGTGCGTGCGGCAGCGGCTGCGCCGAAAGCTCGTCCCCCCCGGGCGAGAGCACGTAGCGCGTGTCGGGCTTGCTGTGCCAGGTCGGCTGCCCGCCCGGGGGACCCATCAGCACGTCTCCGGCCAGCAGCAGCACGCCCGGCCGCGGCGTGACGAACGCCAGGGCATCGGCACCGTGCAGACGGCACTGCAGCGGGCCGAGCGACAGATTCAGGCGGATCAGGGGTACCGCCTCGGGCGCGGCGTATCGCAGCACGCCGCGCTTCAGGCTCGCATCCAGCGAGTGGCGGGGCTGCTGCCGCAGCGTGCCCAGATCCAGCTCGGCATCGGGGCCGAGCCGCAGGCGCGTGCCGTCGGACAGGACCGCGCGGATGCCGCCGTGGCGCCCCGTGAGCAGGTGCTCTCCGGGCCGCACCGGGTCTCCCGGGGAAACGGCACGGCGACTCTTGCCGTGGCCGATCCAGGCCGGTGCGAGCACGGCCTCGACCTGGAGAACCGGGCCCGGCGCCGCGGCCGGTGCCGGGGCCACGCCGGCGCACAGGAGAACCGCCAGCAGGCACAGCGCCCGCCGCCCGCATCCGGCGCGGGGATCCGACGCAGGTCGCCACGCGCGAAGCCAGCGGTGCATCCAGAACACTCCGTCGCGATGAGGCGCTATGCCTCGAGCCAGAAACTCACCGGGCCGTCGTTGACCAGCTCCACCCGCATGTCGGCGCCGAAACGCCCGCTCTCGACCCCGGCGCACTCCCGGCGGGCCGCCTCCAGCATGTGGACGAACAGATCACGCGCGCGCTCCGGCGGCGCGGCGTGGCTGAAGCCCGGCCGGTTGCCGCGCCGGGTGTCGGCCGCGAGCGTGAACTGGGGCACCAGCAGCAGACCGCCGCCCGCCCGGCGCAGGTCCAGGTTCATGCGCCCGTGCGCGTCCGGGAACACCCGGTAGGCCAGCACACGCCCGGCGAGTCGCGCCGCGCGTGCCTCGTCGTCGTCCCGGCGAACCGCGACCAGCACCATCAGGCCGTGGCCGATGCGCCCCACGACCTCGCCGTCGACGCTGACACTGGCATGCGTGACGCGTTGCAGGAAGGCGATCACGGATCGGAGCTCTCCGGGAACGGAAATGCCGCGAGGCGGATGATGACATGCCCCCGGCCGGGCCTCAACGCACCACCGGGGTCAACGCAACGGTAACTCGATGTAAGCCTGATCCTACAAGAAGTGTCGCCATCGACCGACTGGCAGCGCGGGGGGTGTCAGGCACCATACATTCACGGTCCCCATGGAGGGGGACCTTCAGGGAAGAGGCGGCAGGGAAGCTGCCGGTCAGGGATGAGCTGACAGGGAGGTCCCGGACAGGAAGTCCAGGCAGGGAAGGAGAACAGGGAGCGTTGTTTGCATGGACGCAAGCACGAGCCACTGGGCCTGACCTGAAAGGGCATGCAGGGACGACAAGGGTCAGAAAGGGCAGGAAGCCCGACAAGAATTGCCCAACGGCACGTGTAACGAGGACGCAATCACCTCCAGCCAGTGACGGCTAGAGACCCCGGGCCCGAACAGCCCGGGGTTTTTTTGTCCTGGCCGCGCCACCGGTACCCCGGTCGAGCGGCAGTTTTCCGCTCGCAAGCAGGCCGTGACCGATTCGGAGCTCGCCGCGAACCACGCACGCGGATCGAGCACCCGGGCGCCCGATCCGGCGGAGCCGGGTCCGGACATGCGCCGGACCCGTGAGCCCCGGGAATGCGGGAGGCAATTTCCCCGGGCCTTCCCCGGGTCGTTGCGGGGCAGCGTGGCGGTGCCCCTGGCAACTTGCCCCCCCGGCACGGATGCATGCGGGCATCCCGCCCGGCTGATGGCAGCGTCCGCGCCGCTCGACAGCCTGGTTGCCTGGCGCAGCTATCCGGCCCGTCGGGCAGCCTTGCGGCGCTCGTGCTCGAGCAGGAGGCGCTTGCGCAGGCGGATGCTTTCCGGGGTAACCTCGACCAGCTCGTCCTCGTCGATGAATTCCAGGGCCTGCTCCAGGGTCAGCCGGCGCGGGGGAGTCAGGTCGACCGCATCGTCCTTGCCGGCGGCACGCACGTTGGTGAGCTGCTTGGCCTTCATCGGGTTCACCACCAGGTCGTTGTCGCGGACGTGGGCCCCGATGATCATGCCTTCGTAGACTTCCTCGCCGGGACCGATGAACAGCGTTCCGCGCTCCTGCAGGTAGAACAGGGCGTAGGCGATGGACCGGCCGGCACCGTTGGCGATCAGGACGCCGTTCCGCCGACGGCCGAAGCTGCCTCGACGCACCGGCCCCCAGTGGTCGAACACGTGATGCATCACGCCGCTGCCCGAGGTCACCGTCAGGAACTCGGTGTGGAACCCGATCAGCCCGCGCGAGGGGATCACGAAGTCCAGGCGCACCCGGCCCTTGCCGTCCGGCACCATGTCCGTGAGGTCCCCGCCGCGTTCGCCGATGCGCTCCATGACCGCACCCTGGTGCACCTCCTCCACGTCGATCGCGAGCTGCTCGTACGGCTCGCAGCGCGCTCCGTCGATTTCGCGGGTGATGGCTTCCGGACGCGACACGGCCAGCTCGTAGCCCTCGCGGCGCATGGTCTCGATCAGCACCGACAGGTGCAGCTCGCCCCGTCCGGAGACCCGGAAGCGGTCCCGATCGTCGGCCTCCGCGACCCGCAGGGCGACGTTGTGCAGCAGCTCGCGGTCGAGGCGCTCGCGGATCTGCCGGCTGGTCAGGAAGCGCCCCTCGCGCCCGGCCAGCGGGGAAGAGTTCACGTGGAACTCCATGCTCACCGTCGGCTCGTCCACGGTCAGCGGCGGCAGCGCTTCCGGGCATGCCGGATCGCACAGGGTGTCCGAGATGCCCACCCCCTCGACGCCGGTGACGGCGACGATGTCGCCGGCCGTCGCCTCGCCGGTCTCGCTGCGCTGCAGTCCCATGAAGGCCAGCACCTGCAGTACGCGCGCGCTGCGCCGCCCGCCGTGCCGGTCGATCACGGTGACCGTGCTGTTGGGTCGCACGCGGCCGCGGGTGATGCGCCCGATCCCGACCACGCCGACGTAACGATCGTAGTCCAGCGTCGTGATCTGCATCTGCAGCGGCGCATCCGGATCCACCGCGGGCGGCGGCACGCGGTCCGCGACGAGCTGGAACAGCGGCGTCATGTCGCCGCCGTCGGTGTCCGGCGCGAGACCGGCATAGCCCTGCAGGGCCGAGCTATAGACGACCGGGAAGTCGAGCTGCTCCTCGGTCGCGCCGAGCCGGTCGAACAGCTCGAAGGTCTGGTTGACGACCCAGTCGGGCCGCGCGCCGGGACGATCGATCTTGTTCACCACGACGATCGGCTTGAGTCCGAGGTCGAAGGCCTTGCGGGTGACGAAGCGCGTTTGCGGCATGGGCCCGTCCACCGCATCCACCAGCAGCAGGACGCTGTCCACCATGGACAGGATGCGCTCGACCTCACCGCCGAAATCGGCGTGCCCCGGGGTGTCCACGATATTGATGCGGTAGGCGCCCCAGCGGATCGCGGTGTTCTTGGCCAGGATGGTGATGCCACGCTCACGCTCCAGGTCGTTGGAGTCGAGCACGCGCTCCACCTGCGGCGCGCGGGCATCCAGCGTGCCGGACTGCTGCAGCAGCCGGTCGACCAGGGTGGTCTTGCCATGATCGACGTGGGCGATGATGGCGATGTTGCGCAGCTTCGATAGATCGGTCATGTTCATCCCGCCCGGAAGCACCCGGGCACGGCAGAAGGTCGGCCGCGCATTATACGCCAACCCGCCCCGGGGAACCGCCGCTTCCCGAACGCTGCGGGTGCCGCGGGGCGCAGGCGCCCGCCTGGCGGTGGACAAGGGCTCCCGGGGCCGAAACAATAGGCGGCTGGCAGAGCCGCCGCGAGCCCGCGCTTTCGCGATCCCATGGTCGACATCAACGTAGCCCTGCTCAAATTGGCCGCACGGCTGCCCCTGCGGGTGAGCCATGCCATCGGCGGAGTGCTGGGCGCGCTGGTCGCCGCGGTACCCAATGGAGCCCGCCGAATCACCGACATCAACCTCGCGCTGTGCCTGCCCGAGCTGGACCGGCGCGAGCGCCGGCGGCTGCGCCGCCTCAGCCTGATGCACACCGCGCGCATGCTGCTCGAGGCGGGTCGCATCTGGCTGGGTCCGCGGGAGGACGTGCTCGCGCTGGTGCGCGAGGTCGTCGGCGGCGAGCACCTGGAGGCGGCCTTCGCCCGCGGCCGGGGCGTCATCCTCGCGGCACCCCACCTGGGCTGCTGGGAGGTGATCAATGCCTGGCTCGGCGCCCGCTACCGCCTCACCACCATGTACAAGCCCCAGGAAGGTCCGGTCGACGCGCTGATCCTCGACGCTCGCGCGGCCACCGGCGCCCGCATGGTTCCGACCGACAACCAGGGCGTGCGCGCCCTGCTGGCGGCCCTGCGCCGGAACGAGATGGCCGGCGTGCTCCCCGACCAGGATGGCGGCCCCAATTCCGGCGTGTTCGCCGAGTTCTTCGGCCACCTCGCCAACACCCCGGTGCTCGCGCCGAAGCTCGCCGCCCGGACCGGAGCCGGCGTGGTCTTCGCCTACGGCGAACGCCTGCCCCGCGGGCGCGGCTTCCGCATCCACTTCGTCCCCGGCCTCCCCGAAATCGGCGACCCGGACACGCGAAGCGGCGCGCGCGCCCTCAACCGCGGCATCGAGCAGTGCGTGCGCCAGCTGCCGGAGCAGTACTGGTGGAGCTACAAGCGATTCCGCCGGCGGCCGGAGAGGGCACGGGAATTTTACTAGGCCCTGCGGGCCAGTTTTAAGTTCTTGAGTTGTTAAGCTGTTAAGCGAGCACTTGGGGTTGTCATTGTGCGCATAGGGGCAGGCTTATGCCCGGTCGCTACAATTGCCGGGCCTAGTCCGTCCAGGCCTGCCGACTTAACTTAATAACTTAAAACTTAATAACTTAAAGCTTAATAACTTAACAGCATATGCACCCCGAGCCCCAGCAGCAGCAGCGCGAACAGCCTGCGCGTGATGCGATCCGGCCAGCGGTGGGCAAGGCGGGCGCCCACGGGGGCCAGCAGCAGCGTGGCGGCCCCGACACCGGCAAAGCCGGGCCAGAAGACGTAGCCGAGCGCATCCGGCGGCAGTCCGGGGTGCCCCCAGCCCACGACGATGTAGCCCAGCGCACCGGACAGCGCGATCGGCAGACCGCAGGCCGCGGAGCTGCCGACCGCCTTGCGCATCGGCACATTGCACCACGTCAGGAACGGCACGGTGAGGGACCCGCCCCCGATCCCGGCGAGCGCGGACACCGTGCCGATCGCCCCTCCCGCCGTCAGCATCCCCGTCCAGCCGGGAAGCTGGCGGTGCGGGGCCGGCCGCCAGCCCGCCAGCATCTGCATCGCCACCAGCAGCTCGAAAGCGCCGAAGGCCCGTTGCAGCGCCTGCCCGGGGATCCGGTTCGCGAGCAGCGCGCCGAGCAGCGCGCCGGCGACAATGCCCGGAACCATCTGCGCCACCGCGTTCCACAGGACGCCGCCGCGCACGTGGTGCGCACGAACCGAGGATGTCGCCGTGACCACGATGGTGGCCAGCGAGGTCCCCAGGGCCATGTGCATGATCACGGCCGGGTCCACCGACTGCAGCCGGAACGTGAACGCCAGCACCGGGACGATCAGCAGGCCGCCGCCGACACCGAACAGCCCGGCCAGCAGGCCGGCGATGCTGCCGATCCCCAGGTAGAGCAGCACCGACTCCAGCACGGGCTTGACCTCCCTCCGCCACCGCCCGGCACGGGCGCATGAATCGCGGTATTCTGTTGCGGGTATGAACTGTTACGCGAGCCTGTCCGTTCGGGCTCGCCACGGCCCGGCGCCTTGTGCCCGGTCCCCGCGACCGGATCGGCACAGGCGCCGACTTGACGACCCTGAAGGCTCAGGACGAATCTTTCGGGGCCTCGCCAGACAATGACTGGCTGCAGACGAGACAGCCCCCGCGCCGGCCGCCGGCGCGTCGGGTCACGGGCGCGTGTCGCAGTGGGCCTTCCCGTATCCGCGTACCGCGGCGCATGCGACATGCCACCATAGCAACAAGGAGAGTGCCGTTATGCACAGGCCGACCATCACCCTGATCACCGCCGCAATACTCATCCTGGCGAGTGCCGGTCTCGCATTCGCCCAGTCCGACCCGGGCTCGGCCATGCCGTCCGCATCGTCAGCCGCGGAGCAGGGTACGCCGTCCGGCAGTTCCGCGGGCTCCGCCATGCCGTCCGCCAAATCGGCCGGCTCGGCGATGCCGTCGGGCGGCACCGCGCAGCAACCCGCGGCGGCCGGCAACGGCCAGACGGCGGCCGGCAAGCCCGAGGGCCGTGTCGCGCACGCGGCGATCACCACCGACATCCAGCAGCGCAAGCCGCAGAACCATCTGACCACTGTGCCCAACAGTGTCCGGAAGGTCTATTACTTCACCGACGTTCGCGGGCTGCAGGGCAAGACGATCACCCACCGCTGGCTCTATCAGGGCAAGACGATGGCTGCCGTGAAGTTCGACATCGGCGGCAACCGCTGGCGCACGTGGTCCAGCAAGACCATGCTTGCCGGCTGGACCGGCAAGTGGACCTGCGAGACCGTCGGCCCGAACGGCAACGTGCTCAACACCACGACCTTCCGGTACACCCGGGGCGGCAGCCTGCCGGGCGGGAACGCAAGCTCCGGGGGCGCCTCCGCCACGTCCGGCGCATCCGCCGGTGGATCCGGGACCACCACGCCGTCCGGGAGCGGGTCCGGCGGCAACATGAGCTCGCCCTCGGCGCCGCAGTCCGGCGGCAGCATGAGCATGCCGCAGAATGGCAGCGCCAGCCACATGCCGATGCAACAGGGAACGCCCGCAACGTCGAGCCCGTCCCCGTCGGAGTGAGGCGCCGTGGCGGGCCGGAACTTCCGGCCCGCCGCGCCTGTCGTCCCCTGAGCTGCAGCCTGGCTGACCCTGGTCAGCAGGACACGCCAGCTGCGCGTGTAGCATGTCGTACGCACAATGGCGCAGGGCATTTCCGGGGCAGCGTCTCTCCCGCCGGCGCCGAAACACGGCCGGGGGTTGGCCCCGCGTCCGGTCGGGTCAGTAGCATGACCGCGAGGACCGGCTGTAACCTCCAATCAAGGCAAACGACAAAGGGACGAGTCATGGCGAAGACACGCGACATCTTCCTGCTGGGCGGTTCCGGTTTCGTCGGCCGCCGTCTGGCCGCCGAGCTGTCGCGCCGCGGACACCGCGTGCGCGTGCTCACCCGCCACGAGGAGCGCTGCCGCGAGCTCAAGGTGCTGCCCACGGTCTGGGTGGATGAAGGAGACCCGTACGATTCCGCAACGCTCGCGGCCGAGCTGGAGGGGTGCGACCTTGCGATCAACCTGGTCGGCATCCTCAACGAGACCTCGCATCCGCGCGAAGACTTCCGCAGCGCCCACGTGGAGCTGCCCCGGCTGCTGGCCGAGGCCTGCCGGCGCAATCACGTCCGGCATGTCCTGCACATGAGCGCGCTGGGCGCAGATGCCAGCCGCGCCCCCAGCCGCTACCTGCGCACCAAGGGCGAAGGCGAGGCCCAGTACCGACAGCACGGCGGGGAACGGCTGCAGGCCACGATCTTCCGCCCGTCGGTGATCTTCGGGCCCGGCGACAGCTTCATCAACCGGTTCGCCGGGCTGCTGCGCTGGAGCCCGGGCGTGTTCCCGCTGGCCTGCCCCGACAGCCGCTATGCCCCGGTCTACGTGGGCGACGTCGCGCGCGCCTTTGCCGACAGTGTCGACAATCGGGACGCGCCGGGCAGGAGCTTCTGTCTGTGTGGCCCGAGGACTTACACGCTGCGCGAGATCGTCGAATACACCGCACGCGTGGCCGGGCTCAGGCGGCACATCGTCAGCCTGGGCGACGGCATGTCCCACGCCCAGGGCAAGCTGATGCAGCACTTTCCGGGCAAGCCGTTCACCGAGGACAACTACCTCTCCACGCGCGTGGACAGCGTCTGCCAGGAGAACGACCTCGACTGGTTCGGGATCCGGCCCACCCCCATGGAAGCGATCGTCCCGGTCTACGTCGGCCATCGCCGCACGCGCGACCGCTACCCGGAGTACCGGCGCATGATCCACGATCCGAACCTGGAGCCGCCGTCGGCGGTGCACGAGCCGGAGCGGTAGCCGGCGCATGCAGGTCTACCTGGTAGGCGGCGCGGTCCGGGACGAACTGCTCGGGCTGCCCGTACGAGAACGCGACTGGGTCGTGCTCGGGGCCGGCCCGGAGGAGATGCTCGACGCGGGCTACACGCAGGTGGGCAAGGATTTCCCGGTGTTCCTGCATCCCCGGACCCTCGAGGAATACGCGCTGGCCCGCACCGAGCGCAAGACCGCTCCCGGCTACCACGGCTTCCACGTCTACGCCGGGCCCGACGTCACCCTGGAACAGGACCTGCAGCGGCGCGATCTCACCGTCAACGCCATGGCCCGCGACAGCGACGGTCGGCTGATCGATCCCTGGGGCGGCCTGGACGACCTGAGAGCCCGCCGGCTGCGCCACGTCTCCCCGGCGTTCCGCGAGGATCCCGTGCGGATCCTGCGGGTGGCTCGGTTCGCGGCGCGGTTCGCGCCGCTGGGCTTCGAGGTGGCCCCGGAGACCCTCGACCTGATGCGCTCCATGGTGAACGACGGCGAGGCGGATCACCTCGTGCCGGAGCGGGTATGGCAGGAGATGCGGCGGGCGCTGGGCGAGCCGGAGCCGGCCCGGTTCTTCCAGGTGCTGCACGAATGCGGCGCGCTCCCGGCAGTGCTGCCGGCGCTGGCACGGCAATACCCGGCCGACGGCGAGCCGCTGGCCCTGCGCGCGCTGCGGGCCGCGGTGCGCCTCGGCGACGGGGAGCGCGTGCGATTCGCCGCGCTGATGCAGGCTCTCGGCGGACCCGACGACGCGCCGGAGCTGGAAGCGGCCTGCCGTGCCCTGCGGACCCCCACCGGGCACCGCGAGCTCGCGCTGCTGGCGCTGCGACACCGCGATGCCTGTCACGCGGCGGGCGAAATGGATGCACAGGCGCTGCTGTCGCTGCTGGAGCATGTCGACGCGTTCCGCCGGCCGCAGCGGGTCGAGCAGCTGCTCGCGGTATGCCGCTGTGACGCGATCGCGCGCGCCGAGGCCGCCGGTCACCCCGTCGCCGACACGTATCCGGCGGGAGCGCGCGTGCGGCGTGCACTCGCAGCGGCTCTGGGCGTGGACACGCGTTCGGTCGCCAAGCGCGACCTGCGCGGTCCCGAGATCGGCGAGGCGATCCGTCGCACGCGTCTGGAGGCGGTGCGCCGGGCGCTGGACTGAGCCGGGAGGCATGGCGCGGAAGCCGCCGATGAATTCCGATTCCCGGAGGCCTCAGGCAAGCAGCAACACGAGGGGTCCGAGCACCAGTCGGTAGATCACGAAGGGCAGCATGCCGACCCGCTCCAGCAGTCGCAGGAAGACACGGATGCAGACATAGGCGGTCACGGCGGCGACCAGGGCCGCGAGCGCCAGCTCGCCCCAGGCCACGGGGTGCCCGCCGCGCAGCAGCTCCAGCGTCTCCAGCGCGCCGGCGAGGAAGATCACCGGAATCGACAGCAGAAAGGAAAAGCGCGCGGCCCCCTCGCGCGTCAGTCCCAGGGCGCGTCCCGCGGTCATGGTCGTGCCCGATCGGGACGCACCCGGGATCAGCGCCAGGGTCTGGGCACAGCCGATCCACAGCACGTCGCTCCAGCGCAGCTGGTGCTCCGTCCGGCGGCGCCGCCCCAGGATGTCGGCCAGCCACAGCACGAGCGCGAATCCGATCGTGGCCCAGGCGATCACTGCCGGCGTGCGCAGGCTGTGCGCCACGAAGTCCCGCAGCAGCAGTCCCGCCAGGCCCACCGGGACGGTGCCCAGCACCACCGCCCAGGCCAGGCGGGCGTCGCCCGCGGCGCTGCGGGGATCCGGCGCCGCGGCCCAGGATCTCGCCATGCCTGCCAGCTCGGCGCGAAAGTACCACAGCACCGCCGCCAGGGTGCCGACATGGACGGCGACGTCGAACGCCAGGCCCTGGTCGGGCCATCCCAGCAGGTGCGGCACCAGGATCAGGTGGGCGTCGCTGGAGACGGGCAGGAACTCGGTCAGTCCCTGGACCACCGCCAGGACGATCAGGTGCAGCAGGTTCATGCGCGACGCTCGCCGGGGGAGTCCGCTCCGGATCAGAGGGTGTGGGTGAGATCCCGCAGACCGAAGCCGTCCGGCACCGGGACATCGCCGCGGGTGAACGCCATCGCCTTGAACCGCTCGCCCATCTCCGACGGCAGGGTCAGCAGCTTGATCTGGCGGCTGAGCTCGGTCTGGGCCCGGGTATCGGCCGGATCCACCTCCGCCGCCATCGGTTCCAGTCCCCCGGCGAGCAGGAAATGCGCCTGGGTCGTGTAGCCTGCCAGCGCCAGCCCGGCTGCCGTGCCGGCATCCGCCAGCGCGCTGAAGTCCACCCAGGCGGTGATGTCCTGCAGACCCGGGTACAGGAACGGGTCCTCGTGGGCGCGATGGCGGTAGTGGCAAATCAGCGTGCCGCGGTCACGCTGCGGATGATAGTAAGCCGCTCGCGGCAGGCCGTAGTCCGTGAGCAGGACCATGCCGCGAGCGAGCGCCCCGGTCACCGCGGTCATCCAGGCCGGGAGGTTCAGATCGATCTCGGACTCGTAGTCATCCGGCAGCGCGGGCAGGGACGTCTCCAGTGCCCGGACGAGCGCCTCGCCCGCCGCCTCGGCGCGCCAGGCGAAGCCCTCTGCGCCCGCCGTGACGCACAGCTCCTGCCAGCCCCCGTGATGGCGGAAGCGCTTGACCGGGAGCGCGTCGACCACCTCGTTGCCCAGGATCACGCCTTCCACGGGCTCCGCGGGCAGGCTGTCCAGCCACTCCACCCGGGAGGCCTGCGCCGGGCAGCGTTCGGCGAGGGTCGCCTGCTGGCGCTGGCGCAGCTCGCCGCTCGGCTCGAGGACCAGGTAGCGCACCGGCAGCAGGTCGAGCGCTGCCAGCTCCGCCAGGATGTCGGCGGCCATGCGCCCGGAGCCGGCCCCGAGCTCCAGGATGGTGCCGCCGCCGAGCGCGTCCAGCACCTGCGCCGCCTGGCGGGCGACGCAGCGCGAGAACAGCGGCGAAAGCTCGGGGGCCGTGATGAAGTCGCCGTCGGTCCCGATTTTCCGTGCACCGGCGCTGTAGTAGCCTAGTGCCGGCGCGTACAGTGCCAGCTCCATGTAGCGGTCGAAACCGATGCTCCCCCCGGCCGCCTCGATTTCTTCGCGGATGCGGGCCTGGAGGCGGCGCGAATGGGCCAGCGCCTCCGCGGGGGGCTCGGGCAGATCCATGCTGGCACGGTAGGATACGCTCATCTGTGCAGTCGCTCAGGGGACGAAGGCTTGGAGAATAATACAGCAGCGCTGCAGGGCAAAACCGTCCTGGTCACGGGCGCCGCCAGGCGCATCGGGGCCGCCATCGCCACGCATCTGCACGGCTGCGGCATGAACGTGGTGCTGCACTACCACGAGTCCGGCACCGCGGCCGAGGCGCTGCGGGACCTGCTTCAGCTGCAGCGGCCGGGATCGGTGACACTGGTGCGCGCGGACATCCGGGACACCACCGTCCTGCAGGAGCTGGTCGAGGCGGCCGTGCGGTCCTGGGGCCGCCTGGACGTCCTGGTCAACAACGCCTCGACCTTCTATCCGACCGTCGTCGGGGAGACCACGCCGCTGCAATGGGACGACCTGATGGGCACCAACCTGCGGGCGCCGTTCTTCCTCTCCCAGGCGGCGCGTCCCCACCTGGCCGCGAGCCGCGGCAGCATCGTCAACATCACCGACATCCACGCATCGCGCCCGTTGCGGACCCACCCGGTCTACTGCGCGGCCAAGGCGGGCCTGGCCATGCTCACCCGCTCCCTGGCGCGCGAGCTGGGCCCGGAAATCCGCGTAAACGCCGTCGCCCCGGGCGCCATCCTCTGGCCGGAGCAGGGCCTCGACGACGCCACCCGCACGAGGATCATCGACCGCACGGCACTCAAACGCGCCGGCGATCCGCAGGACATCGCCCGGGCGGTGCGCTACCTCGTCGCGGAAGCCGGTTATGTGACCGGCCACGTGCTGCCCGTGGACGGGGGGCGGTCGGTGGGATGGTAGGGAGCGGTTTTAGGTTCTAGGTGTTAGGTTTTAGGCAAGAAGCGGCAAACGAAGTTGCCCATTCGCAGGCCCCGCCAGGCTGGATAGGCTTGTCAGAAGCACCTTAGCTTGAGGAGGAGCAGGATCTGCGAATACCCCCGGATTCCTCTTTCCCAAAACCTGAAACCTGAAACGTGAAATCCAAAGCCGACCCGCACGCAGCGCGGGTCTATCCGGCCAGCACCGCAGTATGACTCCGGTCCAGGAACTTGTCGAAGTGGATGTGGTCGTGGGCGACGCCCAGCTCGGCGAGGATGCCCAGGGCCGCATCCAGCATCGGCGTGGGACCGCACATGTAGATGTGCCGGGAGGCGACCTCCAGCGCGGACTCCGTCAGGTACTCGGTTACCAGGCCCCGCCGGCCCTCCCAGTCGCTGGTCGGGGACTCCTCGGAGAGCACCGGCACGAAGCGGAAATCCGCGGGCCAGCGGCGCTCCAGCGCCGCCATCTCATCCAGGCAGTACAGGTCGTGTTGCGTGCGCGCGCCGAACAGGTACACCACGTCCCGCCGTGCCCCGTCGCGCAGGGCCTGCTCCAGCAACGCCTTGATCGGCGCCATGCCCGTGCCTCCTGCCAGGCAGAGGACCGGCGCCGCGGACGGGCGCAGCCAGAAGTCGCCGTGCGGCCCCTCCACGCGCACCTTCCGACCCACGCGGTCGGTCTCCGACAGCCAGCCGCTGAATACCCCGTCGGGTAGCAGGCGCACCTGGAACACGACCCGCGCGGGGGCATCGCCATCCGGCGCGGCGGCGAACGAGAACGAGCGGGGATGATCGATCACCCCCGGCACGGAGAGATCGGCGTACTGGCCCGCCGTGTAGGCCATCGGCCGGTCCAGATCCACGGTCAGCTCGAGGATGTCATGCGTCGCGCGGCGGGTCGCGGCGATCCGGCCGGTGGTCTTCACTACCGGGTGCACGGTGGCGGCGGCCTCCGCGGAAAGGTCCAGGTCGTCCACGCGCACGCGCACGTCCGAACGGGGCAGACTCTGGCAGGCGAGAATGTAGTTCTGCTGCAGCTCCTCGGCACTGAGCAGGAAGCTCTTGTCGGTCAGCTCCCTGACCCGGCCTTCCAGCAACCGGCAGCGGCAGGTGCCGCAGCCGCCGGCGCGACAGCTGTGCGGAAACGGGATGCCGTTGTCGAGCGCGGCCTGGAGCACGCTGGTCCTCGGCGGCACCTCGACCGGCTCCTCGCGGCCCTCGATGTAGAGCTTCCAGGGTTTCTTGTTGCGCTTGAACAGGCTGGAGAGCATCTGCGCGTCTCTGGTTCGTCCGGGATCCCGCCGACACGGCCGCGCCGCCGCCGCAAGCGCGTGCCGGAATCGGGATGGATAAGCGACGATGATGCCACACGCGGTGGCGGCCGCCAAAAGGCGGTACGGCGGGCACTTGCGCTTGTCAGCGTTCCGGATCGACCAGCAGGAAGCGCTTCAGGCTCGGTGCCTGGTCCATCGCGTCGGCGTAGCCCAGCTGCATGAGCTCGCGGCAGTAACGCCCGTCGAACAGCAGGTAGCTGGTCAGGCGTCCACTCCGCGGGTCGGCGCCGATTCCGCGCATCACGCGCCGCACCGTGGCGGGGAAGCGGTGCGCGTGACGCTCCGCGATTTCCCGCAGGTCGCGGCTCGGCAGCACCATTTGCAGGTCGACTTGCCGCAGCGCCCGTCCATCCTCCAGCACCGGCGCCTCCGCGACGACCTCCACCAGCTCGTTCAGACGCTCGAGCCGCTCCCGGTCGGCACGCAGGCTCTCCATGAACAGGGTATCGAGCACGTAGCCGCCGATATCGCCCAGGCTCGGGTAGTGGCTGGGCTCGATGCCGGGTTCCTCGATCGGTTCGTCGTTGCGCGTGCCGATCACCAGCAGGCGATCCGCGCCCAGGTGGATTGCCGCGCTCAGGGGCGCCACGTCACGCATGGCTCCGTCGCCGAAGAACTCGTTCCCCAGCCGCACGGCCGGGAACAGGACCGGCAGGGCACAGGAAGCCATGATGTGCTCGATGCCGAGCTCCGACGGTCGACCCTGGCGCCGGGCACGGTTCCACGGATGGATGTGGTCGAGGCTTTCGTAGAAGCACACGGAGCGGCCGTTGAAGTAGCCCGACGCGACGATTCCGAGGGCCCGCAGGTGGCCGGAGACGAGGTTCGCGCTGACGCGGGAGAAGTCCAGCCGGCGCCGCAGCAGACCCCGCAGCGGGTCGTTGTCGAGCAGGGAGCGCGGATTGCCCGGTCCGAGCCCGCCCAGGAGCAGGGCGGCGAACCAGTGCGCACCGGTGCGATAGACCGTCCAGGGATCGGTGCGGAACACCCGGTCCACCCGGAGCTGGCGCCAGATGCCCGCCAGTCTCGCCGCCCCGGCGGCCAGGTTGGGGGCACTCGCCGCGAGCGACCCGGCATTGATGGCGCCCGCGGAAGTCCCGGTGATGACCGGGAACGGCGTGCGCACCTCCGGCCGGCACATCTCGGCGACCGCGCGCACCACCCCGACCTGGTAGGCGGTGCGGGCTCCACCCCCGGTCAGCACGAGCCCTGTGTTCGGCTTGATATTGGTCGAGGTGTTCAAGGGCGGGGCTTCTCCTCTCGCGGGCCGCGCGCCGCCACCCACCGCTTACCCGGCAGCGCATCACGGATCGACTGCAGTGGCGCGGCGCAGGGCCGCCGGGGCGGAGCGCGCCCAATGGCGACGATACCGGCCGGACCCGTGGCATGCCAATCCGGCCCGGGCGGGGAGAGGCTCAGGTCATGACCCGATTGCGGCCGCGCTTCTTCGCCCGATAGAGGGCGCGGTCCGCCGCGCCGAGCACCTCCGCGGGCTTGTCCAGGCCCCCCGTGCGCTCGGCGGCGCCGATGCTCACCGTGAAGCGCACGGTCATCGGGCGCGGACGACGGCCGTTGCGGCCCCGCGTGCGCCGCCCGTGCTTGTCGCGGCGCTCCTGCTGCCGGATCGCCATGTGCGAGCTGGCGATGCGGGCGCGCAGCGACTGCAGGTGCGGCAGCACGGCATCGAGATCCTTGCCGGCGAACACGACCGCGAACTCCTCGCCCCCGTAGCGATACACCGTACCGCCCCCGCCGACGCGCCGCAGGTGGGCGGCGATGAACCGCAGTGCCTGGTCCCCGACATCGTGACCGAAGCGGTCGTTGAACAGCTTGAAATGATCCACGTCGACCATCGCCAGGGTGTACCTGCGTCCCAGGCCCATGAGGCGCTCGTTCATGGCGCGCCTCGACGGCAGCTCGGTCAGTTCGTCCTGGAACGCCATGACGTGCGAATCCTGCACCACGCCGAGCCAGAGCAGCAGACCGCCGGCGCCGGTCAGCACCCCCGAGCTGCCGCTCACGCCGTGGAAGTAAACGCTCAGGGCGACGGCGACCAGCGCGCCGAGCAGCGCCGTATCGAGCAGGGTGCGAAAGCGGATCACCCGCCCCGCCAGCACCAGGCCCGCCAGGAACTGGGCCGCGACCACCGGCTGATGCGCCCCGCCCGGCAGCGGCACCCCGGCGAGCAGCGGGTAGTCCATCCAGCGCTCGAAACGCGGCGTGGCAAAGAGCGCCGGCAACAGCAGACACAGGGCCAGGCCGACGATGAACGCGGCACGCAGCGCGGCGTGGACGTTCGCCACGCCGCGGTCCCGGAACAGTGCCAGGACGACGAACACCAGCGGCACCAGCAGACCGCAGGCGTCCCAGGCGACGTCCGCCAGCCGGGGGTCGGCCAGGGGCTGGCGGGGCAGCCCCACCGCCACCCAGTGGAACAGGATCAGGACCGCGGCGATCAGCGCGGGGTGGCTGCGGTTGAAATGCCAGGCCATGACCAGAGCGACCCCCAGGATCCCGTAGGCACTGTAGTCGGCGACCTCGTGGATCGTGGACGTCGCGTCCGCCACGGACGGCAGCAGCGCCAGCGCGAGCGCCAGCACGGCGGCGCACAGCGCCACGTGGCGCGCGATCTTGCCCAGCTCTCGCCCGATGGAATTGGAAAGCACGTTTGCGTGACCCTGCGGCTACCCCGGGGCGGCCGCCTCCATGAACCCCGCGGACGGCGTCGCCGCCCCGTTCGTATTCTTGCTTGTAGCCCCCCGCGCTCGGGCGCCCCCGGCATCCGGAATCCCCGCCGGGCCGGGGCCCGTCCATTTTCGCCGGCCGAGGAGGGCGGCGCCATCCTCCAAAGGGGGGCCCCGCGATCACCGGTCAGGCCTGCCGCAGCAACCCCCGGTTGACCTCCGCGAGCGTGCGACAGCCGCTCAGCGCAAGATTCAGGTCGAGATCCGCCAGCAACCGCTGGAGCACCTCGCGCACCCCGTCCTGGCCAGCGAGCGCCAGGCCCCAGATATAGGGTCGCCCCAGCAGCACGGCGCGGGCGCCGAGCGCCAGTGCCTTGAGGATATCCCCGCCGTGCCGGATGCCGCTGTCGAACAGCAGCGGGAGACGGTCGCCGACCGCGCAAGAGACTTCCGCCAATGCGTCCAGCGCCGCCACGGCACCCTCGACCTGGCGGCCGCCGTGGTTCGAGACGATCAGGGCGTCCATGCCGAGATCCGCGGCCCGCACCGCGTCTTCCGGATGCAGGATACCCTTGAGCACGATCGGCAGGCGCGTGCTGTCCCGCAGGAACGCCAGGTCGTCCCAGGTCTGCGACGGATCGGAGTAAATCGCGCTCCAGCGCTCGATCGCCGGGCCCATGTCCTCTTCCGGAGGGCTTGCCAGGCCATCCCGGAACACCGGATCCGTGGCGTAGTTGGCCAGGCCCTGTCCCCGCAGGAACGGCAGGAAGGCCTGCTGCAGGTCCCGCTCGCGCCATGCCAGGAAGCGCGTGTCCAGGGTCACCACCAGGGCGCCGAAGCCGGCCGACTCCGCCCGCCGCAGAAAGCTTCGTGTGATCTCGCGATCGCGCGGCCAGTAGAGCTGGAACCAGTGCGGGACCTCTCCCATGATTTCGCCGACGCGCTCCATGGGCACCGAGGAGACGGTGGACAGCACCATCGGGATACCGAGCGCGGCCGCGGCACGCGCCACCGCCAGCTCCGCCTCCGGATGAACGATCTCCTGGACGCCGATCGGTGCCAGCAGCAGGGGCGCGGCCAGCGACTGCCCCAGCAGTTCCAGCGAAAGGTCGCGGGAAGCCACGTCACGCAGCATCCGGGGCAGGATGCGCCAGCGGTAGAACGCCTCACGGTTGGCGCGCATGCTGTCATCGCCCGCGCCCCCGGCGACATACCAGTAGGCCTTCTCGTCCAGCGCTTCCCGCGCGGCCTGCTCGAGCTGGTCGACCCGCATCGGCAGCGACGGCGTTTCGCCCTCCAGCCCCTTCAGGTAGATGCCGAACTGGTATTCCGCGAAGCTCATCACCGGCCTCCCGCAACGTGACGCATGCTCAGCGGAGTGTATGGGAAACCGGCGCCCCGGCGCGAGGGTCGCCGCGCCCGCAGGGGATGGCGGGGCCGGCCGCCGGTCGCCTACTCGACCGTGACCGACTTGGCCAGGTTGCGCGGCTGGTCGACGTCGGTCCCCTTGAGCACCGCCACGTGATAGGCGAGCAGCTGCAGGGGGATGGTGTAGATCACCGGCGTGAGCGCATTGTGATCGGTGGGCATCGGCAGCACCCGCACGCTCTCGTCCTCCTGCAGCCGGACGCCCGGATCGGCGAACACGTACAGGCGCCCGCCGCGCGCCCGTACCTCCTGCAGGTTGGAAAGGAGCTTCTCCAGAAGCTCGTCGTTCGGGGCCACGGCGACCACCGGCATGCTTTCGTCCACCAGCGCCAGTGGCCCGTGCTTGAGCTCCCCGGCGGCGTAGGCCTCGGCATGGATGTAGGAGATTTCCTTGAGCTTGAGCGCCCCTTCCATGGCGATCGGGTACTCGACGCCGCGCCCGAGGAACAGCGCGTGCTGCTTGTCGGCGAAATCGTCCGCGAGCTTCGCGATCCGGTCGTCCAGCCCGAGCGCCTGCTCCACCAGCCCCGGTGCCTGCTCGAGGTCGCGCACGATCTGCGCCTGGCGCGCCGTATCGAGCCCGTGACGGCGCCCCAGCGCCAGCGTGAGCAGCATCAGGGACACCAGCTGGGTGGTGAACGCCTTGGTCGACGCGACGCCGATCTCCGGGCCGGCGCGGGTCATCAGCACCAGGTCCGACTCGCGCACCAGGGAGCTCTCGGGAACGTTGCACACGGCGAGGCTGCCCAGATAACCGAGCCGGCGTGACTCCCGCAGCGCCGCCAGCGTGTCGGCGGTCTCCCCGGACTGTGACAGGGTCACGAACAGGGTGCCTTCCGGCACCACCGGATGGCGGTAACGATACTCGCTGGCGATCTCGACGCTGCAGGGCAGTCCGGCCAGCGATTCGATCCAGTAGCGGCCGACCATGGCGGCATGGTAGCTGGTGCCGCAGGCGACGATGTGCACGCACCGTACCGCGTCGAGCAGCTTTCCGGCATCCATGCCGAACGCCGCGTCCAGCACGTGCCCGTCGGCCAGGCGTCCCTCCAGGGTCTCGGCCATGGCGCGCGGCTGCTCATGGATCTCCTTGAGCATGTAGTGGCGGTACTGGCCGCGCTCGACCGAGTCCGCCGCCAGCTTGCTGGTCCGGACCGGCCGCTCGACCTCCCGCCCCTCGCGGTCGAGGATCCGGTAGCCGTCGCGCCGTATTTCGGCGATGTCCCCTTCCTGCAGGAACACGAAACGCTGCGTGACCGGCAGCAGCGCGGCCGCGTCGGAGGCGACGAAATGCTCCCCGATGCCCACCCCCAGCACCAGCGGGCTGCCCAGGCGTGCCACCACGAGCCGGTCGGGGAAGTGCCGGTCCACCACCGCGAGCGCATAGGCGCCGCGCAGCCGGGCCACCGCGGCCTGGACCGCACGCAGCGGGTCGCCGGTGCGTGCCAGCCGGGAGTGGATCTCGTGGGCGAGCACCTCGGTGTCGGTCTCCGAGGCGAGCTCGTAGCCTTCCGCCTCCAGCTCGGAGCGCAGTTCGGCGTGGTTCTCGATAATGCCGTTGTGCACCACGGCCAGGGAATCGCCCGAGAGATGGGGATGCGCGTTGCGCTCGCAGGGGGTGCCGTGGGTCGCCCAGCGGGTATGGGCCAGGCCCACCTGTCCGGCCAGCGGCTGCTCCTCCAGCGCCTCGGCCAGGGCCTGGACCTTGCCTACCGTGCGCCGGCGCTCCAGCCCGTCGTCCGGGGTGATGACCGCTATGCCGGCTGAGTCGTAGCCCCGGTACTCGAGGCGCCGGATACCCTCCAGCAGGATGGGCGTGACGTTGCGTTGCGCGACTGCACCGACGATTCCGCACATGGCTGCATCTTCCCTGACGCTTAGCGTTTCCGGTCCGGGCGTTTCCAGCCCGGCACCGTGGTCTGCCGGGCGCGGCCCACCGTCAGCTGGCCTTCCGGCGCATCCTTGCTGATGGTCGAGCCCGCCCCGATGGTGGCGCCGGCACCGACGCGGACGGGGGCGACCAGCTCCGTGCCCGAGCCGACGAAGGCGTCGTCGCCGATCTCGGTCCGGTGCTTGTGCACGCCGTCGTAGTTGCAGGTAATGGTGCCGGCCCCGATGTTCACCCCGCGGCCCATCTCGGTATCCCCGACATAGCTCAGGTGGTTGATCTTGCTGCCGGTGCCCACGCGGCTCTGCTTGATTTCCACGAAATTGCCGATGTGCGTGCCGTCCGCCAGCTCGGTGCCCGGCCGGATCCGCGAGAACGGCCCGAGCCGCGCCCCGGTGCCGACGGTGGCACCGTCCACCACCGTGTTGGGCAACAGCTCGACGCCGTTCCCCAGCCGACAGTCGCGCAGGTGGCAGTTGGGCCCGACGCGAACCCCGTCACCCAGCACGACCTCGCCCTCGAATACGGCATTGACGTCGATGGTCACGTCCCGCCCGGTTTCCAGGCGCCCGCGCAGGTCGAAGCGCTCGGGATCCAGCAGCAGCACCCCGGCGCGCATCAGCGCCCGTGCCTGACGTCGCTGGAAGACCCGCTCCAGGTGCGCCAGCTGGACGCGGTCGTTGACCCCGAGGATCTCGTCCGGATCGGTTGCGGCCACCGCTTCCAGCGGGCAGCCGTCACGGCGGGCCATCGCCGCCACGTCCGTGAGATAGTACTCGCCCTGGGCATTGTCGTTGCCCACCCGCTCCAGCCAGCGCCGCAGCTGCCCGGCGGGCCCGGCCATCAAGCCCGTGTTGATCTCCCGGATGCCCCGCTGGGCGGCGGTGGCGTCCTTTTCCTCGACGATCCCGGCCACCCGACCCCCGTCGTCGCGCAGGATGCGGCCGTAGCCGTCCGGGTCGTCCAGCTCGGCGCCCAGCAGCGCCAGGGCACCCTCCCGTGCCCACGCGGCCAGGCCCCGCATGGTCTCCTCGCGCACCAGGGGAACGTCGCCGTAGAGCACCAGCACGGAGTCGGCATCGTCCAGCCCGGGCAGCGCCTGCAGCACGGCGTGGCCGGTGCCGAGCTGCTCGGCCTGCACGATCCACTCCAGCCCCGGTCCGGTGATGGTCTCCCGCACCCGGTCGGCGCCGTGGCCCACGACCGCCCGCAGTCGAGCGGGCTCGAGCCGGGCGGCGGTATCGACCACGTGCTGAAGCAGGGGGCGCCCGGCCAGCGGCTGCAGCACCTTGGGCAGGTCGGAACGCATGCGCGTGCCCTTGCCCGCGGCCAGGATGACGACGCTCAGGGGCATGACAGGGAGACCCTCCCGCGTTGCCGGACAGGTACCAAAGACACGGTGATTATAGCGGATCGGTTCCCGGCCGACAGGGAGCGGGATCGCCGGGACGCCCCGCATCGGCGGGCCGCGCGGCGAGCGCCGGAGCGGTCCCGGGGGAGCTCAGCGGCGGCCGGTGCGCCGCAGGCGCTCCAGGGCGCGCAGCTTGGCCACCGCTTCGGCCAGCTCCGCCTGCACCTTGGCATAGTCGAGTTCCGCCTGCTGCGAGGCCAGCGCCTCCTCGGCCTGGCGCTTGGCTTCCTGGGCGGCCGCCTCGTCGATGTCACGCGCCCGGAACGCGGTATCGGCCAGCACCATCACCTTGTGCGGCTGCACCTCCAGGATGCCGCCGGAGACGTAGTACGACTGCTCGTCCTCGCCCTCGTTGTGCACCCGGACCTCGCCGGGGCGCAGCTTCGTCAGCAGCGGCGCATGGCGGGGGGCGATGCCCACCTCGCCCTCGACCGCAGGGGCGAAGACCATGTCGGCCTCGCCGGCATGGATCTCGCCCTCGGCACTGACGATATCGACCTGGATCTTGCTCATCTGCTCGGTATCCCCGCGTTCGCGGCGTCAGAGGTTCTTCGCCTTTTCCGCGGCTTCCTCGATGGAGCCGACCATGTAGAACGCCTGCTCGGGCAGGTGGTCGTACTCGCCGTCCAGGATCGCCTTGAAGCCGGCGATGGTGTCCTTCAGTGCCACGTACTTGCCCGGCTGCTGGGTGAACACCTCCGCGACGAAGAACGGCTGCGACAGGTAGCGCTGGATCTTGCGCGCCCGCGCCACGGTGAGCTTGTCCTCCTCGGACAGCTCGTCCATGCCCAGGATCGCGATGATGTCGCGCAGCTCCTTGTAGCGCTGCAGCACGTTCTGCACGCCGCGCGCGATGTCGTAATGCTCCTGGCCCACGATCTGCGGATCGAGCTGGCGGGAAGTGGAGTCCAGCGGGTCCACCGCCGGGTAGATGCCCAGCTCCGCGATGGAGCGCGCCAGCACGACGGTGGCGTCGAGGTGGGCGAAGGTGGTCGCCGGCGAAGGGTCGGTGAGGTCGTCGGCCGGCACGTACACCGCCTGCACCGAGGTGATGGAGCCCTTGCGCGTGGAGGTGATGCGCTCCTGCAGGACGCCCATCTCCTCCGCCAGGGTCGGCTGATAGCCGACCGCCGAGGGCATGCGGCCCAGCAGCGCGGAGACCTCGGTGCCCGCCAGGGTGTAACGGTAGATGTTGTCGATGAACATCAGCACGTCACGTCCCTCGTCGCGGAAGTACTCCGCCATGGTCAGCCCGGTCAGCGCCACGCGCAGGCGGTTGCCCGGCGGCTCGTTCATCTGGCCGTAGACCATCGCCACCTTGTCGAGGACGTTGGACTCCTTCATCTCGTGGTAGAAGTCGTTGCCCTCGCGGGTGCGCTCGCCCACGCCGGCGAACACCGACAGGCCCGAGTGGGCCTTGGCGATGTTGTTGATCAGCTCCATCATGTTGACGGTCTTGCCCACGCCGGCGCCGCCGAACAGGCCGACCTTGCCGCCCTTGGCGAAGGGACACAGCAGGTCGATGACCTTGATGCCCGTCTCGAGCAGCTCCTGGCCGCCCGCCTGGTCCTCGTACGCGGGCGGATCGCGATGAATCGCCCAGGTCTCCCCGGCGCCGATGTCGCCGGCCTCGTCCACGGGCCGCCCCAGCACGTCCATGATGCGTCCCAGGGTCTTCGGGCCCACCGGCACCGAGATGGGTTTGCCGGTGCTGGTCACCGCCGCGTTGCGCTTGAGCCCGTCGGTGGTGCCCATGGCGATGCAGCGCACGACCCCGTCACCGAGCTGCTGCTGAACCTCGAGCGTCAGTCCCGCCTCGTCGACCACGACGGCGTCGTGGATGTTCGGGATGGCGCCACGCGGAAACTCGACGTCGACCACCGCGCCAATGATCTGAACAATCTTTCCAGAGCTCATGCTTCGGTTCCCCTAGCCTTCGGACACCCGCTACGGCGGCGCGCCGCGACGGGATCTGATTTCAAAGCGGTTTCCTGCCCGGCGCGCCGCGCTAGACGGCCGACGCCCCGGCCACGATCTCGGACAGCTCCTGCGTGATCGCCGCCTGCCGCGCCTTGTTGTAGGCCAGCTGGAGCTCGTCGATGATGTTCTGGGCGTTGTCCGAGGCGCTCTTCATGGCCACCATCCGGGCCGCCATCTCGCAGGCCACGTTCTCGACCACGCCCTGGTAGACCTGCGCCTCGATGTAGCGCATCAGCATGTCGTCGAGCAGCTCCTCGGAGCCCGGCTCGTAGATGTAGTCCCAGTGCTCCAGCATCTGTTCCTCCTCGAGCTTTTCCACCGGGAGGATCTGGCGCACCGTGACCTGCTGCGACATGGTGTTGATGAAATCGTTGTGGCACACGAACAGCCGGTCCAGCTCACCCTCGGAGTACGCGTCGAGCATCACCTTGACGGTGCCGATCAGGTCCTCCAGGTGCGGCGTGTCGCCGAGCCCGCTTGCCTTGGCCACCACGCGCCCGCCGTGCCGCTGGAAGAAGCCAACGGCCTTGGCGCCGAGCACGGCCATCTCGATCTCCACGCCCTGGTCGGACCACTCCTTCATCCGGCGCACGGCGACCTTGAACAGGTTGTTGTTCAGCCCGCCGCACAGCCCGCGGTCGGTGGAGACGATGATGAAGCCGACCCGCCGGGGCTCGCGCTCCTGCAGGAATGCGTGCCGATAGGAGGGGTTCGCCCCGGCCAGGTGCCCGATCACCTGCCGGATACGATCGGCATAGGGGCGGGACGCCTGCATCCGCTCCTGCGCGCGACGCATCTTGCTCGCCGCCACCATCTCCATGGCCTTGGTGATCTTCTGCGTGTTCTGGATGCTCCGGATCTGGGTCCGTATCTCTTTCGCGCCCGCCATAGCTTATGCCTGTACCTGAAGCTCCGGTGACACCGCCTACCAGGTGCTGTTGGCCTTGAAACTGTCGAGCGCCTTGCGCATCTGCGACTCGATCTCGTCGTTGTAGTCGCCGGACTCGTCGATCTGCTGCAGCAGCTCTTTCTGCTCCGAGCGCAGGTAGTCCATCAGCGCGGCCTCGAAATCGACCACCTTCCTGACGTCGATGTCGTCGAGGTAGCCCTCGTTGCCGGCGAACAGCGCGAAGGCCATCTCGGCCACGCTCAGCGGCGAGTACTGCTTCTGCTTCATCAGCTCGGTGATGCGCTCGCCGCGCTCGAGCTGGCGCCGGGTGGCCTCGTCGAGGTCCGAGGCGAACTGGGCGAAGGCCGCCAGCTCGCGGTACTGGGCCAGCGCCAGGCGCACGCCGCTGCCGAGCTTCTTGATGATCTTGGTCTGCGCCGAGCCGCCGACGCGGGACACCGAGATGCCGGCGTTGATGGCCGGCCGGATGCCGGCGTTGAACAGGTCGGTCTCGAGGAAGATCTGGCCGTCGGTGATCGAGATCACGTTGGTCGGGATGAACGCCGACACGTCGCCCGCCTGGGTCTCGATAATCGGCAGCGCGGTAAGCGAGCCCGTGCGTCCCTTCACCTCGCCGTCGGTACGCCGCTCGACCTCCTCGGCGTTGATGCGCGCGGCGCGCTCGAGCAGGCGCGAATGGAGGTAGAACACGTCGCCCGGGTAGGCCTCGCGTCCCGGCGGCCGCCGCAGCAGCAGCGACACCTGGCGGTAGGCCCAGGCCTGCTTGGTGAGGTCGTCGTAGATGATCAGCGCGTCCTGGCCCCGGTCGCGGAAATACTCGCCCATGGCGCAGCCGGCGTAGGGAGCGATGAACTGCTGCGCCGCGGGATCGGACGCGGTGGCGGCCACCACGATGGTGTGCTCCATCGCACCGTACTGCTCCAGCATCCGCACCACGTTGGCGACGCTGGACGCCTTCTGGCCGACGGCGACGTAGATGCACTTCACGTCGGTGTCGCGCTGGTTGATGATGGCGTCGATGGCCACCGCGGTCTTGCCGGTCTGGCGGTCACCGATGATCAGCTCACGCTGGCCGCGCCCGATGGGAACCATGGAGTCGATGGCCTTCAGGCCGGTCTGCACCGGCTGCGCCACCGACTGCCGCGTGATCACCCCCGGCGCCACCTTTTCGATCGGCGAGGTCTGCGTGACGTCGAGGTCCCCCTTGCCGTCGATCGGGTTGCCCAGAGCGTCCACGACACGGCCGAGCAACCCTTCTCCCACCGGCACCTCCAGGATGCGGCCGGTGCACTTGACCGTGTCGCCCTCGCTGATGTGCTCGTACTCGCCCAGCACCACCGCACCGACCGAGTCGCGCTCGAGGTTGAGCGCCAGGCCGAAAGTATCGCCGGGGAACTCCAGCATCTCGCCCTGCATCGCGTCCGCCAGGCCGTGGATGCGGCAGATGCCGTCCGCCACGCTCACCACGGTCCCCTCGGAGCGGGCCTCGGCCACGGCCTCGAAATTCTGTATGCGCTGCCGGATCAGGTCGCTGATTTCGGAAGGATTGAGTTGCATCTTGCTACCTCGTCAATGAACCAGTGCGCTGGCGAGCCTGCCCAGCTTCGCCTGCACCGAGCCGTCGATGACGACGTCGCCCGCGTGGATCACGGCGCCGCCGAGCATCTCCTCGTCGACCCGGTTGTGCAGCCGGACCTTCTTGCCCAGGCGCCCGGCCAGTGCGCGCTCGATCTTGTCCTGCTGCTCGTCGGTGAGGGGCTTGGCGGAAACCACTTCCACGTCGACCGTGCCTTCCGCCTCGGCGCGCATTTCCTCGTACAACCCGGCCATCGCGGGAACCAGCGACAGCCGCCGGTTCGCTGCCAGAAGCCGGACCAGGTTACGCCCCGCATCGCCCATCGACTCGGCGCCGGCCGCCTCGAGCACCAGCTCCACGATCTGGTCGGCGGGAACGCGGGGGCTCTCGATCACCTGTTGCACTTCCTCGTTGCTCACGACGGCCGCGAGCCGTTCCAGGCACTCCGACCAGGCCGGCAGGCTGTCGTCGTCGCGCGCCAGATCAAACACGGCCTTCGCGTAGGGTCGTGCGAGGGTGGTCAGTTCCGCCATCGAGTCCTCTCCCGCTAGATCTGCTCGACCAGTTCGTCGACCAGGTCATTGTGCGCCTTGCTGTCGATCTCCCGCGCCAGCACGCGCTCGGCGCCGTCGATCACCAGGTTGCCGAGTTCCGCCCGCAGCGTCTCGCGGGCCCGCACCACCTCCTGCTGGATCTCCGCGCGAGCGGCCTCCACCAGCCGCTCGCCCTCGGCCCGGGCGTCCTCCCTGGACTTCTCCAGCATTTCGCTGTGGCGCTTGTTGGCCTGCGCGAGGATCTCGGACGCCTGCTCGCGGGCTTCCTGCAGGATCTTCTCGGCGTCTTCCCGCGCCTGCTCGAGCTGCTGCTGACCGCGTTCCGCGGCGGCGAGGCCGTCGCTGATCCGGGCCTGGCGATCGCGGATCGCCTCGGTCAGCGGCGGCCAGATGTACTTCATCGTGACCACCACCAGGACCATGAAGGTCAGCATTTCCCCCAGCAGGGTCAGGTCGATATTCATGGTGCTGCCTCCGTTACAGCGTCACCTTCGGCCGGATCCCGGCTCAGCCGCCGACGGCGGTCCTCACGGCGGTCAGGAACGGGTTCGCGAAGGTCAGGAACAGCGCGATACCGACGCCGATCATGGCCACCGCGTCGAGCAGGCCGGCCACCAGGAACATGCGCGTGGTGAGCATCCCGGCCATCTCCGGCTGACGCGCGATGCCTTCCAGAAACTTGCCACCCAGGATGCCGAAGCCGACACCCGTGCCGAGGGCGCCGCCCCCGATCAGAATGCCGACCGCGACCGCGGTGGATCCTTGTACCTGTGCGATAAGGCTTGCCAGTTCCATCATTCCTCCCGGTTCAGGACAGGGGTTGCTTGAAAGTCGGGGCCTAGTGCGGCGTCTCGTGGGCCATGCTGAGATACACGATCGTCAGCATCATGAAGATGAACGCCTGCAGGATAACCACCAGCAGGTGGAAAATCGCCCAGGCGCCGCCGATGGTCCATTGCATCCACCACGGCAGCAGCGCCACCAGGACGAAGATCAGCTCGCCCGCGTACATGTTTCCGAACAGTCGCAGCGACAGCGAGATCGGCTTGGCGACCAGCTCCACGAAATTCAGGATGGCGTTGAAGGGGAACGCGAACCAGCCGAAGGGATGGGTCAGGAACTCCTTCACGTAACCCCCGGGGCCCTTCATCTTGAAGCTGTAGTAGAGGATCAGGATGAACACCGAAAAGGACAGGCCGAACGTGCCGTTGAGGTCGTTGCTGGGCACGATCCGCAGGTACGGCACCCCCATCGCCTTGGCCGCGAGCGGGAACGCGTCGACCGGCAGCAGGTCCATGAAGTTCATCAGGAACACCCAGATGAAGATCGTCAGGGCCAGCGGTGCGATCAGCGGGTTGTCGCCGTCGAAGGTCTCGCGCACCGAGGTGTCCACGAACTCGATGATCATCTCGATGAACGCCTGGAACTTTCCGGGGACGCCGGAGGTCGCCCGGCGTGCGGCGGCGTAGAACACGCCCAGGAAGAGGACACCGAGCCCGATCGACACCAGGAGCGTATCCAGGTGGACCGACATGAAACCGTGCCCGTACTGCAGGTAGGTCAGGTGGTGATGGATGTACTCGGTTGCGCCGTGTGCGTGTTCCGATCCCGCAGCCATGCCTGTATCCCGTCGGTTCAGTTTGGTTTCAGGTCATCCGTACGCCAGAGCAGGGCCAACCAGTACACGGCGAGCGTGGCCACGAACGTCCCCAGAACCGCCCCGAACTGGTCGGGCAGGAACCGCAACGCCAGCACGAACAGCGCGGCCGCGACCAGGTACTTGATCAGAACGCCCGCGTAAAACGCCCGCAGCAGACGCTTCGCGCCGGCCCCTGGCCCTGGCGCAAACATCTTGACCGCGAATGAAAGCCCCGAAACTACGCTAATGCCGCCGCCTGCAAGCGCCGCCACGGCTGTTCTCGGACCGGACGCGGCGAGTCCCGCGCTCGCGCAGACACAGGTCACCGCGCATTGGCCCAGAAGAACTCTGGAAACGATACCCCGGCCCATGGATTCTCCGTACCCGGCGGGTAATCGGCCGCGCGTCCCCCTGCCGCGCGACGGTTATACCGTGGCGCCATGCGGCATAGAGCGCGGAAGTATATAGACTCGGGTATTCCCGGTCAACGCGGCGCAGGGTAGGCGATGCGCCCCACGGGATCAATGAATCCGGCCCAGTATGCCGTCCAGCTCGTCCAGTGAATGGTACTGGATCACGACCCGGCCGCGACCGCCGGTGTCCTTGATGCTGACGCTGGCGCCGAGGCGCTGCGAGAGGTCGTCCTGGAGGCGCTGGATGTCCGGATCCGGCCGGGGCGTCGACCGCTTGCGGGCCTTGCGGGTCTCCCAGCGGCGCACCAGGTTCTCGGTCTCGCGCACCGAGAGCCCGCGCGCCACCACCTCGCGCGCGGCTTCCGACTGCTCCGCGTCCTTCAGCGCGAGCAGGGCGCGCGCATGGCCCATCTCCAGCGCGCCCGCCTCCACGTGCGCCTTGACCTCGTCGGTCAGCTCGATCAGCCGCAGCAGGTTGCTGACCGCGGCGCGCGAGCGTCCCACGGCGTCGGCAACCTCCTGGTGGGTCAGGCCGAATTCGTTCTTCAGGCGGTCCAGCGCACGGGCCTCCTCCAGTGGATTGAGGTCCTCGCGCTGGATGTTCTCGATCAGCGCCATCGCCATGGCCGCCTGCTCGGGCACCTCCCGCACCACCACGGGGATCTCCCGCAGGCCGGCCAGCTGGGCCGCGCGCCAGCGCCGCTCGCCGGCGATCAGCTCGTAGCCGCCCTCGTCCAGCGGGCGCACCACCACCGGCTGGACCACGCCCTGGGAGCGGATCGAATCGGCCAGCTCGCGCAGCGACTCGGAGTCGAAGTTCTCGCGCGGCTGGTAGCGGCTGCGCCGGATCACCTCGACGCCGAGATGGCGCAGCGAATCCTGCGTGCCGCCCGGTTGTGCGGGAGCGGTCTCGTCGCCGCCGAGCAGCGCGTCGAGGCCGCGCCCGAGTCCGCGTTTCTTTGCTGCCATGTCAGGTACCCGTGTGCCGGACCGCGCCGGTTATTGCCAGTGGGATGCGGGTCAACGCAGCGCGGCGGCGGGGGCCCGCCGGCCGTCGCGCCGCAGGATCTCTCCCGCCAGGGCCAGGTGCGCCAGGGCGCCGCGGGAGGACCTGTCGTACTGCAGGGCCGGCATGCCGTAGCTCGGCGCCTCGGCGAGCCGCACGTTGCGCGGGATCACCGTGCGGTAGACCTTGTCCCCGAAGTGCTCGGTCAGCTGTGCCGACACCTCCCCGGAGAGCCTGTTGCGCGGATCGAACATGGTCCGCAGCAGGCCCGCGATGTCCAGGTCCGGATTCACCTGGCGGCGCACCCGGTCGACCGTGTTGAGCAGCGCCGAGAGGCCCTCCAGGGCGTAGTACTCGCACTGCATCGGGATCAGCAGACCGTCCGCGGCGGCCAGCGCGTTGATGGTCAGCATGTTCAGCGCCGGCGGACAGTCGATGATGACGTAGTCGAAGTCGTCGCGCACGCCCTGCAGGGCCTGACGCAGCCGGCGCTCCCGGTCGGGCATGCTCATCAGGCTGATCTCGGCCGCCGTCAGGTCGCCGTTGCCGGGCAGCACCGCGAACGGATGCGCACCCTCCGTCCAGAGCATCGCCTCGCGGATGGGGTTCTCGCCGAGCAGCACCTCGCAACCGCTCAGAGCGACGCCGTGCTTGTCGACGCCGCAGCCCATGGTGGCGTTGCCCTGGGGGTCCATGTCGACCAGCAGCACCCCCGTGCGGGTCGCCGCGAGGGAGGCCGCCAGGTTCACGCTGGTGGTGGTCTTGCCCACGCCACCCTTCTGATTGGCTACGGCGATGATCTTGCCCATCGGCTTCAGGTCCGTCCTGCGCGGCCGGCGACACGCTGCCGCTTCAGTTCCACCACGTGGCGCTGCGCCCCGAGGCCGGGGACCTGCACCGAGTGTATGCCGGCCGCCTCCCAGCCGTCGGGAACCGCGGCCAGCTCGCGTTCCGGCCGACTGCCCTTCATGGCAAGGAACACGCCGTCTTCGGCCAGCAGCGGAGCCGACAGCTCGAGCATCTGATCCAGCGTGGAGAAGGCCCGGCTGATCACGGTATCAAAGCTTCGCTGCGCGGGGTAGTCCTCGACCCGCGCCTGCACCGCGCTCGCGTTGGCGATCTCCAGCGCCAGCAACACGTGGCGCAGGAAGCGCACGCGCTTGCCGTTGCTGTCGAGCAGCACCACTTCCAGGTCGGGGCGCGCGATGGCCAGGACCAGCCCGGGCAGGCCGGCGCCGCTGCCCACGTCGAGCAGGCGGCCCGGCCGGACCCACGGCAGCACGGCCAGGCTGTCGAGCAGGTGCCGCGGCACCATGTCGACGGGATCGCGAACCGCGGTCAGGTTGAATGCCCGGTTCCAGCGGGCGAGCTCCAGGAGATAGTCGACCAGCGCCTCGCGCCGGGCTTTCGCCAGGGTCGCATGCATGCGATCCAGGCCCCGCGCCAGCAGCGCGTCGAGAGGCTCACGGGGGGGTGTGCTCATGGCGGGATTCTGCCACATGCCGGGCGGTCGCGACCGCCGCCCGGGAGGGGGTCAGCCGGCCGCGATCCGGTCGGCGCCGGCATAGACGGTGACCCGGTTCTTGCCGGCCTGCTTGCTGGCGTACATGGCGCGGTCAGCCTTGTTGATCAGGTCCAGCACGGAGGTTCCGTGGGCCGGGTAGCTGGCGATGCCGATGCTCAGGCCGACGGTCACCTGGACGCTGCCCGGCGGCAGCGTCACGCTGCGGCCGACCAGATGCTCCCGGATGCGCTCGGCGAGCCGCATCGCCCCCCGGCTGTCGGTCTCCGGCAGGAACGCCGCGAACTCGTCGCCGCCATAGCGGGCGAAGACGTCGCTCGCGCGCAGGTTCCGCCGGACCGTATCGGCGATGGTCGAGATCAGGGCGTTGCCGGTCTCGTGGCCGTACCGGTCGTTGATTTGCTTGAGGTCGTCCGCGTCGAGCATCAGCACCGAGAAGGGCGTGGACTTGCGCAGGGCCTGGGCATAGAGCTTGTCGGCGATGGCGATGAAGGTGCGCATGTTGTACAGGCCCGTCAGGTGGTCGGTGCGGGCCAGCTCGCGCAGGCGCCGGTTGGCAAAGTGGATGTCGTCGGCCAGCATCGTGGTGAGGTAGGCCACCAGCAGGAAGGGCACGAGGCGCGAGGCGGTGCTGACCAGCTGCGCGCTGCCGAACGCGGCGAGACCGTGCTGGGTCACGTCCAGGTACAGGTAGCAGGCGGAGATCATCGCCACTTCCAGCAGCGTGGCCAGCTTGCCCAGGGTGAGCGCGCTGATCACGATCACCAGCAGGTACATGTTCAGCAGCGGGCTGTCCGCCCGGCCGGTGTACCACAGCACCCAGGTGGTGAAGCCGATCATCACCCAGGTCTCCACCGCCAGCTTCCAGCGCCGGCTGATGCGGAAGGAGTTCAGGTAGTGGAAGCCGGCGACGAATGTCCCGAAGGCGGCCGAACCTGCCAGCAGCAGCGTGCGCACATGCGCGCCGGGCTGCGCCACCAGCAGGTAGAACAGGATCAGCAGCAGCAGCAGCCACTCGATCTCGGATACGGTGCGCGCGAAGCCCCGCAGTTGCAGCGCGTCGGTATCCCAGCCCGCGGGCTCTGCCGGAGGTTTTCTGCCCCGTGTGATCAATGCGGTTCACGCTCCCCGTTGCTCCGGCGACCTCCCTGCAGCCTGTCACGGGCGCGTGACGGACGCGTGTCCCGCGGGTGCCGCCCCGGGCCGGCGCGCGCGACGGAACCGGCGTCGGTCGCGTATCTCACGTCATGTTATTTCCGACACAAGCCGGGCCGTGCGACATGGCACGGCCCCGCTTCCACTTGATACCGCAACCGCTCTCCCGGCTCAACCGCCCCGGTGTCGCGAGAGCCGCTCTCAGGGCCGGTCCCAGGCCGGCGCCAGGCCGGGGTCGACCATCCGCCCGTCGCCCTGCAGTTCGCCGTCGATCCGCCGCATGTCGGCATCCGGGAGCTCGAAGTCGAAGATGTCCAGGTTGGCGCGGGCGTTGGACTCCCGGCGCGTGCGCGGGACGGCCGCCACGCCCTGCTGCATCAGCCAGCGCAGCGCGACCTGCGCCTCGTTCTTGCCATGGCGCCGACCGATCTCCGCGAGCACGGCGTTGCCGACCACCCGCCCCTGCGCCAGCGGGCAGTACGCGGTCAGGAACATTCCGGCCTCGCGCACCTGCCGCAGCACCTCGCGCTGGCTCAGGAACACGTGGTACTCGACCTGGTTGGTCAGCAGCGTGCCCCGGCCGCAATGCTCCAGCGCCTGCCGCAGCAGCGCATTGGGGAAATTGCTCACGCCGATGTCGCGGGCCCGCCCGTCGCGGCGCACCTCCTGCAGCGCGTCCAGGGTTTCCGACAGCGGCACCTCCGGATTGGGCCAGTGCAGCAGCAGCAGGTCGACCTGATCCATGTCCAGGCGCTCCAGGCTGCGGTCCACCGAGGCCTGCAGGTCGCCGTCACGGAAACGGTCCGGCCAGACCTTGGTGGTCAGGAACACGTCTTCGCGCGCCACGGCCGATTCGGCGATGGCACGGCCCACCGCCTCCTCGTTGCCGTACATCTGCGCGGTGTCGATGTGACGGTAGCCCATGTCCAGGACCGCGCGGACCATGCGGTAGGCATCCGCGGAGTCCAGCCGGAAGGTGCCGAATCCCAGCGCCGGGATCCGCCGGCTGCCGGCCTCGATGTATTTCATGCGGCTGCTCCTCTGTGACCATGCGGAGCGAGGGCGCGACGGGCGGGACCGTGCCGGGGAGCGGGGAGACGGTGGCGGGCCGTTCGGGCCCCGGGCCCGGAGCGCGGGACGGGGTTTCAGCCGGCTCCGGCGGCCCGCGTCCACCAGTGCTGTGCCGAGCGTCGCGGCCGGAAGTGCTCCGGTCGCTCGCGCAGGCGCCGCGTCTCCAGCCAGAGCCGCTTCAGGTGACGCTTGCGATGCGGCTCCGGGTGGTCCTCGTAGGCCGTGCGCCCGTGCAGCACATGGTAGTTGTTGATGAACTGCATGTCTCCCGGGCGGAAATCCATGTAGACGTTGAAATCCGGGTCCGCGGTGAGCGCGTCGACCAGGTCGAAGGCCTCGCGCACCGCGCCCGGCAGGCGCGGCGCATCCGGGTGGCGCATCGCCGACTCGATGTAGGGACGGATGTAGCGCACGAACAGGCGGTCCCCCTGGCGGGTGAACACCGGCACGAAGTAGAACGGACGGCTTCCGGACGCTTCCTCGCCACGGTAGTCGTAGGGCATCGCCCGGTACAGCAGCGCGGCCAGGTCGGGGCGCCGCCGGACCATCTCGTTGTGCACCGCCACCGCGTTGGCGATGGTGCTGGTGCCGCCGCTGCGCGCCTGGCGCAGGCACAGCAGGCCGACCAGGTCGGAGCCGTCGGAATGATAGGGCAGCGGCACCCCGCCCAGCTCGTAGCCACGGGCCTCGGGGTCCCCGGGCTTGCGCCCGTGATCGGTCACGTCCCCCAGCAGATGGCCATGGCGGTTCTGCGGCCAGGGCCGGCCGAGGTGCGTACCGATGCCCCAGTAGACCATCGAGGCTTCCTCCTCGCCCCAGCGGTCGACCGGCAGCCCGCGCAGCAAGGCGAAGCCGCGACCGTCGATCAGCTCTTCCTCGAGCCGCGCCAGTCGCGGCCCCAGGATCGGCAGCGGGAAATCCTCCCGGGTCACCTGGAGCACGTCGTTCCGGCGCCCGCGGGCATGTGCCAGGGCCGCCTCGAGCTCGCCGAGCTCGGCATCGGACAGCTCCCAGATCCACTCGTCACTCGCCGCGACGTCGTCCGCCCGCCATTCCGCGTGCCGCTCCAGCGGCTCCAGCTCTTCCGGCGTCATCTCGCCCCCTCCGGTTCCGATCGTCTCAGGCGGCGGCCGGAGACGGCCGGCCCCCCCGCACCACCCGCCCGGGCAATGCCCCCGTGGAGCGCCCGTCGCGGTAGGTGACCTCGCCGCCGACCACGGTCGCCACGTAGCCGTCGGCCTCCTGCAGCAGGCGGCGGCCGCCGGTGGGCAGGTCGTAGGCCATGCGCGGCGGATGCAGCCGCAGCCGCTGGAAGTCGACCAGGTTGATGTCGGCCTTCATCCCCCGGGCGAGCAGGCCCCGGTCCAGCAGGCCCACTGCCTCGGCCGTGGCGCGCGTCTGGCTGCGCACGATCCAGGACAGCTCCAGGCGCTCGCCGCGGTTCCGGTCCCGGCCCCAGTGGGTGAGCATGTAGGTCGGGAAGCTGGCGTCGCAGATGGCGCCCACGTGGGCGCCGCCGTCCCCCAGGCCCAGCACCGTGTCCCGGTGCAGCATCATCCGGCGGGCATTGTCGAGATTGAACTCGGTGTAGTTGAACAGCGGGAAGTACAGCAGCTCCCGGCCGTCGCGCTCGAGCAGGAGATCGTAGGCCAGCTCTTCGGGCCGGCGTCCCTCGCGCTGCGCCCGCGCCGCGACGCTCCGCTCCGGCGGCGGCTCGTAGTCGGGCGGATCGCCCAGCTGGAACAGCTTCTGCCAGCTGCCGGTGATGTAGCGCACCATCGGGTTGTCGGTGGCGGGCTCCTCGGCCAGCAGGCGCTCCCGGAAGGCGGGATCGCGCATCGTGCGCACCTTCTCCTCCAGCGGCAGCCGTGCGATGGCCCGGTACGACGGATGGGCCATGAAGGGGTTCAGCGATCCCTGCAGCCCGAGCAGGGTGCCGATGGGACGGCCGCAGACCTGCCCCTTCATCGGCAGCCCGGCGTCGGAGGCGGCCTCGATCCGTTCCAGCAGCTCGCGCCACATGTCCGGCTTCGCGTCGGCCTGGGACAGGGAAATGCTCAGCGGGCGACCGGAGCGTTCGACCATCCGGCGGAAGATCCCGAACTCGCCGTCGAGATCCCGGAAGTCGGAGATCACCTGCAGCACCCCCCGCCCGGTCGCGCCGATGGCGTCCGCGATCCCGGTGAGCTCGTCCTCCGCCGCGGTGAGGGTCGGCGTGGGAGCGCCGCGGCTGGTGCGGTGGCGCACCGTTCGCGAGGAGGAGAAGCCCAGGGCGCCGTCGCGCATCGCGCCGGCGGCCAGGCGGCCCATGGTTTCGATCTCTTCCGGCGTGGCGGCCTCCCCCTCCGCGCCGCGCTCGCCCATCACGTAGACGCGCAGGGCGCCGTGCGGCAACTGCGCGCACAGGTCGATGTCGTGCGGCCGCCGGTCCAGGGCGTCGAGGTAGTCGCCGAAGCTCTCCCATTCCCAGGACAGCCCCTCGTGCAGGGCTGCGCCCGGGATGTCCTCGACGCCTTCCATCAGCTCGATCAGCAGGTCGTGGTGGGAGCGCTGCACCGGCGCGAAGCCGACCCCGCAGTTGCCCATCACGGCGGTGGTCACCCCGTTGCAGGAGGATGGCGCGAGCCGCTGGTCCCAGGTCGCCTGGCCATCGTAATGCGTGTGGATGTCGACGAAGCCCGGCGTGACCAGCAGGCCGGCGGCGTCGAGCTCCTCGCGTCCCCGCTGCGGCACCCTGCCGACCGCGGCGATCTTCCCGCCACTCACGGCTACGTCCGCGGTGAAGGGCTCGCCGCCGGAGCCGTCCACCACGGTGCCGCCTCGGATCACCAGGTCGCAGTCGTACGCCATGGCGCACCCCCTCGGTTCGTTAGTACCTCTAACTACTAACGCCGGCCGTGGTCGGCGTCAAGCGTCCGCCGCCAGGCGGTAGGCGTCGCCGTCGCGCAGCAGGTGTCCGGCCGTGGCGCCGGCGAAGTGAGTGCCGATGATCAGCGTCGGGGTGTCGGCGAATCGCTCGAATACGCTGCGGCGCGTGCGCGCGGCGGCTTTCGCGTCGTGGTCGGCGGTGCTGCTCCAGTCCAGGCGTGCCATCTGGCACGGGTGGTGGGCGAAATCGCCGGTGATCAGCGCGTGCTCCCCGCGGGAGCGGATCAGCACGCTGCAGTGCGCCGGCGTATGGCCCGGCGTCGGCAGCAGGCTGACCTCATCGCACAGGGCGTGGTCGGTCTCCACGAGGTCGACCAGCCCGGCGTCGAACACCGGTGCGACCGAGTCGGCGAACACGGTGCGCTGCTCCGCGTCTTCCTCCTGTGCCCGCCAGTACTCGAACTCCGAAGCCGCCATCAGGTAGCGGGCGGACGGAAACGTGGGCACCCAGCGCTCGCCGTTCCACATGGTGTTCCAGCCCACGTGGTCGACGTGCAGGTGGGTGCACAGCACGGCATCGATCGAGGCCGGCGGATAGCCCGCCTGCTGCATGTCCCGCAGGAACGGCTTCTGCAACATGTTCCAGCCCGGGATGCGCCGCGGCTTGTCGTTGCCGATGCAGGTGTCGACCACGATCCGCATCGCCGGCGTCTCCACCAGCAGGGCGTGCACGCTCATGATCAGGCGGCCGCGGTCGTCCATGAAGTGCGGCCGCATCCACTGCATGTCGCGCACCGCGTCCGGTGTCGCCTGGGGAAGGATGAACTCGGTGCCCCCGGCCACTTCCATCTCGACCACCTTGGTGACCCTGACGTCACCGATCTGCCAGCTCTGCATGATCCTCCTCCGCGATTCGGTGATTGCCTGTCGTGCCCGAGCCTATCCGACGCGCGTCGACATGCCGCCGTCCACCGGCAGGATCGCGCCCGTGACGAAGCGCGCCTCCTCGGAAGCCAGGAACAGCGCCGCGTAGGCGGTGTCCCACGCGGTCCCCATCCTGCCGCCCAGCGGCACGCGGGCGTTGCGCGCCTCGCGTACCTTGTCGGGCGACTCGCCACGGCGCGCGGCGATGCCCTCCACGGCCATCGGCGTGTCCATGAGCCCGGGCATGATCGCGTTGCAACGGATGCCGTAACGCGCATTCGACGCGGCGACGGTGCGGGTCAGCTTGTTCACCGCCGCCTTGGACAGCTCGTAGGCGGTGATCCCCGCCGGGGCGATCGCCGCCAGCGAGGAGATGTTGACGATCACGCCGCTCTTCTGGGCCCGCATCACCGGCAGGGCGTGCTTGACGGTCAGCCACATGCCCTTGAGATTGACCTCCATGATCAGGTCCCAGGATGCCTCCTCGAGCCGGTCCACCGGTGCGTCCCCGGTCCCGATGCCGACGTTGTTGTGCAGGATGTCGAGACGGCCGAGCACGGCCACCGCCTGCTCGATCATCCCGCGGCACTGGTCCTCGTGTCGGATGTCCGTTTCGTGGGCCGCGGCCCGGCCACCGTCCCGCCGGATCATGGCCGCGGTCTCCCGGGCCGAAGCCGGATCCCGGTCCACACACAGCACGTGCGCCCCCTCGCGGGCGAACAGCAGCGCGGTGGCGCGGCCGTTGCCGACGGTCTCGCCGGGGGTCTGGCCGGCTCCCACGACGACCGCGGTGCGCCCCTCCAGTCTCATGACCCGAACCCCGTCAGACCTTCGTCCAGCGGGACCCCGAAGCTGTTCAGGATCATGCACACCTGGGTGTACTGACCGACCGTGAACACCAGGTCCATCAGCCCCCGCTCGTCGAGCTCGCGGGCGAGCTCCCTCCAGGTGGCGTCGCTGACGAAGGCGTCACGGCACAGCTCGTCGGCGGCCGCGATCAGGGCCCGCTCGTGCGCGGACCATCGACCGGACGGCTGCGGGCGCTCCAGATCGCGGATCTCGTCTTCCGTCAGGCCCACGTGCAGGCCGATGCGACGATGCTGGGCCCACTCGTACTCGGCCTGCCACAGCCGGCCGGTGCGCAGGATCAGGATCTCGCGGTCCCGCGCCGGCAGCGAGGAACGCGACAGGATGTAGTTGCCCCAGGCCAGGAAGGCTTCGGTGGCCTCGGGGTTGCGCGCGAACGTCCGGAAGATGTTGAAAATGCTCCCGTCCCGGCGGGTGACCGTCTTCAGGGCCGCGCGGGCGGGCGCGTCCAGCTCGGCGTCGGTGAGCGGCGGGATCCTGGGCTTTTCGAGTTTCATGCAGTCCGTCTCCTGTCGGGTTGGCACGCCCGCGGGCCGGGCGCACGGGTGCGATCCGGACGGCCGGCGGACCGGGCGCCGCGTCGCGTTCCGCCCGAACGCTCCCGGCCCTGTTCAGTAGCCGCGCACGGGATTCACCGGGGTCAGCGGCATCCGGCCGGCCTCGACGCGTCGCACATTGTCGGCGAACAGGCGCGCGATGTCGGGCATGTAGCGTGGGTAGGCACCGCCCACGTGCGGTGTCATCACCAGGTTGGGAACGTCCCAGAGCGGGCTGTCGGGCGGCTGCGGCTCCGCCTCGAACACGTCCAGCGCGGCCCCCGACAGGCGTCCCCCGCGCAGCATGTCGGCGAGCGCCCGCTCGTCCACGATGCCGCCGCGCCCCAGGTTGATCAGGCACGCTTCGGGGCGCAGATGCGCGAGCATGGCCGCATCCAGCAGGCCCCGCGTCTCGCGCGTGAGCGGCAGCAGGCAGACCGCGACGTCGGCGCGGGCCAGCACCTCGGCCGTCTCGCGGGGTGGGAACACCTCTTCCACGCACGCCACCGGCGCCGGCCTGCGCCGCGTGCCGATCACCCGCATTCCGGCCGCGTGCGCCCGGCGCGCCAGCGCCGACCCGATGTGGCCGAGGCCCAGCACGCCCAGGATCGATCCGTCCACGGTCGGGGGGGTGTAGCGGTGCCAGCGGTGCCGACGCTGGTCGCTCAGCGCGACGTTCACCCGCTTGCGCAGCATCATTGCCAGCGCCAGCGCCAGCTCGCTCATGGGCTCGGCCACCAGGCCCGCCGCATTGGCGACCGCCACGCCCGGCGGCAGGTCATCCAGCGGCAGCAGGTGATCGATCCCGGCACCGAAGCTGTGCAGCAGGCGCAGCCGGCGGGCATCTGCCCAGTGGCCGTCCGGCGGGTTCAGGGCCAGCAGGTGCTCCACTTCGGGCAGGCCGTCGATGAGCTCCGCCGGATGCGACCAGCAGACGACCTCGCGGTCCGGAAAGGCTTCCTCCAGCGCACCGCGGACGGCGTCACCGAAGGGAGTGTAGGCGTGAATGCGTGCCATGCGAACCCGCTCAGGACCCTGCCGGAGAGGCCCATCCCTCCCGGTCCGGCTATTGATTAGGCTCCCTGACTTTTACTCCCGGCGCCGTTGCCGTCAAGGATCTCCTGCTCCAGGCGGCGGAACCGCTCCTCCTTGGTCGCCGCGAGCAGGTGATGCAGCATGTCGAGGTCGTCCAGGATCCGCTCGCGCTCCGGACCGGTGAGCGCCCGGTCGATCACGCGCGCCAGCCGGCCCTCGAACCGGCGCATCTGCTCCAGGCCCTCGGCGCTGATGGTCAGGCGCGAGCTGCGACGGTCCTCCGGATCGGCCTCGCGTCGCACCCACCCGTTCTTTTCCAGCGTGGCGATCACGGGCGTGATGGACGGCTTGCGCACCGAGGCCTCCCACGCGAGCTGGCCGGCCCGCTTCGGTCCCTTGCGCAGGAACAGCAGGATCCGGTACTGGGCCACGCTCATGCTGGAGCCGCGCGCCGCCTGCTCGAACTCGCGGAACACCGCGACCACGGTGCGCACGCCGGCGATCAGGCGCTGGTCGATATCGGGCAAGGATCAGCCTCCCTGTGTCTTTCGTCCCTGGGCTTCCACTATACGTGCCCGACGTCACCCGCGCAGCCGCGGCCTTCGGACGTCCGGCGGACCATAGTAGAATGACGGGACCATGCAGCCCGCAGCCTCGCCCGCAAGCGGAGCATCGGGGGATTCTTCCGCCGCCGGCCCGCTGTCGGACGGGCCGGAGGGAATCCACCGCCTGATCGCGTTCATCGAGCGCTGCCGCCGGCTGCTGGTGCTCACCGGCGCCGGCTGCAGCACCGAGTCCGGGATCCCCGATTACCGCAACGCCGAGGGGAGCTGGAAGCGCCGCCGGCCGATCCAGCTGCAGGAATTCCTGCGCAGCGACCTCGCGCGACGGCGCTACTGGGCGCGCAGCACGGTCGGCTGGCGGCGCGTGCGGGAGGCGCGCCCCAACCGGGCCCACGAAGCGCTGGCGCGCCTGCATCGGGCCGGCCTGGCGCGCCGGATCATCACCCAGAACGTGGACGGTCTGCACCAGAAGGCGGGTGCGGCCGAGGTGCTGGACCTGCACGGCCGTCTGGACCGGGTCCGCTGCCTGGAGTGCGGGCAGCTGCACGCACGGGAGGTGTTCCAGCAGGCGCTGCTCGCGCGCAACCCCGGCTGGGCGGAGCTGGCGGCGGGCACCGCGCCCGACGGGGACGCGGACCTGGAGGGGGTGGACTTCGGCGGCTTCCGGGTGCCCGGCTGCGATGGCTGCGGCGGCACGCTCAAGCCGGACGTGGTGTTCTTCGGCGAGAACGTGCCGCGCGACCGGCTCGCGCGCGCCATGGCGTGGATGGACGAGGCCGACGGCCTGCTGGTCGCCGGCTCGTCGCTCATGGTCTGGTCCGGATACCGCTTCGCCCGCGCCGCGACCCGCAGCGGCGTCCCGCTGGCGGCGGTCAACCTGGGGCGTACCCGCGCCGACGGGGAGCTCGACTTCCGGGTCGAGGGACGGTGCGGCGACGTGCTCGGCCGGGCCGCGGACTGGCTGGGAGCCTAGCCGCCGGCGGCGGCAGAGCGCTCCGGACCGGGGGCCGCGATCACCTCCGGCACCAGGATCACCTCGGCCTGCAGCGAATTCGCGATCAGGCACGAGCGCTTGGTCCGGTCCAGGCACTCCAGGGCGCGTTCCCGGCTGCCGCCGTCCGCCAGCACCAGGCGCGGACGCACCCGGAGCACGGTGAAGCGTGTCACGCCGCCGGTTCGCTCCAGCGTGCCCTCGACGTGGCAGGCGAGCTCCTGCCACGGCAGGCGCGCGGCCCGCGCAACGCCGCGGAAGGAGAGGACAAAGCAGTCGGCGACCGCGGCCAGCAGCAGGGTTTCCGGCGACCAGTGATCGCCCGGGCCGCCGAACTGGGCCGGCGCTGCCGTTTCGAGCCCGCCGGCTCCCGCGCTTGTCACCCGCACATGTCCCTGCATCTCGCCGCGGGCCGCCACCTCGTAGTAATGGGGAAAGGGGTCCATCAGGGCTCCCGTCGGTTGCGGTCGGATCCGGCTGGCAGCATGGCCGACATCGGATGCCCGCGCCTTGAGGCAGATCAAATGGCGGGAGCCGCTGCCAGCATAGGGTGAACGACTACGGGGCTCCCGAGACCCCGCCGGGGAGGCTTGCCATGGCGCAGCACTACCAGGCCGACGTGCTGATCGTCGGCGGAGGAATCGCCGGCGTGACGGTCGCTCTCGAGCTGCTCGATCGCGGCTTCGGCGGCCGGATCCTGATGCTCGACCGCGATGCGCCGGAGGGATTCGGCGGGCTGGCCCGGGAAGCCTTCGGCGGCATGTTCTTCGTGGACACCCCGGAACAGCGCCGGGGACGCTTTCGCGACAGCCCGGATCTCGCCTGGCGCGACTGGCAGTCGTTCGCCGAGTACGGGCCCGGCGAGGAATGGCCCCGCGCCTGGGGCCGGGCCTACGTCGAGCGCTGCACCGATCAGGTCTACCGCTGGCTGAGGGCCCGGGGCATCCGCTTCCTGCCGGTGGTGAACTGGGTGGAGCGGGGCCAGTACCGGCCCGGCAACTCGGTGCCACGCTTCCACATGGTCTGGGGCACCGGGCGGTTCCTCGCCGATACGCTGGTGGCCCGCCTGCGTCGCCATCCACGTGCCGACGCCGTCACGACGCTGTTCGGGCACCGGGTGGAGGAGCTGACGACCTCCGCCGGCTGCATCGACGGCTGCCGCGGGCGCTGCGAGGGCGACGGCGGGGAGTTCGAGGCGAGCGCCGGCGCGGTCATCGTCGCCACGGGCGGCATCAACGGCGACCTCGGACAGGTGCGCCGGCACTGGCACGGCGACTGGTCGTCGCCGCCCGCGGTGATCCTGAACGGTGCGCACCGCTTCGCGGACGGCACGCTGCACCGCGCGGTCGAGCGCCGCGGGGGGAGCGTCACGCACCTCGACCGGATGTGGAATTACGCCGCGGGCGTCCACCACCCCGCGCCGACCCGTCCCGGGCACGGCCTCTCGCTGGTGCCGTGCCGGTCCGCCCTGTGGCTCAACAGCCGCGGGGAGCGCATCGGGCCCGAGCCCCTGATCAGCGGCTTCGATACCCGCGAGCTGATCACCCGGATCTGCCGCGAGCCCGGGCAGTACTCCTGGCAGGTGCTCAACCGGCGCATCGCGGTGCGCGAATTCGCGATCTCCGGCTCGGAGCACAACCCCGCCATCCGCCACCGCCGCCGCCTGGCCTTCGCGCGCACCATCCTGTTGGGCAACCCGGCGCTGGTCGACGACATGCTCGAAAACTGCATCGACTTCGTCAGCGCCGACACCCCGGCTGAGCTCGCGCAACGGATGAACACCCTGACGGGCAGTGACGATGTCGACCCGCAGGTCCTGGAACGCGGACTGCGCCAGTGGGACGAGCACCTCGATCGCGGCCGGACCTTCCACAACGACGACCAGCTGCGCCGGCTGGCGCAGGCCCGGCGCTACCGCGGCGACCGCATGCGGCTGTGCAAGTACCAGAAGCTTCTCGATCCCCGCGCGGGACCCTTGATCGCGATCCGCGAGTTCATCGTCAGCCGCAAGAGCCTGGGCGGCATCCGCACGGATCTGCAGAGCCGGGTGCTGGACACGGCGGGGGCCCCGATCCCGGGCCTCTACGCGGTCGGGGAGGCCGCCGGCTTCGGCGGCGGGGGAATGCACGGGTTGCGCGCCCTCGAGGGGACGTTTCTCGGGGGATGCGTGCTTTCCGGGCGGATTGCCGGGCGGTCGATCGCGGGGGGGGATGACGCGAGTACGAGTACTCGAGCTGTTAAGTTTTAAGGGGAAGACGCTGCCCCGGATCCGCTTCAGGCATCGTTTCCGGGCGCGGTGCGATGCGCGCAGTCCCGGCAATCCGGGCGAACGGAGCAGGAACGCCCCTCTTTCTTAAAACCTAACAACTTAATAACTTAAAACTGACCCCGGGCGGTGGCCGCAACCCTGCGGCCACCGCCCGGAGGGTCACACCACGAACAGATCCATGAACTCGTTCACCGGCACTCCTTCCAGCGTCCGCTGGTCCTCGCACAGCCCGCTGATCCTCTCCCGCTGCTTGGGCGAGAGCTTCGTGGCGAGGTTGCGCTGGAACTTGTCGATCAGAACCGGGATGCCTTCCTTGCGGCGGCGGCGGTGGCCGATGGGGTACTCGACCACGACGTTGTCGGTCTTGCTGCCATCCTTGAAGAACACCTGCACGGCATTGCCGATGGAGCGCTTTTCCGGGTCCAGGTAATTCTTGCTGAACTGCTTGTTCTCGACCACTTCCATCTTCTCGCGCAGCGCGTCGATGCGCGGGTCGCCGGCCACCTCGTCCTCGTAGTCGTCCGCCGTGAGCCGGCCGAAGATCAGCGGCACCGCGGTCATGTACTGGATGCAGTGGTCCCGGTCGGCGGGATTGTCCAGCGGACCGGTCTTGTCGATGATGCGCACGCCCGCCTCCTGGGTCTCGATCCGGATGCGGTCGATCTCGTCGAGGCGGTCGCGCACCTGCGGGTGGAGCTGCATCGCTGCCTCGACGGCGGTCTGGGCGTGGAACTCGGCGGGGAAGGAGATCTTCAGCAGCACGTTCTCCATCACGTAGGTGCCGTAGCCCTGGCTGAAGGCGAGGTCGTTGCCCTTGAAGAGGACGTCCTGGAAGCCCCAGCCCTTCGCTGTCAGCGCGGACGGGTAGCCCATCTCGCCGCGCAGCGCCATCAGCGCCAGGCGCACGCCGCGGCTGGTGGCATCGCCGGCGGCCCAGCTCTTGCGCGAGCCGGTATTGGGGGCGTGGCGGTAGGTGCGCAGGGCACCGCCGTCGATGAAGGCGTTGGAAACCGCGTTGATCACCTCGTCGCGGGTGCCGCCGAGCATCGCGGTGACCACCGCCGCGGTGGCCACGCGCACCAGCAGCACGTGATCCAGGCCGACGCGGTTGAAGCTGTTCTCCAGCGCGATCACGCCCTGGATCTCGTGGGCCTTGATCATGCCCTTGAGCACCTCGGCGACGGTCAGCGGCTGCCTGCCCGCCGCGACGTTGCGCCGGCTGAGGTAATCCGCGCCGGCCAGGATGCCGCCCATGTTGTCCGAGGGATGGCCCCACTCGGCCGCCAGCCAGGTGTCGTTGTAGTCCAGCCAGCGGATCATGGCACCGATGTTGAAAGCGCCCTGCACCGGGTCCAGCTCGTACGGGGTACCCGGAACCTTCACGCCCCCCGGCATGGCGGCGCCCGGGACAACCGGCCCCAGCAGCTTGGTGCAGGCGGGGTAGGACAGGGCCAGCAGGCCGCAGCCCAGGGTGTCCATCATCACGTAGCGGGCCGTTTCCATGGCCTCGGGACTGCGGGTGACGTCGTATCCCAGGACGTAGTCGGCGATATCGACCAGGACCTTGTCAGGCTCCGGTCGCTTGGCGGAACGGACGGCGTCTCCGGACATTGCGGATTCCTCGAATGGCTTGGGATTCGGGGCGGGGCGGCCGCGGGGCCGCCCCGGGACAGGTGCGCCGCGTCAGGTGCGCTGCTCGATCGGTACCCAGTCCTGCTTCTCCGGACCGACGTAGTCGGCGCTCGGGCGGATCAGGCGGTTGTTGGCGCGCTGCTCCATCACGTGCGCGGCCCAGCCGGTCACCCGGGACATGACGAAGATCGGCGTGAACAGCGGCGTCGGGATGCCCATGAAGTGATAGGCAGAGGCGCTGTAGAAGTCGAGGTTGGGGAACAGCTTCTTCTCGTCCCACATGGTCTTCTCGACCGCCTCCGATATGGCGAACAGCTTGTCCGGGTCTCCGGTCGCCTCGGAAAGGCGTTGCGCCCACGACTTGATCACCTCGTTGCGCGGGTCGTGCGTCTTGTAGATGGCGTGGCCGAAGCCCATGATCTTTTCCTTGCGCTCCAGCATGCCCTTCAGGCCGGTGACCGCATCCTCGGCGCTGCTGAAGCGCTCGATCAGCTCCATCGCCGCCTCGTTGGCGCCGCCGTGCAGCGGGCCGCGCAGGGTCCCGATGGCGCCGGTGATGCAGGAATAGAAATCGGACAGCGTCGCCGCACACACGCGGGCGGTGAAGGTCGAGGCATTGAACTCGTGCTCCGCGTACAGGATCAGAGAGGTGTCCATCGCCTCGCGGTGCAGGTCCGAGGGCGCCTCGCCGTGCAGCAGGTGCAGGAAATGCCCGCCGATGGACTCGTCGTCCGTGTCGGTGTCGATGCGCTTGCCGCTGCTGGCGTAGTGGTACCAGTACATCAGGATGGAGGGGAACGCGGCCAGCAGCCGGTCGGCGACGTCACGCTGCTGCTCGAAGCTGCGCTCCGGCTCCAGGGTGCCCAGCATCGAGCAGCCGGTGCGCATCACGTCCATGGGATGGGCATCGGCGGGGATGCGCTCCAGCACGTCGCGCAGCGCCTGCGGCAGGCCCCGGAGCTTCTTCATGCGTGCCTGGTAGGCCTCCAGCTCCGAGCGGTTCGGCAGCTTGCCCTCCAGCAGGAGGCAGGCGACCTCTTCGAAGCGCGCCTTGCCGGACAGGTCCTTGATGTCGTAGCCGCGGTAGGTGAGGCCGCTGCCTTCCTTGCCCACGGTGGCGATCGACGTTTCACCCGCCGAGATGCCCCGCAGGCCGGCGCCGGGATTCTTCGCGCTCATTGGTTTCCCTCCTTCGCAAACAGTTCGTCCAGTTTGCGTTCGTAGTCGTGATACCCAAGTACTTCGTAGAGCTCGTCCCGCGTCTGCATGCGATCGATCACGTCCTTCTGCGTGCCCTGCTCGCGGATCGCACCGTAGACGGCGAGCGCGGCGGCGCTCATGGCGCGGAACGCGGAAAGCGGGTACAGCACCAGGCGCACGCCGGCGTCCCCCAGCTCGGAGACGGTGAACAGCGGGGTGCGCCCGAACTCGGTGATGTTGGCCAGCACCGGCACATCCAGCGCGTCGGTGAAGGCACGGTATTCGTCCAGCGTATGCAGGGCCTCGGCGAAGATCATGTCGGCGCCGGCCCCTGCGTAGGCGCGGGCGCGGTCGATCGCGGCCTGCGCGCCTTCGCTCGCCTGCGCGTCGGTGCGCGCCATGATCACGAACCGGCTGTCCTCGCGACCGTCCACCGCGGCCCGGATGCGGTCGCACATCTCGTCCGGCGACACCAGCGCCTTGCCCGGCCGGTGACCGCAGCGCTTGGCCTGGACCTGGTCTTCCAGGTGCAGCCCCGCCGCGCCCGCGCGACCCAGCTCGCGGACGCTGCGCGCGATCATGAACGCCTGCCCCCAGCCGGTATCGGCATCCACCAGCAGCGGAAGATCGGTGGCCCCGGCGATCCGGCGGACGTCCTCGCAGACGTCGTTCAGGGTGGTCAGGCCGAGGTCGGGCAGGCCGTAGGACGCGTTCGCGACCCCGGCGCCGGAGAGGTAGATGGCGCGGAAGCCGCTGCGCTCGGCGAGCAGGGCGGAGTAGGCGTTGATGGTGCCGACGACCTGGAGGGGGTGCTCGGCTTCCACGGCCGCGCGCAGACGCGCGCCCGGTGACGTTTCTTGACTCATCAGTTCCAATCCCTTGCCGGAAGACGGACGGATGCGGGCGTTACGGGGACTCGTGTGGCGCGGCAAACGCAGCCATTCTAGAGCAGGGCCGGATTTGAACACAATTCGGGCCGGAAGCGGGGCGCGGGCATGGCGTTCGCAACGCCGGCGGGCCTCACGCCAGCAGCCCCATGCGCAGGTTGTCCAGCATGGGATCGATCCGGGTCTCGGGCTCCGTTTCGGGACGCCGCAGCTGGCCGTCGAGCAGCAGCACCGCGAGGCCGTGAACGGCGGCCCAGACGGTGTCCGCGAGCGCCTCCGGATCGGTGTCCCGCACGATCCCGGCGCGCTGTCCGGCGCGGACCTCGGCCAGCAGCCGGTCGTAGGTGTTGTCGGCCGCGCGCGCCAGCGCCGGGTAGGCCTCACGCGCATCGGCGTCCATCGAGAACATGACCCGGAAGTGGGCGGGTCGCTCCAGGGCGAAGCGGACGTAGGCATGGCCCATTGCCCGCATGCGGTCCAGCGGCGCGGCGGGTCCCGAGACTGCCGCCCCCATGGCACGGGCCAGCTCTTCGAAGCCTTCCTGCGCAACTGCAGCGACCAGCGCATCGCGATCGGCGAAGTGCCGATAGGGAGCGGCGTGGCTGACCCCCACCCGGCGCGCGACCTCGCGCAGGCTGAGCGCCGCCGGACCCTTGCGTGCCAGCAGGTCCAGCGCGGCCCCGAGCAGCGCCCGCCGCAGGTCGCCGTGGTGGTAGCCGCGCTTGCGCCGCGGCGTCTGCCGTCTCTTGCCCGGAACCCTGTTCATCGGCACGTCCTCCTCCGCGGCGGACCCTAGCACAAAATGTTTACATCGAAAACAATGTTGACATAAGCAACATTGGTACATAAAGTTTACGCCGTAAACATCAAACAAGAGGTTTGCTTTATGAATACGGTTTCCGTGCTGCTGGCCCTGACGATGGTTTTCGCCGCCCTGGCCGCGGTGGCCGGCTCGGTTGAGCTGGCCGGCGGCCAGGCGGGCGACGGCGCGCCGATCCGGACGCTGTACGTCAACAGCCTGGGCGGCGCCACCGCGGGGGCCCTGCTGCTCGCCGCCCTGCGCGCCGACTGGATGCTCCTGCTGCTGGCGATGCTCGCCGGCTACCTGCTGCTGAGCGCGGCACGCAACCGCCGGGCGGCGGAGCGGTCCCGCCGTTCCGCCGCGCCGGCGGACTGGGCGGGCGCCGTGCTCCTGCTGGCGGGATATGCGGCGCTCGCCGCGGCAGGCCTGGCCCAGCTGCCCCGGGGTGCGGCGACGGCGCCGATGGCGCTGGTGCTGGGCGGCGTGGCCGCGGTCGTGGCGGTGCGCGACCTGGAGTCCTGGCTGCTGCCGGACATCCGCCCGGAGGAATGGCTGCGGCGCTACCGGATCCGCGCGGCTTCGGCGCAGATCTCGGTGTTCGCGCTGGCGTGCGTGGTCGACCTGGCCCTTCTCGCCCCGCCGGTGCGCTGGGCGTTCCCGGCACTCGGGGCACTGGCCCTGGCGACCGGGCTGCTGCGGCGGCTCGCGCTCACGACCGGAACGCGCCGGGGAGCCCACTGAGCGGTCAACCCGGGTCGATCCCCAGCAGGACCCGCAGGTGCGCCACCACGCTGCGGCCCAGCGCCGACAGGTTGTAGCCGCCTTCCAGGGTGGAGACCAGGCGCCCGTCGGCGAACCGGCGGGCGATCTCCATCACCTGGTGACTCACCCAGGTGTAGTCGCGCTCGCCCAGGTTGAGCTCGGCCAGCGGGTCTTCGCGATGGGCATCGAAACCGGCGGAGACGAACACCATCTGCGGGCGGAAGCGCTCCACGGCGGGCAGCCACAGGCTGGTCACGGCGTCCCGGAACTCCCAGCCGCCGGCGCCCCGGTGCAGCGGAACGGTGACCACGTTCGAGGGTGTCCGCGAGAGGTCCGTGAAGGGGTAGAACGGGTACTGGAAGCTCGAGCAGACCAGCACCCGGTCGTCGTCGGCGAAGATGTGCTCGGTGCCGTTGCCGTGATGTACGTCGAAATCGAGAATCACCACCCGCTCCAGCCCGTGAGACGCCAGCGCATGGGCCGCGCCGCAGGCGAGGTTGTTGAACAGGCAGAAGCCCATCGCCGACCCGCGCTCGGCGTGATGGCCGGGGGGCCGAACGCTGCAGAACGCGTTGTCCAGGTCGCCGCCGATCACGCTGTCGGTTGCCAGGATCAGCGCCCCCGCGGCGCGGCGGGCCGCCTCCAGCGAATGCGGGTTCATCGAGGTGTCCGGGTCCAGCTCGACGTGTCCCTGCCGCGGCGCAAGCTGCTCGATTTCGTCGACGTAGGCCGGCAGGTGCACCCGTTCGAGTTGCTCGCGGGTCACCAGCGGTGCCTCCAGGTGGGTGAGCAGGCCGTCCAGGCCGGCGGCGAGCAGCTGGTCCTCGATCGCCGCCAGGCGCGCCGGACACTCCGGATGGAACTCGCCCATGTCGTGCTGCCGGCATGCGGGGTGGGTGATGAAGCCGGTGGTCATACTGCAGCGCGCCTCGGGTTGGCCTGTTCACGGGACACCGCCCGCCGGTCCCGATGCGGGCAAGGTGCGCGCCGGGCGGCGGCCGTGGTCGCCTCCCTGCAACAGTATCAGGAATCCCGCATTCCCGTCCCCGGGGCCCGGCACGCGCGAGGCCGGCATCGGACGGCGCCTGCCCCATTCCGGCGCCCGGCGGCGGATACGCCCGCGGCCCGGGGTTCAGGCGGCCTGACGGTCCAGCCAGACCTCGAGGCCCTGGGTATTGAGGTCCAGGTCCATTTCCATCAGGCGATCGACCGCGGCCGCCGACAGCGGGCACGCGTGCGCCGCCAGCCGCTCCCCCAGGTAGGCGCGCATGTCCGCGCGAATCCCGGCATGGCGCTGCGCGCCGGCGTTCGCATGGCGGCGCGCGATCCCCGCCAGCGCGTCGATGTCGCGATGCATCTCCGCCGCCAGGCGGTCCAGATCGGTGACACGACTGTAGTGGGTGACGAATACCGCCGCGGGATCCAGCGCCATGAGCCGGTCGATGGACGCGTGCAGCGCCGCCGGATCGAAGTGCACGGGCGTGGTGGTGGGGAAGATGAACTCCCCCCGCGCGGTGTCGAACTCGCGGTACGACAGGCCGAAGGTGTCGCCGGAGAACACCGCCCGCGCATCGGGGTCGTGGATCGAGTAATGGTGGTAGGCGTGGCCCGGGGTGTCGAGGAACACCAGTTCCCGCGAGCCCAGCCGCAGCTGCTCGCCGTCGGCGACCTCGTGCACGCGCTCCGCCGGCACCGGCGGGATCTCGCCGTACAGGCGCTGCATTTCCGCCTCGCCGTACACGGCCGTGGAGCCGCGGATCAGCTTCGACGGATCGATCATGTGCCGGGCGCCGCGCGGGTGCGCCACCAGGGTCGCGCGGGGCAGGTGCCGCATCAGCTCGCCGGCGCCGCCGGCGTGGTCCAGATGCACATGGGTGACGCAGACGTAGCGCACCTGCTCGCGCGCCAGCCCCTTGCGCTCGAGCGCGGCCAGCAGCAGCGGCACCGAGTAGCTGGTGCCGGTATCGACGAAGGCCGCCTCCCCCGCGTCGACGATCAGGTGACTGGCATCGGCCAGGGGCCTCACGTACTGCGTGTCGATCGCGCTGATGCCGTGGTCGAAATCGGTGATATGGGGGTCCGCTCCGCTCATCTCGTGAATTCCGCGAAAAGGGTCAAGCATACCGCTCCCGGCAAGTGCCGGAAAATGCCGGCGTCCGCGCTGCTGCCAACCTTCCGGAAGGTTGCTAAGCTCGGGAAGGACACGTCGCCAGGAGGATACCGTGACCGGAACGGGAACCGGCCGTCCGCTCGCCGACATCAACCGGCTGATCCGCGAGAACCGGGTCGACGATTATCCCTCCGCCAACCGGGACCTGGGCATGCAGCCGCTGCGCTTCGCCGAGGGTGAATCCCGCTGGCGGTGGGCGCAACAGCCCGGGCGCGTGCTCAACCCCTTCGGCACCGTGCAGGGAGGCTATCTCGCGGTGTTCGTGGACGAGCTGCTCGCCACCGCGGTCGGTTCCGTGCTGGAGGAAGGCGAGTGGGCGATGACCGCGGATACGCGGCTGTCCTACCTGCGGGCGGTGCCCCCCGGCGAGATCGAGGGCGGTGCGCGGGTGCTGCGTCGCAGCCGCTCGCTGGCCTTTCTCGAGGCGGGCGTGACGGACGCTCGCGGACGCGCCGTGGTCACCGCCGCCTCCACCTGGTCGATCAGCCGGCAGCGGGACGAACACTGATCCGGAGCAACAGCCACTTCGGGAGGGAAGCCAACTTGGATGCATTGCTCGTAGGGGCCGGCGCGCTCGTGCTGGTTCTCACGGTCACCATGCTCGCGACCCGGCGCGGCGGACGGGATCCGCGCAACCTGCGGCGGATGGAGGACGAAGCCTTCGGGCATCGTCTCGGCGCCGCCTTCGGCGCACGGGGCTTTCACGTCACGCACCGGGACGCCGGACCCGGGCCCGTGCAGCTGGTGCTCGCGCGGGAGGGGAAACGCTACCTCGTGACCTTCCGGCACTGGCGGGCCGAATTCGTCGGCGCGAACCCCGTCGCCGAGCTGCTGCAGGCGATCCACACCGAGGAGGCCGACGGCGGTTACATCGTGACCACCGGGCGCTTCACCGGCGAGGCCCGCAAGGCGGCCGCGAACAGCGGCATCGAGCTGATCGCCGGCCGCGAGCTCGCGGACCTGGTGGAAGGCCGGACGGGCAGGGACCGCCGGGCATGAGTCTCGGCCCCCTGATCGGCGTCGAACGTCTCGCCCGGCACCTGGACGACCCCGGATGGGCGGTGCTCGACTGCCGCTTCCGGCTGGACGCTCCCGGCGCCGGGCGGATCGACTGCGAGCGCGGCCACATTCCGGGCGCCGTTTATGCGCACCTGGAGGAGGACCTGTCCGGCCCCGTCACGCGGGGCTCCGGACGGCATCCGCTGCCCGCGCCGGCGACCCTCGCCCGGCGCATGGAACGACTCGGCGTGGGTGACCGCACCCGGGTGGTCTGCTACGACGAGGTCACCGGGCCCTTCGCCGCCCGGGCCTGGTGGCTGCTGCGATGGCTCGGACACGTGGACGCGGCCGTCCTGGACGGCGGGATACGGGCGTGGCAGGCCGCCGGATACCGGCTCGACGACGGGATCCCGTCCCCGCTGCCGGGGCAGCTGTCGGCGTCCCCGCGAACCGCGATGACGGTTACGGCGGGGGAGATCGAGGCCCGCGCGGGCAACCCCGGCTGGCTGCTGCTCGACGCCCGCAGCCCCGAGCGCTTTCGCGGCGAGCGGGAACCGATCGACCCCGTGGCCGGGCACATTCCAGGCGCACGCAACCGGCCCTGGACGGACAACCTGGACGGGCGCGGATTCCTGCAGCCGGCGGACCGGCTGGCCGACGCGCTGGCGCACACGCTCGGCCGGGCCGCTCCGGGGCAGGTGGTCTCCTACTGCGGGTCCGGCGTGACGGCCTGCCACAACCTGCTCGCCATGAGCGTGGCGGGACTGGAGGGCGGGCGCCTGTATCCGGGTTCCTGGAGCGAGTGGGTGCGCGATCCCGGACGCCCGGTCGCGACCGGCGGCGAGTGAATCATTGCTGCGGCACCTGCGCCTCCAGCCACCGGCGGATCACCGCCAGCACGTGCGCCTTCTCGCCGCCCGTCAGGGCACGCCGCGCGGGGATGCCGTGCCAGCGCGCCAGGCAGCCCCGGCAACAGGTCGCGGTGGCGTGCTGCGCGACGAACACCGGGTGCCTGCGCATCGGCGTCTGGCGACCGTCATTGGCGGGCGCCGCCGGCGCGAGCCGCTGCTCCACGAATCGCGCGGCGTGCTCCATCAGCACGTCCACACCCCGGTCGGCCGCGTAGGCCCGTTCCCGCCCGCCCAGGACGAAGCGTCGCCGGAATGGCGAACGGGACAGGGCCCGGAACAGTTCGTCGTGATCCCTCATGCTGCCGACCAGCCCCGGACGCCCGGATGCGGCTGCCGCGTGGCGGCACCCGGAAGGCCCGGACCCGCCGCGTTATACTGTCCGCATTCCGCCGACGGGCGGGGCGCAACGATCCCGAACGTCACCCGGGCACCATAGAGGATCGGACCGGCGATGTCTCTGACCTACCGGATGCCGGCGCCCATACTTCGGCCGCGCCGCTTCGAGAGCACCATCGGCGACCTGCGGGACGCCGGGTCGCGCGAGCAACGCTGGCGCACCCTGGGCCATCCCGCAACACGCTATGCCATGGGTTTCCCGCTGCCCGCGTGGCAGCGTCCCCTCGTCTGGACGCCGCAACAGTGCGCGCGCTTCATCGAGTCCGCGTGGCTGGGCCTGCACCTGGGCACGCTCGTGGTCAACGGCGTGCGCCACGAGGGCGGCGGAGTGCACCCGCTGAGCGGGCTGCTGATCGACGGGCAGCAGCGGCTCGCGGCGATCGCCGCGTACCTCGACGACCGACTGGAGGTCTTCGGTTACCGCTGGAGCGAGCTCGGGCGGCACGAACAGGCACGCTTCGAGCGCACGGTATTCATGCGCTCGGAGACCGGCATCTGGGACGAACGCGAGCTTCAGGACCTGTACGACCGCCTCAACTTCGGCGGCACCCCCCACGATCCGCGGGAACGGGCGCGACTGTCGCTGGTGGGCGGCGGCGGCAATGAGTGAGCCCGCCGGCTGGCCCGCCGGGCGACTGCCGCTTTCCGACGACCGCCGCGATTCGCTTCTCGCCCGTTTGCGCCCGGCTTTCGCAGACCGGCTCGCCGCGCCGGGGCTGGACGGGCCCGTCGCCGACGCCCTCGAACCGGTGCTCCTGCCGCTGGCCGCCTGGCTCGACCGGGTCACGCAAGCGGCGGACGGCGTGCCCGTGATCGGCCTGTGCGGTGCCCAGGGCTCGGGCAAGACCACCCTGGCGGAGCTGCTCGCCTGGCTTCTGCGCGAGGGTTTCCGGCGGCAGGCCGCGCTGCTGTCCCTGGACGATTTCTATCTCGGCCGGGCCGCCCGGCAATCCCTCGCCGCGACCGTGCATCCGCTTTTCGCCACGCGCGGCGTACCCGGCACCCACGAAATCGGCCTGGCCCGGTCGGTGCTCGACCGGCTCCAGCGCCGGCAGACCGCGTCGCTGCCGCGGTTCGACAAGGGCCTGGACGACCGGCTGCCCGAGTCGCAGTGGCCCACCCGGCGCGAGCCCGTGGACCTGGTGCTGTTCGAGGGCTGGTGCATCGGTGCCCGGCCCGAGCCCGGGGCGCGGCTGCGACGGGCGATCAATGCACTGGAACGGGACGAGGATCCCGACGGCACCTGGCGGGGCGCCGTCAACGCGGCCCTGGCGGGGTCGTACGCGGCGCTGTTCCGGCGACTGGACCGCCTGGTGATGCTGCACGTGCCGGACTGGGACAGTGTCCGCCGCTGGCGCCGGCAGCAGGAGCAGTCCCTCCCGTCCGGGCGCCGCATGGACGCGCGCGCGCTGCGGCGCTTCCTGATGCACTACGAGCGGCTCACCCGCTGGATGCTCGGGGAGCTTCCGGAGCGCGCGGACGTCACCCTGTGCCTGCGCCGCGACCATCGCTTCGGGGCGGTGCACCTGCGCGGCCAGGGCGGCCCCCCGGGGATCAGACCACGCGGGTCTCCGCCTCGCGGCCCTTCTCCACCAGCGTGAGCACCCCCGATGCGTTCTCCAGCACGGTGACGGACGCATTGTCGGGACGGAACAGCACCACCCCGTCGTCGCCGGTGGCGACGCCGACAGCCGCGTTGATCGCCACGAAGTGCGTGAACACCACGCTGTCCGTCGCCAGGTCGGCGAGCGCCGAAACCACGCCATCGCGCCAGTCGTGCAGGCCGTGGTCGAGATCCCGCCAGCGTCCGGCCATCACCCGGCGCAGCCAGCGGGCACGCTCGGCCAGGCCGGGTTCCGGCGAGGGAATCTCGCCCACCCGGGGCTCGATCCGGACGGATGCATGCCACAGGCCGGCGAGCGCATCGGCCGTTTCGCGTGCCCGCGCCAGCGGACTGCTGACCAGGTCCAGCGGCCCCAGCCCGCGCAGGTGCCGCGCGGTTTGCCGCGCCTGTTCCCGCCCGGTGGCGTCGAGGCCGGGGTCGCGGGCGCTGCCCCAGTCGCCGGCGGCACGCCCGTGGCGCACCAGGTAGATTCGGGCCATCGCTTCCATTCCCTCCGCTTTGCGGCCTAGCAGCGCTCCGCGGCGACCGGGCGCGGGGTGCGCAGCCCCGCGATCACCCCCGCCGCCACCAGGGCCAGCGCGCTGTACGCCAGAAAGGCGCCAACATAACTGCCCGTCGCGTCGTCGACCACCCCGGAAAGGAACGGCCCGGCCGCCGCGACACAGGTCACGACCGCGCTCTGGATACCGAACAGGCTGGCGTAGTTCTCGCTTCCGAACAGGTTCGCCAGCAGGGTCGGTCCCGACACGAACGCCAGGCCCCAGCCAAGTCCGAACAGCACCGCAAACGCGTACACCGGCAACGGCGTGGTAGCGAAGCTGAGCACCGCGACGCCGGCCAGCTCGCTGGCGAGCCCGGCGGCCAGCAGGTAGCGCGGATCGATCCGGTCCCCCAGGGTGCCCGCGCAGAGGCGCCCCGCCGCGCTCACCAGCCCCTGCATGCCCAGCGCGGCCGCTGCCAGGGTCGTGCTCACGCCGATGTCGGTCAGGTGCAGGACGGCCTGGCTGTCGACGATCTGCAGGCCCTGCACCGACATCGCCACGGCGAATACCACCACCCAGAAGGTGGGGGTGGCGAGCGCCTCGCGCACGCCCCAGTGTACCCGGGTGCGGTACACGCGCCCCGGCCAGGAGCTGGGTGCGACCGCCCCGCTGGGCGTCAGGTCCTGCTCTTCCTCGTCCTCGTCCACCGGCGCGACGGGATCGCCGTCCGGGTGCTGTCCGAGCTGCGAGGGCCACTCGCGGATCAGGGCCAGCGCCAGCAGCGCGGCCGCCATCGAGCCGGCCGCCATCACCAGCCAGGGCGTACGCCAGCTCCCGGTCAGCGCAATCAGGGCGTTGAGCGCGGGGGCGGCCACGAAGGCGCCGATGCCGCCGGAGGTAAGGAACACGCCCACCGCCAGCGCGCGGCGACGGTGGAACCAGTGGTTCAGCACGTGCGTGCCGGGAATCACGGTCTGCATGCACATGCCCAGCCCCAGCAGCAGGCCGGCCCCGCAATAGAAGGTCGCCAGGCTGGAGCTGTGCCAGGTCAGCAGTGCGCCCGCGGCGCTGACGAATCCGCCGGCGAAGATCGTCGCACGGGTGCCGATGCGGTGAATCAGCAGCGCCACCGGCGGTCCGAACAGCCCGCTGCCCAGCCCCATGATGGAGAAGCCCAGCGCCGCCTCGGCGCGCGACCAGCCGAGCGCCTTGGTCATCGGCGCCAGCACCACGCCGAAGCCGTAGAAGATCGTGCCGATCATCAGGAAATAGACCAGGCTCAGGGTGGCCAGCACCACCCAGCCGTAGAACAGCCTGTTGTCCGCGTCCGACACGCGACGTTCCGCCGGCCGGGCGTCAGTCGCCGCGGAAGCGGTCGGTGGCGGCGACCAGCTGCTCCGCGATGGCGGGCTCGGTGGCGGAGTGACCCGCATCCGGCACGATGCGCAGCTCCGCCTCCGGCCAGCGCCGGTGGAGCTCCCACGCCGTCCGCACCGGGCAGACGACATCGTAGCGCCCCTGCACGATGACTGCCGGGACGTCACGCAGGCGCACGGCGCCGTCCAGCAGCTGCTCCGGGCCGGACAGGAAGCCGCCGTTGACGAAGTAGTGGCACTCGATCCGGGCGAAGGCTTCGGCGAACCCCGTTCCGCCGTGATGGGTGACCAGCCCCGTGTCGGGGATCAGCTTGCTGGTGCGCGCCTCCCACACGCTCCAGGCGACGGCCACCCGCGCGCGGACCTGCGGATCGTCGGAGGTCAGGCGCCGGTGATAGGCGTGTACCAGATCGTCGCGCTCGGCCTCCGGAATGGGCGCGAGGAAGTCCTCCCAGGCCTCGGGGAACAGCTCGCTGGCACCGTACTGGTAGAACCAGCGGATCTCGCGCGGACGCAGCATGAAGATGCCCCGCAGCACCATGGCGCGCACCCGCCCGGGATGCGCCTGCGCGTACGCCAGCGCGAGCGTGCTGCCCCAGGAACCGCCGAACAGCAGCCAGCGGTCGATGCCGAGCAGCTCGCGGATGCGCTCCATGTCCCCGACCAGGTCCCAGGTGGTGTTGTGCTCCAGCGAGGCGTGGGGCCGGCTCTGGCCGCAACCGCGCTGGTCGAACAGCACGATGCGGTAGGCGGCCGGGTCGAAGTAGCGCCGGTGCGCCGGCGAGGTGCCGCCGCCGGGTCCCCCGTGCACGAACAGCGCGGGGATGCCGTCGGGGTTGCCCGACTCCTCCCAGTACACGCGGTGGCCGCCGCTGACCTGGAGGTGGCCGCTGCGGTTGACCGGGATCTCCGGGTACAGGCTGCTCATGTCAGGCGCGGGAGAGCAGATCGCGGGCGATCGCCGAGGTCTGGATCTCGTCGGTACCGCCGTAGATCTGCAGGATCTTGGCATCGCGGCAGAGCTGCTCCACCCGGTATTCCGCCATGTAGCCGTTGCCGCCGTGGACCTGTACCGCTTCCAGCGCGACCTCCATGGCCGCGCCGGCGGCGTAGAGCTTCATCGCCGATGCCTCCGCGAGCGTCGGCCGGCGGCCGGCGGCGAGCATCTCCAGGTTGCGGAAGACCATGTTCTGCAGATTGGTCCGGGCCACCTCCATCTTCGCCAGCTTTTGCTGGACCAGCTGAAACTCGCCGATCGGGCGGCCGAACTGCACGCGCTCGCGGGCGTACTGCAGCGACAGCGCCAGGCACTGCTCGACGATGCCCAGGGCCATCGCCGCGACTCCGCTGCGCTCGGCCGAGAACGTGTCCTTTGCCCCCTGACGCGACGGCTGCTCCTCGGTCTCGCCCAGCAGCCGCTCGGGCCCGACCTCCACGTCCCGCAGGAACAGCTCCCCGGTGGGCGAGGAGTGGATCCCCATCTTGCGGAAGGGCCGCGACTGCTCGAGGCCGGGCATGCCGCTGTCGAGCACGAAGGTGAGCACCTTGCGGTCCTTCGGTGCCACCCCGTCCTCGGCCAGGCGGCAGATGAATACGATGGTGTCGGCATACGGTCCGTTGGTGATGAACGTCTTGTTGCCGTTGAGCACGTAGCCGCCGTCGTCCGTGCGCCGGGCAGTGGACTTCATGCTGCCGAAGGCGTCGGAGCCCGAGCCCGGCTCCGTGATCGCCCACGAGCCGATCTTCTCCATGGTGAGCAGCGGCAACGCCCAGCGTTCTTTCTGGGACCGGGTGCCCCGGGACATGACGGCGTTCGCCGTCAGGCCCATGCTCACGCCCATGGCGGTGACCATCCCCGGGCAGTAGTGACACAGCTCGATCACCAGCAGGGTCTGCAGCGCGGCGGCTTCCGCCGCGGCCTCGCCGCCGTAGCCGCGGGACGGCCCGCCGCTGTCCCCGCGTTCGAGCTGGCGATGGAAGCGGTCGCGCGCCATCTCGTCGATGCCGAATGTCCCGATCAGCTTGCGCAGCACCTCGTACGGCGGCATGTCGCCGTGCTCGAGGTCGTCCAGGTGCGGGACGATCTCGGCCTGGATGAAGTCCCTGAAGGCCTGTCTCGCACTTTCCTGCTGCTCGCTCCACTCGATCATGGCGAACCCCCGATCTCGCTGCGGGCGCCGGAGCCGGCGCCGACGGAATGCCGGGACTGTATCAGATCGCCGCGCCCGAACCACGTTCCGCCGGCGGGCCTTGCCGCCCGCGATGGGCATTACCCCCCGACCGGCCTGGTGCGGTAGATTCGGGACCAGGAATCCGGCTGTCGCATCCGCGGCAGCGCCGTCCCGTACGGAGCGTCGATCTTGATCGCACCCGTGTTTCCCTGGCCGCCGGGCCACCCGAGCATGCCCGAGGCGGCCCGCAGGCAGCTGGCCGACAGCGTGCGCACCGCGTTCCTGGAACGACTGCGCGGCATGGCCGTGCGCACCGACCTGTCGCCCTCGCTGGACACCGTCTACGTGCCTCTGGCGGTGTGGCTCGCCGAGCGCATGCGCGAGTCGGGGCGCCCGCTGGTCGCCGGCGTGAACGGGCCGCCCGGCGTGGGCAAGACCACGCTCTGTCCGCTGGTGCAGGTGATCCTCGAGGAGGGCCTCGGCATTCGGGTCGCCATTGTGTCGATCGACGATCTCTACCACACCCGGGCGGAACGGCGGGACCTGGCGCGCCGCGTGCACCCGCTGCTGGGCACGCGCAGCGTTCCCGGAACGCATGACATCGCACTGGGCCACCGGATCCTGGACCGGATCACCGCGGCCCGCCCGGGCGAGAGCGTGGCGCTCCCGGTATTCGACAAGGTGCGCAGCGACCGGTTGCCCCAGAGCGAATGGCGCAGCGTGCGCGGGCCCGTCGACGTGGTGCTGCTGGAAGGCTGGTGCGTGGGCGCGCGCCCCCAGTCCGAGGCAGCGCTGGCGGAGCCGGTCAACCGGCTGGAAGCGGAGGAGGACCCCGACGGGCGTTGGCGGCGCCACGTGAACGGGGTCCTGGCGAACGAGTACCGGGAGCTGTTCGCCCGGCTGGACGTGCTGGTGATGCTGCGTATCCCTGACATCGCGTACGTCTTCCAGTGGCGCCGCGAGCAGGAGGAGCGGCTGGCCGAGCTGGCGGGGGTCTCACGCGCGGATCCCGGGTCGCTCGCCGGCACGCGGCTGATGACCGACGCCCAGCTGCAGCGCTTTCTCAGTCACAACGACCGGGTGCAGCAGCACATCCTGGAGGAGATGCCCGGACGGGCCGACCTGGTGCTGGAATTCGACCGGCAGCATCGCTTCGCGGGCGTGCGGGTGAACCGCGACTGACGCCGCTGCCGGCTTCCCCGGGGCGAGCTGTTACACTACCGGCGCCCTGCCGTTGACCGCCGGGCGGGCCGCCCCCCTGACCGCCACCGCGGCAGGGCCCGCTCTCTGCCCGTGCCCGTCGGGAAAGGATTCGCCCGTGTCCGATGCCGCCGCCAGTCCGACCGTCTCCCGCCGTACCGCGACCGCCCTGCTGGTGCTGGTGATCCTGTTCTGGGGCGCCAACTGGCCGGTGATGAAGTTCGGCCTGGGCTATATCGCCCCGCTGAGCCTGGTCGCCGCCCGCGTGGTGCTGGGCGCCCTGACCCTGTTCGTGGTCACCGCGGTCACGGGGAACCTGCACCTGCCCCGGCGCAACGACTGGCCGATCGTGCTCGGCATCGGCCTGCTACAGATGACCGGGTTCATGGCCCTGGTCACGATCGCCCTGCAGGTGGTGCCGGCCGGACGCTCGTCGATCCTCGCCTACACCACCTCGCTGTGGGTCGTGCCCGGCGCGGTGCTGCTCCTGCGCGAGCGCCTCGGGCGCCTCAAGCTGACCGGATTCCTGCTGGGGCTGACAGGTGTGGCCGTGATGTTCAACCCGCTCGGTTTCGACTGGGGCGACCCGCACGTGGTCATCGGCAACGGCCTGCTGCTGCTGGCGGCCGTGCTCTGGGCGGCGCTGATCGTCCAGATCCGGTACCATCGCTGGGAAAGCTCGCCGCTCGAGCTGGCCCCGTGGCAGCTTTCGATCGCGGCACTGATCCTGGTGCCGCTGGCGGCGGCGGTCGACCACGGCGACACCATCCGCTGGTCACGCAACCTCGACCTGGTGCTCGCCTACAACGGGCTGGTCGCCACCGCCTTCTGTTTCTGGGCCATCACCACCGTCAACCGGGCCCTGCCGGCGATCACCACCTCGCTGGGCACGCTGGGGGTCCCCCTGGCCAGCGTGATTTTCGCCGCGATCTTCCTGGGCGAGCGCATCACCGTCACCAACATGCTCGGGCTGGCCCTGATCGGCAGCGGGCTGGCATGCGTGACCGTCGCGGACCGGCATGCCACGCGATCCGCCTGACGCGGGGCCGGCACAGACATGGCATCCTGCGCAGCAACTGGTATGATGAGTTGACCAGTAGCCACTCACACCAATGCGGGTGAGCGCTCATGCCCGGACTGGACAGGATCGACCGGCATTCCCTGTCACAGGATGTGTTCCAGCGCCTGCGCGCGCTGATCCTGAGCGGCGAGATGCGCCCGGGCTCGCCGCTGCCGTCGGAACGTGCGCTCGGGGAGCGCCTCGGCGTCAACCGCGGTGCCGTCCGCGAGGGGCTCAAGCGCCTGCAGCAGTCGGGCCTCGTGAAGATCTCGCACGGTGGCCCGACGCGGGTGCTCGATTACCGCCACAGCGCCGGCATGGAGCTGCTTCCCGAGCTGCTCTCCGGGAGCGACGGCCGCATCGACCCGGCGGCAGCCGAGGGAGCGATCGAGATGCGCAGCGCGCTGGCGCCCGACGTCGCGCGCCGGGTCGCGGAGCGCGCCGGGCCGGAACTCGCCCGCTCGCTGGGGCGAATCCTCGAGCAGATGCGCTGGACCGGCGAGCTGCCGCGCCAGCAGGCGCTGGCCTTCGAGTTCTGGGAGCAGCTGGTCGACGCCAGCGGCAATCTTGCCTACCGGCTCGCGTTCAACTCGCTGGCTCGCGTCTACGACCGGGCCTGGTCGCTGGTCGGTCCGATCATGGCCGGGGAAGTTCGTGACACGGCCGGACTGGAGAAGCTGCAAGCCGCGCTGGCCCGGGCCGACGGGCGCGGCGCGGCCGAGGCGGCCCGGCGCCATGTCGCCATCGGGGAAGCCGCGCTGAAGCGTGCCCTGTCCGCGGCGGCACCGCCCCGGGAGCGGCGGCCTTGACCGGCACGGGCCGGCAAGCCCGCATGTCGCGACCGCCGGGCGGCCACGTACCGGGGGATACCCCCGCCACCCTGCGCCGGGCACTCGGGACCTTTCTGCGCCACCCGAGTCCCCGGGTGCTGCTGGCCGCGGTCCTGGTCGCGGTCCCCCTGCGCCTGGCAGCCGGCGGCTGGAGCCCCGGCGACGCCCTGGTGGCCGCCCTGATCCTCGCCGCCTGGCCGGTGCAGGAGTGGCTGATCCACGTGCATATCCTGCACTGGCACCCACGCCGCCTCCTCGGCCGGCGCATGGACCCCGCGGTCTCGCGCGATCACCGGCGTCACCATGCCGATCCGTGGCGCCTGGACCTGGTTTTCATCCCCATGCATACCTATGCCTGGACCCTGCCGCTGGTGGTCGGCCTGTGGTGGCTGGTGATGCCCACGCTGCCCCTGACGCTCACCGCGCTGGGCACCTATTTCCTGCTGGCGCTGCACTACGAGTGGACCCATTACCTCGCGCACATCCGCTACTGCCCGCCGCTCCGGTACTACCGCCGCCGCGTCCGGCAGCACCGGCTGCATCACTTCCGTCACGAACGCCTGTGGTGGGGCGTGAGCATGGGAGGCGGGGACCGCCTGTTCCGGACCGCGCCGCACCCGGCCGGAGTCGAGCCGTCGCCGACCCGGTTCGAGCCGGGCCTGAAGGGCTGACCCCGGGCGCGATGGAGCCGCCCCCGCGGCGTCAGTTGGCCTGGTCACCCACCCGGATCTGCACGACCTTGCCGTCGACCAGCTTGACGTGGCGGAGCATGCGGTTCTTCCCCAGATCGTAGGTCCAGAGCTCCACCGGGACGGCGCGTGCCGGGCCGATTCCCGTGTCCCCGTCGGCGTCGCCGCCACCGCCGGCGCGGTACTCGATCCAGGAATCGCGATAGGCCGGCTCGCCGCAGCGGGCGAGCAGCGCGAACTTGCTCATGCCCACGTGCAGCGCCGCACCGTCGCAGGCGCCGGCGGGAACCCGGTCATAGCCGTAACCCTCGGTGGAAATGTCGCTCAGGCGGCCGTTGCGGAAGCTCAGCACGCGCACCAGCCGGGACGGGCCGCGATTGTAGTACCAGACCTCGTTGACCGCGATGAAGCCGATGCCCTGGATGTACTGCTGCTTCGGCTGATCCACGAAGTCGGGCTTGCCGCACTTCTGCAGCACCTCGTACTTGCCCATGCCGGTGTCGATCAACCCGTTGGAGCAACGCAGGGAATCGGCGTGGGCGGGGACCCACGCCAGACACAGCAGGACCAGGGCCAGGAAAAACTGCTGCATGGTGCCTCCGGCGACTCGTGCATGCGTTGCGCCGCCTACCCGGTAAGACAGCGCCCGGCCGCCCGGGTGCCGCCGGCCGGTCACACGGCGATCAGCGCCACGCCCGCGACCATCAGGACGCCGGCGCCCAGGTGCCGCCGCAGACCACCCTCGCGGAACAGGATCGCCCCGTACAGGATGCCGAACAGCAGGCTGGTCCGCTTGACCGCGATCATGTAGGCGACGTCCACCCGCGCCACCGCCACGAAGTGGCTGACGACCATCGCCGCCATCAGCACGCCCACGACCAGGCTGCCCCCCGGCCGGCGCACCAGCACCCGCGCGCGGCCGGGACCTGCCAGCGCCGCCGCCAGCGTGATGCCGCCGAGCAGCATGAAGTAGAACGGCCCGAAGAAGGTCGGCGGCGCATACCGCAGCGCCGCCTTTCCCATCACCGAGGTCAGCGCGTACAGGCCGGCCGCGCCCAGCATCATGCGGGAGCCGGGCTCGCGCCAGATCGCCCGCAACGGTGCCAGTGCCCGCGACCGCCCGCCGCCCCGCAGCTGGTCGACGTTGAGCAGGTAGGCGCCGAGCGCGACCAGCGCCACGCCGGCCAGGCCGCGCGGCGAGATCCGCTCGCCCAGCACCAGGTAGCCGATGCCGGCCACGAACACCGGCGTGAATGCCTGGTAGGGCAGCGTCAGCGCCAGGGGACTGGTGCTGATGGCACGCATGTACAGGTACATGGCCAGCAGCTCCAGCGGCACCAGGGCGCCGACCCAGCCCCAGAACGGGAGCGGCAGCGAGGGCCAGGGCTGCACCAGGACGAACGGCGTCAGCAGCAACCCCGCCACGCCGAAGCGCACCAGCACCAGCTCGGCCGTGGTGCAGTCGCGCAGCAGCCCCTTGGTCGCCGCGTCCGCGGATGCCAGGCTGAACGCGCTCACCAGGGTGATCCAGAGCCAGCTCATCGGCACATGGTACGCACGCCGCCCGATCGGCGGGAGCGCGTCTATACTTGCCAGCCGGAACCGGCGACCGGCCGGGCACGGAGAAGATGATGCGGCCCCTGATCTGTCTTGCGCTGTTCGTGGCCCTTGCCCCGTCCGCCGGCGCAGCGACCTGCAGCCGCCACCCGGACGGCCTGCACCTGGCCGACGGCATATGCGCAACGGTCTTCGCGCAGGAAGTGGGGCCCGCCCGTCACCTGGCGGTGCGGCGCAATGGCGACGTCTACGTGCTCCTGTCCGCGCCGCGCCACGGCGGGGCCGTCGTGGTGCTGCACGACGACGACGGCGACGGCCGGGCGGACCGCAGCGCGCGCTTCGGTGCCGCGGGCGGGACCGGCATCGCGATCCGCGGCACGGCCCTGTACGTCGGCACGGACCGACGCGTCCTGCGCTACCGCCTGGTGCCCGATCGCATGACCCCGGCCACCGGCCCCGAAGTGATCGCCACGGGCTTTCCGCGCCAGACCCAGCACGCCGCCAAGTCACTGGCTCTCGACGGACACGGACACCTCTACGCGAATGTCGGCGCACCCTCGAACGCCTGCCAGCGGCGGGATCGCCGGCCGGGCTCCCCGGGGCACGATCCCTGCCCGCAGCGCGCGCGTCACGCCGGCATCTGGCGGTTTTCGACGGGGCGCACGGACCAGGCCCAGGCGGACGCGGTGCATTTCGCCCGGGGCATCCGCAACGCCGTCGCGCTGGCATGGGATCGGGACGACGGCTCCCTGTGGGCGGTGCAGCAGGGACGCGATCAGCTGCACCAGCTCTGGCCGCACCTCTACGATGCCCGCCAGGGCGCGGAGCTGCCCGCTGAGGAGCTGCTCCGGGTGCACCGGGACGACGATTTCGGCTGGCCCTACTGCTACTACGACGGCGGGCTGGGCCGGCGCGTGCTGGCGCCGGAGTACGGCGGTGACGGCGAGCGTGCCGGCCGCTGCCGACAGTTCGCCAGCCCGGCCATGGCCTTCCCCGCGCACTGGGCGCCCGACGACCTGCTGTTCTACCGCGGCACGTCGCTGGGCCCGCGCTATCGCGGCGGGGCGTTCATCGCCTTTCACGGCAGCTGGAACCGCGCGCCCCTGCCGCAGCAGGGATACAAGGTGGTCTTCGTGCCCTTCCGCGACGGCGGGCCGGCCGGGCAGTGGCAGGTATTCGCGGACGGCTTCGCCGGCCCGGGCGGGATCGCCAGCCCCGGGGACGCGCGCTATCGCCCGGTCGGGCTGGCCGAGAGTCCCGACGGGGCCCTGTACGTCGCGGACTCGGTGCGGGGCCGGATCTGGCGCTTCACGTCGGTGCCGCGCTGAAGGTTGCGTTCACCGGCGGTCAGGAGGCCCGCTTGCGCCCGGTGATCATGCAGCGGACCAGGTTCTCGCGATGGCCCGAGGCTGCCCAGCCGGTGCAGCCCTGCCAGCGCCAGGGTCGCCCAGGCGAAGAACTCGTGCGCTTCTTCCATGCCTTCGGCCGCTTCATGGCACCGCCGGCGGGCGTGTGTCCGAGGTAGCGGCGCGCGCGGAAAGCGAACGTGTCCTTCCGATTCGCCAGCGCCTGCCGCGGCCCGTTCACGAAGTCCGCGAATCGGGCGTGGCGTGGCCCGATGAAACCCCACGCGATGCGAGCCGCCAGCAACGCCAGGATCAGGTACCCCGCCCGGAGATGCAGCGCGAGCGCCTCGTCCCCGGTGAGGAACGCCACCACGAACGCGGCCACCACGGTCCAGTGGAACGCGCGGACGAACGGATTCCAGGCGGGGACTTCACGGCGTTGCTGCATGATGTGGCCTCCGGCACGCGTCGTGGAACGCTTCCGCCACGGCGTCTGGGACAGCGCCAGCGGCGGGGGGTTGATCCCGGTCCGGAGCGGGGCGCTGCGCCCCGCCGTGACACGCGCTCCGCCGGAGCGACGCTGCCGCACGGCCGGGACTGTTGTGTGAACGGGCACTATGGCGCCAGAATAACCGATTAGGATTAGAAGCCCGGCAGCCACCGGGCGGGACCGGACGCGCTTCGCGCCTGTCCCGTGCCAGCCGTGAGCCCGCTGGCCGACCGACCGAGGGAGGAGACGCCATGAGCACAGCAGCCGACGAGCTCGAGCAGGGCAGCCCGCAGAACGCCAGCGAAGCGGAGATCCGCGAGGCCTTCCACAAGCAGCAGGCGCGCGCGCTGGAGCTGCGCAAGTCGACGCTCGAGGAACGCATCGAGAAGATCCGCCGCCTGCGCGACGCCGTGCTGGCACGCCGCGAGGAGCTGCAGCGGGCGGGCGCCGCAGACTACCGCAAGCCCTCGGTGGAGGTCGACCTGACCGAGATCTTCCCGATCCTCACCGAGGTCAAGCACACGATCAAGCACCTGCGCAAGTGGGCCCGCCCGCGCAAGGTCCGCGCCACGCTTCCCCTGTTCGGGACCCGCTCCGAGATCCGCTACGAGCCCAAGGGCGTGAGCCTGATCATCTCGCCGTGGAACTACCCGGTGAACCTGACCTTCTGCCCGCTGGTTTCGGCGCTCGCCGCAGGCTGCACCGCGATCCTGAAGCCTTCCGAGATGACCCCCAACCTGTCACGGGTCATGGTCGAGATCGTGCGCGAGACCTTCGACGAGCGTGACGTGGCGATTTTCGAGGGCGACGCGCAGGTGGCCAGCACCCTGCTGGACCTGCCCTTCGACCATATCTTCTTCACCGGCAGCCCGGCGGTGGGCCGGATCGTGATGGCCGCCGCGGCGAAGCACCTCAGTTCGGTGACCCTGGAGCTGGGCGGCAAGTCGCCCACCATCGTCGACCGCAGTGCCAACATCCGCAAGGCGGCGCGCAACGTCGTCTGGGGCAAGTTCACCAACAACGGCCAGACCTGCATCGCGCACGACTTGCTGTACGTGGAGTCGGGCGTGAAGAACGCCTTCGTCGCGGAGGCGACCCAGGCGCTGCACGAGGTCTTCGGCGCCACCACGGAAGAGCAGAAGCGCAGCCCGGACTACTGCCGCATCGTCAACAACCGCCACTTCGAGCGCATCTCCGGGCTGCTGGACGACGCGCGCGAGCGCGGTGCCAGGACCCTGGTCGGCGGCGACACGGACGCCGGAGAGAACTTCATCGCGCCGACGCTGCTGGAAGGCGTGGACAAGGACGCCGGGATCATGCAGGAAGAGATCTTCGGCCCCATCCTGCCGGTGATCGCGTTCGACGACCTCGACACGGTAATCGCCGACATCAACAGTCGCCCCAAGCCGCTGGCGCTGTACGTCTACGGCAAGGACAACGACCGCATCGAGAAGATCCTGCGGGAGACCAGCGCGGGCGGGACCTGCATCAACCACAGCATGGTCCACTACATGCATAACAACCTGCCGTTCGGCGGGGTCAACAACAGCGGCATCGGGGCTTCGCACGGCATCTACGGGTTCCGCGAGTTCTCCCATGCCCGGGCCGTGCTGCGCGACCGCTTCAGCACCTCCAGCCAGCTGTATCCGCCGTACAACGACAAGGTGAAGAAGCAGGTCAACATGGCCCTGCGCCTGTTCCGCAAGTAACCCGGCATCCCGGACGGCCGGCGCCGTGCCGGCCGTCCGGGAGACCCTTCGCCCGCTGCGGCTTCCCCTCGACGTCACCTGGACCGCCGTCCGGCCCGCCCGCGCCGCCTTGCCGGCACGGCCCGGCATGGCGTCGCCGGTCTTGCCGGCCGCCAATCGGAACCCCGGGGCTGGTATACGCGTGTTTTATCTATAAAACACCGTGTTCGGCCCGTCGCGGCCGCATTGGTCTCCTGGCACCTTCCCCCTGTTCAGGGGCATGGGTGCTACTCATAGTCTGTAGCTTCACCCCGGACCGCGCATGAATATCCATTATATGGGAGACAGCTTTTTGCAAAGGCTCGGGCAGAACATCAAGCGGGAGCGCCTCGCCCGCGGCCTCTCGCAGGAAGAGCTCGCCGCCCGGGCCGGCATGCACCGCACCTACGTCGGCGCGGTCGAGCGCGGCGAGCGCAACATCAGCGTGGTCAGCCTGCTGCGCCTGGCCATGGCGCTCGACGTCCGGGTGACCAACCTCACCCGCAACATCGACCCGGGCCGGCCCTGATCCCCGCGCGTTTGGCTGCAGTCGGCAAACGCGGTATAAAAGCGAACCGACAACAATACCGCCCGCCTCGCCATCCGGAGCAGCGCAGCCTGCCCCCGGCGAGCGCCGGCTGCGATCCGCATTCCTGCGATCGCCCCCGGGGTCCCGCGGGCAGCCATAGACAATTCCGGATTACAAGGCGAGGGGAAGGATGTACCAGCGACTGACCGTACTGCTCATCGCGGCCGGAGCACTGGCCTGCGTCACGGCCGCCGGCGCCGCCCCCGGGGCGAACGCCTCGATCGCCTCCCGCATCCGCGACGGGGTGGGCCGGGTCGACGGCAAGACCATCGAGAACGCCGACAGCCAGCCGGGCAACTGGATGAGCTACGGGCGCACCTACAGCGAGCAGCGCTTCAGCCCGCTCAAGCAGATCGACGTCCGCAACGCCGGCAAGCTGGGGCTCGCCTGGCACTTCGACACCGGCACCAAACGCAGCCTCGAGGCCACCCCGATCGTGGTCAACGGCGTCATGTACACCACCGGCTCCTGGAGCATCGTCTACGCGCTCGATGCCCGCACCGGGAAGCTGCTGTGGAAGTTCGACCCGCACGTGTCCAGGAGCTGGGGGTTCAACGCCTGCTGCGACGTCGACAACCGGGGCGTCGCGGTGTGGAAGGGCCGGGTCTACGTGGGAACGCTGGACGGGCGGCTGATCTGCCTGGACGCACGAACGGGCCGCAAGATCTGGTCGCTCGAGACCGTTCCTCCCGACCGGTCGTACACCATCACGGGAGCGCCGCGGATCATCGACGGCAAGGTGATCATCGGCAACGGCGGCGCCGAGTACAAGAAGGTCCGCGGCTACGTCAGCGCCTACGACGCGGGCACGGGCAAGCTGCTCTGGCGCTTCTACACGGTGCCCGGCAACCCGGCGAACGGCTACCGATCGCGGGCGATGAAGGCGGCCGCGAAGACCTGGAGCGGGCAGTGGTGGAAGCAGGGCGGCGGCGGCACGGTCTGGAACAGCATGGCCTATGATCCGAAGCTGAACCTGCTGTACATCGGCACCGGCAACGCCGACCCCTGGAACAAGTACAAGCGCAACAAGGACGGTGAGACCAACCTCTACACCGCCTCGATCGTGGCGCTCGACCCGGACACCGGCAGGATGGTCTGGCATTTCCAGAACACGCCGGCCGACTCGTGGGACTACGACTCGGACGAGCACCTGATCCTCGCCGATCTGAAGATCGACGGCCGCATGCGCAAGGTGATCATGCAGGCCAACAAGAACGGCTTTTTCTACGTGCTCGACCGCACCAACGGCAACTTCATCTCCGCCAACAACTTCGTCCCGGTGACCTGGTGCAAGCATCTGGACCCGAAGACCGGCAAGCCGGTCGGCGTGCAGGGCTACCGGAACAAGCCCCGGCTCACCATGCCCTCGCCCTACGGCGGCCACAACTGGCAACCGATGTCCTACAACCCGGACACGGGGCTGGTCTACATACCGGCGCAATCGGTGCCCTTCCAGTACGCGCAGGCCTCGGCCCGGGAGATCGAGAAGTCGGCCTGGGGCACGGACGTGAACATGGCCCTGGGGCGTCCGCCCGTGAGCATGAACCCGGTGCTCTACGCCGAGATCGCCAAGGCCATGACGAAGGGCAGCCTGATCGCCTGGGACCCGGTGCGACAGAAGGCGGTCTGGCGCTACCACTACAAGGGACCCTGGAACGGTCCGACGCTGACCACCGCGGGCAACCTGGTCTTCCAGGGCACTGCCGACGGCCACCTGATGGCGTTTCGTGCCGACAACGGGCAGGTGCTGTGGCGCTACGACACCCGGTCCGGCATCAGCGGCTCGCCCATGACCTACACGGTCGACGGCCGCCAGTACGTGACCGTCATGGCTGGCTGGGGCGGGGCCTTCGCGCTCGCTTCCGGGCCCAGCGCCCTTCAGGGCCAGCCCATGAACAGGGGCCGCATCCTGACCTTCCGCATCGGCGGCCACGATCGGCTGCCTCCGGCGCAGGCACGGCACGTCCGGCCGAACCCGCCGGCGCTGACGCCGAAGATGGCCAGGCTGGTACCCGAAGGCAACAAGCTCTATCACCTCAACTGCGCGGTATGCCACGGCATCGGCGCGGTCAGCGGGAGCAACATCCCCGACCTGCGCAATATCAGCCGCAAGACCCACAAGCAGTTCATGGCGATCGTGCTGGGCGGAATGTACGCCGACAAGGGCATGGTCAGCTTCGCCGGGACCCTGAAGCCCGGCGACGTCGATGCGATCCACGCCTACCTCATCAAGCGGGCGCACCAGGAGCTCGCCAGGGAGCAGGAGCCGGGATGGTGGGCCGCCGTCAAGCGCTTCTTCTACTCGGTCGAAGCGAAGATCGTGGCGATGCTGGCGTGAACGGCCCCGGACACGAGCGGTAACCGCCTGCGGGCCCGGTTCGTTCCCGCTTCCGGGTCCTGGGCAAGAGGGGCCCCGGGGGGCTTTGCCGCCCCCCGTGGCCCTCGCGTTGCGCGGCGGCGGGTCGCGGCCGGTGCGACTGACACGTGCGCGCCCCGGCAACACGCCGGATCGCGCTCTTGCCTGAAACCTGAAACGCCCCCCGGCCCCGACGCCTGATCCAGGTCAAGGGTGTTCCGGCCGGCCCGCGCTACGCTCCCCGCCATCAATGCAGATGACCGGCCCGAGGGGGGAGCCTGCACATGGATCAGAGCCTGGAATTCGACCGCGAGCTGCTGCGCAAGTACGACGTCAGCGGTCCGCGATACACGTCCTACCCGACCGCCCCGCAGTTCCACGACCGCTTCGGCGTGGCGGACTACCGCGAGGCGGTGGAGCACTCCAACGGCGAGCTCATCCCGCGCCCGCTGTCGCTTTACCTGCACATTCCCTTCTGCCGCACCGTGTGTTTCTACTGCGGATGCAACCGCGTGATCACGGGCAACTACCGGCACGCGGGGGAATACCTGGAGCGGCTCGAACGCGAGATCCGGATGCAGTCGACCCTGTTCGACCCGGACCGCCCGGTCGAGCAGCTGCATTTCGGCGGGGGCACGCCGACCTACCTGAACCGGAAGGACATGGCACGGCTCATGGGGGAGCTGCGCGAGGCCTTCCCGCTCTCCCGCGAGGACAGCCGCGAATTCTCGATCGAGATCGACCCGCGCACCGTCTCGCGCGAGAAGGTGACGCAGCTCGCGGAGCTGGGCTTCAATCGCATGAGCCTCGGGGTACAGGACTTCGACCCGGCCGTGCAGGTCGCGGTCAACCGCATCCAGTCCGTGGAGCAGACCGCCGAGTGCATCGACGCCGCCCGCAAGGCCGGCTTCGGCTCGGTCAACCTCGACCTCATTTACGGCCTGCCGCGGCAGACGCCGGAGTCGTTCGAGCGCACCCTGCTGACCGTGCTGGCACTGCGGCCCGAGCGGCTGGCCGTCTACAACTACGCGCACCTCCCCGAGCTGTTCAAGGTCCAGCGCCAGATCCGGGCGGAGGAGATTCCCGACCCGGAGACCAAGCTGGCGCTGCTGGAGCTCACCATCGACCGGCTCACCGACGCCGGTTACGTCTACATCGGCATGGACCACTTCGCGCTGCCGGACGACGAACTCGCGCGGGCGCAGCGCGCCGGCGGCCTGCATCGCAACTTCCAGGGCTACTCCACGCACGCCGAATGCGACCTCATCGGGCTGGGCGTCTCGGCCATCGGGCGGGTGGGGGACACGTACAGCCAGAACCTGCGCGACCTGGAGGGCTACTACGATGCGCTGGACGGGGCGCGCCAGCCGCTGTGGCGCGGAATCACCCTGACCGCCGACGACCGGCTGCGCCGCGACGTCATCAACGCCATCATGTGCCACTCCGCGGTGCGCTTCCGGGAACTCGAGCATCGCCACGGAATCCGGTTCCGCAGCTATTTCGCCCCGGAGCTCGAGGAGCTGGCACCGCTGGCCGCCGACGGCCTGGTGGAGGTCGACGACGACGGCCTGGCGGTCACCCCCCTGGGGCGCCTGCTGCTGCGCAACGTCGCGATGGTGTTCGACGCCTACCTTCAGGATCGTGCCCGGGTGCGCCCGGCCTTTTCGCGGGTGATCTAGGAGGAGGCGTCCCTCGCGGCCATCCGGCGGACCGCCCGGTCCAGCTCGCGCAGGCGCTCCACGGGGTCGCACAGCATCAACCGCTCGTACTCGCCGGTCCCCAGCGGCAGGCGCTCGAGCAGCCGGCTCCCGACCCAGGTGGCGTCCCGAAACCGTCCCTCGTCGGCGGGCCCTCCCCGGTAGCGGCGATAGAAGTCCCGCAGCAGCTCCGCCAGCGGCTCGAGCCCGGCCTCGACGGGCACCGGGCCGTCGTCGGGAACGGGGGTCGCATGTCCCGTCCACAGGCCGTCAGCCTGCTGCTCCGACGCGCTCAGTCGCACGCGCTGTTCCGCGCGGATCCGGATGCCGAGCAGGCCGTCGGACAGGCGGTCGAAATCCGTGATCCGCACGTAGCTTCCCACACCGCCCGGCCGGCCGCGCGGGTCCGCCTCGCCGGCGCCGTGCACCAGGCAGGCGACGAAGCCCGCATCCCGCCGCATGCACGCCGATACCATGTCGAGATAACGCGTCTCGAACACGCGCAGATCCATCCCGCCTCCGGGGAGCAGCGGACGGGACAGCGGGAACAGGGGCAGCCGGTCATCCACGGCGACGCTCGTTTCGGGAACCGTCTCTTACGGTCGGCACCCGGAGCCCGCGTGTCAAATGCCCGGAGCTTGAGTTGCGTCAACGCGGACCCCCGGGCGCGCGTCTAGGCTTGCCCACGGAAAGTCGACCCGCGGAGGCAACGGTCATGAAGCGGATCCAGGGATGGTGCGGGGCCCTCGGGATGGGGCTCTCGCTGTTGTTGCTGGTCTGTGTTCCGGCGACCGCGCGGCAGGGTCCGAGCCTGTCCGCGGGTGCCGAATACAGCAGCGGTGATTACGGCGGCAGCAGCTCCATCGACCAGCTGTACGTGCCGCTGACCGCGCGCTACCGCAGCGGGCGCTGGGGCCTGCGCCTGACGGTCCCGTTCCTGAGCGTCAGCGCTCCGCCGGGCACGCTGGTCATCGACGGCGGTGGCATGGGCACGGGAACCGGGACGGGCACGATTACCGGCACGACCACCGGGATGGGCAGCGGCACGGGCGGTGGCGCGGTGCTCCCGGGCGCCGGCTCGAGCACCACGCAGAGCGGGCTGGGCGACGTCATCGCGGGCGCGACCCTGTACGACGTCGTCAACAGCGCCTCCCTCGGCACCGCGGTCGACCTCACCGGCAAGGTCAAGTTCGGCACCGCAGACTACGCAAAGGGGCTCGGCACCGGCGAGACCGACTACGCCCTGCAGGCCGACGCCTACACCTACCTGGGCCGCCTGACGACCATCCTGGAGGGCGGCTACCGGGTGCGCGGCGACCCCCCCGGACTGGATCTCAACAACACCGCGTACGGGGCCCTCGGCGGTTCCTGGCGGCTGCGCTCCGGCCTTCGCGCCGGCCTGCTCTACCAGCTGAGCCAGGCACCGATCGACGGCGGCTCGGGTGCCCGCGAAGCGACCCTGTTCGTGACCCGCGAGCTGTCCGCGCAGCACCGGTTCACCGGCTACCTGCTCAAGGGGTTCAGCGACGGCAGTCCGGACTGGGGCGCCGGCCTGCTGCTGACGGCATCGTTCTGACCGGAGCGCTGCCATGTCCTGTGATCACCGATTGATGCCCGTCAACGACTCCGCCCGGCGGGGGGCTAGACTGGCAGCTACGGGAGACGGGTGAGCAGCACCCCCGAAAAGGGGGCGACGACAGGCACCGGAACGCCGCAACGACTCAAGGGAGATGCAGGTATGAACGCCAAGGCAATCGTGAAGGGAGCGCTGATCGGGAGTTTTCTCGCGCTGATCGCGCTGCCCGCCGTCAGCTTCGGGCAGGACCAGGACCGCACCCGCGACATGGATCGGCTGCAGACGCCGGACCAGATGCAGGATCGGGACATCGACCGCACCCGGGACCGACTGCACGACCAGGACATGGACAAGACCCGGGACCGGCTCAAGGATCAGGACAAGACGCAGGACCAAGACAAGACCTACGACCAGGACCGGACCCGGGATCAGGACCAGCTGGACCAGCCGGACCAGGACCGTGACCAGGACCGGCAGCACCAGAGCCTGAACGGGCCCCAGGCCATGGACCAGTCCCGCGACCGGGACATGGACCGCACGCAGGACCGGGACCGCATGCAGGACCAGACCGGCGACCAGGACCGGACCCGCGACCGCGACCGCCTGCACAGCCAGGACCACGTCTACGGGCAGCAGCTGATGTCCGCCGAGGAGCTCCGCCAGTACCGTGAGCAGCTGCGCAACGCGAACACCGGGCAGGAGCGGGAGCAGCTTCGTGAGCGGCATCGGGAGCAAATGCAGGAGCGTGCGCAGCAGCAGGGCGTCACGCTCGACGGCAACGGCAACGTGGAGGACGGCGGCTCGCAGGACTAGCGTCGCAGGACTGGCCCTGCGCAACGACTTCTGCAAGGGAGGCCCCCCTCCCGACCGACGGCGTGGACCCCCCATTTCCCACGCCGTCTTTTTTTGTCCGCGCGAACGAAGGCGCTCGCGGGATGTCCCACGAAGCCGGAACGGCTACACTACGCCCCTGGATCACACGTCACCCCGCGCGGGGCGTGTGCCCGGGAGCTCCGACCACCCAGACCAGGCCCGATCGCAGTCGCGTGACCGGGCCGCCGGGATGGTTGCGTGACCCGCCGGACCGGACGGACAGGGTGCCGCCACGGTGCGGCATGGCCGCAGAACGGACCCACAGACCAAGGAGACGCGCATGCTGAGGGATGACCGGGAGAGCTACGGCAGCGTGACCAAGACGCTGCACTGGCTGCTGGTGCTGCTGATCGCGGGGATGCTGGTGGTCGGCTACGTGATGGCCGACATGCCGGACGGGGATCCGACCAAGGGATTCCTGATCCACCTGCACGCCTCCACCGGGTTCCTCGTCCTGGTGCTGGCAGTCCTGCTCATTCTCTGGCGGCTGGTGAACCCGCGCCCGTCCCTGGCTTCCCTGCCCGGCTGGCAGCGCGGCATGGCACACATGACGCACGGCCTGCTGTACCTGATGCTCATCCTGCAGCCGATCCTCGGGATCCTGGTGATCAACAGCTCCGGACACCCGGTCAACGTCTACTGGCTGTTCAACCTCCCGGCGATCGCGGGCAAGAGCAAGGCGACGGCCCACACTGTGCTGGAGATCCACGAGATCGTGGCAGGGGTCCTGATCGGGGTCGTCGCGCTGCACCTGCTGGGCGCCCTGAGCCACCAGTTCATCAGCCGCGACGGCGTGCTGCAGCGCATGCTGCCCGGCGGCAAACGACCTCAGTAGCGGATGCGCCGGGCCACGGCCGGGTTCCGGCACAGCTCCCGGAGCTCGTCCTCGTCGGGCAGCCGCGGCCGGTCCCGCTCCCGGTCCACGGTACACAGGAAGCCCAGCGGCTCGCCGCCGGTGGCATGGAACTGGTGGAAGGTGTCCGGCGCCACGTAGACGCAGTCCGGCGGGCGGACCGTCTCCACGCGATTGCCCAGCACCAGTTCCCCCTCGCCGCGCAGGATCACCACCGCGTGCGGATGCCGATGGCGTTCCAGCGACGAGTAGCCGCCCGGCTCCAGCTCGAAATAGCGGGTCACGAAGTTCAGCGACTGCTCGTCCGCGCCTTCCCCCAGCAGGGTCTGGCGGGTGATCCCGCGGAAGTGGGTGCCTTCGGACTTGTACTCGCGGACGCCCACGCCCTGCCAGCGGAAGCCTCCGCCGCGGATGACCCTGGATGACTCTTCGCTCATGCCTGCTGCTCCCGTACCGCGGCCAGCAGCTCGCGGGCCCCGCGAACCAGGTCGCGGCGTGCATAGAGGCTGCCGCCTATGAGCAGAATGGTATCAGCCCCGTAGCGGCGCACCCATCCCGGGGCTCGCGCCGCGTCCATCCCGCCGCCGGGGACCGGGAAGGCGGGACGCAGGTCCCCGAGCGGGCCCCGCAGGCGCGCGTTGATCGCTTCGCAGCGCCGGCGGGAAAAGCCGAAGCGGCCGTCCGCGTTGGGGTAGATCGAGGCGTCGGCGCCGGCCGCGCGGAACAGGTCGCCGATGACCAGTTCCGGCGCAAGACCGTGGCGCTCCCCGAACATGCTCCCCGTCAGGGCCGGGTGCGCCATGAGCGCCAGTCCGAACTCGTCCCTGGCCCAGCGCAGGCTGTCCGGGCCGGCGAGCCATGGACTGATCAGTACCGCCCGGCAACCGGCATCCCGCGCGGCCTCCAGGCGTCGCGGAAGCTCGGCGAGGGGCGCGGTGACGTTGGGCAGATACAGGGCGTTGCGCCCGCCGTGGGCGTTGCCGCGCTGGACGGCCTCCTGGCAGCGGTGCAGGCGCTCGAGGAACGGCGCCGCCGGCTGGTTCGCAAGACCGTGGTCGTCCTTGATCAGGTCGATACCGCCCCTGGCGAACGCCTCGCAGCGCCGCGCCAGCGCTGCCGCATCCAGACCCATGGGCTTGAGCGCGGTGCACAGCAGCGCCCGCCGCCAGGCCCCGGTCAGCCGCCGGATGCCCTCAATGCCGTGGCGTGGCCCCCCGAGCCGGTGCAGCAGCCCCGCCGGCCAGGCGATGCCGTTGATGCGGATCCCGCGCTTCAGGGAGATGTTGCCGAACAGCACGTTGAGAAGCTGGGTAAGCTCACCGCCGATGGTCTCCGGCGCATAGGAGATACGTGCACGGTAGCGGTTTCGACCGGCCGGCTCCAGCGCCTCGATGCGCCCGACCATGGCCGACTCGATGCCGGGCGGCAGCGTGGCCGCCGGCAGCTCGACGGTCTGTTCCAGCGCGATTCCGCGCGCCTTGCGCTCGGCGCTCTCGCCGCGCCCGCAGAACAGCTCGTAGCTGACCTCCAACCGTTCGCTCACTCGCGCTCCTCGTTTGCCGGCCGTGGACGGCAGCAGTCCTGCCTCGTGCCGTACGGCCCTCCGAGATGAGACATTGCCTCTGACGCGGGTAGTATACGTGCCCGCGGGACAGCAACCGCGGGACCGAACCCTGCATGAGCCCAGCCGTCGTCTTCAGCGTCGCGCTCGCGAGCCTTGCCATCGTCGCGGTCTGGCTGGCGTTCGGCGGCCGGATCCGCGCCTGGCGTGACGAGCGCATATCGTTGCGCCCGTTCCCCCCCGGATGGGAGGCCGAGCTGCGCCGCAGCATGCCCCACTACCGCCTGCTCCCGCGTCGCCTGCGGGTACGCCTGCGGCGGCGCATCCGGGTGTTCCTGGCACGCAAGCACTACCTCGGTGCAGAGGGCATGCCGGTCGACGACCGGGTGCGCCTGGTCATCGCCGCCTACGCCTGCCTGCTGGTGGCGAATCGTCCGGGTCCTGCGTACCCGGCGGTGCGGGACATCGTCGTCTTTTCCGGGGCCTTCGCGACCTGGCGCCGGACCGTGGACGTCGCCGGCGTCCATGGCCGGCGACGCGAGGTGCTGGCGGGGGAGTCGTGGGGTGCCGGGCGGGTGATGCTGGCATGGGACGAGGTTTGCGAGCTCGGCGGGCGGCGCAACGTCGTGGTGCACGAGTTCGCCCACCAGCTCGACGATGAATACCCCGGCGCACCGGGAGCCCCGCCCCAGGAAGATGCGGCGGGCTACCGCGCGTGGTCGGCGACTCTCGGCACCGGTTACCGGGACCTGCAGGCGGCGCTGGCCGCCGGTCGCCCCACGCTCATCGACCCCTACGCCGCCACCGGGCCGGCCGAGTTCTTCGCCGTGCTCAGCGAGCTGTTCATCCAGGACCCGCGGGCGCTGCGGCGCGAGCATCCGGAACTGTATGCCGCGCTGCGGGACTGGTACCGCCTGGACCCGGCCGCCTGGGCGGTCCGGCAGTGAGGCCGCCCGATCCCCTTGGGAAGCATCGACGAACCTGCCAGACTTGGCGCCATTCCCACCGACACGGAGAAGCGAACCATGCAGGACCTGTTCAGCGTCAGCGGCAAGACCGCCCTCGTGACCGGAGGAACGCGCGGCATCGGCCTGATGATCGCGCGGGCCCTGGTTTCGGGAGGCGCGCGCGTCTACATCGCGTCGCGCAAGCCCGAGGACTGCGAGCGCGTGGCGGGCGAGCTCGCCGAGCAAGGCGAATGCATCGGAATTCCGGCGGACCTGTCCAGCGAGGCCGGAGTCAACGCGCTGACCGACGAGATCCGCCGGCGCGAGCAGCGCCTCGACATCCTGGTCAACAACGCCGGCAAGACCTGGGGCGCGCCCCTGGAGGAGTATCCGGACAGTGCCTGGGACCGGGTGCTGTCGGTCAACGTCAAGGCGGTGTTCAACGTCACCCGCAACCTGCTGCCGCTGCTGGAAGCCGCGGGCAGCGCCGAGACGCCGGCCCGGATCATCAACATCGGGTCCGTCGCCGGCCTGCAGGCGGATACCCTGCACGCCTACGCCTACGGCGCCAGCAAGGCGGCGGTGCACAACCTGACCCGGTCCCTTGCCAATGAGCTCGCACCGCGCCACATCACGGTAAACGCCATCGCCCCCGGGCCGTTCCCGAGCAAGATGACCGCCTACGTGCTGGAGGACGAGGACAGCGCGCGCCGCATGGCCGCCGGGATCCCGCTCGGGCGGGTGGGCCGGGAGGACGACATGGCGGGGCTGGCGCTGTACCTGTGCTCCCGGGCCGGGTCCTACATGACCGGCAACATCATCCCGCTGGACGGAGGCCTGTCCAACAAGCCGTGAACCCGGGCCGGCGGCGGGGCAGGCCTCCTCCCGCCGCCGGCTGGACTTTCGGTGACCCCGACAGTAACATGGAATCGTGCAACATCAGCAGTACCTGGCAGGATGCCGGCCGCAACAATACGAATAAGCCGATCAGGATTACGGCAACGAGGTCACCATGCTCGACTCGACGATGGACTACGTCGGGGCGTTGCCTGTCGACGCACGGACGCTGCTCAGCAACCACCGGGGAGTGCGCGAAGCGGGGCTGGTTCGCCGCCGCACGCGGCTCGCGGCCCGGCTCGGCTCGCTCAAGCGCTACCTCGAGGACGGTGAGCGGGTCACCATGATCACGCTCCTCGGCGGGCGCGCCGACCCGTGGCGGATGCTGCTGAAGCAACCCGCTGGCCGCGCCCTGCTGGTGTTCACCGACCGCCGCCTGTTCCACGTGCCCCTGCCCTGGCCGGGAGGGCGCCGCTGTGCCGTGGCCGAGATCCGCTATATCGACCGCCAGCGCGCCGAGCTGCGTGGCGGCACGCTGATCGTCTGGTTCGGGGGCGGCGGATGGGAACGCGTGGCGGGGATCCCGGTCGCCGACCGGGCCAAGATCCGGAGCCTGCTGGAGGCCCTGCCGCCGCCGCGCAAGTCGGGCCGGCGTCGCCGCAAGCATTACCTCTGTCCGCGCTGCACCGCGGTCCTGCAACCCGGTACCCGCCACTGCGCCGGCTGCGGCCTCGACTTTCACGATCCCGAAAGCTGCGGCTGGCAGGGCCTGCTGCTGCCGGGTGGCGGCTATTTCCACCTTGGGTGCCGGCAGCGTGGCAGGCGCTGCGCCGCGGTGGAAGCCGCTGTGCTGGCCGGCGCGCTCATCGGGGTCGCCGTGACGCCGGATGTCTGGCTGCCGTTAACGGCGGGCATCCTCCTTCTCGCGGGCCTGCGGCTGGCGCATGCCCGCCACGCCCGTCGGCTCGCAGAGGGTTACGTGCCCGTCGGGCCGGTGCGGCCGGCACGCCGATGACCGGGTGCTGCCTGCCGCGGAGGAGGGGCTGCGCCCGGACCCCCGCCTCGGGTATCCTGTCTCCCGTCCTCTGCGATGTCGCTGCAGCGGCATCGCACACGCGCGGCGCCCGGCCCATGACAGGCCAGATCCCGCCGGGTCCGGGTCCACGGAGACGGGAGAGAAGCGATGTTCGGGGAGTACCGGGAGATCCGGTTCGATGCCGACGGGGATGGGATTGCGCGCCTCACCCTGGCCCGCCCGCGGCGCCTCAATGCCTATACCTCGGTCATGTGTCGCGAGCTGCTCGACGCCATCGGCCGATACCGGGCCGAGGACGCCCTGCGTGCCCTGCTCGTGACCGGTGAGGGCCGGGCGTTCTGCAGCGGTGGAGACGTCTCCGGCGCCGACCCCGAGCACGAGGCCGTGGTCCGGAGCCAGCTGGGCCACGCACGCGAGATGCGCGACGGTATGCATCGCGTGATCCTGGCCCTGCACGCGCTGGACAAGCCGGTGATCGCCCTGGTCAACGGTCCGGCCGTGGCGGGCGGCCTCGCCCTGGCGCTGGCATGCGACCTGCGCGTAGCGGCGCGCAGCGCCCGCCTGGGAGACACCAGCGGACGGGTCGGGCTGCTGCCGGACGAGGGCGGCGCCTGGCTCTTCCCCCGGTTCATGGGGCTGGATCATGCCCTCAAGATGACCATGCTCGGCGAGGTCTACGATGCCGGGCAGGCCCGGGAGCTGGGACTGGTGACCGAGGTGGTTGCGGACACCGAGCTGGAAGGCCGCGGGCGCGAGCTGGCACGGTCGGTCGCCGGACGGGCGCCGCTCGCGGTGCGCCTGGCCAAGAACATGATGCGCCGGGGACTCGACCTCACGCTGGAGCAATCGCTGGGAGATGCCGCCCTCTCGGTCATGATCGCCAACGACAGCGACGACGTGCGCGAGGGTGTCTCGGCCTTTCTGGAAAAGCGGCAACCCAGGTTCAGGGGAAAGTAGGACATGAACGATACGGTGCAATACCAGGCCGGCGACGGCGTCGCGACCATCACGCTCAACCGGCCGGACAAGCTCAACGCGATGAACCCGGCCCTGATCGGCGCGGCCGTGGACGCGATCCAGCGGGCGGCAAGCGACGAGGACGTGCGCGTGGTCGTCCTCACCGGAGCGGGCCGGGGATTCTGCGTCGGCGGCGACCTGTCCGCGGGCGGCTTCGGTGGTGACCTGCCGCTGCAGGGACAGGTCGCACGCCTGCGCGGCTCGATGCGCAGCGCCCAGCTGCTGCACGAAATGCCCAAGGTCACCATCGCGGCGATCAACGGCGCCTGTGCCGGCGCGGGGCTGTCCTGGGCCTGTGCCTGCGACCTGCGCTACGCCGCGCGCTCCGCCAAGTTCACGACGGCGTTCCTCAATGCCGGGCTGTCGGGGGATTTCGGCGGCACCTGGAGCCTCCCGCGCATCGTCGGGGACGCCCGCGCCCGGGAGCTCTACCTGCTGGCGGACCGCTTCGATGCCCGGGACGCGGAGCACTACGGGCTGGTATCGCAGGCCCTGCCGGACGAGGACCTGATGGAGCACGTCGAGACGATCGCCCGGCGCCTGGCCGCGTCACCGCCGCTGGCACTGGCCCGGATCAAGGCGAACCTGAACGATGCACAACACGTGAGCTTCAGCGAGGCGCTCGACCGTGAAGCGGAACGGCACGTGCGCTGCGCCAACACCGAGGATCACCGCGAGGCGGCGCGGGCATTCCTGGAAAAACGGCCCGGGGTCTACCGGGGACGCTGACCCCCGCGGCGCCGGACACCGGGGGCGCGGCCCCGAATCCGGCCCCCGGCGGACCGCTCAACGCGGCTGATCGGTGCCCGACACGTGTCGCTCGCGGAAGGCCCACCCGCGTTCGGTCCGCAGCTCGCGCCACAGGAACGCGAAGTACCAGCCCAGTCCCCAGGCCTCGGCCGCGCCCAGGACCAGGCTGACGGTCCCGGTGCCGTCCACGCCCGGAAGCAGCCTGGCCCAGACCCCGAACAGTCCCGGCGCGAGGTGGCGCACCGCCGGTACGGAAGAGGCCAGGAACAGGGTCGCCAGGGTGATGCCGGCGAGGTGACCTGCCATGGTGTGATGCTTGCGCATGCGGAATCCTCCACCGTGGTCGCGCGCGGCATGCCGCGACGCCCTGCCCGGCATCCGCCCCGTGTCGATATGCTCGCGCATGCGACGGTCGGGCGCCGTGACCTGCGTCACGTCACGCCGGCAACGCGCGTTGCCGTCTCAGCTTCAGGGAAGCCCGCATCCCGGCGGCATGTGGAGCCCGTCCGTGCACATGAACCGGCGGTTCGTCCGGCGGACTGCAGCAAGCGCAGGCCGAACGGACCTTGCCACCCTCACTCGACAAGCATGGCACAGATGCCGGGAATTGCATCCCCCGCTGCGGGGGGTGCCGCGGCCACCTCAGCCGGCCGACGCCGGAGGTCGCGTCACCGGCCGTTGCACGGTCATCCGGTGCAGCAGCGACTGCATCTGCCGGTGCAGGGTGCGCATCCGCTGCCGCATCTGCTGCCGGCTGATGTCCGCGGGAACCGGCTTCGCGAGCTGGCGATCGATGCGCCGCAGCATCACCGGGACGCGGGCGGCACTCCGCCGAGGGTCCTGGACCCGACGCAGCCGCCTCGCCCCGCTCGCTGCCGCCGCCGTGGCGGCAGGCCGGGGCGCGGGCGAACCCCCGCTCCGGAAAACCGCAGCGAACGCCGCCAGCACGAGAATGGCGAACATGAGGCGTATTTCCATGAGATTTCCTTCCGGGGGTCGTGCCGGCGAATACGCGGAGTTTCCCACCGTGGTGCGGGGTCCGGGCTGACTTGCGTCAACGGGGCGCGCAGGTGGAGTCCGCCGGGTCAGGCACCCCGTGGCAGACTGGCGTCCTCGTACAGCAGTGCGGTGAAGGAATCGGCGGGCAGGGCCGGAGCATAGAGAAAACCCTGACCCTCGGTGCAGCCCGCCTCGCGCAGGAGGGCGGCCTGTTCGTCGGTCTCGATGCCTTCGGCGACGAGGCGGATGCCGAGGCTCTGGGCAATGCCGATGATGGCCCGTGTGATCTGCAGGTCCTCCGGGTCCCCGGGCAGGCCGCTGACGAAGGACTGGTCGATCTTGAGATAATCCACCACGAACTGCTTGAGGTAATTCAGCGAAGAGTAGCCCGTGCCGAAGTCGTCGATGGCGACCGTCGGGCCCAGCGCGTGCAGCTGTGCCAGCATGCGCGCCGTGCGGTCCGGGTCCTCCATCAGCATGCCCTCGGTGATTTCCAGGTCGAGGCGGGCCGGGTCCAGCCCGGTTTCGGCCAGGATCCGTGCGATCCGGTCGACCAGAGCGCTGTCGCGGAACTGGCGCGGGGAGAGGTTGACGGCCATCCGCAGCGGGCGGAGACCCTCGCGCTCCCAGGCGCGTGCCTGGGCGCAGGCGGCGCGCAGCACCCATTCGCCGATATTCCCGATCAGCCCCGTCTGCTCGGCGATGGGTATGAACTCGCCCGGCCCCACGAGCCCCCGCTCGGGATGCTGCCAGCGGACCAGCGCCTCGGCACCGATGACGCGCCCGCCGGCGAGCTCGACGCACGGCTGGAAGTGCAGCACCAGCTCGTCCCGCTCCAGCGCCCGGCGCAGCTCGCCGGCGACCGACAGCGTCTTGGCGGCCGCGGCGTTGATCTCCGGCGAGGCGTACTGGTAGGTGTTGCGGCCGAGCTCCTTGGCACGGTACAGGGCGGCATCCGCGTGCTTGAGCAGGGCCTCCATGTCGCCGCCGTCATGCGGGTAGCAGCTGATGCCCACGCTCGCCGAGGTGAACAGCTGCCCGCCGTCCTGCTCGAAGGGGCGGGAGAGCACCTCGATGACCTTCTGCGCCACCACTCCCGCGTCCTGATTGTCGTCCAGCTCGTCCAGCAGGACCGCGAACTCGTCACCCCCCACGCGGGCGACGGTATCGCTTTCGCGGACGGCCGCCAGCAGCCGTTCGGCCACCTGCTTGAGCAGGGCGTCGCCCGCGTCGTGGCCCAGCGAGTCGTTCACCGTCTTGAACTGGTCCAGGTCGAGCAGCAGCAGTCCGGCGATCCCGCGCCGGCGCCGGGCCCGCTGGACGGCTTCCCGCCCGCGCTCGAGGAGCAGGGCGCGGTTGGCCAGGCGCGTGAGGGCATCGTGATAGGAGAGGAACTCGAGCCGCGCCTCCGTGTCCCGGTGGCGGGACATGTCGTTGAAGATGGCCACGTAGTGCGTGATCCGGCCGGCGTCGTCGCGCACCGCGCTCACGGCCACCAGCGCCGGATAGCGCTCCCCGTTCTTGCGCCGGTGCCAGATCTCGCCCTGCCATGCGCCGGCCGTCGGCAGCACCCGCGCGACCTCCCGGTACAGCGCGGCATTGTGCCCGCCGGAGCCGAGCTGCGGCGGTGTCTTCCCGAGCACTTCCGCGGCGCTGTAGCCGCTGATCCGGGTGAAGGCACGGTTGACCGCCACGATGCGCCAGTCCGGATCCGTGATCACGGCCCCCTCGACCATGTTGTCAAGCGCGTTCGCCGCGATCCTGGCCTGCTCCTCGGCCCGGCGCCGTACCGTGATGTCCTTCGCGACCCCGCTGATGCCGACCGTCTCGCCATCCACCACGACGGGTCCGCCGGTCGCGGTCATTTCGTGCCGCTCGCCACTCGCGGAGATCACGGCGAACTCGAAGCTGCGCAGCTCGCCGGCGAGCATGCGCCGGAACTCGTTCCAGCAACTGTCGACATCCGCCGGGTCGATCACCCCGGCGAAGGACGACATCGCGCGCAGGGATTCGAGGTCGTGTCCGGTGATTTCCTGGGTGCTCGCGTTGGCGGAGACGAAGCGCCCGTCGCGGTCGAGAAAATAGACCGCGTCCGGATTGTTGTCGAACAGCGACCGGAAGCGCTGGCGTCCTTCGTCGAGCAGCTGCTCGGCGCGACGCCGCTCGGTCACGTCGCGTACGATGCCGCAGACTTCGCATACCTCGCCGTCGCGCACGATCGGGGTGCTGGTCAGCTCCACGGTAATGCGGCTGCCGTCGCGGCGCAGCAGGTCCAGCTCGTACTGTTGCGGCCGTGCCGCGAGGCTGCCGCGGAAGTGGCCCAGCACCGCATCGAGCTGGTCCCCGGGGAGCACCTTGCGGAAGTGCTCTCCGATCACCTCTTCCGGCGCATACCCGGTCAGCCGGCTGGCCCCCCGGTTGAACTCGAGGAAGCGCCCCTCGCGGTCGAGCACGTAGACGCCGTCGGTGCTCAGCTCGAACAGGGAGCGGTACCGGTCACGGCTCTCGCGCTCCCGGGACTCCGCCTCCCGCCTCTCGCTCAGATCGCGCAGGATCACCGCCACCCGCGTGTCGCCGCCGGGATCGGCGAAGGCCCGGGCGCTCACCTCCGCCGTGACGCGGCTGCCGTCACCCCGCATCAGTACCAGCTCCCCGCGCGCCTGGCCGTTGCGTGCCCGCTCCTTGAGGTAGGCGGCCATGGACGGCGCCGATTCGTCCACCAGGGCACGCCAGCCGAGGCGTATCAGCTCCGCCTCGCTGCGGCCGAAGAGCCGGCAGGCCGCCGGGTTCGCGGCGAGGATGCGGCCGTCCGGCTGGTTCAGGAGGATGCCGTCCAGGCTGTGCTCGAACAGCGTGCGCAGGCGCTCCTCGCTGGCCCGCAGCCGCGCGTCCGGTTCCCGGGCCGGCGATACCTCCCGCACGGTGCCGCGCACGCCGGTGATCTGCCCGTCCGTGCGCAGCGGCACCGCGGTGCACTCTGCCGCCACCTGCTCGCCGCTGCGCCGGACCAGGGTGGTCTGGAAGCGGAGCGACTCGCCCGCGAACGCCCGGGAGATGAACCGGCTGGCGCGGGCGAGCTCGTCCGGCGGGAGCAGGGCCGTGTACGGCATGCCGAGCAGCTCGTTTCGCGACCAGCCCAGCAGCATTCTTCGCTGTCCGCCGACGGCGACGATGCGCCCCCCGGCGTCGAGCGTGTAGACCGACGCGGGGAAATCCGCCAGGAAGGCATCATGCGCCTGCAGGCGCCGCTCCAGGGCCTCCCGCCTGCGCTCGAGCCGCCGCAGGCGGCGCCGGTCGAGGGCCAGCCAGAACAGCGAGATCGCCAGCAGCAACACCACTCCCGCCGCCGGCGAAAGGGACGCGGTGTGCCACCCGCCCGGCGAGGGCTGCCAAAGCCACCGGCCGCTCGCGAGCAGGATCGCGACAGCGAGGACCAGACAGACGCCCCTGACCCGGTGCCGGAGCGCTCGGGGTGGATTCATGTCGTGCACGCCATAGGCTTTTCGTTGTTTTCGGAACTCGACCCGGGCAGGCGTGAGCGGTCGGCACGGGTCCGTGCCGACCGGGTGGCCCAATCCAGGTTTTGCTACTCATGAGCATCTGACCGCAGGCCGCAGCCGGCAGGCAACGCCGGTCCGACGGACGGTAGCTTGAAATTGATAGACAGGATCAGGGGCTTGCACTATTCTCGATTCTGGTTCGTGAACTTGCCCTTCCGAGGTGCCCGTCGGGACACGCCGCCCGCCGCCTGGACTCCGGGACAGGGACGAGAGAACGACCGAAGGAACGGGTCCGCGTCCGGGACCGGATTGCCCTTGCACACGCGCGAGGGCCCGCCCGGGGCCGGTGCGGACCCCTTCCGCAGATTCCGGCCCGCGGGCGATCGGCCCGGACCGGGGGTGTTCAGTCCTGCTTAGTGAACCTGGCTATGAAGTCTATTTATGTCGGAAACCTGCCGTTCAGCGCGACCGAGGACGAAGTGCGCGAGCTGTTCTCGCCGTTCGGCACCGTCGGTACCGTCAAGCTGATCACCGACCGCGACACCGGCCGCCCGCGCGGCTTCGGTTTCGTGGAAATGGAGGCCCCCGAGGCGGATGCCGCAATCGAGGCCCTCAACGGCAAGGAAATGGGGGGGCGAACCCTGCGTATCAACGAGGCCCAGCCCCGCAACCAGCAGCGCCCGCGCCAGCGCGCCCGCTGGTAGTCACCTGCCGGATGGTCAGGGTCGGAGGCGACTCCGGCCCTTTGGGTCACCCCGCGGGGTGGCCTCCGGTTTCCTGTTGCCCGCGCGACAGCCGGGGTTTCCAGCCGGCAAGAAACGCGGCGAGTGCCCGTGCCTCGAGGGGCTCGCAGAAGTAGAAGCCCTGCCCCTCGTCGCAGCACCTGTCCCGCAGATAGCCGGCCTGCTCGGCGGTCTCGATGCCTTCGGCCACGATGCGGATGCCGAGATTGCGGGCCATGACGATGACCGTGTCGGTGATCGTCCGATCACCGGCGTCGTGGGGCAGGCCCTCCACGAAGGTCCGGTCGAGCTTGAGCCGGTCCACCGGGAACATCTTGATGTAGCCGAGCGAGGAATAGCCGGTACCGAAATCGTCCACGGCCACGGAGACGCCGTGCTCGTGCAGGCGGTGCAACGCATCCCGGGCCCGGGATGCGTTTTCCATCAGGGTCCCCTCGGTAATCTCCACCTCCAGCAGTCGGGGATCCAGCCCCGTTTCGGCCAGGACCGCCGCGATGCGTTCGGGCAGATCGCCCCGACGGAACTGTCGCGGCGACAGGTTGACCGCCACCCGCAACGGCCCGTGTTCCGATTGCGCCCATGACGCAGCGTCGGCACAGGCACTGTGCAGCACCCATTCCCCGATGGCGCCGATGATGCCGGTAGCCTCGGCCACCGGAATGAACCGGGCCGGCTCGATCTCTCCCGCTTGCGGATGCTTCCAGCGGATCAGGGCTTCGACCCCGGTGATCGCCCCTGAGACGAGGTTCACCACCGGCTGGTACTGTAGGTGGAACTCCTGGCGCTCGATCGCCTGGCGCAGCTTGATCCCGAGATCCAGTGACTCGAACACCCGCCGGTCCATGTCGGGGGAATAGGCCAGCCAGCAGTTCCGGCCCCGCTCCTTGGCCAGGTGCATCGCCGCGTCCGCATTCTTCAGCAGGGTGTCCATGTCTTCCCCGTCGCGCGGCGCGCAGCTGACACCGATGCTGGCGGAGGTGAACAACTGCTGGCCACCCTGTTCCCGGAACGGCCGACCGAGTGCCTCGAGCGCGAGCTCGGGGAAAGCCTCCGGGCTGTCCTCGTGCTCCGGGCACTCGCCCAGGATGGCGAACTCGTCGCCGCCGAGGCGGGCGAGGATGCGGTCCGGTCCGGCCAGGTCAGCCAGGCGGTCAGCCACCTGCCGCAACAGTTCGTCTCCCATAGGGTGGCCGAGCGAATCGTTCAGAGTCTTGAACTGATCGAGGTCGATCACCATCACGGCCACGGCCGACCCGGCCGGCAACTCGCGGTGCAGCAGCTCCGCGCCAAGCTCCTGCAGCCGGAACCGGTTGGGCAGACCGGTGAGCGGATCATGGTGCGCCAGGAATTCCAGCCGCTGCTCGTTTTCCTTCTGCCGCGAGATATCGTTGAAGACAGTCACGTAGTGCGTCACCCCGCCCGCCTGGTCGCGCACCCCGCTGACCGTCGCCAGCGCGGGATAGAGCGTTCCGTCGCGGCGGCGATGCCAGACCTCGCCCTGCCACTGACCCGCCTGCTTGACCCGGGCGATGATCGAGCGATAGAACGCCCGGCCGTGCACGCCGGAGTCGAAGCATGGCGGAATCCGGCCCAGGGTATCCGTGGCGTCGAAGCCGGTGATGTCGGTGTAGGCCTGGTTCACAGACACGGCGCGGAGGCCGGCGTCGACGATCACGATGCCGTCTCCGGTGTTATCCAGAGCCCGGGCCGCCAGCTCCAGCTCCGCCTCCACGCGCTTTCGTTCCGTGATGTCGCGCGCCACGGCCGACACGCCGGTGATCCGTCCACCCACCACCACCGGACCGCCACTGACGTTGACGATCAGCCGCACGCCGTCGCTGCGCTGCACGGTGATCTCAAGCTCTTCGGCCTTGCCCTGAGTGAGCATGCGGAAGAACTCCGCCGCCTGCTCGCGCTCCTCCGGCACGATCAGCGGCACGTAGGAGCATCCCTCGAGCTCCTCCCGCGTGTAGCCCAGCATGCGCGCGCCATTGCCGTTGATGGTGATGAAGCTGCCGTCGAGCGCCAGCAGGTACACCGCATCCACGTTGTAGTCGAACAGGGAGCGGTAGACCTGCTCCCGTTGCTCCAGCAGCTGCTCGGTGCGTCTGCGTTCACTGATGTCGGTGAAGATGACCGCCGAGCGAACGCCCCCCGCGTGATCCGGAAACTCCACGCTGCTCATCTCCACCGGAAACGCCGTGCCGTCGGCCCGCACGCAGGTCAGCTCCCCCCGGAAGCGTCCCGTGTGCGCGCGTTCCGCGACGGCCGCCGCGGTCCGGGGATCGTTGGCATCCACCACGGCGTCCCATTCCAGCGCCTTGAGCTCCCCCTCGCTGTAGCCCAGCATCCGGCAGGCGGCGGGGTTCGCGGCGTCGATGGTGCCGTCGGGCCGGGTGACCAGGATCCCTTCCATGCTGGTTTCGAACAGCGTGCGGTAGCGTTGCTCGGTCTCCCGCAGCATCAGCTGGGCTTCGCGCCGCGCGCTGAGATCCCGCACGATGCCGGTCACGGCCATGACGCGACCCCGGGACAGGACCGGCGTCCCCGTGAGATCGGCGGCAACCAGGCGCCCGTCGCGGGTGCAGAGCTCCAGGTCGAAGCTCTGCGGCTCGCCTCGCAGCATGCGCTGCAGCGCGGCCGAGGCCATCGGCAGCGTGGCCGGCGACACGTGGGTCACGTAGGATGTCCCGATCAGCTCCTCGCGACTGTAGCCGAGCATTGCCGCCAGGCTGCCGTTGAGGTCCCGCAGGATGCCGCCCGGGTCGACTACGTAGACGCCGTCCGGGTTGCGTGATACGAGGGAGTGGTACCATCCGCCGGCGTGCGCCAGCGCACCGGCAGGCGAGCGCCGCCGCAGGCCCGCCAGGCCGACGGCGCCGGTGATCCCGCAGCCGGCCAGCCCGAGCGCCAGCAGCAGCGGACGCCATGCCGAGTCCGTCCCGAAACGTTCGCCGAGCAGCTCGAACAGCACGAGCCACCCGATCCCGAGCGCCACCCACATCAGCGCCGAAGTGGCGCCGTCCCGCCAAGCGGGCCTCAGCGTATGCATGTCACCAACCATGCGCGCATGACGCGGCGGACTGCGATTCCCGACCGTCTTTCGCATACCGCCCGTCCCGGATGCATGGTCCGGCCGGGTGCGTCACGCCTGCGCGCCTTGTCTTTCGGAGTCTCCTGCTCCGTGCTGCGGCAACCGCACGGCGGCTCGCGACGCTCCCTCTTGGCGGGGAGCTCACCGCATTAGAGCAGATATCCGGCCGCTCTGCACAAGCCGCGGTCCTCCTTTGCCGGCGGCGGCGAATCACCCTGTGTTTTCGAAGATTGCACGGCTTTTGCCCGTGTCCCGGAGGGAGATCCGGTACCGGAATCCGGGCCGGGTGACGGCGCAACCCCTGTCACAGGTCGATCTTGACGGATTCGCCGGGGGCCAGGCTGTGGCTCTCGGTTCCGATTCCGATGGTGATCGGGCGTGCCGTCGAGTGCAACGCCGTCACCCGCACGCGGTGCGATTCCAGCAGCAGCTCCAGTGCATGACCGCGGTACCGGATGCGCACGCCGAGCCGGTCCAGCGCGTCCGGCAGGCAGGGATCGAGCCAGAGGACGTCGCCGCGCGTGGAGATCCCGGTGAAACAGCGCTGCACCAGGTCGACGGTGCCCGCCATTGCGCCCAGGTGAATCCCCTCGGCCGTGGTGCCTCCCTGGATGTCGTGCACGTCGCTCTCCAGCGCCTCCCGGAATTCCGTCCAGGCGCGGTGGCGGTCCGAACGTGACAGCACCCGCGCGTGGGCGACACGGCTCAGGGTCGAGCCGTGCGCGGTCCGCTGCAGGTAGTACTGCAGGTTGCGCGGGATGGTCTCGTAGGCGAAGGGATACTCGAGACGCCCGAACAGCTCGCGCAGCTCCTCCGAGGAGAACAGGTAGAACAGCATCAGCACGTCGGCCTGCTTGGACAGGCGGTAGCGGTTGGGACTGTCACCCTCCGCCTCCAGGATCCGGTCCAGTCGCTGGATGTCGCCGTAGCGCTCCCGGTAGGCTGCCCAGTCGAGTTCTTCCAGCTCGCCGTACCCCTCGAACTGGCTGATGATGCCGTCGTCGTGGAAGGGCACGCGCATGCGGCGGCTGACCCGGTCCCATCGCTCGAGCTCGGTGGCATCGATCGCCAGCACCTGCTCGAGCTCCCGCCGCCGGTCGGCCGGCAGCCGTTCCAGCAGCTCCAGCGCGGTCACCAGTACCCACACCGCCATCACGTTGGTGTAGGCGTTGTTGTCCAGCCCGGGCCGGGACGCGTCCGGGTAGGCGTCGTGGTACTCGTCCGGGCCCATTACGTCGCGGATTTCGAAACGGCCCATGGACTCGTTCCAGCTCGCCCGGCTGGCCCAGAAGCGCGCGATCTCGAGCAGCATCTCGGCACCGTAGAAAGCCATGAACTCCATGTCGCCGGTCACCTGGAAGTACTGCCACACGTTGTAGGCGATCGCCGCATTCACGTGCAGCTGCAGATGACTGTTGTCCGGGATCCAGCGTCCCGAGCGCGGATTGAGGTGCAGCGTCTGGCTCTCCTCGCGGCCACTGCTGCCGCTCTGCCAGGGGAACATGGCTCCGCGGCAGCCGGCGGCGGCGGCTGCCGCGCGGGCCGCTCCGAGCCGTCGGTAGCGGTACATCAGCAGCGCCCGCGTGATCTCCGGCATGCGCAGGTTGATGGTGGGGAACACGAACAGCTCGTCCCAGAAGATGTGCCCCCGGTAGGCTTCTCCGTGCAGGCCGCGTGCCGGCACGCCCGCGTCGAGGTCCATCACGTGCGGGGACGCCGTTTGCAGCAGGTGGAACATGTGCAGCCGCAGCACGCGCAGCGCCTCCCGGCCGTCGCCGGCGTCCCGCTCGGCGAAGTCGAGGCCGAAGCGCTCCCAGAGGTGGTCCCATGCCTGCACGTGGTCCGCTTCCAGCAGGGTCCATCTGCCCGCGTCCCGCACGGCGCTGCGCGCCGCGAGCAGCGGCTCGGAAATCGCGGCATCGCGCGAGCAGTACAGTGCCACGGTCTTGTCGACCGTCAGCGGCTCATCCTGTGCCATCTTTACCCGGAACGTGCGTCCCACGCGTCCGCCCTCGCGGGTGCACCGCGCCGCGATCCGGAGCGGCTCCCCGTCGCGTTCCAGGCGGGTGCGGGACGCCAGCGCGACCACCAGCTGCGACTGGCGGGTGCGGACCCGCAGCCAGGCCCCGTCGTCGCCTTCATGACCCGCACCCAGGAGCTCCAGGTGATGCCCGTCGAGGTCCCGGTACCGCGCGACCCCCGTATTGCTCACGTTGCCGTCCAGGTCGGAGGCCAGCTCCAGGGTGCCGCTCCAGTCCTCGGCGACGATGGTCTGGCGCAGCCCGGCCAGGTGCGGAGCCGCCATGTGCACCAGGCGCCGCTCCGAGAGGCGCGTGGTGCGTCCCGCCGCGTCGCGAAAGCGCAGGCGCGTCAGCAGCAGCCCCCGGCGCAGGTCGAGGGTCCGGCGGTATTCCAGCAGGTCCGCGTCGGCAAGGCGCAGCCACGCGCCGTCGGCGACGCGCAGGCGCAGGCACAGCCAGTTGGGGAAATTGACCAGGTCCTCGTTCTCCACCTCGCGTCCGGCGATGGCGGTCACCAGGCGATCGTAGCCGCCGGCGAGATAGGTACCTGGATAATGAACCCCGTCGGCTTCGGCCCAGGCGGACGCCCCGCGCGTGGCGAAGTAGCCGTTGCCCAGCGTGTACAGCGCCTCCCGAAGCCCTTCCCGGGCGGGATCGAAGCCGTCGCGGATCAGGGTCCACTCGCTCATGATGCGGGGTCCGTTCCGGCCGCCAGGCAGTCCAGCAGCACTGCCACCGCGCCCGGGTCCGCCAGGCGGTAACGCGCTGCCGTGGCACGCGGCCGGGCGGCCACCAGGATCCCGATCCCGCGGTCGGCGAGCGCGGCGAAGGCGTCCTCGTCGGTCTCGTCGTCACCGACGTAGACGGGCAGCACGCGGCCGGCATCGAGGTGCATGGCGCGCATCAGCCACTCCAGCGCGTGCCCCTTGTCCCAGTCCAGTCGCGGGCGCAGCTCGTACACCTTCTTGCCGCCCGTCCGTCGCAGGTCGGGATGGGCTGCAAGGATCTCGGTCACCGCCTGGCGCACCCGCGCGAGGTCGGCCTGGGAGACCAGCCGGTAGTGCACCGCGACGGCGTAGGTCTTGTCTTCCACCAGCGCCCCCTCGACGCCGGCGAGCCGCTGCCGCAGACGCCTCGCGGCATCGTGCATCGCCGGAACGTACTGCTCCCCGGGGGGATACGCCTGGTGAAACCCGTCCGGGCCGCTGATCTCGAAGCCGTGGCTGCCGGCGTAATAGAGCGCATCGAGACCCACCATGCGCGCGACCTCCTCCCGCGCCCGGCCGCTCACGACCGCCACCGGCATCCGCCGCGCCACCCGGACCAGCGCCTCGCGCACGGAATCGGTCAGCACCGCCTGCTCCGGCCGGTCCACGATCGGCGTCAGGGTGCCGTCGTAATCCAGGAACAGCGCCGGGTTCCGCCCCGAGAGCAGGGCGGCGACCGTCTCCGGCCGGTCGGGCCCGACGCCGGGACGGGCGAAGGCGAAGCGCTCCAGGTCGCCGACCACCAGGTCGGCACCGGCCTGTCGGAGGAGGCCCTTGTTGCGCCCGTGGTCCAGGCCCACCACCAGGGCGAAACCGCCCCGGCGGCCCGCCTGGATCCCCGATACCGCGTCTTCCACCAGCATCGCCTGCCGCGGCTCGACGCCCAGCCGACGCGCGGCCTCCAGGTACATGTCCGGCGCCGGCTTGCCCGGCAGTCCGGCCTCCGCCAGGTCGACCCCGTCCAGGACCAGGTCGAACAAGCCCTCCAGATGCGCGCGCTGAAGCACGAGACGTCCGTTGCGGCTGGAGGTCACCGCCGCGATGGCCAGCCCCGCGTCCCGGGCCCGGTGCAGGAAGGCCACGGAGCGATCGAACACCTCCACGCCCCGGTCCTGCAGCAGCCGGAGGTAATGCTCGTTCTTGCGGTTGCCGATGCCGCACACCGTCTCGGCCGTCGGCGGGTCCTCGGGCGTACCCCGCGGCAGCCGGATGCCGCGCGCGGCCAGAAAGGCCGCAACGCCGTCATAGCGGGGCTTGCCGTCGACATAGGCGTAGTAGTCCCGCTGCGCGTCGAACGGCCTCGGCGCGTGTTCCCCCGCGGGCGCCTGCCGCGCCAGAAAAGCGTCGAAGACCTCCTTCCAGGCCGCGGCGTGCAGCGCTGCCGTGCGCGTGATCACGCCGTCGAGATCCGCGAGCACGGCGCGGATGCGCCGGGGATCGATCACCGGCCGGCGACTGTCGGCCGGTTGCCGGCCGGCCTGGGCGGACTTGCGGGACGGCATCGCGGCTCCCCGTGGCTGTGCGTGACGATCGGGCGAGGGCTGATACGCTCGCCCGGCGCGAGTATACAAGAGGGATCAGTGATCCCCCTGTCACAACCTACCAGCACGACGCGGCCCGCCCATTGACTCGCGTCACGCCGGATGCGACGCCACCGCCGGATGCGCGCCGCCCCGGGAGGGCTTTGCTTGCGGGTCGTCTCGGACTATCATTCCCAAACACGGATGATTCCCATCCGCGCGTGCGGTATCGTGACCACGGGATATTCCGGCCCCGCCGTGCCGTGCGGCCGGCCTTTGCCCGGGCAGGCATCACGCGCATCGATGGACAGGAACATGCACGCGCCCCGGGATCTCCCGCCGGATCCCGATGCGGCCGTGCCGGACGCGGACATGGAACGGTCTTCCCGCCTTTCCTCACCACCAAGGAGCAGGGCCTGTCGATCTGCCATTCGATCGTGCGCAGCCACGGCGGTCGCCCGCAACCATCCGCATGGCACCCGGTTCACGTTTGCCATACCCTTGATCGATGATGTCTGATCCCGCGACGCTGACCGTCCACGTGGTCGACGACGAGAGCGCGGTCCGGGACGCCCTCGGGCTGCTGCTGGAGGCCGAGGGCTGGCCGGTGGCGACCTACGTGTCGGCCGATGCCTTTCTCCGGGACTGCGGACCCGGCAGCCGCGGCTGCGTCGTGCTGGACCTGAACATGCCCGGCCTGAACGGGCTCGAGGCCCAGGACCGGCTGCGCGAGCGGGGCATCGACATGCCGGTGATCATCCTCACCGGGAATGCGGACGTGCCCGCGGCCGTGCGGGCCCTGAAGCACGGGGCGCTGGACTTCATCGAGAAGCCGTTCAGCGAGCGCGACATGCTGGGCGTGGTCGCCCGCGCGCTGGAGGAAGACCGGCGACGGGCGGCCGCCTCACGCCAGCGCTCCGACATCGCGCGGCGCGAGGCGGCCCTGACCGCCCGGGAGCGGGAGATCATGGAGCTGATCGTGGCCGGCCGGGCCAACAAGGTGATCGCCATCGACCTCGGCATCAGCGAGCGCACGGTCGAACTGCACCGCTCGCGGATCATGAAGAAGATGGGCGCGCGCTCGGTGGCGGAGCTGGTGCAGTTGAACCTGCAGCTGCAACGGCGGTCCGAATCCTCGTAGAGCAACGGCTTCCGGGGCCCGCCGGCAGGGCCGGGCATGGCACCGGGCGTCGCTTCCCCGCGCGTCGCGGGCGAGGTATGCTTGCGCGTCTGGGAGCGCGGCCCTTTCCGGTACGGTGGTCGGACGCGTCCGGCCGGGGGCTGACGGGCGTCAATGTCCCGCCGTGGCGGATGCTGTTGAATATCTGCCTATCGATCGCCGGGAGCGGTCGCAGCGCCGGATGCATCGAGACGGATCAGGGGATGAACGCCAACGCCGTAAAGCTGACCGATCCGGCCGGAACCGTGTACATCGTCGACGACGACGATGCGGTCCGGGACGGTGTGTCCCTGCTGGTGCAGGCCTGCGGCTGGAACGTTGAGGCCTTCGGCTCCGCGGAGACGTTCCTGTCCCGCTACGCGCGGGCGGAGAATCAGTGCCTGGTGCTCGACCTGCACATGCCGGGCATGAACGGCGCCGAGCTGGAGGAGCATCTGCGGGCCCAGGGCAACGACATCCCGGTGATCGTGATCACCGCGTACAAGGAAGATCCGCTCATCACCCGTGCACGCGCGGCCGGTGCCGCGCGGGTTCTGACCAAACCCTTCAACGACGCGGACCTGCTGGAGAGCATCGAGCGGGCCGTGGGCAAGCCGCAGCCGTAGCCGCCCGCCACCGGTCCGGGCTTCCCGTGCCGATACGGGTAATTACGTATTTCGCCCCTTCCCTCTTCCTCCTAGAGTTTGCTTCACACGATGAATCGAGCGGGCCGCAGATCCCTGCGTCCGCGGAAGCGAAGCCGGCGACTGTGCCGGGGAATGACAGAGGGAGCACGAGCATGGGCATGTCAGCGATCGTCGACCTGGAGCAGCGCAAAAGCTCCTGCCTCTGGTGCGGAGCCCGGCAGAACTGCATCGCGGCGTCGCTCGAGGCCGCGGATGGGGCCCTGCTGGAGCCCGTGAAGCGCCCGTCCCGGGTGGTCCGCCGCGGACAGCACCTGTTCCTTGCGGGAGACCAGCTGCCGGCGCTCTACGTGATCCGCTCCGGGTCGGTCAAGACCTACGCTATTACCGAGGACGGCGAGGAGCAGATCATCGGCTTCCACCTGCCGGGCGACACGATCGGCTTCGACGCCCTGGCCACCGGCGAGGCCCGCTCCAACGCCGCGGCGCTGGAAACCTCCAGCATCTGCACGCTGCCCCTGGAGGGGCTGTGGCAGGTCGCCGAGCGCTCGGTGACGCTGCGTCGCGAGCTGATCAAGGGCATGAGCCGCGAGGTGCTGCGGCTGACCGGGATGCTGCAGAACGAGCGTCGCACCGCCGATCAGCGCCTGGCCGCCTTCCTGCTGGACCACGCCGACAACATGGGCCGGCGCGGCTACTCGACCGAGGTGTTCAACCTGTCCATGTCGCGCCGGGACATCGGCAAGTACCTGGACATGGCCACCGAGACGGTCTCGCGGGTGTTGACCCGGTTCCAGGGCCTGGGACTGCTGGCGACCAACCGCAACGAGATCCGGCTGCTCGATGCAGGCGGCCTGAAGCACCTCGTGACCGAAGGAGGGATCGCGGACAGCTCCCGCGCCGTGATCCATCACTGAGCCACGCACGAACACGTCTCCTCTGCGCGTCTGGCCCGGAGCCTGCCGGCTCCGGGCCTTTCTTTTGCCCGGTCGGTACCGGGGCGCCGCGCTGGCGCCACCTGCATTCCATCGCTTCGCGAGCCTGCTCCCCGGCACGCCCGCGGGGAATGCGGAGCCGCCTCGGCGGCAGCCTGCGCATCTGCGGGCCGCTCGAGCTTGATATGCGTCAATGTCCGCCGTCCGGCACCGGCATCTAATGGATTCCGGGACTGCGCCGCAGCGGCCGCGTGGCGGTGTTGCGCGGGACGGCGACAGCGCGTGGCGGCGCGTCGCGCACCGCGTTCATCCGGGCGACAGCAGAAGAGCGGGACAGCCGGACCGCACAGCCGCGGAAGGAGACCACGATCATGGCCAGGACACCTGACACCAGCAGGGCCTCGAACACGGCCGGCACGCCGGGCGGGGCCCGTTCCGGCGGCCGCGCCGCCGCCACGCCGCGCGGTGCGATTCCGGCGGACGAGCGCCGCCGGCAGATCGCGGAGGCGGCCTACTACCGGGCGGAGAAGCGCGGATTCCAGGGAGGCGACCCGGTCGACGACTGGCTGGTCGCGGAAGCCGAGTTCAATCGCGCCGGCGGCCGGCGCGCCCGCGCGAAACGCTGATCCGATGCCCGCGTGCAGCGGCGAAAGCCCCGCGCGGCAGCGGGCAACCGGCATGAAACAGCGGCCAGCGCAGACCGTGGCCTCCGGAGACGGTCCCGGCGAATTCGCGGTCAAGGATTGCGCCCTGATCGCGATCGCCACCGGCCTGCGCGCGGTCACGCTCGGTGACCTCCAGGACCATCTCCGGGTGGTGGCTCCGGAGAGCCTGTATTACCACGTCTGGGGCGGCCTGCTGCAGCAGCGGTTCGAGCCGCGCGAGTACAACAACGACTTCGCCGAGTGGGCCCGGCACGCGTTGCACTACGCGCCGCTGGCGGAACGCCTCGCGGTGCTCGATCCCACCGACTACCCGGACCTCGAGGACCTCCGCCGCGAGGTGCTGGACCGGGTGGAGGAAAGCCTTTACGAGTCCGAGGATCTCGGCTGGATGCATGCGATCCGCCCGTTCGAGTTCATCCGCTGCCAGACCGTCGTGTTCGACACCGACCGGCGCGTCGGGCACCCGGACGAGATGGCCGACGTGATCCCCGCGCTGCCGCCGGGCAGCATCTTCTACCACTTCATCGACGCCCGCCGGCGCGAACCGCTCGGAGTAGACGACTTCCGCGCCTGGCTGCGGGGCTGGGGACCGGAGCAGCAGGCGCTGCTCGACCGACTGGCCGGGGTCGATCCCTACGAGGGCGGGCTCAATGAGCTGCGCACCAGCCTGGCGCGCGCGTTCGCCGGGGAGGAGGGCGCGTGAGCCTGCTGGACCAGTACTCGGAGGTGGTCGGCCCCGCCATGATCGATCACCTGGCGCAGCTCGCCGCGCCGCTTCAGGGCGCGCGCGTGGTGCACGTCAACTCCACCCGGGTGGGTGGAGGGGTCGCCGAGATCCTGGCCAAGCTGGTGCCGCTCACCCGCGAGCTGGGCATCGACGCGCACTGGGAGGTGATCAGCGGCGACCAGGACTTCTTCCAGTGCACCAAGAACATGCACAACGGCCTGCAGGGCTCACCGGTCAACCTTACCGAGCGCCTGGTGCAGGCCTACGAGGCGACCACCGAGCGGGCCGCCGGCCTGCTGGGCAGGCAGCTCACCGATGCGGAGTTCGTGTTCGTCCACGATCCCCAGCCCGCCCGGCTGCTGCACTTCTTCCCCGAGCGCCGCGGCAAGTGGGTCTGGCGCTGCCACATCGATGTCAGTCATCCCCACCGCCCGGTCTGGAAATACCTGCGGGGAATCGTCGGCCGCTATGACGCGAGCGTGTTCTCGCTGGCGGCCTTCGCCCAGGCGCTGCCCTGCCCGGAATACATCGTTCCGCCCAGCATCGATCCGCTCGCGGAGAAGAACATCGACCTCGAGGATGCCGAGCTGGCGGCCGTCCGGGACCGCTTCGGGCTGGACCCCCGACGGCCGCTGGTGGTGCAGGTGTCCCGCTTCGACCGCTTCAAGGACCCAGTGGGAGTGATCCGCGCCTTCCGCCTCGCACGCCGCTACCTGCCACGGCTGCAGCTGGTCCTGGGCGGCGGTGGCGCGAGCGACGACCCCGAGGGGGACGTGGTGCTGGACGAGGTGCGCTCGACCGCCGCGGACGATCCGGACGTGCACGTGCTGCTGCTGCCGCCGGACGACCATCGCACGATCAATGCGCTGCAGCGCTGCGCCGACGTGGTGCTGCAGAAATCGCTGCGGGAAGGATTCGGGCTCACGGTCACCGAGGCCATGTGGAAGCATCGCCCGGTGATCGGCGGCAACACCGGCGGCATCCGGCTGCAGGTATTCGACCACCATACCGGGTACCTGGTCAGCACCCCGGAGGGCGCCGCGCTGCGTATCCGGCACCTGATCGCGCGGCCGGACCGTATCGCGGAGATGGGGCAAAAGGCGCACAATCTGGTGCGTGACAATTTCCTGATCACGCGCCAGCTGCGGGAGTACCTGACGCTCATGGTCGCGCTGCTGCACGCATCGCGCGAACGCATCGAGCTCGGCTGACACCGCCGGCGACCGGGACCGAGGCATGAGCACGCACCGCTGGGCAGTCTGGCCGGGCAAACCCTACCCCCTGGGCGCGACCTGGGACGGCGAGGGCGTCAACTTCGCGCTGTTCGCCGAGCACGCCGAGGCCGTGGACCTGTGCCTGTTCGACGCTTCCGGGCGTGAGGAGATCGGCCGCATCTCCCTGAGTGAGCACACCGACCTCGTGTGGCACTGCTACCTGCCGGAGGCTCGGCCCGGACAGCTCTACGGCTACCGGGTGCACGGCCCGTACGAGCCCGAGGCCGGGCAGCGCTTCAACCCGAACAAGCTGCTGATCGACCCGTACGTCAAGAGCATCGAGGGGGAGATCCAGTGGCGCGACGCCCATTTCGGCTACCTGCTGGACGACCCCGACGAGGACCTGTCCTTCGATCCGCAGGACAACGCGGCCGACATGCCCAAGTCCAAGGTGGTCGACCCCGCCTTCACCTGGGGGGACGATCATCCGCCGCGCATTCCCTGGCACGAGACCGTGCTCTACGAGCTGCACGTGAAGGGGTTCACCTTCCTGCATCCCGAGGTGCCGTCGACCCTGCGCGGCACCTACGCCGGCCTGGCCAGCGCACCCGCCGTCGCCCACCTGCAGCGCCTGGGCGTGACCGCGGTCGAGCTGATGCCGGTGCACCACAGCATCAGCGAGCGGCGCCTGGCGGACCTGGGCCTGGTCAACTACTGGGGCTACAACACCGTCGGCTACTTCGCGCCGGACCGGCGCTTCTCCGCCACGGGTCACCTCAACGAGTTCAAGACCATGGTGAAATCCCTGCACTCGGCGGGAATCGAGGTGATCCTGGACGTGGTCTACAACCATACCTGCGAGGGCAATCACCTCGGCCCGACCCTGGCCTTCCGCGGCATCGACAACCCGGTCTACTACCGGCTGCAGACCGGGGAGCCCCGCTACTACATGGATTTCACCGGCACCGGCAATACCATGAACATGCGCCAACCCCGGGTGCTGCAGCTGATCATGGACAGCCTGCGCTACTGGGTGCTGGAGATGCACGTCGACGGCTTCCGCTTCGACCTGGCCTCGGCACTGGCCCGGGAGCTGCACGAGGTGGACCGCCTGGGCACGTTCTTCGACATCATCCACCAGGACCCGGTGCTGTCGCAGGTCAAGCTGATCGCCGAGCCCTGGGACCTGGGAGAGGGCGGCTACCAGGTGGGGAACTTCCCGGTCGGCTGGACCGAGTGGAACGGCAAGTACCGCGACGTGGTGCGGGCCTACTGGCGCGGAGATGCGGGCCAGGTGCCGGAGCTGGCGTCGCGGCTGACCGGATCCAGCGACCTTTACGAGGCCGGCGGCCGGCGGCCGGTGGCCAGCATCAACTTCGTCACCTCGCACGACGGTTTCACGCTGCACGACCTGGTCAGCTACGAGAGCAAGCACAACGAGCCCAACGGCGAGGACAACCGCGACGGCGACGACCACAACCTGAGCTGGAACTGCGGGGTCGAGGGACCCACCGACGATCCCGAGATCCTCGCCCTGCGCGGCCGCCAGAAGCGCAACTTCCTGGCCACCCTGCTGCTCTCCCAGGGCGTGCCCATGCTGGTGGCCGGCGACGAGGCGGGCCGCACCCAGCAGGGCAACAACAACGCCTACTGCCAGGACAACGAGATCAGCTGGCTGAACTGGGACTCCGCGGCGCGGGACCTGGAGCTGCAGCGCTTCGTGGCGCGCCTGGTCGCGCTGCGCCGCGAGCACCCCATCTTCCGCCGCCGGCGCTTCTTCGAGGGCCGCGCGGTCGAGGGCGTCGGGCTCAAGGACATCACGTGGCTCACCCCCGAGGGCGAGGAAATGGACCAGCACGACTGGCAGGACCCGGAGCTGCGCCTGCTGGGGATGTTCCTGCTGGGCGACGGCCTCGAGGAGTACGACGCGCGTGGCCGGCAGCTCGTGGACGACAACTTCCTGCTGCTGTTCAACGCCGGCCCGCGCCCGGTACCGTTCCGCATCCCGGCCGCGCCGGCAGTCGCGGTCTGGGAAGCGGTCGTGGACACGGCCGCCGCCGGCCCGCAGTCCGTCTACGCCGCCGGCCAGCGCTATCCCCTGCAGGGTCGCAGCCTGGCGGTGTTGCGACAGACCAACGGAACCCCCGGGCAGCCGGGGTGATCCGGCGCCGCCGCCAGACCGGGTTCGGCGCCGAGTTCCTGCCGGGCGGCCGGGTGCGCTTCCGGCTGTGGGCGCCGGCGGCATCGTCGGTCTCGGTGGTTTCCGACGGCCATCCGGAGATGACCATGGCGCCCCGCCGGGGAGGCTGGCACGAGCTCGTGACCGGCGCGCTGCAGCCCGGCGACCGCTACCGCTACCGCATCGACGGCGGCGCGGCCTATCCCGATCCCGCTTCACGCTGCCAGCCGGACGACGTGCACGGCCCCAGCGAGGTGATCGACCCGGAGGCCTTCGAGTGGCGCGACGAAGGCTGGCGGGGGCGCCCGTGGAGCGAGGCCGTGATCTACGAGCTGCACGCGGGCACGTTCACGCCCGGCGGCGGCTTCGACGGCGTGCGCGAGCGGCTGGACCATCTCGCCCACCTGGGGGTCACCGCCATCGAGCTGATGCCGGTGGCCGACTTTCCCGGTCGCCGCAACTGGGGCTACGACGGCGTGCTGCCGTTCGCGCCGGACAGCAACTACGGGCGCCCGGAGTCCCTCAAGCGCCTGGTGCAGGCAGCCCACGCGCGCGGCCTGATGATCCTGCTCGACGTCGTCTACAACCACTTCGGCCCGGAAGGCAACTACCTGCACGCCTACGCGCCGCAGTTCTTCTCGCGCCGCCACCACACGCCGTGGGGCGCCGGCATCAACTTCGACGGCGCCGATGCCGGTCCGGTGCGCGACTTCTTCGTGGAGAACGCACTGTACTGGCTGGAGGAGTACCACCTCGACGGCCTTCGCCTGGACGCCGTCGACACCATCGCGGACGACTCCCGCCCGGACATCCTGGACGCCATCGCGGCGGCAGTGCATGCCGGCCCGGCCCGCCGGCGCCACGTCCACCTGGTGCTGGAGAACGACCGCAACGATCCCCGTCGCCTGGACCGGCCGGACGGCTACACGGCCCAGTGGAACGACGACCTGCATCACGTCCTGCACCTGCTGGCGACCGGCGAGCGTGACGGCTACTACCGGGACTACGCGCGCGGCCCCGCGGGGCACCTCGCGCGGTGCCTCAGCGAGGGCTTCGCCTACCAGGGCGAGCCTTCGCCCTTCCGGGGCGGGCAGCCGCGCGGTGCGCCCAGCAGCCACCTGCCGCCCGGCGCCTTCGTCGGCTTCCTGCAGAATCACGACCAGGTCGGCAACCGGGCCCTGGGCGAGCGCATCACGGCGCTGGCGCCCGCCGCGGCGGTGCGCGCAGCCCTCGCGATCCTGCTGCTGGCCCCCGCGCCGCCGCTGCTGTTCATGGGCCAGGAATGGGGCAGCACCCGGCCGTTCCTGTTCTTCTGCGACTTCGAGCCCGCCCTGGCAGCCAGGGTCGCGGCCGGGCGTCGGGACGAGTTCGCGGACTTCCCGGCTTTTTCGGCCCCCGCGGCGCGCCGGCGCATCCCCGACCCCGGCGACCCCGACACCTTCACCCGCTGCGTGCTCGACTGGGACGAGCCGGCGAGCGACGGCCACGCCGCGTGGCTGGCCCTGCACCGCGAGCTGCTGGCGTTGCGGCGGCGGCTTCTGCCGGCGCTGGCCGGTGCGCACGCCGCGGACAGCCGCGCGGCCGGGCCCGGGGCCGTGCGGATCGCCTGGACCCTCGGGGACGGGTCCCGGCTGACCCTGCTGGCGAACCTGCACGACGCCTGGTCCGCGCCGCTGCCGGGCGCGGTCGGCGGGCTGCTGTTCGCCGCCGGCGACACCCCCGCACCGGCCGGTGAGGCCTGGCGGCTCGCGCCCTGGAGCGCGCGCTGGTATCGCGACCGGGGGGAGACGCGGAAGTGAACGGGGACGAGCTGCTCGAGCGCCTGGCCCGCTGTCACGGAATCGAGCCCGGCTACCACGACATCTGGGGCAACGAGCATGCGAGCTCCCCCGAAACCGTGCGCGCACTGCTGCAGGCCATGGGCGTGCCCGCGGACGACCCGGCGGCGATGGGCGCCGCGCTCGCGGAGGTCGAGGAGCGCCCCTGGCGCGAGGTGCTCGATCCGGTGCTGGTGACCCCCGCGAACGTGCCGCTGCGCATCCGCCTGCATCTTCCCGTGGCTTCCGCGGCGTCGCCGCAACGATGGCTGCTGCTGCCCGAGGAGGGCGGACAGCGCGACGGAACGCTGCGTCCCGCGGACCTCGCGGTGCTGGAGCGGCGCGAGGTCGGCGGCACGACGTACGGGCGGTACGAGCTGGTGCTGGACGGCCTGCCGCCGGGCTATCACCGCTTCGAGCTGGACGGCGGGCAGCCCGCCGCGATGCCGGTGATCGCGGCGCCGCCCTGCTGCCATCTGCCGCCCGTGCTGCAGCAGGGCGGCCGCCTCTGGGGCCCGGCGGTACAACTGTATTCCCTGCGGTCGGCGCGCAACTGGGGGATCGGCGATTTCGCCGACCTCGACGCCCTGGCCCGGCTGGCCGGCGGCCTCGGTGCGAACATGCTGGGCCTCAGCCCGCTGCACGCGCTGTTCCCGCGAGATCCCGCGCGCTGCAGCCCCTACCGGCCTTCCAGCCGGCTTTTCCGCAACGTCCTCTACCTCGACGTCGAGCGCCTTCCGGAGCTGGCCGAATGCCAGGAGGCCGCCGCCATGGTGCAGGATCCGGACTTCCAGGCGGAACTGCAGGCACTGCGCGAGACCGAGCTGGTCGACTACCCGGCGGTCGCCCGCGTCAAGCTGCCGCTGCTCGCGCGCCTCCACCGGCACTTCCGGGAGCACCACCTCGACCGGAACAGCGAGCGGGGGGAGGCGTTCCGGGCGTTCCGGCGCGCGGCGGGTTCCGCGCTGGAGCAGCATGCGCTGTTCGAAGCGCTGCAGGAGCACTTCCTGGAGCAGGCACCGCCGGTGCCGGACTGGCCGTCCTGGCCAAAGGCCTATCGTCGGCCCGACACGCCGGAAGTCGCGGCCTTCGCGACCCGGCATGCCCGCCGCGTGGAGTTCCATGCATGGCTCCAGTGGCTGGTCCGGGAGCAGCTGGATGCGACGGCGCGGCAGGCGGGCGGAATGGCGGTCGGCCTGTACCAGGACCTCGCCGTCAGCATCGATCCCGACGGTGCCGAGGCCTGGGCGAACCAGGATCTCTACGCCCTGGCCGCCAGCATCGGCGCGCCCCCGGACGACTTCAACCTGCGCGGGCAGGACTGGGGGCTGCCCCCGCTGGTACCGCGGCGCCTGCGCCGGGCGGCGTACGCGCCGTTCATCGCCACCCTCCGGCACAACATGCGCGACGCCGGCGCCCTGCGCATCGATCACGTCATGGGACTCATGCGGCTGTTCTGCGTGCCGCGCGGGGCATCTCCGGAACAGGGCGCCTACGTCGCCTATCCGCTGGACGACCTGCTGGGAATCCTGGCACTGGAGAGTCAGCGCAACCGGTGCCTGGTCATCGGCGAGGATCTGGGGACGGTGCCCGACGCCCTGCGCGAGGCATTGGCGAGCCGCCGGGTCCTCTCCTACCGGGTGCTGATGTTCGAGAAGACCGGGGACGGCTTCCGCGCGCCGGAAGACTACCCGGCGCAGGCGCTCGCCACGGCCGGCACGCACGACCTGCCGACCCTGTCCGGCTTCTGGGAGGGCCGCGACCTGGTGCTGCGCACCGAGCACGGGCTGTTCCCCGGCGAGGGGTTGCGGGAAGCCCAGCAGGCGCTGCGCGAACGGGACCGGCGCGACCTGCTCCGCGCCCTGCAGCGCGAGCGACTGCTCCCGGACGGGATGGAGGCGGACCCCGCCACGGTGCCGCGCATGACCGAGGCGCTGGCGGGTGCCCTGCAGCGCTATCTCGCGCGCAGCCCGGCGATGCTGATGGCGCTCCAGCTGGAAGACCTGTTCGGCCAGCGCGAACAGATGAACCTGCCGGGGACCGTGGACGAGTATCCCAACTGGCGGCGCAAGCTCTCCCTGGGACTGGAGCGCTATCCCGCCGACGGGCGGCTGCAACGGATCGCCGACGCGCTGGCGGCCGAGGGACGCGCAAGCACCGCGGGCGGGCCACGCCCGGGACCGCCGCCGCAGGGCGACGACCCGGTGGTGGTCCCGCGCGCCAGCTACCGGCTGCAGCTCAACGCCGGGCTCACCTTCGCCGATGCCCGTGGGCTGGTGGACTACTTGGACGGGCTCGGGATCAGCCACTGCTACGCGTCGCCCTGCCTGAAGGCGCGCCCGGGGAGCAGCCACGGCTACGACATCGTCGACCACTCGGCGCTGAACCCCGAGCTCGGCTCCGGGGACGAGTTCCGGGCCTGGACCGATGCCCTGCGCGCGGCGGGCATGGAGCTGATCCTGGACATCGTGCCCAACCACATGGGGGTGATGGGTGCCGACAACCGCTGGTGGCTGGACGTGCTGGAACAGGGACCGGCCTCGCGCTACGCGGATTTCTTCGATATCGACTGGCACCCGGTCAAGCCGGAGCTGCACGGCAAGGTGCTGGTCCCGGTGCTCGGCGACCACTACGGCGTGGTGCTGGAAAGCGGCGCGCTGCAGCTGGCACTGGACCCGGCGGATGCCTCCTGGAGCGTCTTCTACCACGAGCACCGCTTTCCGCTGGACCCGGCGACCTGGCCGCGTCTGCTTCGCAACCAGATCGGCCTGCTGGGCGACCGGCTCGGGGCCGATCACCCGGCCCCGGCAGCGCTGGAACAGCTGGCGGACGCGCTGGAGCAGCTGCCCGAGCGGAGCGATCCCTCCCGGGAGCGCCGCGCGGCGCGCCGGGAGGCGTGCCGCACCCACAAGCAGGTCCTGGCGGAGCTGTGCCGGCGCGAACCGGAAGCCCGCGGACACCTCGAACGGACGGTGGCCGGTTTCTTCAACGGGCGCCCCGGAGATGCGGCGAGCTTCCAGCCGCTGCACGAGCTGCTCGAGGCGCAGGCATTCCGGCTCGCCCACTGGCAGGTGGCGGGCGACGAGATCAACTATCGCCGTTTCTTCGACGTCAACGACCTCGCCGGGCTGCGCACGGAAAACCTGCGCGTGTTCGAGGCCACCCACCGGCTGATCCTCGCGCTGGTCGCCGAGGGCCGGGTCCGGGGCCTGCGCATCGACCATCCGGACGGCCTGTACCACCCGCAACAGTATCTCCGGCGCCTGCGTGACCGGCTCAGTGCGGTGGCGCCGCCGGGCCACCCCGAGCCGCCGGTCTACCTCGCGGTGGAAAAGATCCTCGCCGCCGGCGAGGCCCTGCACGACGACTGGCCGGTGCACGGGACCACCGGCTACGACTTCGCTGCGCTGGTCGGCGGCCTGCTGGTCGATCCGGCGGCGGAGACCCGCATGGAGCGCATCTACAACTGGTTCACCGGCGCCCGCCACGACTTCGACGAGATCCTGTACCGCTCGCGCCGCCATATCATGCGGGTCAGCCTCGCCAGCGAGCTGAACGTGCTGGCCAACGCCCTCAACCGGCTCTCGGAGTCGGACTGGAAGACCCGGGACTTTACCCTGGGGGGCCTGCGCTATGCGCTCTCCGAGATCCTCGCCTGCTTTCCCGTGTACCGCACTTACGTCACCGGCGAGGGCGTCGGCGATGCCGACGCGCAATACCTGCGCGACGCCGCCGATCTCGCGCGCCGCCGTAACGCCGGCACCGACACCAGCGCGATCGACTTCGTGGAGGACCTCCTGCTGCTGCGCGCCGGACAGGCGGACGAAGCGCAGCGCTGGCGGGTGGCGGACTTCGCCATGCGTGTCCAGCAGTACACGGCCGCCCTGATGGCCAAGGGCCTGGAGGACACCGCGCTGTACCGCTACCACCGCCTGGTGTCCCTGAACGAAGTGGGCGGTGATCCCTCGCGCTTCGGCGTCGACCCGGCCACCTTCCACCGGCAGGTGGAGGAGCGCGCGCGGCGGTGGCCGCACGCGATGCTCGCCACCTCCACGCACGATGCCAAGCGCAGCGAGGACGTGCGCGCGCGGATCGACGTGCTGTCCGAGCTCCCCGGGCAATGGCGCGCCGCCCTGGCGCGCTGGCGCCGCCTGCGCCGGCAGCTGGTCGCGGGCCCCGGCCCCGCGCGCGAGGACGAGTACCTGTTCTACCAGACGCTGGTCGGGACCTGGCCCTTGCACGAACCCGACGCTTCCGGCTGGGCGGCCTACCGGGAACGCCTGCGCGGTTACCTGGTCAAGGCCGCGTGCGAGGCAAAGCGCCGCACCTCCTGGACCCGCCGTGACGGAGAATACGAAGCGACACTGTGCGCGCTCGTCGACGGCCTGCTGGACCCGGCGGCCGGCGCCCCGTTCATCGAGGACTTCCGCGCGTTCCACCGGCCGGTGGCTTTGCTGGGTGCGCTGAACAGCCTGTCCCAGTGCCTGCTGAAGCTGACCTGCCCCGGCGTTCCCGACATCTACCAGGGCACCGAGCTGTGGGATTTCTCGCTGGTCGACCCGGACAACCGGCGCCCGGTCGATTTCGATCGGCGCCGGCGCTGCCTCGAGTCGCTGCGCGGGATGGACCGGCTGCCTCCCCGGCGCCGCACGGCCGCCGTCGCCGGGCTTCTCCGGCAGTGGCCCGACGGGCGCGTCAAGATGCACCTGGTGCGCGAAACGCTGCGCCTCCGGCGACGCCTCCCCGCCCTGTTCCGCGACGGCGACTACCTGCCGCTGGAGCCGGCGGGGCCCTGGGCCTCCCGTGTCGTGGCGCTCGCACGCCGCGTTCCCGGCGGGCCCGCTTGCATCGCCATCGCGCCGCGCCTGCTCGCGGGACCCGCGGAAGGCGGCCGGACCATCCCGCTGGGCACGGCGTGGGAAGACACCGTCGTGCCGCTGCCCGAGTGGCTGGCGAGGCGGTCCTTCCATGAGGCGCTCACGGGGACCCGGCCCGGCCGCCCCGACGGCGGGCTGTCGCTGTCACGGACGCTGGAGCATTTGCCACTGGCGCTGCTGGTCACGGAGGACGTGGAATGAGCGTGCAGAACGCCGAGATCGCCCGACTGCTCGCGCGCCTGGCCGACCTGCTGGAAATCGAGCGGCAGAACCCTTTCCGGGTCCGGGCCTACCGCAACGCCGCGCGCGTCATCGGGGGCCTGTCGCACCCGGTGGCCGACCGCGTCGCCGCCGGCGAGGACCTGACCCGCCTGCCGGGGATCGGCGAGGACCTGGCCGACCGCATCATCGGCATCGTCAAGACCGGCCGCTTCCCGCTGCTGGACGAGGTCGAGCGGCGCACCCCGGGAACCCTGAGCGACCTCATGAAGGTGCCCGGCCTGGGGCCGGTGCGGGTGCGCACCCTCTACCGGGAGCTGGGCATCACCGGCCCGGAAGACCTGGAGCGCGCCCTGCGCACGGGGGCGGTGCGCGAGCTGCGGGGCTTCGGCGAGAAGACGGAGGCGGCGCTGCGCTCGGCGCTGGCGCACACCGGGGCGACCCCGGGACGCACGCTGCTGGCCGAGGCGGAGGCGCTGGCACGGCCGCTGACCGAATGGCTGGCCGGCTGCGACGGCGTGCTCGAGGTCGCGGTCGCGGGCAGCTTCCGGCGGCGCCGGGAGACCGTCGGCGACCTGGATATCCTGGTGACCTGCCGCCGCGGCGCCCCGGTGATGGACTGTTTCACGGCCTGGGAGGACGTGGGCGAGGTGGTCTCGAAGGGCCGCACACGCTCGACGGTCCTGCTGCGCTCGGGCATGCAGGTCGATCTGCGGGTGGTGCCGCAGGTCAGCTACGGGGCGGCGCTGCAGTATTTCACCGGCTCGCGGGCGCACAACATCCACGTCCGGCGCATCGCCGGCCAGCGCGAGCTGAAGATCAACGAGTACGGGGTCTTCCGCGGCCGCCGGCGCGTCGCGGGGCGCAGCGAGAAAGAAGTGTACGCAGCCCTGGAGCTTCCCTGGATCCCCCCGGAGCTGCGCGAGGACGCCGGCGAGATCGAGGCCGCTTCGCGTGGGGTCCTGCCGCGGCTGATCGAGCTCGCCGACCTGCGCGGCGACCTGCATTGCCACACCCGGGCCACCGACGGCCAGCAGGGCATCGAGGAGATGGCTCGCGCCGCTGCCGACCACGGGCATGAGTACCTGGCCATCACGGATCACTCGCGCCGCGTGTCGATGGCCCACGGCCTCGACCCGGACGCGCTGCTGGCCCAGGTCGACGAGATCGACCGGATCGCCGAAACCCTGCCGGAGATCCGCCTGCTCAAGGGCATCGAGCTGGACATCCTCGAGGACGGCAGCCTGGACCTGCCCGATCGGGTGCTGGACCGGCTGGACCTGGCGGTATGCGCAGTGCACTACGGCCTCGGCCTCTCGCGGCACAGGCAGACCGAGCGCATCCTGCGGGCCATGGACAATCCCCGCTACACCATACTGGCCCATCCGCGCGGGCGCCTGATCGGCGAGCGCGAGCCCTGCGACCTGGACATGGAGCGCATCATGCGCGGCGCCCGGGAGCGCGGCGTCGTCCTGGAAGTCAACGCCCAGCCGCGACGCCTGGACCTTTCCGACAGCGATTGCCGCATGGCCTGCGAGCTCGACCTGGCGCTGGCGATCGACACCGACGCTCACTCGGCAGCCCAGCTGGAGCTGCTCCGCTTCGGCGTCGACCAGGCCCGGCGCGGCTGGGTGGAGCCGGCACGCGTGATCAACACGCTGCCGGCCGACGACCTGCTCGCCCGGCTGCGGCGGTGACGGGGGGGCGATGCCCGAATTGCCCGACGTCGAATGCTTCCGCCGCAGCCTGACGGACCTCCCCGGCCGGCGGGTGCGGGCAGTGCGGGTCGAGGCACCGGCGATGCTGGAGGGGCTGGAGCCGGCACGGCTCGCGCACGGCCTGGAGGGACGCCGGTTCCACGACGTGACGCGGCGCGGCAAGCATCTGCTGGTGCAGCTGGAGGGCGGCGGCGCCCTGGCGCTGCACTTCGGCCTGTCGGGCCGGCCCGCGCTGCTCGAGCCGGGTCAGCCGGCGCCGCGCTACACGCGGCTCGCGATCGCCCTCGACCGCGGCGCCCTGGTGGTGGCGGATCCGCGCAAGCTGGGTCACGTCGCGCTCACCGACGATGTCGATGAGTGGCTGCACGAGCACGATCTCGGCCCGGATGCGCTGGCGCTGTCCGCCGAAGACTTCGCGACGCGGCTGTCGGACTCGCGTGCGGGCCTGAAGTCGCTGCTGATGGACCAGCGTGCCCTGGCCGGGATCGGCAACATCTACTCCGACGAGATCCTGTTCCAGGCCCGCATGCACCCGGCCCGCCGGGCGCGCGACCTCTCCGGCACACAGGCCCGCCGACTCTACGACTGCATGCACGCGGTGCTGGAGACGGCCATCGATTCCGGTGCCGAGCCCGACCGGATGCCGCCGGGATACCTGATCCACTATCGGCGCAAGGGCGCGCGCTGCCCGCGCTGCGATACGCCCCTGGAGCGGCTCAGCTTCTCCGGGCGCCACGCCTGGATCTGCCCGCGCTGTCAGCCGGCGCCCTAATAGGCGTATTCGCGGAACACCCGGTCGACGTTCTCCCGCCAGCGACCGTGGAAGGCGTCCAGCAGCTCCTGCGCCGGACACTGTCCCGACTGCGCGATGGCGTCGAGCACGTCCAGGTAGGGACTCTCGTCGACGTCGCGCACCCCGCGGCGGGCCCGGCGCCGCAGGCCCTCCCGCGCCAGCGTGAGCACGTCGACCGCGACTTCCCGCAGGCTGCGGTCGCGAAAGCGCGTCCCCAGGGCATAGCGCGGCACTTCCCGGCGCAGGCGCTCGTGCTCTTCCGGGGTCCAGTCGCGGACGTAGTCCCAGGCCTGGTCCAGCACGGTGCTGTCGTAGGTGAGCCCGACCCAGACCGCCGGCAGCGCGCACAGCCGCCCCCAGGGACCGCCGTCGGCATCGCGCATCTCCAGGAAGCGCTTCAGCCGGACCTGCGGGAAGAGGGTCGTCAGGTGGTCCTCCCAGTCGCCCAGGGTCGGGCGCTCCCCGGGCAGGGCCGGCAGGCGCCCCGCCATGAAGTCGCGGAAGGACTCGCCGGCGACGTCGATGTAGCGCCCCTGGCGGTGGACGAAGTACATCGGGACGTCCAGCGCGTAGTCCACATAGCGCTCGAAGCCCATGCCGGACTCGAACACGAACGGCAGGATGCCGCAGCGGTCGGGGTCGGTGTCGGTCCACACGTGGCTGCGGTAGCTGAGATAACCCGACGGACGACCCTCGACGAAGGGCGAGTTCGCGAACAGCGCGGTGATCACGGGCTGCAGCGCGAGCGCTACCCGGAACTTGCGCACCATGTCGGCCTCCGAGGCGAAATCCAGGTTCACCTGTACCGTGCAGGTGCGCAGCATCATGTCGAGGCCCATCGAGCCGACCTTCGGCATGTAGGCGCGCATGATGGCGTAGCGGCCCTTGGGCATCCAGGACACGTCCTCCCGGCGCCACTTGGGCTGGAAGCCGAGCCCGATCAGCCCCACGCCCAGCTCCTCCGCCACCGCCTTGACCTGCGCGAGATGGGTGTGCACCTCGTCACAGGTCTGGTGGATCGTCTCCAGCGGCTTGCCCGAGAGCTCCAGCTGGCCGCCCGGCTCCAGCGAGATGCTGCAGCCTTCGCGCCACAGGCCGATGGGCTGCCCGTTCTCCAGCACCGGCTCCCAGCCGAACCGCCGGAGGCCCTCGAGAAACGCGCCGATCCCGTCCGGCCCCTCGTAGGGAACCGGCCGCAGGTCCGACAGCCGGTACACGAACTTTTCGTGCTCGGTGCCGATCCGCCACTGCTCGGCCGGCTTGCAGCCGGATTCCAGGTAGGCGACGAGCTGGCGCCTGTCGGTGACCGGTTCGGGGTTGGCGGGCGATGCGCCGGACATGCGAGACGACTCCATTGGCTCCGCGGGCGGCCGTCGCCACAGCGAACCCGCACCGTTACGGCATGGTGTCAGGGAAGCGGTCGCGGCTCAATCCGGCCGCAGGAGCCGGTGGTTTGACCTGCATCATCACCGGCAGCGGCGAGCGCTGCCAGACTCGGGTCTGGATGGCGGCGCATGCCGCCGCGTAGAACATACCCTCAATTGCGCCGGAACGGAATCATGCCCCTGCCCGAACCCCTGCCCTCGACCCGCCTTTACCAGCGCTGCGACGCCGGCGCGCTGGGCTTCGACACGACCGCCGAGGTGGCCGATCTGGAGGAGATCATCGGCCAGCGCCGGGCCATGGACGCGGTGCAGTTCGGCGTGCGAATGCCGGGCGGGGGCTACAACCTGTACGTGCTCGGCCCGGCCGAGACGGACAAGGAGTCGGTGGTCCGCCAGTTCCTGGAGCGCGAGTCCGCCGGTCGGGAGACCCCCGGGGACTGGGCCTGCGTCAACAACTTCGCCGATCCCAAGCAGCCGCGTGCGCTGGGCCTTCCCGCCGGCCGCGGCGCGCAGTTGCGCGCCGACATGGAGCACCTGGTGGAAGAGCTCAAGACCTCCATCCCGGCGGCGTTCGAGACCGACGACTACCGGAACCGGCGGGCCGAGATCGAGGAGGAGTTCAACGAGCACCAGCAGCAGGCGCTCCGCGAGGTCCAGGAGGCGGCGGAGAAGGAGCACATGACGCTGATCCAGACGCCGCACGGCTTCGCCATCGCGCCGACCCGGGACGGACAGGTGCTGCCGCAGAAGGAGTTCGAGCAGCTGCCGGACGAGGAGAAGCAGCGGATCGAGGAAAGCATCGGCCGGCTGAGCGAGCTCCTGCGCCGCAACATCGAGCAGTTCCCGCGCTGGTTCAAGGAACGCAAGGAGCGCGAGAAGGCACTCGACCGCGAGGTCACGATGTCGGTGGTGGGACTGCTGCTGCACGAGCTGCGCGAGCACCACGCCGACCTGCCGGAAGTGCTGGCCTATCTCGATGAGGTCGAGACCGAGCTGGTCGACAGCGCCCAGGACTTCATGGCCTCCGGCGAGGAGAGCAACCCGGTAATGGAGATGCTGGGAGGCGGCCGGCGCTCTCTGAACCGCTTCAGCGTCAACCTGCTGGTGGACCGCTCCGGAGCAGACGGCGCGCCGGTGGTGTATGAGCCGAATCCCAGCTACCAGAATCTCATGGGGCGCGTCGAGCACCTTTCCCAGTTCGGCGCGCTCACCACGGATTTCAGCATGATCCGCGCGGGCGCCCTGCACCGGGCCAACGGCGGCTACCTGATCCTCAACGTCGAGCGCGTGCTGACCCAGCCCTACGCCTGGGAGAGCCTCAAGCGGGCCCTGTACGGTCAGGAGATCCGCATCGAGTCGCTCGGCCAGATGCTGAGCCTGGTGAGCACCGTCTCGCTGGAGCCGCAGCCGGTCCCGCTGGACGTCAAGGTCGTGCTGCTCGGCGACCGCCGCCTGTACTACCTGCTCTACGCCCTCGACCCCGATTTCGGCGAGCTGTTCAAGGTGGCAGCGGATTTCGACGACGACATGGACCGGACGCCCGAGGCCACGCGCGCCTACGGCCAGCTGATCGCGACCATGGCGCGACGGCTGGAGCTGCGTCCCCTGCACCGCGACGCGGTGGCCCGGCTGATCGAGCACAGCGCGCGCCTGACCGAGGATGCCCGCAAGCTGTCGATGCATACCGGCACCGTCCGGGACCTGCTGCGCGAAGCCGACCACTGGGCGGCCCGGGACGGGCGCGAGCTCGTGGGCGCCGGCGACGTCGGGAAGGCCATCGACATGCGAATCGAGCGCCTCGGCCGCGTACGCGACCGGATCCGGGAAGCGATCCGCCGCGGCACGCTGCTGATCGACACGCAGGGCGGCGTAGTGGCCCAGGTGAACGGCCTGTCGGTAATGCAGCTGGGCGACCTTGCCTTCGGGCAGCCCTCGCGCATCACCGCCACGGCACGACTCGGCGGCGGCGAGGTCATCGACATCGAGCGCGAGGCAAAGCTCGGCGGCCGGGTCCACTCCAAGGGCGTGCTGATCCTTTCATCGCTGCTGGCTGCGCGTTATGCGCGGGACCGTCCGCTGTCCCTGTCCGCCAGCCTGGTGTTCGAACAGTCCTACGGCGGCGTCGACGGCGACAGCGCGTCGGTGGGTGAATTCTGCGCCTTGCTCTCGGCACTTTCCGGGCTGCCGCTGAAACAGTCGCTGGCGATCACCGGCTCGCTCAACCAGCACGGCCGCGTGCAGGCGATCGGCGGAGTCAACGAGAAGATCGAGGGCTTCTTCGACGTCTGCGTGGCCCGCGGCCTGACCGGCGAGCAGGGCGTACTGATCCCGGCCGACAACGTCCAGCACCTGATGCTGAGGGCGGACGTCGTCGAGGCGGCCGGGGCGGGACGCTTCCGCATCTACCCGGTCACCACCGTGGACGAGGCCGTCGCGCTGCTGACCGGCGTCGAGGCCGGCGTCCGGGACGCCGCCGGGCGCTATCCGCCCGACACCGTCAACGCCCGGGTCGAGCAGCGCCTGCTCGACCTGGCCGAAAAGCGCCGGGTGTTCGGTGACCGGCACAAGCAGGTGCATGCTGAACAGGGGGGTGAAGAGGCATGAGCAACACCGATCCGACCCGACCTGTCCTGAGAATCCTGGTCGCACTGGATTCGCTGCCCGCCGCGGGTACCGGACTGGACGCCCTTGCGGCCCTGGCCGGCGAGATGGAAGCGGAGTTGCTGGGCCTGTTCGTGGAGGACGCGCGCCTGCTGGAGCTGGCGGCACTGCCCTTCTCGCGCGAGGTGACCACGGGCAACGCCAGCCATCGGCAGCTCGATCCCGAGCGTCTCGAGCGCCAGATGCGGGCCCAGGCCAGGCAGGCCAGGGAGCTGCTGGTGCGCAGCGCGGCACGCCTGCGGGCGCAGCACAGCTTTCGCGTGACGCGGGGAGAGACGGTCCACGAACTGCTGGAAGCATCGCGCCAGGCCGACACCGTGGTAGTCGGCCTGCGGCACTGGAGCGCCCCCGGCCTACAGCGGCTGGTGACCGAATCCGCCCGGACGGTCCTGCTCCTGCGCGACGGCTGGGGCCCGGGACGCTCGGTGGTCGTGCTCTACGACGACACCCCCGCCGCACGTTCCGCCCTGCTCACCGCCGCGCGCGTCGCCCGGGCCGAGAGCCTGGAGCTGTGCGTGCTGGTGCCGCAACGCACCGGCCACGGCCCCGACCGGACCGAACGGGAGATCACCGAGCAGCTGCGCGGCCATGCCCGCTCGGTGCGCTTCCGGCCGATCGCCGCGGTCGATGCCGCCCTGATCGGCGACCTGGCCCGCGCCGAGGGTGCCCGGCTGCTGGTCCTCCCGGCCGACGCCGTCCACCTGGACCGGCATGCCCTGCAGGCGTTGATGGACAGGGGGAAATGCTCCCTGGCCTTCGCGCGATGACGCGCAAACGCCAGGGAGCAGCTTTAAGTTGTTAAGTTGTTAAGTTGTTAAGTTGTTAAGTGGATGCTTCAGTGCCGCGCGAACTTCCTTCCCTTTTCCTTAATAACTTAATAACTTAATAACTTAACAACTTAATAACTTAATAACTTACCACCTTCAGGACCACGAGTCCGGCCCCGCCCCCTCGGCCGCACGCCACAGATACCACGCCGCCACCGACCGGTAGGGACGCCAGCGCTCCCCGTGG
>DASQZJ010000062.1:0-26415 GCA_035638775.1 Gammaproteobacteria bacterium
CGGGCCAGCGCCGCGTGCGCCGGGCGCCCAACGTGGAGTTCGACAACACCACCGGCACCCACTCCGACGGCCTGCAGACCGACGACCAGTTCAACATGTGGAACGGCTCGCTGGAGCAGTACAACTGGAAGCTGCTGGGCAGAAAGGAGATGTACATCCCCTATGACAGCTACGCACTGGAGCAGGACGGCCTGACGCCCAGTGACATCGTGCGCGCCCGTCACATCAACCCGAAGCTGGCGCGCTACGAGCTGCACCGGGTGTGGATCGTCGAGGGCACGCTCAAGAAGGGCATCCGCGACATCTACAGCAAGCGGGTGTTCTACCTCGACGAGGACAGCTGGAACATCGCGCTCGCCGACTGGTACGACGACCGCGGGGACCTGTGGCGCGTGGGCCAGGGCTACCTCAAGGACTACTACGACATCCCGTCCACCGGGTACGCCCTGTACACCATCAACGACCTGAGTTCGGGCCGCTACATCGCGATGAATATCGTCAGCGGCAATCCCACGGAAGCCCATACCTACGCCGACTCGATGTTCACGCCCGCCAACCTGCGGCGCGTGGGCGTTCGCTGATCTCCCTTCGATACCCCTCGCCGGAGGCCGCCGCGTGATTGCGCGACGGCCCCGGCACCTCCTTTCGACACGCCCGCGGAAACGCGTACCCCGGCACGACGCAGCCGCCGGGCTCCGGATGCCTGTCACCGATCTTCCGGAAGCGATCGCCCGGGCTGCCGGTGCCGGAAAGACCGACAGGAGCGCGGGCATGACGCACTGCCCGTGATCGAATTACTCAAATCCTGATTGATATGGAACGCTATGTATACCTCGTGCGTGTTCCCCCTCAGGTACGGCCGGGCGCGCGCCGTGATGTCGCGCGCGGCAGCGGGAGGGTGGAATCGTGCAACTGCGGGAAAGCTGGGCCTGGTCGATCATCGTGCTGGCAATCGCGGCCGCGCCGGCGCATGCGCTGGCCGGTGGGCCGCCGCCGGATTCGACCATGACCCCGGTCACGCCCCGCGACACCAGCGAGCAGCTGTTCATGCAACGGCTCGCCCGGCGCATTCCGCGCCCGGAGATCGCGCACGCCCCGTCCCTGCACGCCTTTTCGCCCCGCCGGCCACGGGCCGCGGCGCAGACGCGACACGCCCGGGAGCTCGACCGGGAAGCCGACGCGGCTGCCCGGGATGCCCGTCAGGCCGGCCGGCAGATGAACCAGGCCCAGCACGAGGTCGAGCAGCAGGCGCACGACGTACGCCACGCTGCCGGGCTGCCGTAAGCGGCGCTTCCGTTCAGGCTTTCGGCGGCTCCGCGTCGATCACGTGTCCGGGATCCGGCTGCTCCTCCGCGGGCGCCTGCGAGTAGTCGCCGAAGGCGCCGTCGCGGCGCTTCACCACGGCCGGAATGCCCGCCTGCTCGGCCTCGCGGATAAACGCGAGGGCATCGGGGGTATTGCGCATCAGCCCGTCCAGGATCGGGCCGAGGGTCTGGGTGCTGGACAGTCCCATGTTCTCGTACGCGTGGTTGACCACCAGCTTCATGGCGGCGAGCTGGGAGGACGGGATCGTGGCGAGCTGCTCGGCACTGCGGCGCACGGTGGACTCGAGCTCGGCGAATGGCACCGCCTCGTTGATCAGCTCGATGTCCGCGGCTTCCCGTCCCGACAGTGGCTTCCCGGTCAAGGCGTACTCCTTGGCCTTCGTCAGGCCCAGGCGATACAGCCACATGCCGGAAAGGTACGCGCCCCACATGCGAGAATAGGGCGTGCCGATGCGCGCGTCCTCCGCGGCGATGACGAGATCGGCGCACAGCGCCGTGTCGCTGCCGCCGCCGACGCACCAGCCGTGCACCTGGGCGATCACCGGCTTGGGGGCGCGCCACATGCTCATGAACTTCTGCGTGGGCGCCAGCTGCTGCGCGGTGGCGAAGGCGAAATCCTTGCCCGGGTCCCAGCGGCCGTCGGTGGCAATGTAGCGGTCCCAGTGGGTGAAGCCTCCGCCGAAGTCGTAGCCGGCGCAGAAGGCGCGGCCGGCGCCGCGCAGCACGATCACCTTCACCGCCTCGTCATGCACGGCCTCGTCGATCGCGGCCTCGAACTCGTCCGGCATCGGCGGCACGATGGTATTGAGACGCTCCGGCCGGTTCAGCGTGATGAAGGCGATTGGCGGATCGGTCCGGTAGAGCAGGGTCTCGTAGCTCATGGGCGGCTCCCTGTTGGCGGTTGTAGACTGACGGGATGCTGACCCGGTACGGGCAAACAGACAACCAACGGAGCCGGCCATGGCATTCCGCTTCTGGCGACGGCTGAAGATCGCGCCGGGTGTAACCCTCAATCTCGGCAAGTCCGGCGGCTCGCTGTCATTCGGCCCGCGCGGGGCAAAGCTCACCCTCGGCCCCCACGGCCGGCGCACCAGCGTCGGCATCCCGGGCACCGGCCTGTTCTATACCAGCACGTCCGGACGTTCGCGCCATCGCTCCGGGAACGGCGCGCCGCACGCCCCGAAGGTGCGCTCCGAGGACCGGCTCACGCTGGGCTTTTTCCGGCGCCTGTTCACGTCTCCGGAGGAACAGGCGCTGGTCGACGGCTGCCGTGAGCTGGCGCTGGGCGACGACGAGCAGGCCATGACCCACCTGGCGGGAGCCACGCATATCGCGGACGGGCTCTACCTGGCCGGCTTCCTGGCGCTGAAGCTGGAACGGCCGGAGGACGCGGCGCGCTGGCTGGGCGAGGCCGCCCGGCGCAGCCAGGAGCTCGACACCCACCTGCAGCGCTACGGGGTCTCGGCGACCATGAGCCTGCCCATTACCGACGAGGTCACCGCCCACGTCGGACCCCACCTGCGCGGCGTGCTGCTGGGGCTGGTGGAGGCCTTCCAGCGCCTGGACCGCCGCGAAGACGCCGTCGCCACGCTGCATCGGCTGCGCGGGCTCGAGCCCGACGACGTCGTCGTGCGGCTCTCGCTGGCCGAACTCTTGCTCGAGCAACGGCCGCAGGACCACGACGCCTGCGAACGGGTCGTGCGCCTGGCCGGCGAGGTGGAAAACGAGACCCCGGTGCACGCGGCGCTGATGCTGTACAAGGGCCGCGCGCTGCGCGGACTGGGCCTGCCCGAGGCCGCCCGGGACACGCTCACGGCCGCCCTGCGGCGCAAGAAGGACCGCCCGGATGACCTGCTCAAGGCGCTGCGCTACGAGCGCGCCCTCGCCTACGGCGAGTTGGGACGCAAGAGCCGTGCCCGCGGCGAGCTGGAAAAGCTCTACGCCGAGGACCCCGACTACCGGGACGTCGCCCGGCGCCTGGGCCTGTGACCCGGATCGCCCGGGGAACCCGCGCGGCGCGCTCCCGTCAGAGGTGGAGAGGCCGCCGCCGGCTGCGGCGCAAACGCGTTCGCCCCGCCGCCCGACGTCTTGAACGGCGCTCCGAACTGCCCTAGAGTCGTTTATCGGTTAAAAGACCAACTGTTCGCCGCCCGGAACGGCTTCCGGGCGAAACATGGACGAAGGGGAGCCCAGAAGCATGACGACCCCCCGGGGAACCGGACCCCGCCGCCGCAATGGTTAGCGCACCGGAGCTGCCAGATCCCGCGGACCAGGAGTACCAGGCGAGCATCCTTCCCGGCGTCTCGCGGACCTTCGCGCTGACCATCCCGCAGCTGCCCGCCGGCCTGCGGGAGGCGGTCACGAACGCGTATCTCCTGTGCCGCATCGCGGACACGATCGAGGACGACCCCGAGCTGCCGATCCCGGAGAAGGAAGACTTCCACGCACTGTTCCGGGCCGTCGTCGCCGGCCGGCACGAGGCCGGCGCTTTCGCCGCCCGGGTGCTGCCCCGGCTGTCACCCGAAACCCCGGAGGCCGAGCAGGAGCTCATCCGCAACACCGAGCGGGTAATCGCGGTGACGCACTCGCTGCGGCCGGTCCAGCAGAGAGCCCTGGCCCGGTGCGTGGACGTCATGTGCACCGGCATGCCCGATTTCCAGCGCAACAGCCGTCCGGACGGGCTGGACAACCTGGGCGAGATGGACCGCTACTGCTACTACGTCGCGGGCGTGGTCGGCGAGATGCTCACGGAGCTGTTCTGCGACTACTGTCCGGAGCTGGCGCCGAAGCGGGAAGAGATGCTGCGCCTCGGGGTGTCCTTCGGCCAGGGGCTGCAGATGACCAATATCCTCAAGGACACCTGGGACGATCGCTCCCGCGGGGCCTGCTGGCTGCCGCGCGACATCTTCCTGGAGGAGGGCTTCGACCTGGCGCGCCTGGGCGAGGATCGCGACGATCCGGGGTTCGAGGCCGGCATGGTGCGGTTGATCGGCATCGCCCATGAGCACCTGCGCGACGCGCTGCGCTACACCCTGATGATCCCGCCCGCGCAGACGGGCATGCGGCGCTTCTGCCTGTGGGCGATCGGCATGGCGATCCTGACCCTGGACAAGATCCACTCCAATCCGGCGTTCACCGCCACGGAGGAGGTCAAGATCTCCCGGCGCGCGGTGCGCGCGACCATTTTGATGACCAATCTCGCCACGGAGCACGACCGCTGGCTGCGCAGCCTTTTCCGCTGGACCGCGCGGAACCTCCCCGACGGCGACCGGGGCCCGCCGCGTGGATGGTCGCGCGCATCCGGCGCGGATTCATCCCCCCAGGGCTAGGCGGCATTCCCGATCCCCGGCAGGAAGGCCGCGACCGGCGCTGCCGGAACCGGAACCAGACACGACTGCGACAGAGGCACGGCCACCGATGAGCAAAGAGACGTTCGCTGCAAGGGACGCCGCGACGGCAGGCGCTGCCGGGCCGGCGCCCGACCTGTCCCCGTCCCGGGTGGAGGACGCCGTCGCGCGTGCGCGCACGGGCCTGCTCGAGCTGCAGCATCCCGACGGCCACTGGTGTTTCGAGTTCGAGGCGGACTGCACGATCCCGGCCGAGTACATCATGATGATGCACTACATGGACGAGATCGACACCGGGCTCGAGGCGAAGATTGCCGCCTACCTGCGGCGGAACCAGAACGAGAGCGACGGCGGCTGGCCGCTCTACTACGGCGCGGAGATGGAGATCAGCTGCTCGATCAAGAGCTACTTCGCCCTCAAGCTCGCCGGCGACGACCCGGACGCGCCGCACATGAAACGGGCCCGCGAGGCGATCCTGGCGAAGGGCGGCGTGGTCAACGCCAACGTGTTCACCCACATCGCGCTGGCGCTGTTCGGCGAGGTGCCCTGGAGCGGGGTGCCGTTCATCCCGGTCGAGATCATGCTGCTGCCGCGCTGGTTCTTCTTTCACCTGAGCAAGGTGTCCTACTGGTCGCGCACGGTGATGGTGCCGCTGTTCATCCTGTGCACGCTCAAGCCGCGCGCCCGCAACCCGAGGGGCGTCGGCGTGCGCGAGCTGTTCACGGTGCCGCCCGAGGAGGAGACCCGCTGGTTCAAGTCCTGGTCCTTCCTCAACCGGGTTTTCCTCCTGCTGGACAAGGTCGGCCGCGGCGTCGAGCCCCTGATCCCCAGGCGGATGCGCGCACGGGCCATGCGCAAGGCGGAGGACTGGTTCACCGCCCGCCTCAACGGCGAAGGCGGCCTGGGCGCGATCTTCCCCGCCATGGTCAATGCCTACGAGGCGATGGACGCGCTGGGCTACGACCGGGAGCACCCGTACTGCGTCACCGCGCGCGAGGCGCTGCACCAGCTGCTGATCGTCAAGGAGGACGAGGCCTACTGCCAGCCCTGCGTCTCCCCCGTGTGGGACACCGCTTTCGGCTGCATGGCGCTGCAGGAGGAGGCCGGCGGCGACACGCCGGAGCCCGCCCGGCGCGGGCTGGAGTGGCTGGCCGAACGCCAGCTCACCGACGCTCCCGGCGACTGGCAGGACAACCATCCCGACCTGCCGGGCGGGGGCTGGCCCTTCCAGTACCGGAACGACTATTACCCGGACCTCGACGACACCGCCCTGGTCGCCTGGTCCATGCACCGTACCGGCGACAGCCGTTTCGAGGAGCCCATCCGCCGCGCGGCGGACTGGCTGGCGGGCATGCAGTCCAGGAACGGCGGTTTCGCCGCGTTCGATTCCGACAACGATCATTACTACCTGAACGAGATCCCGTTCGCCGACCACGGTGCCCTGCTCGACCCGCCCACCAGCGACGTCAGCGCACGGGTGCTGGCCCTGCTGGGGCGGCTCGGACGGCCGCAGGACGAGGCGGTGAAACGCCGCCTGATCGCGTTCCTGAAGGACGAGCAGGAAGCGGACGGATCCTGGTACGGACGCTGGGGCACCAACTACGTCTACGGCACCTGGTCCATGCTGATCGCCTGCGAACAGGAGGGCATCTCCCCGGACGAGCCCTGGGTCCGCAAGGCCATCGACTGGCTCAAGGGCATGCAGCGCGACGACGGCGGCTGGGGCGAGGACAACGGCACCTACGAGGTGCCGCCGCACGGACACCGCGGCTACGCCAGCACGCCCTTCCACACCGCCTGGGCGATGCTCGGCCTGATGGCGGTCGGCGAGGGCGACAGCGAGGAGGTGCGCCGCGGCGCCGAGTACCTGATTCGCACCCAGCGCGAGGAGGACGGGCTCTGGCGCACTCCCTGGTACTCGGCGCCCGGCTTTCCCCGGGTGTTCTACCTGAAGTACCACGGCTACGATGCGTACTTCGCGTTCTGGGCGCTGGCCCGCTACCGCAACCAGCTGCGCGAGGGCCGGACCTGAAGCGCGTCGGCATCGTCGTCGCGATCCCGCGGGAAGGGCGCTGCCTCGCCGCGCCTGCCAGGGCCGCCGGGGCACTGCTGCGCGTCGGGGGCGTCGGCCAGCTCCGGGCCGGGCAGGCGGCCGGCGCGCTGGCCGACGCCGGCGCGTCGTGCCTGGTCAGCTGCGGTTTCGCCGGCGGCCTCGATCCCGCCCTCCGCCCGGGGGACATCGTGCTGGCCGACACGGTCATCCACGCCGGCGGCGAAACCCTGCCGACCGATCCCGCCTGGCGCGACTGGCTCGCGGGCCGCCTGGATGGCGTCCGGGGCGGCGCGTTGCTGAGCGTCGAGGCGCCGGTGGCCGAATGCGCTGCCAAGCAACGTCTCCACGAGGCGCACGCGGCGCTCGCGGTCGACATGGAGAGCGCCGCGGTCGCGCGCGTGGCGGCACGCCGGGGCCTGCCCTTCGCGGCGCTGCGGGTGGTGCTCGATCCCGCCCGGGTGTCCCTGCCGGACGCGGCGCTGGGCGCGCTGGACCCGGCCGGCCGCCTGCGCCCGGCGCGTCTCGCCGGCTCGCTGCTGCGCGGCCCCGTGCAGATCGTGTCGCTGCTGCGCCTGTCGCTGTACACTCGCCACGCCGAGACCGCCCTGCGCGGCCTGGCACGGGAACTGGAACAGGGCTGGGGACCACCGTGACCACACTGATCACCGGCGCAACGGGATTCGTGGGATCCGCCGTGCTGCGGCACCTGCTCGAGGCCGGGTACCCGGTGCGTGCGCTGGTGCGCCCGCGCAGCGATCCCCGCAACCTGGCGGATCTCCCCGTCGAGCGCATCGAGGGCGACCTGACCGACGCCGGCTCGCTGCGCCGCGCGCTCGAGGGCTGCGATGCGCTGTTCCACGTGGCCGCGGACTATCGCCTGTGGACGCCCGACACGCGCACGCCCTACCGGGTCAACGTCGACGGCAGCCGCGCGCTCATGCACGCCGCGCTGGATGCCGGCGTGCGCCGGATCGTCTATACCAGCAGCGTGGCCGTGCTGGGCCTGCACGCGGACGGCTCGCCGGCGGACGAGAACACCCCGGTGTCACTGGCGGACATGATCGGCCACTACAAGCGTTCCAAGTACCTCGCCGAGGAGGCCGTGCGCGAGCTGGTGCGCACCCGGGACCTGCCCGCCGTGATCGTCAATCCCTCGACCCCCGTGGGTCCGCGCGACACGCGTCCGACCCCCACCGGCCAGATGATCCGGGATGCGGCGGCCGGTCGCATGCCGGCCTACGTGGACACCGGCCTGAACATCGTCCACGTGGATGACGTCGCCGCCGGCCACCTGCTGGCGTACGAGCACGGCCGACCCGGGGAGCGTTACGTGCTGGGCGGGGACGACATGACCCTGCAGCAGATCCTCTCGGAGATCAGCCGCCTGAGCGGCCGTCGGCCGCCGCGGGTGCGCCTGGCGCCGTCGCTGATCCTGCCGGTGGCGTATGCCGCCGAGGCATGGGCCTCGGTCAGCAAACGCGAGCCGCTGGTCACGGTCACCGGCGTGCGGCTGGCGCGCAAGCGGATGTTCTTCTCCTCGCGCAAGGCGCGCGAGCAGCTGGGTTACGCCGCGCGTCCGGCCGGGGAGGCCCTGGCGGATGCCGTGCGCTGGTTCCGCGGAGGCAGCTGAGCGCGCTCCCTCAGCTGGTCTTGGTGCGGCCGTGGAGGCTGACCACGGCGCCGTCCTGGCTCGCGTCCGGGTGCTGCCGGAAGCGCTCGATGGTGTCCCGGATGCCCGCGGCGTCGAGACCCGCATCGGTGAGCTGGTCCTCGCGCGAGCCGTGCTCGACGAAGCGGTCCGGCAGGCCGATGTTCAGCAGGTCGACGTGGATCCGCGCGGCGGACAGATACTCGCCGACCGCGCTGCCGGCGCCGCCGGCGACGACGTTGTCCTCGACCGTCACCAGCATCTCGTGTTCGCTCGCGAGCTGGCGGATCATCTCGTGGTCGAGCGGCTTGACGAAGCGCATGTTGACCACCGTGGCGTCCAGCTCCTCGCCCACCTCGAGGGAAGGCGCCAGCATCGCGCCGAAGGCGAGGATCGCCATGCCCTTGCCGCGGCGCCGGGTCTGCGCCTTGCCGATCGGCAGTGCCTCCATCTTGTCCTCGACCGGCACCCCCGGGCCGTTGCCGCGCGGGTAGCGCACCGCCGTCGGCTGGTCCAGCTGGAAGCCGGTGTAGAGCATCTGCCGCGTCTCGTTCTCGTCCGCCGGCGCCATCACCACCATGTTGGGCACGCAGCGCAGGTAGCTCAGGTCGAACGCGCCGTGATGGGTCGGGCCGTCCGCACCCACCACCCCGGCACGGTCGATCGCGAACAGGACCGGCAGATTCTGCAGTGCCACGTCATGGATCAGCTGATCGTAGGCCCGCTGCAGGAAGGTCGAGTAGATCGCCACCACCGGCTTGAGCCCGTCGCAGGCCATGCCGGCCGCGACCGTCACCGACTGCTGCTCGGCGATGGCGACGTCCAGGTAGCGGTCCGGGAAACGCTTCTCGAACTCCACCAGCCCGGAGCCCTCCCGCATTGCCGGCGTGATGCCCATCAGGCGCGGGTCGCGCCCGGCCATGTCGCACAGCCACTTGCCGAACACCTGGCTGTAGGTGGGTGCCGAGGGCTTGCCCGACTTCTTGATCCCCACCTTGGGATCGAACGGCTTGACGCCGTGGTAGGCGACCTGGTCGGCCTCCGCGTGCCGGTAGCCCTTGCCCTTGCGCGTGATCACGTGCAGCAGGCGCGGCCCGGTGTGGCCGCGCAGGTTCTCGAGGGTCTGCACCAGCGTCGGCAGGTCGTGACCGTCGATCGGGCCGAAGTAGTTGAAGCCCAGCGCCTCGAACAGCGCCCCCGGGACCAGCATCCCCTTGGCGTGCTCCTCGAACCGCTTGGCGAACTCCCACGCCGGGGGCATGTGCTTGAGCACCTGCTTGCCGCCCTCGCGCAGGGCCGAGTAGAAACGGCCGGAGGTCGTGCGCGCCAGGTAGTTGGTCAGGGCGCCGACGTTGGGCGAGATCGACATCCGGTTGTCGTTCAGGATCACCAGCAGGTCGGGACGCAGGTCGCCGGCATTGTTCATCGCCTCGTAGGCCATGCCGCAGGTCATCGCTCCGTCCCCGGTGATGGTCACGACCTTGCGGTTGGCGCCGGTGCGCTGGGATGCGATGGCCATGCCCAGCGCCGCGCCGATCGAGGTCCCGGCGTGCCCGACGCCGAAGGTGTCGTATTCGCTCTCGGCCCGGCGCGGGAACGGCGCCAGGCCGTCCCACTTGCGAATGGTCCCGAGCTCCTCGCGGCGCCCGGTGAGAATCTTGTGCGGATAGGCCTGATGGCCCACGTCCCAGACGAGCCGGTCGTCCGGGGTGCTGAATACGTAGTGCAGCGCGATGGTGAGCTCGACCGCCCCGAGGCCCGCCCCGAGGTGGCCGCCGTTTGCAGCGATGGTGTCCAGCAGGTAGTTTCGCAACTCCTCTGCCAGCTGCTCCAGGTCGGCCCGGTCGAGCGCTCTCACGTCCGCCGGCTTGTCAATGCTTTTCAGCAGAGGGTAGGGCATTCGGTGTTCTCCCCGCTCCATGGTTCGGGATTTGGCTGCCGAAGTGCCGGATAGGTTCCGCACTCCGTCGCATTCCCGCCATCGTAATGACAACAGCTGTCGGCCGCATCATGCAAAAGTATACGGCCTCGCGTATCCTTTATTACATAACTTGATACCAATGTAGTTCAAATGCTAATAGTGACGAAGTCCCGCAATTCAGGCATACCGGGCCTCGCCGCGACAGCGGGGATGCCGGGCGCGTCACGGGAGGTGATTCCGGCCGCCACTCCCTGATACGGTATGCATGGTGCGGGAACCGCCCGGCGGCCGCGCCGGCCGGAAGCGCCGGAACGGCGGCCAGGGCACGCAAGAACACCAAATGCGGAGCAGGTTATGGAAGCGACTCTCGCACAACCGCGGGGATTCTGCGCCGGCGTCGTACGCGCCGTGGACATCGTCGAGCGCGCACTCGACCGCTATGGCGCCCCCGTCTACGTTCTCCACGAGATCGTGCACAACGGGCACGTGGTGCGGGACCTGGAGAACCGCGGCGCCATCTTCGTGGAGTCCCTGGACGAGATCCCCCGGGGTGCCGTGACCATCTTCAGCGCCCACGGCGTATCGCGATCGGTGGTCACGGAAGCCGATTCCCGCGGCCTCGAGGTGATCGACGCGACCTGCCCGCTGGTCACCAAGGTGCACAAGCAGGCGCAGCGCTTCGATCTCGAGGGGCGCGAGGTGATCATCATCGGCCACGTCGGGCATCCCGAGGTGGAAGGCACGCGCGGGTCGATCAACGGGCCGGTGCACGTGCTGTGCTCCGTCGAGGAGGTGGAGCAGCTGGCGGTGCAGGATCCCTCCCACCTGGCCTACGTGACCCAGACGACGCTCAGCCTGGACGACACCCAGGCGGTGGTGGAGGCCCTCAAGCGGCGCTTCCCGGACATCCGCGGGCCCGGCCTCAAGGACATCTGCTATGCCACGCAGAACCGGCAGAACGCCGTCCGGGACCTCGCCGCCGACTGCGACGTGATGCTGGTGGTGGGCGCGCGCAACAGCTCGAACTCCAACCGGCTGCGCGAGGTCGGGGAACAACAGGGTACCCGCGCCTATCTGATACAGAGCGAAGACGACATCGATCCGTCCTGGTTCGACCGGGATTCGCGCATCGGAATCACGGCGGGAGCGTCCGCGCCGGAGGTCCTGGTGCAGCGCGTCCTGGACCGGCTCAAGGGCCTGGGCCTGACGGATGTGCACGAGGCGGACGGCATCCACGAGGTCACGACCTTCGCACTGCCGTCCGCGGTACTGTAGAAGCTTTCGGGCATCGCGCGGCACGCGCCGGATGCGGCGGCCTGCGAAAGTCCGGGACGGATTTCCCGCGGTCGCCTATAGTTCGAATGCACGCGGCGGGGGAAACAGCCCCCGCCCCGGCCACAAGGAGAAGGCATGGGAATACCGCTGATCCAGCAAGCGAGAGTGGGCAGCTACATCATCGGCAAGAAGCTCAAGGGTGAGAAGCGCTATCCGCTGGTTCTCATGCTCGAGCCGCTGTTCCAGTGCAACCTGGCCTGCCCGGGTTGCGGCAAGATCGACTACGAGCAGGACATCCTCAAGCAGCGCATGAGCGTCGAGGACGCTCTCGGCGCCGTGGACGAGTGCGGCGCGCCGGTGGTCTCGATCCCCGGGGGCGAGCCCCTGATCCACAAGGACATCGTGGAGATCGTCGAGGGCATCATCGCGCGCAAGAAGTTCGTCTACCTGTGCACGAACGCCGTGCTGCTGGAGAAGAAGCTGCACCTGTTCGAGCCCTCGCCCTACCTGACGTTCTCGGTGCACCTGGACGGCGACCGCGAGCGCCACGACGAGTCGGTCGACCGCGACGGCGTGTTCGACAAGGCGGTTTCGGCGATCCGTACCGCCGCCGAGCGCGGCTTCCGGGTGAACGTCAACTGCACCCTGTTCGACGGCGAGGATCCCGAGCGCGTGGCCGGGTTCTTCGACCACGTCTCCACGCTGGGGATCGAGGGCATCACCGTTTCGCCGGGCTACAGCTACGAGCACGCGCCGGACCAGGACGTGTTCCTGCCCCGCACGCGCAGCAAGGAGCTGTTCCGGGACATCTTCCGCAACGGCAAGAAGCGGAACAAGAAGTGGCCGCTGAACCACTCGAGCCTGTTCCTCGACTTCCTGGCGGGCAACCAGGCTTACGAGTGCACGCCCTGGAGCAACCCGACCTACAACATCTTCGGCTGGCAGAAGCCGTGCTACCTGCTGGTGGACGAAGGCTACGCGTCCAGCTTCCGCGAGCTGATGGAAGAGACCGAGTGGGAGCACTACGGCTTCGGGCGCAATCCCAAGTGCGACAACTGCATGGCGCACTGCGGCTACGAGGGCACGGCCGTCGAGGACGTGTTCCGTCATCCGCTGAAGGCCTTCATGAAGTCCCTGACCGGACCGCGCACGGAGGGCCCGATGGCCCGCGAGCTGCCGATCCGCTACGACCCGAAGAACCGCCCTTCCCCGGCAGAAGGCAACGAGGTGCGGGTACCGGTGGAGGACATCTCGCACCGCTACGGCAACCGTTGAGTGCACTGGCTCGAGCTCGCGCTCCCCGGCTGCCTGATGTGGCTCGGCGTGCTCCTGGCCCCCTGGCAGCCGTGGCGGGTGCGCGAGCGGCTCGAGGCCGACCCGGCCGGACGGCCGCCTTCCCTGGATGACGTAACGGTCCTGATCCCCGCGCGCGACGAGGCCGACGTGATCGGCGAGACGCTCGCCGGCGTGCGCGACCAGGGAGCCGGTGCGCGCGTGGTGGTCATCGACGATGGCTCCACGGACGGTACCGCCGCCACGGCGCGGGAGGCCAGAGCGGAAGTGGTCGCGGGCAGTCCCCTGCCGGACGGCTGGGCCGGCAAGCTCTGGGCGCTCGAGCAGGGCCGCCGCACGGTCGACACCCCCCTGATCCTGCTGCTGGACGCCGACATCCGGCTGCAGCCCGGCACCCTGGCGGCCATGCGGACCCGGCTGCACCGCGACCGGCTGCAGCTGGTCTCGCTGATGGCCGAGCTGCGCATGCACAGCTTCTGGGAACGCATGCTGCTTCCGGCCTTCGTGTTCTTCTTCCGGCTGCTGTACCCGTTCGGTCTCGCCAACGACCCGCGCCGCCGCATGGCGGCGGCCGCCGGGGGCTGCCTGCTGCTGGAGGCGTCCGCCCTGGACCGGGCCGGCGGCTTCGCGAGCCTGCGCGGGGCGATCATCGACGACTGCTCCCTGGCCCGCCGGATCAAGGATGCCGGGGGACGCACCTGGGTGGGGCTGAGCCACGCCGCGAGCAGCCTGCGGCGCTACGAGAGCCTGGCCGCCATTCGCGACATGGTCGCCCGGTCCGCCTACACGCAGCTGCGCTACTCCCCGCTGCTGCTGCTGCTGTGCAGCGTGCTCATGGTCGCCGCCTTCTGGCTCCCGCTCGCCGCCCTGGCGGGCCCGGCGCCGGCCCGCGCGGTGGCGCTCGCGTCCCTCGCCGGCATGGCCCTCGCCTACCTGCCGACGCTGCGCTTCTACCGGCTCCGGCCATGGTGGTGCCTGGCGCTGCCGGCGATCGGCGGCTGCTTCCTGGCGATGACCTGGATTTCGGCGCTACGCTACTGGCGCGGCGAGCGCTCGCGCTGGAAGGGGCGGGTCTACCAGCGGGGATGAGGTGCCGCATCGGCGCCACGGGATTCGAAACGGGGCTTTCCGTCCCGCCGCCGGCGGGCGGGAGTGGACGTCACGGGGGATCGGGCAACGACATGTCGGCACCTGCCACGGACCTGCCACGCGACCGGCAGACGCCACGCCACGGCGCATCGCTGCGCTGCCTGTTCGCCGTGCACGACTGGGGCCTCGGCCATGCCACCCGCGACCTGCCGCTGATCCGGGCGCTCGCCGACGCCGGGCACGCGGTGACGGTGCTCTCCACCGGTCGCGCCATGACGCTGCTGCAGCAGGAGCTCGGCGGGCGCTGCGAGTACCTCGACTACCCGGACATGCCCAAGCCGCTGGGCCGCACGGCGGCCGGCTTCTACGTGCGGATGAGCCTGAGCATGCCGCGGGTGCTGTGGCTGTTCCGCCGCGAGCGCGGGCTCACGCGCCGGCTGGTGCGCGAGCGGCGCCTCGACCGGGTGATCTCCGACAGCCGCTTCGGAGTGGTCTCCACCGAGGTGCCCAGTTACTACATCTTCCATTCCCTGCGCCAGATCATGCCGCGCCCCCTGCGGCCCTTCGACCGGCTGGTGGAGCACAACCAGCGCCGCATGCTCTCGGACGCGCGCCTGGTGCTGGTACCGGACCAGGAGGAGGACGGCATCGCCGGCCGCCTGTGCCACGACCTGGCTTTCGACTGGAGCGGCCGCGCCGCCTACCTCGGGATCCTCTCCAGCGTGCGCGCCGAGCCGGTGGAGCAGGACGTCGACGTATTCATCAGCGTCTCGGGCGCGGAGCCGCAGCGCAGCTACTTCGAGCAGGTGGTCCTGGAGCAGGTCCCGCGGCTCCGCGGGCGCCGCGTGGAGGTCGCCCTGGGTCGGCCCGACCTCCCCTATCGCCGCTGGCAGCACGGCGGCGCCACCGTGCACACCTATCTCGACCGCGCCGGCCAGCAGCGCATGCTCAACCGGGCGCGGCTGGTGGTCACGCGTTCCGGCTACACCACCATGATGGAGCTGGCCGAGCTGGGCCGGCGGGCGCTGCTGGTGCCGACCGTGGGGCAGAGCGAGCAGGAGTACCTGGCCGATTACCATCACCGCCGCGGCCATGCACACGCGGTGCGCCAGTCCGAGCTCGACCTGGAGCGCGACGTCCCGCGGGCGGAACGCACGCCGGGCCTGCCTCGGGCGCACCCGACGGCGGAATCAGTCCGCCGGTTCCTGGAGCTGGTCGGCGCTGGCGCTGGCGCGGACGAGGTCGCGCCGCAGCCAGAACAGGACCGGAAGGCAGAGTAGCCAGATGCAGGCGGTCCATACCAGGCGGAAGCCGAGCAGCATCGCCAGCCCCTCGGTAAAGCTGTAGCCCCAGGCCTGGGCGGCACCCATTCCCGCGATCTCCACCACCCCGACCTGGCTGGTCACGCCGCCGAACACCAGCGCGATGGAGAGCGAGAAGGCGTACACGCCCGCGGCCTGCACGTAGCCCAGCCGCTCGACCCCCACGCCGTGGCTGATGGTGTGAAACGCCAGCACCAGGGCGGCGATGTAGAGCACCGTCAGCCATCCCCGGCGGCCCAGGATACGCAGGTCCGCCAGCATCGCCAGGGCCTGCAGGAACTCGACCGGCGCTCGCGCCGGCAGCTTCAGGGCGCGGGTGACCCGGGCGGCCCCGCGGCGCAGCCCGCGCCAGCGGGTCAGCAACAGGACGACCGCCACCAGCCCGGAGAAACAGGCGAGCGCCAGTGGACGCAGCCACGGCCAGCCGTGCACGCCGGTGATCGCCAGCACCAGGAAAAGCAGCCCGGCCTCGAATACCAGCATCAGGGTGGTGACCGCGGCCGAGCGGTACAGGCCCGAGCCCTGCAGCCGCTGCAGCAGATAGTTCTGGGCGTAAATCCCGAGCGGCAGGGTGAGGGTGAGCTCGCCGACGGCATAGGCGAGCAGCACGTGGCGCCAGCGCGCCCGGATCCGCAGCTCGTTGAGGAACCCGCGAAACTGGAGACCCTTGAGCGCCAGATAGGCCGCCGCCAGCCCGAGCGTCCAGAGCAGGTAGGGCACCGGTATCCGCGCGATCCGCGCGAGCACCTGCGGCACGTCCGACAGGCTCACCGCCGCCGCCAGGAGTCCCCCGGCGAGCAGCAACGGCACCGCCACCTTGGGCTGGCGCACCAGCTGCAGGAGCCGTCCCGCCCGTCCTCTCATCGGCACGCGCCCCGCCCCAGCGCGGCGTGGACCGTCGCGATCGAGTCCATCTCGTTGCGGAAATAGCGCAGCAGCGACTCGCCCCTGTCCGCCCCCCGCCGGCGGAAGAACGCGACGCACTCCTCCACCCGCTCCTCGCGGCGCGCCGGATCCAGCAGCAGCGGGTCCACGGGTACGCCACCATCCTCGCAGCGGGCCGCCGCCTCGCCCAGGTAACGCGCCAGGGCCCGGGGCGCCGAACCCGACAGGTCGACGCGCCGATCCCCGAAGTAGCACGCGGCCAGATGGCTGGCGTTCACGGTCCACTGCTTCAGGATCGCCTGCCCCGCCATCGCGTCGGTCTCCCGACGGGAGCGCCCCCGCAGGTCCATGCGCGGCTCGCCCACCCGGATCAGCACCCGCGCCCGGCCCGGTCGCAGGGAGTCGTAGCTGAGCGCGACGGGCAGCACGGGGGCGACCCGCTCGGGCGTGTTCAGCAGGTGATGCAGCGCGCGGCGGGGCCGGCCGAAGCGTCCGTCGCGGGAGACCGTGCCCTCGGGCTCCAGCACGACCGTCTCCCCGGCCTCCAGCAGCTCCACGAACACCTGCAGCTGACGTTCGATGGTGTCGCGCTCGTGCGGCTGCAGCGCGCGCAGCGCCTCCAGCGTGGAACGCCGGAATGCCCGCCGCCGGGCCAGCAGATCCTGGGAGACGCGCAACGCGTCGCGCACCGTCAGCGACGCCGGTGGCCGTCCGAGCTCGCGCGCGATCGCTTCCACCGCTGCCGGGCGCAGGACCTGCACCAGCGGCCGGTCACCCAGCACCGTCAGCGCGTCAGGGAGCAGCTCGCCGGTGCTGTGTTCCGGGATCCGCCGGATCGGGCGCAGTCCCAGCCCCCGCAGCACCGGGCCGATGGACAGCCGGTACAGCGGCGCCCGCAGCAGGCGCGGCCAGTGCGGCAGGTACGCACCGAGGAACCCGGGGCGGAAGAGGTCCTCGCGCGCGACGAAGAACGGCGCCACGCCGTTGAAGCGAAGCCACCGGCGCTGCATCAGCAGGCCGCCCAGCAGCGGTCCGTCGGTATCGTAGCGGTGATTCGCGATGACCAGCGCGCCGGGCGCGTGGCGCAGGTGCTCCCGGCCGAACGTCTCGACCTCGAAGCGTGCCTCGGCCACGCTGCAGATCAGGGTTCCCAGCAACGCCGGGACCGGCTTTTCCCACCAGTGAAAGCCGGAGCGCCCGTCACCGGGTGCAACCTGGTCCACGGTCTGCCCGTTTCGTTCCATATCCGTATGCAATCGGAGAGCGGGATGCGGCGCAACTGCGCCTTCCGGGGCCGACGCCCGGGGGGCCGGCGACAGCGGTAAACGCGCCCGTTGCGGCGGTCCCGGCCGGCCGCGACGGGCGCCTTCCTGCGATGATGCGCGCCCGGACCTAGCTCGCCAGGCGCCGCAGATCCTGCGCGCTCTCCCGGCGCCGGAACTGCATCACCTCGTCGGTCACCGACGTGTAGCGCAGCTTCAGCAGGTCCATGACGTAGTTCTGGTGCACGCGCCAGGGCTCCTTGTCCGCCTGCCTGGGGAACAGGTGGACGGCGCGCTGCACGTAGCCCGAGCTCAGGTCCAGCAGGGGCTTGGTCTCCAGGTTCGGATCGTCGTTGTGCGGATAGCACCAGGCATGGCCGTGCCGGTCCATGTAGTTGATCAGCCGGCAGGCGTACTCGCAGGTGAGCTCGCTCTTGAGCGTCCAGGAGGCGTTGGTGTAGCCGATCACCGAGGTCATGTTGGGCACGTCGTCGAGCATCATGCCCTTGTAGCTGAGATGCTTGCCCGGGTCGACCTTCGCGCCGTCGACGAACAGCTCGGCGCCGCCGAAGGCGACCATGTCCAGCCCGGTGGCCGTGACGATGATGTCCGCCTCCAGCTCCCGGCCGGACTGGAGCCGGATGCCGTTCCCGGTGAAGCTCTCGATCCGGTCGGTCATCACCGACGCGTGCCCCTCGCGCAACGCCCGGAACAGGTCCGCGTTGGGCACCAGGCACAGGCGCTGGTCCCACGGGTTGTACCGGGGCCGGAAGTGGGTGTCGACGTCGAAGTCCGCTCCCAGCTCCTCGCGCAGCTGGTCCCGCAGCATCTTCTTCACGGTCTCCGGCCGGCGGCGGCTGAGCTGGTAGAAGAGCATGGTCATGACGATGTTCTTGGCCCGCGTGAGGCGGTAGACCACCGACTCGGGCAGCAGCTTGCGCAGGCGGTCGGCGAATGCGTCACGGTCCGGGCGCGAGACCACGTAGGTCGGCGAACGCTGCAGCATCGTGATGTGCGCGGTCTCGTCCGCCATCGAGGGGATCAGGGTCATGGCGGTCGCGCCGCTGCCGATGACGACCACCCGCTTGCCCCGGTAGTCCAGGTCCTCGGGCCAGTGCTGCGGATGCACCACCGGACCGCGGAAGTGCTCGCGACCCGGGAAGTCCGGGGTGTGGCCGCGGTCGTAGCGGTAGTAGCCGCTGCACCACATCAGGAAGCCGCAGGAGAAATGCGCGGTCTCGCCGGAGGCCGTCTCCGCCTCGACTTCCCAGCAGGCGTGGCTGGACGACCAGGCGGCGCGCTTGACGCGGTGATTGAAGCGGATGTGCGGGTCGATGCCGTTCTCGCGCGCGGTGTCGCGGATGTAGTGACGGATCGACGGCCCGTCGGTGACCGTCTTCTCCCCGGTCCACGGGCGGAAACGGTAGCCCATGGTGAACATGTCCGAGTCCGAGCGGATGCCCGGATAGCGGAACAGGTCCCAGGTGCCGCCCATGTTGCTGCGGCTCTCGAGGATCACGTAGCTCTTGCGGCCCCCGCAGTCCTTCTGCAGGTGATAGGCCGCGCCGATGCCGGACAGGCCGGCGCCGACGATCAGCACGTCGTAATGCTCGGTCTTCATATCTCATGCTCGCTGGCTCAACTGGTTGACACGCATCATGCCATCTCGGGCCGCGCGCGTCATGCACGGGGCGTGCGGCGGGCCGCGCTGCAAACCCGGGTATTGCCGACCTTCCGGGAGGCACCGTCAGGCGGGCGCGATCCCCGCCGCCGGCGGCGCCCGGCCGTCACAACGCCGATGCGAACAGCTTCGCCGCCATCAGCACCACCGCGATCGCGACCACGACGCGGATCCACCGGTCTCCGCCGCGAATCGCCAGGCGCGTCGCGATCCAGGCACCCGCCGCGTTGCCCGCCGCCAGGGTCAGGCCCAGCAGCCAGTCGACCTGGCCCCGCCAGAGGAAGATGCCCAGGGCCGGCAGCGTGTAAATCAGGATAATGAACACCTTGTGCACGTTGACGCGCACCAGGCCGATCCGCAGCAGTCGCTGCAGGCCGGCCATGAAGATGAAGCCCACCCCGATCTGGATGAAGCCGCCGTAGAGCCCGATGCCGAACATCACCGGGTAGACCAGCACGCGGCGCCAGCCGCCGGGTCCGCCTCCCTCCGTGGACCGGGGCGAGGGCAGGAACAGGGCGATCACGCTCAGCACCAGCACCACCGAGAGAACCTGCTGGAACGCGCTGTTGTTCATGTGGGACGCGAGCCAGGCGCCCACCAGCGACCCGGGCAGCGCGGCAAGGGCCAGCTTCATGCTGGTCGGGAAGCTGCCGCGCTCGTGCCGGCGGAAGCCATAGACGGCGGTGGCATTCTGGACCGCGATGGCCACCCGGTTGGTGCCGTTCGCGGTGAGCGGGTCCACGCCCAGGAAGATCAGCACCGGCACCGACAGCATCGAGCCGCCGCCCGCGAGCACGTTGATGATGCCGGCGGCCGTGCCGGTGCCGAACAGCAGGCCGGTCTGCAGGGGAAGGTTCATGCGGCTTCTTCGGTACCTTGGCAGGTCGCGGGCGCGCTGCCGGGCAGTTTGCCGCAATTGCGGAGGCCGGGGAACCTCGTACCGGGCACGGCGGGGTGGCCGCGGCGCGCCGATCACCGGCCCGCCGGGCCCGCGGGTGCACTTCCCCGGCGAGGCCGCGGTCGGCGAGGGTTTCGCCACCGCCCGGGGCGCCCGCAAGTCCGGGCGGTGAGCGACGCAGGGGGCGCCGGCTTCCCGGCCGGGTCCGACGCGACTTGATCCAGATCAAATCCAGCCGGCGCTTCGGACCTTATCCTTGGCGTGGTCGCGCGGGAGGGCTCACGCCCCGCGGCATCCACGTCGACATCCTCGTCCGGCGCGGCCGGCCATGCCGGCCACCTCGAACTCGAAGAGCACGGCCAGGAAGGCCGCATCGCGGCGAAGCCCGCCTTCGCCCGACGCCGGCGGCGTCGCCCGTGGAATATGGCAAAGGGAGGCACCGGAATCGCCTGCAGGTCCCGGCGCGGCCACGTCGCCGGCGGCCGACCACCCCCGAAGCCGCGTGAGTCCTCATCCGGGTCGCCCGGAACGGACCGCAAGGACCGGTTCCCGCGGCCCGGTCCCGGAAGCCCGCCCCGCGGGCCTCGGCATCTCCAATCAGGGGAAACTGCTACGCATGCACCATCTGGCTACCGTCGTCGACCTGTCACGGGCACAGTTCGCGGCCACTGCACTCTATCACTACCTGTTCGTGCCGCTCACCCTCGGCCTTTCCTTCCTGCTGGCGACCATGGAGACGGTCTACGTCATTACGCGCCGCGACATCTACCGGCGCATGACCCGGTTCTGGGGCAAGCTGTTCGCGATCAACTTCGCCCTCGGGGTGGCGACCGGGCTGACCATGGAGTTCCAGTTCGGCACCAACTGGGCGACCTACTCGCACTTCGTCGGTGACATCTTCGGCGCCCCGCTGGCGATCGAGGGCCTGATGGCGTTCTTCCTGGAGTCCACCTTCGTGGGGCTGATGCTGTTCGGCTGGGAGCGCCTGTCACGGACGAAGCACCTGATGGTGACCTTCCTGGTGGCGCTGGGCTCGAACCTCTCGGCACTGTGGATCCTGATCGCCAACTCCTACATGCAGAAGCCCGTGGGATCGCACTTCGACCCGACCACCATGCGGGTCGAGCTGTCCAGCTTCACCCACCTGATCTTCAACCCGGACGCCCAGGCGAAGTTCGTGCACACCAGCGTGGCGGGCTTCGTCACCGGCTCGATCTTCGTGCTCGGCATCAGCGCCTACTACATGCTGCGCGGGAGACACCTCGAGGTGGCCAAGCGCTCCTTCCGCATGGCCGCCCTGTTCGGCGTGTTCGCGATCCTCGCCACGATCACCCTGGGCGATGCCCTGGGCTTCATCGACGGCTCGGTGCAGCCGACCAAGCTGGTGGCGATGGAGGCGCTGTGGAAGACCGCCGAGCCGCCGGCCGGCTTCAACCTGATCGCCTGGCCGGACCAGAAGGCGCAGCGCAACGATTTCGAGCTCAAGATCCCGTACGTGCTCACGCCGCTGATCACGCACAGCCTGCACAAGTCGATCCCGGGCGCGGACGCGCTGGAGCGACAGGCTCGCGCCAAGATCCGCGATGGCATCCCCGCGCTGGAGGCGCTGCACACCCTGAGCGCCCACCCGAACGATGCGGCGGCCCGGTCCCGGTTCCAGGCGCACGAGAAGGACCTGGGCTACGCCCTGCTGCTCGAGCGCTACGCGCCCGACGTCAGCAAGGCCACCCCGGCCCAGATCCGCAAGGCGGCCCGCGACACGATCCCGCCGGTGTTCCCGGTGTTCTGGTCGTTCCGCATCATGGTGGCGGCCGGCTTCGCCATGCTGGCGCTGTTCATCGCGGCGGTGCTCTACTCCATCCGCAACCAGGTCACCGAAAGACCGTGGCTGCTGCGCCTGGCGTTCTGGTCGCTGCCGGTGCCATTCATCGCCAACCTGGCCGGCTGGGTGGTGGCGGAGATGGGCCGCCAGCCGTGGACCGTATACGGCCAGCTGCCGACCTGGCTGTCCGCCTCGACCCACTCGGTCGCCTACATGGTCTTCTCGCTGACCGGCTTCGTGCTGCTGTACTCGATCTTCATCGTGATCGAGATGTTCCTGATGGTGAAGTTCATCCGCCAGGGGCCGGACGACGGGGGACCACGCCCCGACCACGCCGACTCTTCCACCCGTGCACCCCGGCTGAGCGAGGCCTGATCCAATGGACCTTTACGCGATTCTCAAGCTGACCTGGTGGGCCCTGCTGGGCGTCCTGCTGACGGGCCTGGGCGTGATGGTGGGCATGGACATGGGCGTGGGCGCCTCCCTGCGCTACCTCGGCCGCAGCGACGGCGAGCGCCGCGCCGTGATCAACATGATCGCCCCGCACTGGGACGGGAACCAGGTGTGGTTCATCCTGGGCGGCGGCGCGGTGTTCGCCGCCTGGCCGACCATCTACGCCACGGCGTTCTCCGGCCTGTACGTGGTCATGCTGGTGCTGCTGTGGAGCATGATCGTGCGCCCGCTGGGGTTCGAGTACCGCAGCAAGCTGCCGTCGCAGCGCTGGCGCAACGGCTGGGACTGGATGCTGTTCGTCAGCGGTGCCGTGCCCATGCTGGTGTTCGGCGCGGCGATGGGCAACATGCTCGAGGGCGTGCCGTTCCACTTCACGTGGGACATGGTGTCGTACTACACGGGCAGCTTCATCACCCTGTTCAATCCCTTCGCCCTGCTGTGCGGGCTGATGGCCCTGGCGCTGGCCCTGTACCAGGGCGGCGCGATGGTGATGAACCGGGGCGAGGGCGTGATCCGGGAACGCGCCCGGCGTCAGCTCACCTGGGCGGGCCTCGCCGCCCTGGCGCTGTTCACCGTCTGCGGCCTGTGGGTCTGGCGCATGGCCGGCTACGTGATCACCGGCGGGGCCGACCCGGCCGGCCCCGCGATCCCGCTGCACAAGACCGTGGTTCGCGCGAGCGGCGCCTGGCTGCACAACTTCCAGGTCCACCCGGTCCTGTGGCTGGCGCCGGCGGCAGTCTACGTCGCCGTGCTGCTCGGAATCGCCGCCGCCCGTTCCGGCCGCTCCCATGTTTCCTGGTGGCTGGGCGTGGTGGGCTGGATCGGCACCCTCGGAACCGTCGGCGCCGCCATGTTCCCGTTCATGATGCCCTCCTCTTCCAATCCGTCGCAGAGCCTGACCGCCTGGGACGCCTCGTCGAGCCAGACCACCCTGCTGTGGATGCTCGGCTGGACCGTGGTGTTCGTGCCCATCATCCTGACCTACACCAGCTGGGCCTTCTGGGTGATGCGGGGCAAGGTCACGCCGGAAAAAGTGGAGCAGGATGAGCACGCATATTGAGACGGGGCGATTGGCAACCCTGATCGGGGCCCGCCGCGGCCCCCTGACCGACAGAGGAGCAAGATGAAGACCGCCGTACAATTCGGACTCTGGTTCGCCGTCGCGCTGGTGGCGCTGTTCCTGGCCATTCTCCTCGGCGAGCGCGCCTCCTGGTATTTCGCCTGGGTGATCGGCACGCTGATGATCGTGCTGATCGCCGTCGCCGGCACCGTGATGCTGGACGCCCAGGACAGCCACGGCCCCGGCCACCCCTCGGGCTGATCCGCGTTTCGTGCCCCCGGGATCGCCCGGGGGCGCCCACCGACCCGGTCCCCGCGCGCGGAATGTTTGCCGTTCACCGCTGTCTACACTAACCCGGTCGGGGGCAATGCCACGTCTCGGAGAGCGCGTGAGCGCTCCTGTCGCCCCGTCTGGACGGCGTCGCCCGTCGGCCGTGCAGGGCACGGCTGCACTCCGCTCCTCGCGCCTTGCCAGGCAGACCGACAGGAACGCCGGGATGCGGCATTGCCCCTGGCCGGGTCGGTAGTCATTCCGGACGGTCGAGTCGCGCCGGATCCCGAAACGAAACGAACGACGCGGCCCGCGACGTGGACGGGGCCGCGATGCAGCGCATCGGTACACCGCCCGGGAACCCGGGCGCAGGGACTGTCGGCTCCATGAACGAGATCTACGCAGACGTCTCCCGCACCCGCTCGGCGCGCGAGTTCCTGGCGAAGTTCTGGCGGCTCGCCGTCCCGTACTTCCGCTCCTCCGACCGGCGCCGCGCCTTCACCCTGCTCGGCGCCATCGTGTTCCTGACCCTCGGCACGGTCGCGCTCAGCGCGGCCATCACCTACTGGTACAAGGGCTTCTACAACGCCCTGCAGAGCTACGACGCCGCGCGCATCTGGCACGAGGTGGGGGTGTTCGCGGTGTTGGCCACCCTGTGGGTGCTGTCCAACCTCGCGGTGCAGTACTTCCTGCAGGTGCTGCAGAACCGCTGGCGGCGCTGGCTGACCGCTGCCTACGTGCATCGCTGGATGACCCGCCATACCTACTACAGGATGCAGGTGGCCGGCACCCGCGTGGACAACCCGGACCAGCGCATCGCCCAGGACCTGGAGTTCTTCACCGGCCAGTCGCTGCAGCTGCCCCAGGGCCTGCTCAATTCGGTCGCCTCGATCTTCGTGTTCGGCTTCGTGCTGTGGCGCCTGAGCGAGCCCGTCACCGTCTTCGGCGCCCACGTCCCCGGCTACCTGGTGTGGGTCAACGTCGCCTATGCCCTGATCGGAACGCTGGTCATCATCTGGATCGGCAAGCCGCTGTTCTGGCTGAACAACATCTACCAGCGGGCCCAGGGGGACTTCCGTTACGGCCTCGCGAGGGTGCGCGAGAACGGCGAGTCGATCGCCACCAGCCGCGGCCACGGCGCCACCGCCCGCCACCTGATCGAACGCTTCCAGCCGGTGTTCGACATCTTCCACCGCCGCATCCGCCGCAACGTCGGCGTCAACGGCTTCTCCTTCAGCTTCAACCAGGCCGCCGTGCTGATCCCGGTGATCTCGGTGTTGCCGGCGTTCCTGGCCAAGGAGATCATGCTGGGCGGGGTGATGTCGGTGTTGAGCGCGTTCAACAACATCCAGCAGGCCTTCGCCTACCTGGTCGACAACTTCACCAGCAACGGCAACGGCTACCTGTCCCTGACCGAGTGGATCGCGGTGATCGACCGGCTCGACGAGCTGCGCGAGGAGAGCACGCTGCACCGTCCGCCGCGCCAGGCGATCCACGTGACCCGCAACGAGGGCGACGGCCTCGCCCTGCGCGACGTGAACCTGGCACTGCCCGACGGGCGCACCCTGGTGCGGGGACTGGACCTCGGGCTGGCCCCGGGCGAACGCGTCATGATCACGGGCCGCACGGGCGTGGGCAAGAGCACCCTGCTGCGCGTGCTCGCCGGCATCTGGCCCTGGGGCAGCGGCGAGGTCGCCCTCCCGGAGGCCCCCCTGTGCTTCGTCCCGCAGCGCGCCTACCTGCCCGAGGGCCGCCTGATCGACGCCGTGGTCTATCCCCGGCGCCGCGAGATCGACCCCGAAGAGCTGCGCCACTGGCTGGACGTATGCGGACTCGACCACCTCGCACCGCACGTCCAGACGCAGGACGCCTGGGACAGGCGCCTCTCGCTCGGAGAGCTGCAGCGCATGGCCTTCGTCCGCCTGTTCCTGACGAAAGCCAGGTGGAACCTTCTCGACGAGATCACCTCCTCGATCGACGAGGACCTCGAAAGCGAGCTCTACGAGCGCCTGATCCGGGAGCTGCCGGACGCCACCATCGTCAGCATCGCGCACCGGTCGACGCTTCGATCGTTTCATCTGCGCGAACTCCGGCTTGAGACGGATGGGGGGTGGGACCTCTCCGAGATCGATGGCGCGGATCGGCGGCAGCGGCGAGGGGGGAGATGAAACCGACCGGTTTCAGGTAAGAGTGTAGCTCTGGTGGCATCAATCCAGTTCAACCGCATGGTGCGGGTGCATGCCTGATTTCCGGCGGCCCCCGTCCCGGACGCAAGTGTAACTCCAGCCAGAAAACTCCGGCACCGCGCCGGCCGCTCTTACCTAAAACCTAAAACCTAAAACTCGCGCCGCGCCGCGCTTGACCTGGATCAAGTTCCGGGCTTGTTTATCGTGACACCGTTCCCCTAATCCGATTCGGATTCGGGCCGGGATCCCTGGTTGGGATCCCGCTTCCAATAAACGACGAGGAACCCGGCGGTGAGCCTGTGGCCGGGTTGCACTGAAGCCTCGGGGAACCGAAACCATGCTGCGAACATACATGCCCTGGATGGCCGGCGCGGCGGCGCTGGCATTGACCAGCTCCGTGGCCCTTGGCGCCCTACCGGCGAGCGAGGCGGCGAAGCTCGGCACCTCCCTGACGCCGGTCGGCGCGGTCAAGGCCGGCAACGCCGACGGCACCATCCCGGAATGGACCGGCGGCCTGGCCACGGTGCCCACGCCCTCCGGCAACAAGTATCTGCCCAACCCCTACAAGGACGACAAGATCAGGTTCACGATCACGTCCAAGAACTACGAGCAGTACAAGGACAAG
>DASQZJ010000063.1:0-4844 GCA_035638775.1 Gammaproteobacteria bacterium
GGCGGAGATCAGGATCATGCTGGCGTACTCGCCCAGGAAGAACAGGCCGAACGCCATGCCGGCGTACTCCACGTGGAAGCCGGCCACGATCTCCGACTCGCCCTCGGCGACGTCGAACGGCAGCCGGTTGGTCTCGGCGACCCCGGAGATGAAGTAGATGATGAACATCGGCAGCAGCGGCAGCCAGAACCAGTGCCAGATGCCGCCGGACTGCGCCTCCACGATCTTGCTCAGGTTCAGGCTTCCGGCCGCCATCAGCACGCCCACCAGGGCGAAGCCCATGGCGATCTCGTAGGCGACCATCTGGGCCGCCGAGCGCATGGCGCCGAGGAACGCGTACTTCGAGTTGGAGGCCCAGCCGGCCAGGATCACGCCGTAGACGCCCAGCGAGGTCATCGACAGCACGTACAGCAGGCCGGCGTTGATGTTGGACAGCACCCATCCCTGCTTGAACGGGACCACCGCCCAGGTGGCGAACGAGGCTCCCACCGTGATGACGGGAGCCAGCAGGAACAGGAAGCGGTTGGCATTCTGCGGCAGCACCACTTCCTTCAGCACCAGCTTCAGGCCGTCGGCGACCGGCTGCAACAGACCCCAGCGGCCCACGCGGTTGGGCCCGAGGCGCAACTGCATGAAGCCGATCACCTTGCGCTCGAAATAGGTCAGGTAGGCGACCAGGAGCGCCAGGGGAATCAGGATCGCCACGATCTTGCCGGTAATGAGCAGTGGCAGCTGCACGTCCGGCGGCAGTGCACCCCAGGTTGCTGCGAGTGTCGTTCCCATTCGTCGCTGGAGCCCTTGGTTGTTGCTTGATGGTCCAGGCGCTCGCGGGCGCCCTGCCTACGCGGCGGCCTCGACCGCCCTCACCTCGATGGCGCCGCTGCGCCCGTCCAGATCGCGGGTCTCGGGTATCCCCGCCGCGACTACCACGCAGCCGGCCGCGACGCCCGGATCCAGGGCCAGCGGCAGCACCGCGCTGCCCTCTCCCTGGTGCAGGGACACCCGGTCGGCCTCCACCAGTCCCATGCGGTCCGCGTCCGCCGGATTCATCCAGGCCTTGCGCGCATCCAGCCCGTCCTTCGTGCGCTGCAGGGCCTCGGCCCGGCGCACCAGCGGATCGGTGGCGTAGATCGGCAGCTCGCCGACGCGCTTCAGGGCGGGCACCTCCGCGCGGCGGAACGGCTGCTCCGGCCAGACATAGGCGTTGTCGGGCCGGACCTCGCCGATCGCCTGCCGGGCGGCCTCGCGCACGTCCTGCGGCGACTCGAAATCGAACCCGTCCAGGGCAAGCTCGTTGCCAAGCACGCGCAGGATCTTCCACGCCGGGCGGCTGTCGCCGACCGGGACGCCCGCGCCGTTGAAGCTCTGCCAGTCGCCGGCAAGGTTGATGAAGGTACCGGAAGTCTCGCCGAAGGTCGCCGCCGGCAGCACCACGTCGGCGTACTGCGCCAGCCCCTCGCTGTGGAAGCTGGCCACCGCCACCACGGTCTCGGCCTGCTTCATGGCCTCCAGTGCGCGCGCGGGACGGGCGCAGTCGAGCTCCGGCTCGACGTTGAACAGCAGGTAGCCCTTGAGACCCTGTTCGATCATGTCGCCGGCGTGCAGGCCCGGCATGGCGGCCGCCACGCCCCCCGGGCCCCGGTGCGGAACGAAGCCGCTCAGCCAGGCGCCGGCGGCGTTGCCGCCCAGCGGCAGGTAGCCCAGGCGCGCGCCCGCTGCCTCGGAGATGAACGCCGCCAGCGCGCGCAGACTCCCATAGCCGGCATCCGCCGCGGCGATCTGCCCGAGCAGCACGGTGGCCCGGCCCGATTCGACCAGCAGGGCCGCCGCGCGTTCCTGGGCGGCGTCCGGCTCGACGCCTTCGAGCAGCGGCTCGATCGCGGCCGGAGCGGACTTGCCGCTCTGCGCGGCCACCGCCGCCGCCACGCCGGCGAGCGCGCCCGCGAGGTCGCGCACGACCAGGTTGCTCTCCAGCGGGAAGCGCAGGTCCCAGTCGCAGGGATTGATCACCCCGACGCGGGCGCCGCCGAGCGCGGCCTTGCGCACCCGGTGTCCGATCAGCGGGATCTCCTTGCGCAGGTTGGCACCCACCACGAGGATGCCGTCGTTCTGCTCGAGCTCGCCGACGCTCTGCCCCAGCCATGGGAACACGGGATCGCGCTCCGGGTCGCTGAAATCGCTCTGGCCGAGCCGGTGATCCAGGTTCGAGACGCCGAGGCCGTCCGCGATCCGGCGCAGCAGGTGCAGCTCCTCCAGGGTGGCGTTGGGCGCGGCAAGCATCCCGAGCTGGGCGGCCCCGTGCCGGTCCAGGGTGCCCTTGAGCGCGCCGGCCGCCCGCTCGAGCGCGGTCTGCCAGTCGCTCTGGCGCAGCGCGCCGTCCTCGCGTACCAGCGGCGTGTCGATGCGCTCGTCGCTGTAGATGCCCTGGTAGCTGAAGCGATCCCGATCCGAGATCCAGGTCTCGTTGACCGCCTCGTTGTCGGCCGGCACCACGCGCATGATCCGGCCGCGGCGGGTGTGGAAATAGATGTTGGAGCCCAGCGCGTCGTGCGGCGCGACGCTGGGACGCGCGTCCATCTCCCAGGCGCGCGCCCGGAAGCGGAACGGCCTCGAGGTCAGCGCCCCGACCGGGCACAGGTCGATGACGTTGCCCGACAGCTCGTGGTCGACGGTGCGCTCCACGTAGGTGCCGATCTTCATGTGCTCGCCGCGCCCGGTCGCGCCCAGCTCCTTGACGCCGGCGATCTCCTCGCCGAAGCGTACGCAGCGCGTGCAGTGGATGCAGCGGGTCATGCCCGTGGAGATCAGCGGGCCAAGATCCGGATCCTCGACCGAGCGCTTGCCCTCGGTGAAACGCGAGACGTCGCTGCCGAAGCCCATGGCCAGGTCCTGCAGCTCGCACTCGCCGCCCTGGTCGCAGATCGGGCAGTCCAGCGGATGGTTGATCAGCAGGAACTCCATCGTGCCCTTCTGGGCGTCGATGGTCTTGTCCGACTGCGTGTGCACCTTCATGCCGTCGTTGACGGGCGTGGCGCACGCCGGCATCGGCTTGGGCGCGTTTTCCACCTCCACCAGGCACATGCGGCAGTTGGCCACCACCGACAGCTTCTTGTGGTAGCAGAACCGCGGAATGTAGATGCCGGCGTCGTCCGTCACCTGCATCAGCATCTGGCCCTTGCGAGCCTTCAGCTCGACGCCGTCCACCTCGATTGTGACCTGATCTTGATCACTCATGTGGTTGAATCGCCATGCGTTTTCCGAATGTCCGGCCGCGCGGGCCGGTCCTCAGGCGGCCGCCTCGGGCCTGGCGCCGGGACCGACCATGCAGCAGCCGTGCTCGATGTGGTACTCGAATTCCTCGCGGAAGTGCTTGATGAAGCTGCGCACCGGCATCGCGGCGGCATCGCCCAGGGCGCAGATGGTGCGTCCCTCGATGCGCCGCGCGACGTCGTCCAGCAGCTCCAGGTCGCGTCGGGTGCCGCGGCCGTGCTCGATCCGGCCGACCGCGCGGTGCAACCAGCCGGCGCCCTCCCGGCAGGGGGTGCACTGGCCGCAGGATTCCGCATAGTAGAAGCGCGAGACCCGCTCCAGGACGCGCACCATGCAGGTGGTCTCGTCCATGACGATCACTGCTCCGGAGCCCAGCATGGAGCCAGCTTCCACGATCGACTCGTAGTCCATATTGACTTCCATCATCTTCTCGCCGGGTACCACCGGCACCGACGAGCCGCCGGGGATCACGGCCTTGAGCCGGTGCCCCTCGCGGATGCCCCCGGCCATCTCCAGCAGCTCGGCGAACGGGATGCCCATGGGCACCTCGAAGTTGCCGGGCCGCTGCACGTGGCCGGTGACGGAGAAGATCTTGGTGCCGCCGGACTTGGGCGTGCCGAGGTTCTTGAACCACTCGGCCCCGTTGCTGATGATCGACGGCACCGAGGCGAACGTCTCGGTGTTGTTGACCGTGGTGGGCTTGCCGTAGATGCCGTGCTGCGCGGGGAACGGCGGCTTGTTGCGGGGCATCCCCTTCTTGCCTTCCAGGGATTCCAGCAGGCCCGTCTCCTCGCCGCAGATGTAGGCGCCGGCACCCATGTGCGGGTAGAGCTCGAAGTCCACCCCGGAGCCGAGGATGTCGCGGCCGATCAGGCCCTGCTCGCGGGCCTCCTCGAGGGCCCGGAGAAACCGGACCCAGGGCTCGTCCATGAACTCGCCGCGGATGTAGTTGTAGCCGACGGTGGCGCCCATGGCGTAGCCGGCGATCGCCATGCCCTCGATCACCGAATGCGGGTTGTAGCGCAGGATGTCCCGATCCTTGCAAGTGCCGGGCTCGCTCTCGTCGGAGTTGCACACGACGTACTTCTGGCCCTTGAAGTCTTTCGGCATGAAGCTCCACTTGAGCCCCGAGGGAAAGCCCGCGCCGCCACGCCCGCGCAGGCCGGAGGACTTGACCTCCTCGATCACGTCCTCGGGAGACATCTTCTCCCGGAGAATCTTCTTCCAGGCCTCGTAACCCCCGACCTTGAGATAGTTCTCGAAGGTCCAGGGCTCGTCGAACTGCAGCGTGCTGTAGCAGACCGCCGTCGCCATCGATTCACTCCAGGCTGTCGATGATCTCGTCCGCCGCCTCCGGCGTGAGATTCTCGTAGTACTTGTGATCGACCATCATCATCGGCGCGCCGGCGCAGGCGGCCAGGCACTCCTCCTCCACCTTGAGGAAGATGCGGCCGTCGGCCGTGGTCTCGCCGCGCTTGATCCCCAGCTTGCGCTCGATGTGCTCGATCAGCTCGTCGCCGCCGCAGAGCATGCAGGAGATGTTGTTGCAGACCGAGATGCTGTGCCGGCCGACG
>DASQZJ010000064.1:0-145683 GCA_035638775.1 Gammaproteobacteria bacterium
CTGCACCGCCGGGTCGCCGATGGTCTCCGGCACCGGTCCGAGCGCCGGCGGCGCGTCCCAGTCCGAGAACCGGTCCAGCCACTGCTTGCGCTGCGCCACGATCGGCTGCCAGTGGTCGGCGCCCACCGGCGGCGTGCCGGCGGCCCACGCCAGCGCCACGTCCGCCAGCGCCTGCTCGACCTCCGTGTAGTGCAGGTGAAACACGTCCTCGCCGTCCTCCAGCACGCCAAAGCGCTGCAGCAGCGCGCCGAACTCCCGGATCTTGTTGAAGAACAGCGAGGTGAACCAGTGCTCGCAGTAGAACTTGTGCTCCTCGACATAGGGGAACACCAGGCGGCACAGCCCCAGCATCTGGTCGAAGGACCGGCGGTCCTCGTCGCTGGTGAGCAGCTCGCGGTATTCCTGCGCGATCCGCTCGCGCTCCTGCTTGAGCGCCTCCGTCGGCAGCTCGAGGCTGACTCCCTCGCGCACCTGCCCCGTGTAATAGGCCAGTGCCGAGAACGGTACCGACAGGTCGTCGTTCCAGCTGCGGTGATGGTGGTAGAAGCCGTCGCCGGTGAGCATGTTGAACCACGGCTCGCGCGCCTGCTCCAGCGCTTCCTTCCACTTGCGCCCGGCATCGCCGCGCCCGTCCAGGGTCGCCAGGACGTCCGCCGCCGCGCGATCCTCGGTGAACAGGTCATCGATGTCGAGCTCCACCGCCAGCCTGGCCAGCTTCTTCAGCTCGGCATCCGGCCGGTACATGATCACCTCGACGCCGCCGACCATCCGCGCCACCGTCTGGTCCTCGATCTCCGGGAAGCAGGTGCGGCAGAATTCCAGGAACGTGAGGTAGGCCCCGTAGCCCAGCAGCAGGAACTCGAAGTGGTACTGCCACATCTTCGAGTAACTCTCGATGGTGCGGTTGTAGGCCTCGCGCACATAGTGGTTCTGGGCGATGCCGCGCGCCTCCATCACCACCTCGCGATCCTCGAACTCGGGCAGCCGTGGCACCTCGATCGCGGACACCTCCCCCAGGAGGGCATCCATGCGCTGCTGCCACTCGCCGTAGAGCCGGTCCCAGTTCTCGTAGTAGTAGCCGGCCCGCTCCTGGAACACCTCCGCGCGGCGGGCGAGCTCCCGCTCGTCGGTGACCGAGCCCACCGAGATGTAGATCCGGCCGTTGATCACCCGGTGCTCGACGCCCAGTGCCGGCGGGATGGCGAACACCCGGGTGGTGAACGCGCCCATGGCGATATAGGGAATCTCTGCGGTAATCACGTCGAACGACGGCATGGGCTCCGGGAAATGCATGGAGTTGTAAAACCAGAACTTGCCGTCGTCTTCCGGCCGGACCCGGGTAAAGTACGGGTACATGCTCTCCGAGCCCTCGGTGCCCGCGACCGGCTTCACCTCCGACGGCAGGGGGAACGGGTGCGTCGTCGCTTTGCCCATGTCTGCTTGTCTCCTCCACAACGGCACGGCCCGGCTCACGCGACCGAGCCTTGGTTCGGTTATGCTTCGACAGGTCGAGCCCGAGGCCCGCATCGTCGTCCGGGGGCCTCCGCCGGGGTTCCGGCCCGCCGGCTGCGCCGGACTCGCGCACGCGGGTGACGAAACCCTGCCGCGATCTCGCCCGACGGTTCCACGGCGCATCGTAGCAGTCCGAAGGCGCCGCGGGCCGCCGCCTCACCGTCCGCCACCCGCCCCGACAACGGGCCGGCAAGCGGGGACGCCTCGTCAGCCCTCTTCGTCCACCGTGACCACGATCTTGCCCACCTGGCCGCCGCTCTCGAGGTACCGATGCGCCTCGACCATCTCCTCGAAGGGAAACGTACGGTCAATATACGGCTTCAGGCTGCCCGCCTGCAGGCCCCGCTGGATGAACTCCCTGGCCCGGGCGAAGCGTGCGCTGTCGTGGATCACCTCGAACACCAGATAGCCGCGCAGGCTCAGTCCCTTGCCGGCCATGGCGCCGAACGGGATCGGGGTTTCGCGCATCTTCCCGCTCAGGTTGCCGTACAGCACCAGCGTGCCTTGCGGTGCCAGGGCGTCGGCGAGGACCGCCACCATTTCGCCGCCCACCGGGTCGAACGCGATCCGGGCCCCGTTGCCGCCCGCAATCTCGCGCACCCGTTCCGCCACGGGCTCCCGGCCGGAAACCACCACGTGCGCTGCACCGGCCTGCCGCAGTGCCTGCGCCTTGTCCGGCGACCGCGTCACCGCGATGGGTACCGCACCCACTTGCCGGGCAATGGCGATGGCGGCGAGTCCCACGCTGCTCGAGGCCGCCGTGATCACCGCCGTCTCGCCTTCGGCCAGGCCGCAGATATCGACCAGGGCGCCGTAGGCCGTCAGGTTGGCCATCCAGATCGCGGCCGCCTCGACCGCCCCCAGGCCCTCGGGGACCGGTAGAAGCGAAGCGGCGGGCACGACGGCCCGCTCCGCGTAGACCCCGTACCGATTCATCGAAAACGAGGGAATGATGCTGACGAAATCCCCGCGCTTGATCCCGCCCACGGCCGGGCCAACCGCCTCGACGATGCCAGCACCCTCGTAACCGGGCATCGCCGGCAGCTGCGCCTGCTCCACGTAGTGCCCGCTGCGGAAGGCGGCTTCCGCGCGGTTGAGCCCGATGGCGTGCAGTCGGACCACGGCCTCCCCCGCCTGTGGAGCGGGCACGTCGTACTCCTCGAACCGCAGGACCTCCGGGCCGCCGGCCTGGTGAAAACGGATCCGCCGCGTCACTGCCGCCCCTCCCCCGGGCCGGAGATGGAACGGCCGGTGGCGGTCGACAAACTGTTCGTGGACCTCATGTTCTCCTCCGGATGCCGGGCCTGCCGGGCCGTCGTTCCCGCATGCACGCCGCCGCACGCGGCCGGGATCCTGGTTCTGCCGGGTGGACGATTGTGCGATTTTCGGACTGCGGTTCGAACACCGCATGGACGCGAACCTATCGCCATCGGGTTGGGGCGTCAAGGCGGCGATGGTTTTTGCTTTCCCGCGGCCGACGTCCCACGCTCTCCGCGTGTTCCGATCCGACCGGCGTCCCCTCGACAGGACGATACCCCGGCCCTGCCGATCATCATTGAAAACGCCCGACACGCCCCTATCTTTTCGACAGGGCCTGGCGCAACACTCCGAAGGCGGAAGAAGCGAAGACATGGAGTTCAAGGACTACTACGAGATTCTCGGCGTCCCGCGTGATGCGAGCCAGGACGATATCAAGCGGGCTTATCGCAAGCTCGCCCGGAAATACCACCCGGACGTCAGCAAGGAGCCCGACGCGGAAGCCCGCTTCAAGGAGATCGGCGAAGCCTACGAGGTGCTGCGCGATCCCGAGAAGCGCAAGGCCTACGACAACGTCGGTCGCGGCTACCACGCGGGCGAGGACTTCCGCCCGCCCCCGGGGTGGGAGAGCGGCTTCGATTTCAGCGGCGGGTTCAGTGGCGTCGAAGGCGAGGCGTTCAGCGACTTCTTCGAGTCCCTGTTCGGCCGGCGCCGGGGTACCCGGAGTCCCTTCGGGGCGGGCTTCCGCGTGCGCGGCGAAGACCAGCAGGCGCGCGTGCGCATATCGCTGGAGGACGCCTACCGCGGTGCCACGCGCACGTTGACCCTGCAGTCGCCGGAGGTCGACGAACGTGGGCGCGTACGGCGCGGCACGCGCAGCCTCAACGTGCGCATCCCGGCCGGCGTGCGCGAAGGCCAGAGGATCCGCCTGCCCGGCCAGGGCAGCCCCGGTGCGGGCGGCGGGGAGTCCGGCGACCTCTACCTCGAGGTGGAGTTCGAGCGTCATCCGCTGTTCACGGTGGACGGCCGCGACGTCCACCTGACGCTGCCGCTGACGCCCTGGGAGGCTGCGCTCGGCACCACGGTGGCGGTGCCCACGCTGGGCGGGCCGGTCGACATGAAGATCCCCGCCGGCACGCAGGCGGGCCGCCGCCTGCGCCTGAAGGGACGCGGCCTGCCGGGCAGGCCGGCCGGCGACCAGTACGTCACGATCCGGGTCGTGGTGCCGCCCGTGCGCACCGAGGAGGACCGGGAGCTGCTGCAGCGCATGGCGCGGCAGATGCCCATGAATCCGCGCGAACATCTGGAACGGCAGCAATGAGCGAACCACGGGAGCCACGCACGGTCGTGCCGCTCGACGAGGAGCGCCCGCTGGCGATGGCCGAGCTGTGCCGGCTGTGCGAGGTGCACGCGGACCTGGTGATCGAGATGGTGGCCGTGGGCCTTCTGGAGCCCCTGCCGCGCCCGGGGGAGGCGTGGCTGTTCCCGCCCTGGGCAGCGGCGCGGGTCAATACCGCGCTGCGGCTGCAGCGCGATCTCGGCGTCAACCTGGCGGGGGCCGCCCTGGCGCTGGACCTGCTGGACGAGCTGCAGGTCCTTCGGCGGCGCCTGCAGGCGCTCGCCGCACGCCTCGGGGAAGACGGAGAGTGAACGTCCCCGCGGTGGTCCGGACCTCAGGCCGCGACGCGCTGCGCCAGCACGCCCCGGAGCTTGCGCCGGGTCTCCCGGAGGACCCGCTCGGTGGTGTCCCAGTCCATGCAGGCGTCGGTCACCGAGATGCCGTACTTCAGCTCGGAGAGGTCCGCGGGGATCGACTGCTTGCCGGCGTTGAGATGGCTCTCGAGCATCATCCCGATGATCGAGCGGTTGCCCTCGAGGATCTGTCCCGTCAGGTCCTCCGCCACCACCTCCTGCAGCGCCGGATCCTTGCGCGAGTTGGCGTGGCTGCAGTCGACGACGATGTTGGGAGCCAGCCCGGCATCGCTCAGGGTGCGCTCGCACAGGGCGATGTTGACCGAGTCGTAGTTGGGCCGGGACCCGCCCCGCAACACCATGTGCGCGTACGCGTTGCCGCGCGTGCGGATGACGGCGCAGCGCCCGTCGTTGTTGATGCCGAGGAAGCTGTGCGGCTTGGACACCGAATGCAGCGCGTTGATCGCGACGTCCAGGCTGCCGTCCGTGCCGTTCTTGAACCCGACCGGCGTCGACAGGCCGCTGGCCATCTCCCGGTGGGTCTGGGACTCGGTGGTGCGGGCGCCGATCGCCGACCAGGAGATGAGGTCTCCGAGGTACTGCGGAACGATCGGATCGAGCGCCTCGGTGGCGGCCGGCAGGCCGGCCTCGGCCAGCTCGATCAGCAGGCCGCGTGCGGCGCGCAGGCCCGCCTCGATGTCGAAGGAATCGTCCATGTGCGGGTCGTTGATCAGCCCCTTCCAGCCGACCGTCGTGCGCGGCTTCTCGAAGTAGACCCGCATCACCAGCAACAGCGTATCGTCGACCTCGGCGGCGAGCCGGCGCAGGCGCCCGGCGTACTCGCGTGCCGCCCGCAGGTCGTGGATCGAGCACGGCCCGACCACCACCATCAGCCGCGGATCACTGCGGTCGAGGATGTCACGGATGGTCGACCGCCCGCGCACCACCGTCTCTCGCGCGGCATCGGTCAGCGGCAGTTCGGCCTTCAGCTCGGCCGGGGTGACCAGCAGGTCCTGGGCGACGACGTTTGCGTCGTTGAGGGGTTGTTCGGCCATGGGGCTCGGTACGCTCGCAGCGTTGGCGATCAGCGGTTCATGGATCGCTCATTATACGCAAGGCCGCAGCGGGGGAGCCACCCGGGCGGGGTCGCGGGTCATCCCTGTCCCGCGTCCGCGGCTCCCGCCGGCGTGTCAGAAGAACAGGAACCAGGCGTAGTAGACCATGATCGCCACCTGGGCCAGGTAGAACAGGAAGCGCAGGTTCACCATGGGCGCGTTCACACGGATCAGGTGCACCAGCGACTGCAGCACGCGGGCGAGCAGAAACCACAGTGCCAGCGGGTCGGTCACGCTGGTCTTGCCGCTGAACACGGCCACCAGGATCAGCGCGCCGAAGATCGGCAGGTTCTCCAGGCAGTTGGCGTGTGCTCGCGTCAGTCGCTGGCCGAAGGGGGGCATGTCGGAGCCGTCGGGGGCGAACTCGTGCGGCTGCTTGCGGCCGGACAGCACCATGCCGACACGCATGAATGCCATCAGGATCAGCAGCAGCAGGGTCCACGAGGCGAAGCCCAGCAGGGCGGTAAGGGAAACGCTCATGATACAATCTCCTCGATGTTTCTTGTTGTACCTCCCGGCGCGCGGGACGCAGCAAGCCTAACAGAATCCCCCGACGGCCCGGAAACGCCGACGCGACCCGCGGACGCCCCGTCCGGACCGCTTCTGCCCCCCTGACCGACCGACACCGATGGAAGAAACCCACAGCGAAAGTCCCTACCTCGAGCCGGGGGCCGTGCGCCAGACGCTTCACGACCCCGGTCCCGAGGCTCACCACCTGCCCGTCGACCGCCAGCGCCTGAGACTGCTCACCTACAACATCCAGGTGGGCATCGAGACGGGAGCCTATCACCACTACGTAACACGCGGCTGGCGCCACTTCCTCCCCAGCCCCACCCGGCAGCGCAACCTGGACCGGATCGCCGAACGGCTCGGCGGGTACGACGTCGTGGCGTTGCAGGAAGCGGATGCGGGAAGCCTGCGCAGCGGCAACATCAACCAGGTGGAATACCTGGCGCAGCGGGCGGGCTTCCCCTACTGGTACGTGCAGGTCAACCGGAACCTGCGGATCGCGCGCCACAGCCTGGGGCTGCTGACCCGCTATCGCCCCCACTCGATCGTCGAACACCGTCTGCCGGGACTGTTTCCCGGCCGCGGCGCGATGGTGGTTCGCTACGGCGAGGGCCGCCATGACGCGCTGTTCCTGGTGATCGTGCACCTGGCACTGGGGCGGCGTTCGCGCCAGCGCCAGCTGGAATACCTCCGCCGGATGGTGAACGAACACCAGCACGTGATCATCATGGGGGACATGAACGTGCACACCCAGGGCGTGATCGAGGACAGCCCGCTGCGCCACACGCAGCTGCGCAGTGCGACGCCGGCGCTGGCCAGCTATCCGAGCTGGCGCCCGCGGCGGGGCCTGGATCACATCCTGGTGTCACCGGGGCTGGAGGTGCACGACGCGCGGGCGCTCAGCGACGCCGGATCGGACCACCTGCCGGTGGCGCTGGACGTCAGCCTGCCGCACCGGATCCGGCTGCTGCGCTAGGCTCCCCCTGGCGACCGCGCGACGAGGCCTCTCACGCGGCCTCGTCGCGCACCACGTTGATCAGGCTGCCTTCCAGCACCATGCGAACCTGACGCGCGGTCATCCCGTGCTGGACCGGATAGCTTTCACCGCGCGTCGCGTTGCGCAGCTCCAGCGCCTCGCCCCGCTCCAGGCGACCGCGTACGTCCGGCAACTCCAGCTCGTCGCCCTGCCCGATGCGATCGAGGTCGTCGGGCCGGCCGAACGCGAGGGGCAACACGCCGAAGTTGATGAGGTTCTCGCGGTGGATGCGGGCGAAGTCCTTCGCGACCACGGCCCGCAGGCCGAGGTAGCGCGGCGCGATCGCGGCATGCTCCCGGCTCGAGCCCTGACCGTAGTTGTAGCCGCCCACGATGAAGTGGCCACGCCGTTCATCGAGCGCCCGCGCGGCGTACTCGTCGTCGACCTGACGGTAGACGAAGCGGCTGATCTGCGGGATGTTGCTTCGGTACGGCAACACCTCGGCGCCGGCGGGCATGATCTCGTCGGTCGACACGTTGTCGCCCACCTTCAGCAGCACCGGCGCCGAGAGCGTCTCCGGCAATGGCTCGAATTCCGGCAGGCTCTGGATGTTGGGGCCCTTCTCCAGCTCCTCGCCGCGCCCGTCCGGAGGCGGTGCCGCGAGCATCTCGGTGTTGAGCTTCACCCGCGCGGGCTCGCGGAACCGGGGGTAGTCCATGTCCAGGTCGCGCGGGTCCGTGATGCACCCGTTGAGCGCGGACGCGGCCGCCGTCTCGGGGCTGCACAGGTAGACCGCGTCCTCCCGCGTCCCCGAGCGTCCCGGGAAGTTGCGCGGCACGGTACGCAGGCTGATGCGCCCGGTCGCGGGGGCCTGCCCCATGCCGATGCAGCCGTTGCACCCGGCCTGGTGGATCCGGGCGCCGGCGTGGATCAGCTTCATCAACGCGCCCGACTCGACCAGGTTCTCCAGGATCTGGCGCGAGGTGGGGTTCACGTCGAAGGAGACCCGGTCGTGCACCATGCGCCCGTCGACGATGTCCGCGGCCACGCTGAAGTCCCGCAGGCCGGGATTCGCCGAGGACCCGATGTAGCTCTGGTAGATCTCCCGGCCGGCCACCTCGCGCACCGGCACCACGTTGCCCGGGCTGCTGGGGCAGGCGATCAGGGGCTCGAGCGAGGACAGGTCGATCTCGTCGTGCTCGTCGTAGCCGCAGCCGCTGTCCGCTTCCAGGGCCTCGAACTCGTCCTCCCGGCCCTGCTGCGCCATGAACCGGCGCACCGCGTCGTCGGCGGGAAACACCGTGGCGGTCGCCCCCAGCTCGGCGCCCATGTTCGCGATCACGTGCCGGTCCATGGCGGAAAGGCTCGCCAGCCCCGGCCCGTAGTACTCGATCACGCGACCGACGCCGCCCTTGACGCCGTGCCGGCGCAGCATCTCCAGGATCACGTCCTTGGCGCTGACCCAGTCGGGCAGCTCGCCGCTGAGCTTCACGCCCAGGACCCGTGGCATGTTGACGTGGAAGGGTCGCCCCGCGATCGCCAGCGCGACTTCCAGCCCGCCGGCGCCGATCGCCAGCATGCCCAGGGAGCCCGCCGCGCACGTGTGGCTGTCGGAGCCCAGCAGCGTGCGCCCGGGCCGGCCGAAGCGTTCCATGTGTACGGGATGGCTGACCCCGTTGCCCGGCCGGCTGAACCAGATGCCGAAGCGGCGGCAGGCGCTGCGCAGGAAGAGGTGATCGTCGGGGTTCTTGAAATCGGCCTGCAGCAGGTTGTGATCGACGTACTGCGCCGAGAGTTCGGTGTGCGCCCGATCCAGGTCCATCGCCTCCAGCTCCAGCATCACCAGGGTGCCGGTGGCGTCCTGCGTCAGGGTCTGGTCAATTGCGAGGCCGATCTCCTCGCCGGGCTCCATGCTGCCCTCGGCGAGATGACCGGCGATGAGCTTCTGCGCGAGATTCCTGGCCATTTGGCCTCCCGTGGTCGCAGCGGGGCGGCGCCGGGACAAACTCCCGCGCGGGGCGGCTCAGTCCCCGGCATCCAGCCCGTTCAATAACTTCCTTACATATACCGGACTGACCATGTCGGCCGAGAGTTCCTGTGTCTGCGTCTCCGCGCCGCCGCCGTCCACGCTCACCCGCACCGTCCCGTGCTCGGGCTGTCCACGAAAGCCCAGCCGGGCGCCCGTCGCCGTGGTCAGCGCCAGGGTCCCGTCGGGCCCGTCGGGGGTCTCCAGCTGTCCCTCGTGGCCGGAGCCGGTCAGCCAGCGCTCCAGCTCGGGCCGGATCACGTGCTGCAGCGCGGCATGCACCCGGCGGCGGTACTGCCCGGGCGGGTCGTCCGCGCGCTCGGCCGCGCGCCGGCTCTCCTGCTCCTGCTTGGAACGCACCTCCCCGGTGGTGATGTCCAGCCACTTCATGTGCTGCTCCCCGCAAACGATTCGGCGTCAACCGTTCATCATACCCAGCTCGCCCGACCCGGAGCCAGCGAGACCCGCCGGCCCGGCCACGGACGGGTCGGGGCGCGGCAGACCGCCATGCGCAACGCGCGAAGGCGCGCCCCCGGACCGGGTCAGGCCTGCACCCGGATGCGCCGCCGGCCGGTGGATGCCTTCCTCGGGATGCTCACCTCGAGCACGCCCAGGCTGCCGCGCGCGGTGATGCGTTCCGGATCGGCCGAGTCCGGCAACGCGAAGCGCCGGCAGAAATTCCCGCGGGGCCGCTCGGTGCGTGTATAGCCGGCGCCGGCGGCGCGCTCGGCCAGGGCCCGCCGTCCGCGCACCGTCAGCACGCCGTTCTCCATCGTGACCTCGATCTCCTTCGGATCGACGCCCGGGATGTCGGCGTACACGACGAAGCGGTGGGGCTCCTCCTTGATGTCCACCGCGGGCGTCCAGTTGCTGGTGACCAGGTCGGACTGGTCGCCCGGCTCCCGCGGGCCCAGCGCGCGATCGAACGCCCGGTCCATCTGGCGACGCATCTCTTCCAGCCTCGCCCACGGATCGTTCCGTGTCGGGTCCATGGCCACGTCCTCCTCTGGCCGTGTCGTACCTCCGCTACACGTCCCGGGTAGTATGGACAGGGACATGGATTTCAAGACCTCCGGGATCGCGCCCGGCGCATCCCCCGGGGCCGCGGGAGTTGGCCCGGCCCGGGAGACATCAGTACACTGCGCCCCCGGCATGGGCCGTCGCGCTCGAGGCGGACGGAACCCCGGCCACGTGATCGCGTCATAGTCCATGTCGCGCGGCGCTCGGCCGGGCGGCCGGCACCGGTGCCGGCGAACAACAGCAACAGCCCGCGTCCGCACCGCGGATCCGCAATCGGTTTCGGTAGCTCCAGCCCGCAGCGGCCGTACATGGGCACGGCTGCACGCCGGGACACGAATGCAGAAAGGAAACGCGCCATGGAGCCGCTGCTCGAAGTACGCAATCTCACCAGGAGGTTCGGGGCCATCACGGCCGTCGACGACATCAGCTTTTCCCTGGTGCCGGGCGAGGTGCTCGGGTTCCTCGGCCCCAACGGGGCGGGCAAGTCGACGACCATGAAGATGGTCACAGGCTTCCTGCCGCCGACCCGTGGGAGCGTGCGGGTCGCCGGGTACGACGTGCGGCGCTCTCCCACGGAGGTGAAGCGCCGGATCGGGTACCTGCCGGAAGGGGCCGCCGCTTACCAGGACATCTCCCCCGCCGGCTTCCTCGAGTTCGTGGCCGAGATCCGGGGATTGCGCGGCGCCGACAAGCGCCGCCGGATCCAGAGGGCGATCGAGCTGGTCCACCTGGAGCCGGTGCTGCACCAGCCGATCGAGACGCTGTCAAAGGGCTTCAAGCGGCGGGTCGGATTCGCCCAGGCCATCGTGCACGATCCGCCGGTACTGATCATGGACGAGCCCACGGACGGCCTGGACCCCAACCAGAAGCACGAGGTCCGCGAACTCATCCGCACCATGGCCGGGGAGAAGGTGATCATTCTTTCCACCCACATCCTCGAGGAGGTGGAGGCGGTGTGCAATCGCGCCATGGTGATCGCGGCGGGGCGGATCGTGGCGGATACCACGCCCGGCGACCTCGAGGCCCGATCGGCCCTGCACAACGCGGTCACCGTGACCCTGGTCGGCGCCGATCCGGAGCAGGCGCAGGAGATGCTGGGCCAGATCTCCCAGGTGAAGCGGGTGGAGCGACTGGACGCCCCGGAGGGACAGCTTCGCCTGCGGCTCTACCCGAGCCAGCACAAGCCCTTTGTGAACCAGGTCTCGGTGACCGCGCAACAGCAGGGCTGGGAGATCAGCGAGCTGCTGGTCGAGCGCGGGCGTCTCGACGAGGTCTTCCGCGACATCACCCTGCCGCTGTCGAAAGCCTCCTGAGGAGCGGGCGACATGCACAACACCTGGGTAGTGTTCAAGCGCGAGCTGGGCAGCTATTTCAGCACGCCCATCGCGTATGTATTCCTGGTCATCTTCCTGTTCCTGAACGGGATCTTCGGCTTCTACATCGGCCATTTCCTGCAGCGCAACCAGGCGGACCTGATGTCCTTCTTCAGCCTGCACCCCTGGCTGTACCTGGTGCTCGTCCCGGCCGTCTCGATGCGCCTGTGGGCCGAGGAACGCCGCATCGGCAGCGTGGAGCTGCTGCTCACCCTTCCGATGAGCATCGGCGAGGCGGTGCTGGGGAAGTTCCTCGCCGCCTGGGCCTTCACCGGCATCGCGCTGGCGCTGACCTTCCCCATGTGGATCATGGTCAACTACCTGGGGAACCCCGACAACGGCGCGATCGTCACCAGCTATATCGGCAGCTTCCTGGTCGCCGGGGGCTTCCTCGCCATCGGCTCCTGCCTCTCCGCCCTGACCAAGAACCAGGTGATCGCGTTCGTCCTGTCGGTGGTGGTCTGCCTGCTGTTCCTGCTGAGCGGCTATCCGGTGGTGCTGGACTTCTTCAAGGACTGGGCGCCCGCGGCGGTCGTGTCGGGAATCAGCTCCTTCAGCGTCCTCAGCCACTACTCGTCGATCACCCGCGGGGTGGTGGACCTGCCGGACCTGATCTACTTCGCGGCGCTGATCGCGTTCTGGCTGTTCGCCAGCGCGGTGACCGTGGACAACAAAAAGGCGGACTGAGACGGGAGGCACCGCACGGATGAATCGCAAGCTTCTCACGGGCACCAGCCTGATCATCGCCGCCCTGCTCTTCGTGGGCGTGAACCTGGGCAGCAGCCACTTCCTGCCGTTCGTGCGCTGGGACCTCACCCAGAACAAGCTCTACACGCTCTCGCACGGCACCCGGACCATCCTGCACAACATCAACAAGCCGATCACGCTCAAGCTGTACTTCTCCCGCGGGCTGGCCAGCAACCTGCCGGGCATCAACTCGTACGCCGGACAGGTCAAGCAGCTGCTGCAGCAGTACAACCGCGTGGCGGGCGGCAAGCTGCACCTGGAGACCATCGACCCGCAGCCCTTCTCGAAGCAGGAGGACAATGCCGTGCAGGCGGGCCTCAAGGGAATCCCGGTGGACCAGAACGGCACCACCTTCTACTTCGGCCTGGTGGGGACCAACGCCCGCGGCGACCAGCGCGTGATCCCGTTCTTCAGCCCCTCGAAGCAGCGCGAGCTGGAATACGACGTCACCAAGCTCGTCTATCACCTCAGTCACCCCAAGGAGCCCGTGGTCGGGCTGATCAGCCAGCTGCCCATCGCCGGCGGCAGGCGCTCGCGTCCCTGGGCGATCTACCGTGAAATAAGCCAGACCTTCGACGTCCGCGATCTCGACAGGCACGTCAAGCGCATCCCCTCCGACGTCGACGTGCTGATGATCGTCCATCCGCAGTCCCTCGACCCCGGGACCCGCTACGCCATCGACCAGTTCGCGCTGCGCGGCGGCCACATTCTGGCGTTCGTGGACCCGCACTCCAGCTACCAGGCCGAGCGTACCCGCGGGATGCCCATGATGGGAGGACAGGCAAACTCCGATCTGCCGCAGCTGTTCAAGGCCTGGGGCATCCACCTCACCGCGACCCACGTGGTCGGAGACAAGGCCACCGCGCAGCGGGTGGAAATCAATACCGGGGCACGGCCGATCATCATCGACTACCCGGTCTGGATGAGCCTGGGCTCGGGCTACATGAACAAGGACGACGTCATCACCAGCAGCCTCGGCCGGATCAATATCGGCACCGCCGGCGCACTTTCGCCGGTCAAGGGCGCCAGCTCGCATTTCGAGTCGCTGATCCATACCGGCAAGCACGCCACGCTCTACAGCGTCAAGCAGCTCGACCGGATGTCCGATCCCCGCAAGCTGCTCAAGGCGTACAAACCCATGGGGCAGTACACCCTGGCGGCGCGGATCACCGGCAAGATCCACACCGCGTTCCCGGGCGGTCCGCCGCAGCCGAAGAGCGGCGGCAAGGCCCCCGCGGGCAAGCATGGCGGGAACCAGGGCGGCGATCCGTCCGGCGGCGGGTCGGCGTCGCACGAGAGCCCGAAGAACGCGAAACCGCCCAAGCCGCTGAAGGTGTCGCAGAAGCCCGCCAACATCGTCGTCGTCGCGGACACGGACCTGCTCGACAACCAGGCCTGGGTGCAACAGCGAAGCTTCATGGGACAAAGCCAGATGCAGCCATTCGCCGCCAACGGCGATTTCGTGATCAACGCCCTCGACAACCTCAGCGGCAGCGACGCGCTGATCAGCATCCGCGACCGCGGGCGTTTCCAGCGTCCGTTCACGCGCCTCGACAAGATGCGGCGGGCGGCGCAGCAGCAGTACCAGGACAAGGAGCAGGCGCTGCAGCAGCAGCTTCAGCAGACCCGCCAGAAGCTCCAGCAGCTCCAGGCCAAGCGCAAGGGCGGCAAGGCCACGCTGAGCCCGAAGGAGAAGAAGGAGCTGCAGAAATTCCGCCAGGAGATGTACAACACCCGTGAGCAGCTGCGGCAGGTGCAGCACAAGCTGCGCCAGGACATCGACCGCCTGGAGGGCTGGCTGAAGTTCTTCAACATCGGGCTGATCCCCTTGCTCATCATTCTTGGTGGCGGCATCGTGGGGGCCTACCGCCTGCGGCGGCGCGGCCGCCGCTGAGCGCACGACTCGCTGCACGGAGGATCCGCGATGACAGGCAGACCCAGCATCGCCGTGGTGGGAACCGGGCCCGCGCTGGGAGCGGCGGTCGCCCGGCGTTTTGCGCGGGAGAACTTCACGGTGGCCGTAATGGCCCGCAAGCGCGAGCACCTGGATCCGGTGGTCGAGGAAATCGGGACCTCCGGCGGGCGCGCGCTCGCAATCCCGGCCGATGCGACCGACCCGGCGGCGGTCCGCGAGGCGTTTCACACCTGCGCTGCCGAGCTGGGATCACCGCGGGTCCTGGTCTACAACGCCGGCGCGTTCCGCCCGGCCGGCCTGCTCGAGATCGATCCGGAGGAATTCGAGGCCTGCTGGAAAGCGAACTGCTACGGGGCGCTGCTGGCCGCCCGCGAGGTGCTTCCGGAGATGCTCGAGCACGGGCGTGGCACCATCATACTGACCGGGGCCACCGCCGCACTGCGCGGCTCGGCACGCTTCGCCAACCTCGCCGTGGGGAAGTTCGGGCTGCGCGCACTGGCCCAGTCCATGGCACGGGAATTCGGTCCATCGGGCATCCACGTGGCCCACGCGATCATCGACGGCCAGATCGACACCCCGAGCCTGCGCGAGATGCAGCCCGAGCGCGCGCCGGAGACCAAGCTGGCGCCGGACGCCATCGCCGAAAGCTACTGGCAGCTGCACTGCCAGGACCCGACGGCATGGACCCTGGAGCTGGACCTGCGACCGGCGGTGGAATCCTTTTAGCTTGCGGGCCTTCCTTCGGGCAGGCATTGCCCGGAAGGATCACGACTTAAAACTTAACACTTAACCACTTAAAACTTTCTCTACACCGGTACGACCGTGCTCGCCTGGGGTCCCTGGTCCCCGCTCTCTTCGGTAAAGCGCACCCGGGCCCCCACCGCCAGGCCGTCGTAGCCGTCGCCGAGCACGCTGTTGCGGTGGAAGTAGATCTCCCGCCCTTCCGCGGTCCGGATCCGCCCGTAGTCCTCCTCCGGGGCGAGCGCGATCACTTCGCCCTCGGGCGGTCCCACGTGGGCCTTGACGTCCCCGCGCTGCTTGCGCGCGAATTCCTCGAGCTGCCGTCGGGCGGCGTTGAAAGCGTCGCGGATGGCGACGTAAAGATCCTCGTGGGAATGGTCCTGGTGCGGCTCGCGGCTGACCACCAGTTCGTCGGTGGGTACCGTGAGGTCGACCCGGACGTGGTAGATGTTGCCCTTGTGATGATGCCGGTGGGATGCCTCGACGACCACCCGGCAGGACATGATGTGATCGTAATAGCGCTCGAGCTTGTCCGCCTTCTCGCGGATCACGCTCTCGACAGCCGGTGAGGCATCCATGTTGCGGAAGGTGACCTGGAGCGGAAGCTGCATGGCGCCATCTCCTGTTCTCGAGCCATCGGGCTCCCTTGTTGGGAGTATAGGAAACGTTGCATCCTGCCTCATGACCTGCGTCAAACCGGACCGAGCGTTCCGGCCGGGCGGCCGCGGCGCGCCGGTGACTGCGGTCAAGGCAGCGGGCGGGGAAGGCGCTATGCTTTGCTGGTCCGGTGAGAGCATCGAACCGGCGTTGCCACTCGCGCGAAGGAGGCATTCATGGCCACGGAGCTGACGGAAAGACAGATCACGGAATGCCGCGACCTGCTGCGAGAGCGTTCCAGCGAGCTGCGCGAGCAGATCCGCGTCGAGCTGGAGGCCTCCGGGGAAGAGAGCTACGCGGACCTGGCCGGCCAGGTCCACGACCTGGAGGAGGCCGCGCTGGCGGACCTGCTCACCGATCTCGAGCTCGCCGAGGTCGATCGGCACGTGGCGGAGTTCCGTGAAATCCAGGCCGCGCTGATGCGGATCGCGCAGGGCACCTACGGCACCTGCAGCGACTGCGAGAACCCGATCCGAGTGGAGCGCCTGCGGGTGAACCCCACCGCGCGCCGCTGCCTGCGCTGCCAGGAGCTCTACGAACGCACCCACGAGCATCCCCCCAGCCACGGGATCTGATCGCCCGACCGCGGGTCGAGCGGGTCAACCCCGGCGCAGCCGCGGCAATCCCAGGGTGGCGAAGTAGGCGGCGCCCGTGACCAGCGTGATGGTGGCGCCGGCGGGCCAGTCCGGGCCGTAGGAGAGCGCCAGCCCGCCGAAGCTCAGCACCGCGGCCAGGGCGCTCGCCAGAACCATCATGGGAACCAGGGTGCGTACGAAGCGGCCCGCGATCGCGGCCGGCAGCGTCAGCAGCGCGATCACCAGGATCAGCCCGACCAGCTTCACGACCACCACCACCGTCAGCGCGATCATGCACAGCAGCAGCATGTAGAAGAAGGTCACGGGGATGCCGCGCAGGCCCGCGAACTCCTCGTCGAAAGCGACCGCGATCAGCTGCTTGTGAAAGCCCAGCACCACCAGCAGAACCACCGCGTCCAGCGCGCCCATCAGGTAAAGGTCGGAGCGCGGGACCATGAGCACGTTCCCGAACAGGTAGCTCATCAGGTCGACGCTGTAGCCCGGGGTCTGCGAAATGAACATCACCCCGGCCGCCATGCCCACCGCCCACACGGCGCTGATCATGATGTCCTCGTGCTGGCGCGCGCGCCGGGTCACGAGGCCGATGACCAGCGCGGCGACCAGCGCCGCGCCCAGGGCGCCCGGGAAGGGAGCCCGGCCAAGGAAATATGCCAGTCCCATCCCGCCCAGCACGGAATGGGCGATGCCGCCGGCCAGGTAGCTGATGCGCCGCGCCACCACGAAGCTGCCGATCACGCCGCAGCCGACCGCCGCGAGCAGTGCCGCGATGGCGGCGTGCTGCATGAATCCCTGCGAAAGCAGGGCTCCGGTGAACCCGGTCATCCGCCTCCTCCGCCGCCGAGATCGTGGCGGATCAGATGCACGGGTCGGCCGTAGAGCTCCTGGATGGCCTCGCCCGTCAGCTCGGCCGTACGGTGGCAGACCAGCGTCCGGTTCAGGCAGGCCACGCGCTCCACGTACTCGGAGATGAACCCGACGTCGTGGGATACCACCACGATCGTCATGCGCCGGTTGAAGGCCCGCAGCAGGTCGAACAGGCTCCGCTCCACCCCCAGGTCGACGTTCGCCGTGGGCTCGTCCAGCAGCAGGATCTCCGGGTCGCAGGCCAGGGCGCGGGCGATCAGCACGCGCTGCAGCTGGCCGCCGGAAAGGCTGGCCAGAGGGCGTGCCGCCAGCGCCCCGATCTCGGTCTCCTCCATGGCCCGCCGGGCACGCGAACGATCGGTCGCGGAATACGCGCCGAGCCAGCGGGTCCGTCCGAGCCGGCCCATCAGCACGGTGCCTTCGACCGAAATCGGGAAGTCGCGCGCGAAGGTGGTGAACTGCGGCACGTAGCCGACCGCGCGGCGCGCCGCCTTCGGCGGGCGGCCCAGCACCGTGATGGCCCCGGTGTCCGGCTGCATCAGGCCCAGGATCAGCCGGAGCAGCGTGCTCTTGCCGCTGCCATTGGGACCGATCACGCCCAGGAACTCCCCCCGCTGGACCTCCAGGGTCACATCCTCGACCACCGGGGGACCGTCGAAGCTGAAACTCACGTTCCGAAGTGCAATGACCGGGCTCATGGAGCGTCGGCCTCGGCGATGGCCCGGGCCAGACTGGACAGGTTGCGCACGTAGTCCTCGGCCAGCGGATTGGCGGTGACCAGGCGCGCCCCGACGGCGCGCGCGACGACCGTCGCCGTGCGCCGGCTGAACTGGGGCTCGACCAGCAGAACCTTCACGCCCAGGCGCCGGCCGGTCTGGATGATGTCGGTCATGCGTCGCGCTCCGGGCTCCTTGCCCCCGGCCTCGATGGGGATCTGGTGCAGGTCATAGGCGGCAGCGAAATACCCGAACGCGGGATGGAAGGTCATGATGTTGCGATTGTGCAGCGAGGCCAGCTCCTGCCGGATACTACGATCCAGCACCTGCAACCGGTGGATGAACGCGGCCGCGTTGTGGCGATACACGTCGCGCCCCTCGGGATCGGCCTGGATCAGCGCGTCGCGGATCGTCCGCACCTGGATCTCCACCAGCCGCGGGTCCATCCAGATATGCGGATCCTTGCGCCCGCCTGCGCCCTCCCCCGCGGGTCCGTCGCCGGCCATGCTCCGCAGGTGAATCCCGGTACGCGTGTCCACCACCGTCATGCCCGGATTGACCGACTCCATCCGGGACATCCAGGCATCCTCGAACGGCACCCCGATCCGGAAGTAGATCCGGGCCCGCGACAGCGCCGAAAGCTGGCGGGCCGACGGCTGGTAGGTTCCCGGGCTCGCCCCGGGCGGCACCATCACGCTCGCCCTCACCCGGTTCCCGCCCACCTGCTGCACGAAGTTCTTCTGCGGAAGAATGCTGACGAACACCGGAAGCGGTGTCTTCGCTCCCGCCCAGGCGCTGCTGCCCGCGGCGATGAACAGCACCATACCCAGCAGCCTGGCGATCACATTCCCTCCCGCGGCGCTTGCCGACAGCCCGCGCGCACTATACTAGCCCGATCACGGGCTGCGCCACGCCCGGGCGTCCGCGGCCTCCGGACGCAATGCCCCGGATCACCGCCGGCAGCGTTGCCGAGCGGACGGCGGGCATGCGCCCGCAGCAGCCATGCGGCCGCCCGCGCCCTTGCCGAAGCCCCGCGTCGTCCGGATCAGCGCCCGGTGCGCGCGCCCGGCCATGCTCCCGATACGCTGCCGGACGCGCCTTGCAGCCGCGGCCAGGCGGGCTATGCTCGATATGCGGGGCGCCGGAGCGAACGAGCGGACATCAATGCCATGAAATCACTCCCCGCGGTGTTGCTGGTCAGCCTGCTCGCCGGCCTGTCGACCGGGGCCGTGCATGCCGAGCCCGTGCTGTCAGCATACGCGGGCTGGTCAGGGGCTTCCGGCAGCGATCTGCGGTATGCGGCGCCCGGGGGGACGTCGCTCACCGTGCACGATGTCTCCTGGAACACGGATTCGTTCGAGCCGCCGCCCTACTACGGGGTGCGCGCGACCTGGTGGCTGCGCCCCGCTTCCGGCCCCGGGTTGGCGCTGGATTTCACCCACGCCAAGATCCTGCTGCGTACGGCGGAAACGGCGCGGGTAACCGGGATGGACGCCGGCGCCCCCGTTGACGCCCGCCGCCCTGTCGCGAGCGTCATTCCGCACTTCGAGAACACCCACGGCCTCAACTTTCTCACCCTGAGCGGGCTCTACCGGGTCGAGCTGCGCCACGGCGGCCCCCGTCCGACATGGCAGGCCTATGCCGGCGCCGGCGCCGGCGTTGCCTATCCCCACGTCGAGGCCCGGATCGGGCAGGCGGTGACGTTCCGCCACGAGTGGGCGGGGCCCGTCGCGCAGGGGCTGTTGGGCCTGGAAACCCGCACCGGCCGGCACCTGGGCTTTTTCATCGAGTACCGACTGAGCCGGGTCTGGCTCGACGAGGACCTGGCCACGGGAGCGCGGATCCGCACCAACCTGTGGCTGCACCAGGTGGCCGTCGGTGGCGGCTGGCATTTCTGAGCACCGGCGTCGCGAACAAGTATAGCCCGCGGCCGCCCGTGTCCCCGGCCCCGGCGCCCGAAGCCGTCAGTGGAAGTCGACGGTCGTCGTGTTGTTCGCCGTGACCGCCGCGTTGTGCGCCGACGAGAAGCTCACGCCGGAGTCCGCCTGGTCGGGACTGTCCTGGGCCGCGTCGCAGGTGAACGCCACCGTGTAGTCCCCGGCCGAAAGGAACGCGGCCCTGTAGGTGTAATTTCCCGACTGACTGTCCAGCTTGACCTGGGTCACGAGCAGGGGCTGGGTCGAGCCGCTGCCGCCCAGGTCCGTCGGGGTTGCATTCGAACCGCTGTAGACGTAGACGGCCGGCGTGCAGCCGGCGCCCCCCGGATGCAGGCTCGAGCCGACGGTGCCCGCGATCGCGCCGACCTGCGAGTTGTCCACGATGCGCAGCACCGGCTTGAGGAAGAAGTAGCTGCTGCTGTTCTGCGGTGCCACGATGGACTTGTGCAGCTGAAAGTCCAGGGTGAAGTCGGCCGTGCCGCCGACCGGCACGTTAAAGCCCTTGACCAGCTTCAGGCCGGTCTGTGCGCCGCTCGGGATGCGCAGGGGATAGGTGCCATTGGCATTCGTCAGGTAGCAGGGATCGGAGTTGCCGGAAGGCGCGCTCACCGATTCGCAGTCCACGCCGAGCCGCATCCACTCGTAGTGGCCCGCTGTGACCTGTCGGTCCTGCAGCAGCGGCAGACTCTTCCCGTCCTGGTACTGCATGAGGTCGACCCGCTGCGGCTTCGACAGCGTGAAGGTCTGCGCCGGGCCGCTGGCAGGCTTGATCTCGATGCTGCTGAACTGGATGACGACACTGCTGGCACTGTCCACCGGCGCGTCGGCAACGGCCACGCTGATGGTGCCCGTCCCGCCGGAGCCGCCGGAGTTGCAGCCCGCGAGCGCGAGTCCGGCGAGCAACACGATGCTCGCGGCGATCCCTTTCTGCATGCTCCTTCTCCCGCCATTGGCGTCGACTTCATGTCATGCGCAGGCGCTCCCGTGGCCGACGCCGTGCGTGTTCTCCTGACACGCATGAGAGTAGCGCATTGTTCCCCCGCCAGACCATCCGCGGCACGAATCGGACCGAAAGCGGTCATACCCGTACAATGGACCACTGGCGCTGACGATGCCCGCATGACCGTGTGCGGCGGCGGATGCGCCGCGAACCAGACCGATACGGAGGGACCCACGATGTCAAGCGCGAGCCGATCTTTCCCGTTTCCGCGCGCGGTCGCCGCCCTGGCCGGTACCGTGCTGATTGCGACCGTGGTCGCCGCAACGCCGGCGCTCGCCGCCACGCCGCCGGCCGTTGCCAAGGCACTCAGGGCGGCCGTCAACGGGCCGCAGCGCACCCCCGCGTTCAAGAAGCGCGACGCCGCGCGGCACCCGCTGAAAACACTCGAGTTCTTCGGCATCCGGCCCGGCATGACCGTCATCGAGGTGCTGCCGGCGCGCGGCTGGTACAGCGAGATCCTGGCGCCGTTCCTGCACGCGAGGGGCCAGCTCATCGAGGCCAGCGTGCCGGTCAACAGCGACAACCCCTTCCTGCACAAGATGGCGGCCGCCTACCACCGGAAGCTGGCAGGCAACCCCAAGGTATACGGCCGGGTCCGGGACGAGCCCTTCGCACCGCCGGCCTACATGGCGCTCGGCGCCCCGCACTCGGCGGACATGGTGCTGACCTTCCGCAACATGCACGACCTGGTGTACGCCAACGTGCACGGCGAGGTGACCGACCGCATCATGCAGCGCTTCTTCCATTCCGCCTGGCAGGTGCTCAAGCCCGGCGGCACGCTGGGGATCGTGGCGCACCGCGCCAACCCCGGCCAGCCGGTGGCGAAATCGCACATGCTCGGCCGGCTGCCCCAGGCGTACGTCATCCGGGAAGCAGAGAAGGCCGGCTTCCGGCTGGCCGGCACCAGCGACGTCAACGCCAACCCGAAGGATCCCCGCACGATGGCCGTGTGGAAGCTGCCGCCGACACTGAACGAGAGCAAGCAGAAACAGGCGCACTATCGCGAGATCGGCGAGGCCGACAACATGACGCTGCGCTTCGTCAAACCCGGAGGAAAGGACAGTCACTGAGCGCCGGCGCGTCGACGAGCCGCCCGACGCACCCCACACCGGCGCAACACTGGAGCAGGAGGTTTCCATGAAGACACGTCGACTGGGCTCCCGCCTGGAGGTCTCCGCCATCGGGCTCGGCTGCATGGGCATGTCCGAGTTCTACGGCGCCACGGACGAGGACCAGGCGGTCGCCGCTATCCATCACGCGCTCGACCGCGGCATCACGCTGCTGGACACGGCGGACATGTACGGGGTCGGGCACAACGAGAAGCTGGTGGGGCGCGCCATCCGCGACCGCCGCGATTCGGTGGTCCTGGCCACCAAGTTCGGCAACATGCGGGGCGACAAGGGCGAGTTTCTGGGGGTCAACGGGCGTCCCGAGTACGTGCGCCAGGCCTGCGAGGCGAGCCTCGAGCGCCTGGGGGTGGACGTCATCGACCTCTATTACCAGCACCGGGTGGACCCGGAGACACCGATCGAGGAGACGGTCGGGGCCATGGCCGAACTGGTGCGCGAGGGCAAGGTCCGCCACCTGGGCCTGTCCGAGGCCGCGGCCGCGACGGTCCGCCGGGCACACGCGGAGCATCCGATCGCCGCGCTCCAGACCGAGTACTCGCTCTGGAGCCGCGTGCCGGAGGGGGAGATCCTGGACACCTGTCGCGAGCTCGGCATCGGTTTCGTCGCGTACAGCCCTCTCGGCCGGGGCATGCTGACCGGCCAGTTCCAGAAGCCGGAAGACATCCCCGAAGACGACTGGCGCCGGCACCATCCCCGCTTCCAGGGGGAGAACTTCGGCCGCAACCTCGAGCTCGTGCGCGAGGTGGAGGCGCTGGCCCGGGAGCGAGCCGTCACCCCCGCCCAGGTCGCCCTGGCCTGGGTCCTCTCCCGCGGCCGGGACGTCGTGCCGATCCCGGGCACCCGCCACGCGGCGTATGTCGACCGCAACATCGCCGCCCTGGATCTCGAGCTCACCGCCGATGAGCTCCAGCGGCTGGACCGCGCGTTCCCGCCCGGGGCCGCCGCCGGTGAGCGCTACCATGCGGCCGGGATGAAGACCGTCAACGGCTGAACCGGGTGAGCGGGCCCGGGCCGGGCGGTCCGGGCTCCCCTCCCCGTCATTACCGGATCTCGCGCGCTCGCGCAGCAGGCCGTCCAACCCACCTATTCGGTCCCCGGTTTCAGATGAGCGGGACCAACTTCCCGACCTCGGGTATACGTGTTGTTGACGTATACGATTCGTATATGATATTGGTACGACCAAACAGACTTAGGAGCCGGCAGAGAGCCGGCCAAAGAGCCAAGAACAGCGATGGAGGAAACCGCCGAAAGCACGAACGAGGTTGCGCTGACGGCTGCCGGTAGGTAAGCGGACGACCGGCCGGGATTTCACCCGGATCGAGACGGGGCCCAAAAACAAAAGCAGGGCCCGCGGGAAACACGCACCGGTGGCGCCACGATTTCGCCGGCACACGGGTACTCTTCAGCCGGCATTAGCGTTCCCCCAAGCCGGACGCCGGAGCACGGCGACGACCGTAAGACACGTGGGACTGCTCGCTACCCGAGGAGACTCCCAGGGTTTTGTCTAACGATCGTACGATCCGCTTTCGGCGCTGCACAGCCAGGTGCCGCGGCATCCAGCCTCCGGGCACGGCGCAGTCCTGGGATGCCAGCCAGGAGCGCGGAAGCGTGCACGCCGACGGAAGGCGCGGCACGGACAGAAACAGCAACACACGGATGGGATCGTCACCATGAACGCCAAGTCACTCGCGAAAGGCACGCTGATCGGGATCGCCCTGCTCGGCCTGGCCGGCTGCCCGACCAAGACCCAGCTCGGCTCCGCATCGACGTCTTCGACGTCCGGCACCACCGGCGGGAGCGCCTCGGGGGCCGTGTTCAGCTATCCCTTCAACGGCGAGGAAGACGTGCCTCTCGGCACGAAGGTGGTCGTCAAGTTCTCGCAGTCGGTGAACACGGGCAGCGTCAGTGGCAGCAGCTGCAAGCAGTCCACCTTCCAGGTGGTCGACAAGTCTACCGGCAAGTGCATCGACGGCAGCGTGAACGTGGCGGGCAGTGACGACACCATCGTTCAGTTCACCTCGGGCAACATGCAGCCGGACCGGACCTACCAGATCATCTCCTCCGGCCAGACGGTCGCCACGTTCGTCACGCGACACCGCGGCATCCATCCGAACGAGAGCGTGACCGTGGCGCAGGCGAAGCCGGCGCCCAAGGACTTCATGGACTTCAGCACCCTGCACCTGCGCTTCTCGCAGCCGGTGGACCCGTCCACGGTGCAGGCCGGCAGCAGCTTCAAGTTCCAGGACGGCAGCGGCAACGAGGTGCCCGGCAGCCTGTTCGTCCAGGGCCGCTACCTGACGTTCGACCCCAAGAACGACCTCGACCCGAGCCAGACCTACACCATCAGCCTGAACGGCAACGTGAAGACCATTGCCGGAAATGCGCTCCAGGCCTGGAGCGAGAAGGTGACGCCCGCGGACACGACGCCGCGCGCGAAGCAGAAGCTCGCCTTCGATCCCGAGCCGACCTCGCTCACCTCGCCGGGCACGATGCCGACCTCCACGCTGTCCGGTGAGGAGGTCAACGCGATGGACCTTTCCTCGCCGCTGATCGGCAACGTCACCAGCGTGGCCAAGGGCACCCTGTACAGCTACCTGGCGAACGAGAACAAGTTCACGGGCATGGTGCCGATCACCATTCCCAAGGGCCAGCTGATCAAGGCCGCCGGCATGAGCGTCAAGCTGGGCGGCAAGGTGCCGGCCAACGTCGACACCGGCGACCTGCACGTGCGCTTCATCAGCGACGCCAACGGCTACCTGGTGCTGCGCCCGACGTCGGTGCCCGGCGGCAGCGGCTACAACGTCTTCATGACCTTCGACGTCGCGGTCACCACCGCCAACCCGAAGGCCAACGCGATCCTCAACCAGGACGTGCTGCAGGTGCAGGCCGCCGGGCTGGCCACGGCGAGCGGCCCCAATGGCAACACGATCTCGATCGAGACCGTGGGCGCGATGCAGCTCAATCTGCTTAACGCGGGCTACGCCACGGCCAACTTCGACTTCAAGTTCTCGGCGCCGTCGACCAACGTCCTGCCGACGGACACGAGCGCTCCGACGATCCAGACGACCTATCCCGCCGATGGCAGCGACTCCTTCCCGGCAGCCGCGAGCCCGTCGGTGGTGTTCTCGGAGCCGGTGACCCAGAGCACGGCTGAGTCGGACATCACGCTGACGGACAGCACCACCAGCACCAGCGTGCCGGCGACCGTCAGCGTCGACGGCTCCACCGCCGTGGTTACGCCCAACCAGCCCCTGACCCGCGGTGACAAGTACCAGCTGAACGTCACCTCCGGGATCCAGGACTATGCCGGCAATCCGCTCGCCAGCGGACAGACCACCTCGTTCACGGTGCCGGCGTTCAACGCCAGCCCCGGCAACGGCGCTGCTCCGCCACTGATCAGCGCGATCTACCCGGGGACGCCCTGTGCCCTGACGGGGGGTAACTGGCAAAACGGCACCGGCACGAGTGCCGGCCACTGCGAGGGCGGCAAGAGCACCGACGACACCTTCCAGGTGTTCCAGCTGCCGGCCAACCGCTACATCGACGTGTACTTCACCAAGCCTATTGCCCCGTCGTCCCTGACCCTGGCAACCACGTGCCCCAAGAGCGGCACGCCCAACGGCAGCATTCTGGTAGAGCACCTGAACAGCAACGGCAAGTGCGAGAACGTCGTGTCCGGCACGCTGGAGAAGACGCCGGAGCACGTCCGCTTCCTGCCGAGCGACCCCTGGCAGGCCGGTTGGCACTATGCGGTCGAGCTCCGCGCCGGGACAGAAGGCTCGACAACCTGCGGACAGAACGTGATCTGCGGCTCGAAGAACTCGCTGCCACTGAACCCCGACCCCTTGGCCGGCGGCACCAGCGGTGGGACGAACGTCGCCTTCAAGATGCCGTTTGACGGGGCTCCCGCCGTGCACCAGAGCAGCTACGCTCCGGTTGCCCTGACCCCGACCACAGACCAGAACGGCAACGGCTACTACGATACCGGCTCGCCCGCAGAGCAGATCCGGGAAGGCAACAGCGCCTACGCCTATATCCCGAGCAACAGCTGCAGTGGGCTCCTGTGTCCCGTATCCATCACCGGGCCGGATCAGAGTAACGGCAAGGGCGGGCACATCTTCCTGTCGAACCCGCTGCCGGCACGGATGCTGGGCCCTGACAGCAAAGGGCGCATTCCCGTACGGCTGTCGCCGGGGGTCATATACGGCACGAACCTGAACATGCAGGCATCCTCCCTCAGCGTCAGCGCGAGCACCGGCATCGCCATACTCCGGATACGGCAGATCCGCATACCGATCAACCCGGACGGCAGCGCAGGCAGCCCGGTCAAGGGAGAGGACCCAGTCGGTTATATCACGTACCAGACCGATCCAAGCACAGGGAAAAAGGTGCCCTGGATGCATGCGTACATGGACGTGTACATGGACACGCCGGACGAGAACGTGGCGAATGGTGCCGGTAGCACGGACCTGCACAGCAAGGCGGTCGGGCCGATCGAGCTGGCTGGACCGGTCAAGTTCGACGACGACGGCCAGCTCGACATCACCCTGAGCAACCAGCAGGCGATCGACATCCCTGTTCACGCCCAGGCGAGCATCCCCCTTCTCGGCGGGCTCGTAAGCGCCGACCTTACCGTCCAGATGCCGAAGGGAGGCATGCAGGTGCACTACCTTGGCGCCCCGCTGAAGGGACGCACCAAGGGTCGGCCGCAGTACGACTGACTCTGGGAAGGCTCGGCGGGAGGGCTCCGGCCCTCCCGCCCGGTCCTTCGCCGCGAAAGACCAGGCGACCGTCCCCGCGAGAGGACGGATGACAAATGATCCTGTTCCGGGAGAGGAGAGAGATGCGCAACAAGGATACGACCCCCAGGGGGTTGCGCGGCGGGTCCCAGCTGCTCGCGGCGTGCGCTGCCGCCGGGTTGCTGCTGTCCACGATGCCGGCCCACGCGGTGCAGTTCAGCGTCGGCCATGGCGTGACCGGAAGCTTCGACACCACCATCACGTTCGGTCTCGCCTATCGCACCCATGCCCGCGACAAGAGCCTGATCGGCAAGGCCAACCTGGTGCCGCCGGCGCCGCAGCCGGGCTCCTACGGCATTCTGCCGCCGACCGCACCGCAGCCGGGTGCCGGCACCACGCAGTTCGAGAACTATATCAACGGCCCGGGCAGCTTCGAGATCAACAAGGACGACGGCGACCTCAACTATCCGGTCCACAGCTGGATCTCGCAGGAGATCAAGGTCAACCACCAGCTGTCCCTGCAGTGGCACAACTACGGCATGTACGTGCAGGGCTACTACTTCTACGACTTCACCAACACCAACTTCAAGAACAACCCCCTGACGGCCAACGCCCAGCACGGCCAGACCTATCGCTCCGACGCCGCGGAGAAGCGCGTCGGCCACCGCGGCCAGCTGCTGGCCTCCTACGTCTACGGCAACTGGCAGATCGGCCAGCACCCGCTGAACGTGCGCGTGGGCAACCAGGTGGTCAACTGGGGCGAGAGCACCTTCCTGCTGTTCGGCATCAACCGCGTCAATCCTTACGACGTCGCTGCCTTCATGAAGCCGGGCGCGAAGGTGAAGGACGTGCTGCTGCCGGTGCCCATGGTGTTCTCCAGCTTCGGCATCACCCAGAACCTGTCGGTGGCGGGCTTCTACCAGTGGAGCTGGCGCAAGACCTATCCGGGGCCCTCCGGCAGCTACTTTTCCAGCGCGGATCCCGCGGGTGTGAACGGGCGCTGGATCAACCTGAGCTTCGGGCGTTTTCGTGACAGCCAGTACCTGTCGACGCCCCGGACCGGCTCGAAGACCCCGCCCAACAACGGGATGTACGGGCTCAAGCTGGACTACATGATGCCCAACGGCACCGAGGTGGCGGCCTACGCGGAGAAGCTCAACAGCACCGTGCCGTTCGTCAGCTTCTACGCCGCCGACCCGAGCCAGGGCCTGACCGGTCCCAACGTGACCGGCCACTACTTCACGGACTACCCGTCGAACATCAATACCTACGGCCTGAGCTTCAACACGCTGGGCCCGCGCGGCTGGTCGATCGCCGGCGAGCTGTCCTATACGCCCAACCAGCCGATGCAGGTGGACACCATCGAGGAGACGCTGGCGGCGCTGTCCCCGCTCACGCCCCTGTACCAGCCCGGCTACTTCGCCAACCAGCTCGGCCAGTTCCAGCCCGGGCAGTACGTCAAGGGCTACCGGCGCCACGGCTGGTACCAGCTGGACCTGACCGGCATCCAGATCTACGGCAGCAACAACTGGATCGGCGCCGACAGCATCCTGCTGGTGCTCGAGGGCGGTGCGGACTACGCGGCCGGACTGCCGAGCCGGGACACGTTCCGCTTCGACGCCCCGATGACCGGCATGAAGGGCGGCAGCCAGACGCTCAACCAGGCCAACGGGGACTTCGTCGCGACGCCCATCAGCCAGCCGAACACGGACTTCGCCAACGCGTTCGCCTGGGGCTACCGCGTGATGATCCAGCCCAAGTACTTCCGGTTCATGGGGACGGACTGGACCTTCGAGCCGCTGCTGTTCTACAGCCAGGACGTCAACGGCACGACCCCGGGGCCGATGCGCAACTTCGTGAAGGGCAACAAGAACGCCAGCATCCAGGCCGAGTTCGACTACCAGAAGACCTGGGATGTATCGGTCGGCTACAACGCGTACTGGGGCAAGCTGAACTACCTGCGGGATCGCAATTACGTGTCGGCGAGCGTGAGCTATTCGTTCTGATGCGAGACAGCGCCACGGGTGCCCGTGCACCCGCGGCTACCGTGTGACCTCGGACGACAACATGGCGGGCGGCACCTGATGTGCCTCAACGTCATCTGTCGTTCCACCCCTGGGGCGGCCGCCTGGCCGCCCCTTTTTTGCCCCCCGCTTCAGACCGAGCCTCTCCAGGGGCGCCGGGCGACCGCGAGGCGGTGCACGTTGCCCGGCAACGATGCGGGACCGGTTTCGCCGTCGCGCGGGACCGCGGCGGGATTCTCTTCCCGTCGGTGGCCCAAGAGGCGCTGCCAAAGTCCCGACCAGCGTGCCCCCGGAGCGCGCTTTCCCCGGCGCGGCGGACCGGACCCGGCCGCATTCCGCGCCTCCCGGTCCAGTGCCACGTCGAGGCGCGCGAGCAGGCGCCGATAGTCTTCCGCGTCCCGCTCCAGCTCCCGGAGATAGCGGTACGGCACGATCGCCACCTTCGGATATCCCTGACAGTCTTCCCGGATCTTCACGCTCATGGGACCAGTCTCCGATGCCCGGGGCCGGGATGAACCAGTGCCGGCCGATGACGCCGTGCCCTCGGGCACGCCCCGCGCCTTCAGGGTAGTCAAATGGCGGGGGCGGCCGCGACCGATACGTCCCCTCGCCCGACGGGCGGCGTCATTCGCGGGAACAGCGGTCCGCTTGCCGTGGCGGGACCCGGCCGGCGGAGCTCGCCGCCGCCACCGTGCCTCGCGTGGCTCAATCGCGCAGTGAATCCACCCGCCGGCGATGCCACGGCGAGAAGTAGCGTACGTTCCCCGGTGCATGGGAGATCACCCCGGAAATGGCGATGACGCACACCAGGACCGTACCCCGCGAGGCACCGGCCCACGCCGCCAGCGCCAGCAGCACCAGCTTTGCCAGCACCGCCAGCCCCCGTACCTGGATCAGCCAGATCCCGTTGCTCCATGCCTGGATCGCGACCATGCCCGCCCCGCTCGCCACCGCCAGCCACAGGTAGGGCGTCCAGGCGGACTCCGGGGCGTGGTACAGGAAGCCGCCGCCAATGCCGGCCACGCCGAGCAGGTGACAGGTACGCAGGGAGATGTTCACCCAGCGCTGGCCGGGGAACTTGCGGCTCTGGGCCGGGAACAGGTGCTGAAGCATTGCCATCCGGAAAAGGGGGTCAGAGACCATTTTTCGCCAATTCAGCGGAAATCATACTCTGACCCCGCTTTTGACATGTCGCCTTGCCCCGAAGCATCCAGCTCAGATCGCCAATGGTGACCGCCCGTGGCGCGCGGCCCTCGCACGATTTCATGACGGAATATCGCACGCCGGAACCCGTGCGGCCGGTGCAGCAGTTCCTGACTGGTCAACTGGAATGGCGTCCCCAGGGGGAGTCGAACCCCCGTCGCCGCCGTGAAAGGGCGGTGTCCTGGGCCTCTAGACGATGGGGACGAGGCAGGCGAACAGCAGCCGGGCCGCAGGGACCCGGCCCTGCCTGTTGGATGGTGGAGCCAGGCGGGATCGAACCGCCGACCTCTTGCATGCCATGCAAGCGCTCTCCCAGCTGAGCTATGGCCCCGGCATGGAGGGCCGAAATTTACGCCACCGTCCGCTCGCCTGTCAAGGCGGGCGGGTACTCGCAGGGCCCGTCAGAAGCGGGCCCCGGTGTCCGCGACGCCGCTGGTCACGGTGTAGTTGTTGCGAATGCAGCGCAGCAGTGCGGTGCGCATCTCGGCGGCGGTCTGGAAACGCTTGTCCGGGTCCTTCTGCAGCGCCTTGTTGATCAGATTCCGCAGGCACACCGGGATACCCCCGCGCACGTCCATGATGTCCGGGTGGGGCTCATGCGTGATCCGGTACATCAGCGTGCTGATGGTCTCCCCCTCGAACGGCCGGCGGCCGGCGATGAGTTCGTACAGCAGCACGCCCAGGGAGAAGACGTCGGAACGGCCGTCGACGCGCTTCCCGGCCAGCTGCTCCGGCGACATGTACGGCGGCGTCCCCATCACCGCGCCGGTATGCGTGCGCCGGCTGCTGACGATGCGTGCGATGCCGAAGTCGCCGATCTTCGCGCGGCGCGTGTTGGGATCCAGGATCACGTTGCTCGCCTTGACGTCGCGATGGACCACGCCGTGACGGTGCGCGTAGTCGAGCCCCTCCGCCACCTGGGCCACGATCTCCATGACCCGGTTGACCGCCAGCAGGCTGCCCTTGCGGGTGTAGGGCCGCAGGTCGGTGCCTTCCAGGTATTCCATCGCGATGTAGGCCAGCGTCTGGTCTTCGCCCGCATCGTAGATGGTGACGATGCTGGGATGACTCAGCCGCCCGGCCACCTCGGCCTCGCGAAAGAAGCGCTGTCGTGCCTCGTCCACCTCGTCCTCGGCGAACCTCTCGCTCAGCGCCATGGTCTTGAGCGCCACCACGCGATGGATGCGGGGGTCCTCTCCGAGGTACACGGCCCCCATGGCGCCCCGTCCGAGGTATTTCTTCAGGGAGTACCGGCCCAGATGGGTCAGGACCTCGCCGTCGGCGCCGCGGGGCAACCCGTCCTCGCGCCTGCCGTTCCCCCTTGGTCCACCGTTCATGCCGCCCTGCTCGACCGCCTGCCGGCGGCGGGCGCGGACGTCGCGGTAGCCGTCACGGTTCTCCAGCATGTGGTCGTACAGGGACAGCGCCCGGTCCTGCCGGCCGCGCCGCTCGTAGTCCAGGGCCAGGTTGTACATCAGCTCCAGCACGGTGTCGGTCACCGGCAGCTCGCGGAACTTGTCCATGGCGAGGTCGAGCTGGCCGTGACTCTGGTAGGTCAGGCCAAGCTGGCGGGCCTCCTCGATCTCGTCGACACGGGCGCCTTCCTGCTGCCCCCGCAATGCCCGGCGTGCCCCCACCACGGCGGCGGCGACGACCATCAGTACCGCCGGAACGGCGAGATCGACCCACTGGTGCGCACCCACCATCAGGTAGTACTCGGCAGCGAACTCGCCCAGCGCGGCAATCACCACGACGATGCCGAGTGCCAGAGGCGGCACGAACGGCGCAATGCCCGCCGCCACCACGATTACCGCGGCCCCCGCCGCGAGCTCGACCCAGAGTGCCCACGAAGGGCGGCGATAGTAATCCTGGTCGGCGACGGCCGCGGTGAGATTCGCGGTCAGCCTGGCGCGTGAGAATTCCTGCCCCACGGGGGTTGCCCATGTCCCGCCGGCGAGCGCGGGAGCGAGCCCGACCAGCACGATCCGGCCACGGAAAGCGCTGGCCGGCGCGCTGTTCTCCACCTGCTGCAGCGTGTACTGGTGGAACGGATCCTGTCGACCGCGGCGGTAGAAGCCGGGCCGCAACCGCAGACCGGGCCCGGACGCGATGAGCGTGGAACCGATGCGCACGCCGCGGCCCGGCTCGACGCGGATGGCATCCCTCGGCACGCCGAGCAGCCGGGATGCCAGCAACAGCGGCAGCGACGGATAGTATCGCCCCCTGTAGCGCACCACCAGGGGCACCCGGCGAACCGGCCCGCCCTGCCCCCGCGGCGGCTCCAGGAACCCGATACCGCCGGCCTGCGCCGCGAAGGCCTTCAGGGGCAGCTGCATGCTGCGTGCGTGCAGCGGGCCCTGTCTGCGCGCCAGGCGGTCGATGAACCGCGGATCGCCCGGCTCGCCGGCGGGGCCCAGCGCCTGGCGGACCGCCCAGGCCGGCAACGCCGGGCGGCTGCCGCCGGACGAGACGCGCGCACCGAGGAACACCGGACCATCGTCCCGGATCGCATCGGTCAGCCGCGCATCGGTGTCCAGACGCTGCTCGAGCGCCAGCAGCGGCCGCCGCACTGCCGCCGTATCGACCCCGGAGCGATGCAGCCGACCGAGCGCGTCCAGTGCGTGGCGCAGGGAGACGATTCCCGGGTCGCGGCCATTCCGGGCGAGCGGCATCAGCAGGGCCACCGCCTGCGCCCCGTCCGCGTGCAGTTTCTTCACCAGCGCGGCCAGCCGATCCCGCGGCCGCCGCTGGACCGTGTCGCCGCGGGGCGCCCCCATCTGCACCAGCACGAGCTTGCGTGCCGCCACCGGCCGCCGGTAGGTGAGGCCGACGGCGCTGTCGTAGGTTGCACGAGCCAGCGACTGCAAGGGACCCTGGCCGAACAGCCAGGCCGCCAGCAGCACGAGCGACAGGACCAGCCCCAGGAACCAGTCCCGGGTGTAGAAGGTCCATTGCCGCCCCCGCCGGCTCACCGCCGTTCGTCCCCGCTCGCCGCGAGGCTCATTGCTGCGTCCCGCTGTCGGGGTTGCGCACCGCCGCCCGCAGGGGTTCGATCAGGTCCATGGGCAGCGGAAACACGATGGTCGAGCTCTTGTCCCCGGCGATATCGACCAGCGTCTGCAGGTAGCGCAGCTGCAGCGCCTGCGGCTCCTGCACCAGGGTCCGCGCGGCGTCCAGCAGCATGGCCGCGGCCTGCTGCTCGCCCTCGGCGTTGATCACCTTCGCGCGCCGGGCACGCTCCGCCTCGGCCTGGCGCGCGATCGCCCGGATCATGCTCTCGTCGAGGTCCACGCGCTTGATCTCGACATTCGACACCTTGATGCCCCAGGCGTAGGTCTGCTCGTCCAGGATCTCCTGGATGTCGTGATTGAGCTTGTCCCGTTCCGAGAGCATCGAGTCCAGGTCGTGCCGCCCGAGCACCGATCGCAGGGTCGTCTGTGCCAGCTGGCTGGTCGCCTCGAAATAGTTCTCCACCTGGATGATCGCCTTCTCCGGATCCAGCACGCGGAAGTAGATTACCGCGTTGACCTTCACCGAGACGTTGTCCTGGGAGATCACGTCCTGAGGTGGCACGTCCATCACGATGGTGCGCAGGTCCACCTTGACTATCTGCTGGATGACGGGAACCACCAGCATGATGCCGGGCCCCTTGGTCCCGGTGTAGCGGCCCAGGGTGAACATCACGCCGCGCTGATATTCGCGCATCACCCGGATCGAGGCGGCCAACACCGCGATCGCGAAGGCCAGCACGAACAAGCCGAAATAGCCGATCATTGCATCTCCTCCCCTGTCTCGTCCGACAGCGGCTCGACCCGCAGGACCAGTCCCTCGCGACCCACGACCCGGATCCGCTGGCCTTCGCGCAGCGGCACCGCCGAGACCGCGCTCCAGACCTCCCCCTGCACCCGCACCGACCCGCGTTCCGCGAAGTCCACGAGTGCCACGCCTTCAGCGCCCACCAGGCCCTCCCTGCCACTGACCACCGGGCGCCGGCGCGAACGCACCAGCACCCCGAGCAGCACCGCCAGCAGCAGCACGGAAAACAGTGCCACGGCACCGATCAGCGCGGGTGAGATGCCGAAACCCGGCGCGTTCGTGTCCATCAATATCACGGATCCGATGACCAGGGCAGCCGTGCCGCCGATTCCCAGGGCCCCGAAGCTGGCGACGAAGGCTTCCGCGACCATCATGCCCAGGCCCAGCAGGATCAGGCCCAGGCCGGCGTAGTTCACCGGCAGGATCTGGAACGCATACAGCGCCAGCATCAGGCAGATCGCGCCGGCCACGCCGGGCAGGAAGGTGCCCGGATTGGTGAACTCGAACACCACGCCGAGCGCTCCCAGCAACAGGAGCAGGTAGGCGACATTGGGATTGGTGAGCACCGCGAGCAGACGCGCACGCCAGTCGGGGGCGATCCGGACCACGCGCAGGCCGGCGGTGCGCAGCGTCGCGGTCCGCCCCTGGACCGTTACCTTGCGGCCGTCGGCGCGCTTGAGCAGGGTCGCGACATCGGGCGCGATCAGGTTCACGACGCCGGCCTCGAGGGCCTGCTGCGCGGGCAGGCTGGACGCCTGGCGCACCGCCTTCGCCGCCCAGTCGGCATTGCGGCCGCGCAGCTGCGCCAGACCGCGGATGTAGGCAACGGCATCGTTGACGATCTTGCGGTGCTCGGTCTTGCCCCCGCCTCCCGGGCCGACCTCGATCGGGGTGGCGGCACCCAGGTTGGTGCCGGGGGCCATGGCCGCGAGATGGCTCGCGTACATGATGTACGTGCCGGCACTGGCCGCGCGGGCGCCGCTGGGAGCGACGTAAGCGATCACCGGCACCGGCGAGTTGAGGATTTCCTGGATGATGCTGCGCATCGCGCTGTCCAGGCCGCCGGGTGTATCCAGCTCCAGGACCACCACGCGCGCGCCGTCGCCGCGGGCCTGCCGCATCGCGCGCCGGAAATAGTCGCTGGTCGCCGGCCCGATGGGACCGTCGATGGAGAGCACCGCCGCCACGTGTCCGCCGCCGCCCGGGGCGGCGCGGGACGAGAGCGGTGCGGAAAGGAGCAGCAGTGCGAGGCACAGCAGGGCTGTCGTTATGCTTGTACGCGGCATCGCCTCATCCCCGTTATCCCGAGGATGATATCCCGCGACCTGTGTCGTGCCAAATGGTCGGGAAGGAATTCAGGCGACCGGCTGCTCGCCCCGGATCCAGGCCAGCGCCCGGTCGATCCGCTGCAGGCTGCGTTCCCGGCCGAGCAGCTCCAGGGTCATGTCGATGGGCGGCGACACCGGGGTGCCGGTCAGCGCCACCCGCAGAGGCTGGGCGACCTTGCCGAGCTTGAGCTCCATCTCGTCGGTCACCACGAGCACCTCTCGATGCAGCACGTCCCGTTCCCAGGCCGGGGCCGCCGCCAGTCGCTCCCGCAGGCGGGCCAGCACCTCGGGCGCCGGATCCTTGAAGTGTTTCTTCGCCGCCTTTTCGTCGTATCCCTGCACCTCCTCGAAGAACGGGCGGGCGCTCTCGGCCATGTCGACCAGCGTGCGGGCACGCTCGCGGAACGCCTCGACGACCGCCACCAGCGACGGCCCCGCGGACAGGTCGTAGCCGCAGTGCCGCATGTGCGGACGCAGGTGCTCCGCCACTGCGGCCGGATCGTCGGACTTCAGATGCTGCTGGTTCAGCCAGGACAGCTTCTCGGGATTGAACACGGAGGCGGCGCGGTTGACGGAGGTGATCTCGAACAGGTCGACCATCTCCTCCACCGTGAATACCTCCTTGTCGCCATAGGACCACCCCAGGCGTACCAGGTAGTTCAGCAGGGCCTGCGGCAGATAGCCCTGGTCACGATACTGGAGCACGCTGACGGCGCCGTGGCGCTTGGAGAGCCGCTTGCCGTCCTCCCCGAGGATCATGGGGACGTGGCCGTAGCTCGGCGGCTCCAGGCCCAGGGCGCGAAAGATGTTGATCTGGCGGGGGGTGTTGTTCAGGTGGTCGTCGCCCCGGATGACGTGGGTGATGCCCATGTCGGCGTCGTCGACCACCACCGTGAAGTTGTAGGTCGGCGTGCCGTCGCTGCGCTGGATGATCAGGTCGTCCAGCTCGGCGTTGCTGAAGGTCACCCGGCCGCGCACCAGGTCGCCCACGACCACCTCGCCGCGCTGCGGGTTGCGGAACCGGATTACGGGCGTGACGCCTGCCGGCGGCTCTCCCTGCCGATCCCGGCAGTGGCCGTCGTAGCGGGGCTTCTCCCGGTTCGCCAGCTGTTCCTCCCGCAGCGCCTCGAGGCGCTCGCGCGAGCAGTAGCAGGGGTACGCCTTGCCCTCGCGCAGCAGCCGCTCGACCACCTCGCGGTAGCGGTCGAACCGCCGGGTCTGGTAGTAGGGGCCCTCGTCGTAGTCGAGCTCCAGCCATTCCATGGCCTCCAGGATCACGTCCACGGATTCCTGGGTCGAGCGCTCGCGGTCGGTGTCCTCGATGCGGAGCACGAAGCGCCCCTGCTGCCGGCGCGCATGCAGCCAGGAGAACAGCGCCGTGCGCGCACCGCCGATATGCAGGTAACCGGTGGGACTGGGAGCGAAACGGGTCTTGACGGACATGGGCCTCTCTGGTGTCTGCGGCGCCGCGGCGGCGAAAAACGGCATTGTATCAAAGCCCCGGGGCGCGATTGACGATGCCGGGAGCGCGCCTTAAACTCACGCTCCTGTCGGGCGATTAGCTCAGCGGGAGAGCACTGCCTTCACACGGCAGGGGTCGCTGGTTCAATCCCAGCATCGCCCACCAGTTGCGGTCGATACAGGGACGGGGCGCCATCGGCGCCCCGTTTCGCTTCGCACGCGACGGATCCCCTCCGCCAGACCCGTGTCGGCATTGCCGATGCCGGGGCGCGTGACCGTTCGCGCATGCGCTCCCCCGGTTCCCCTTCGAATACGGCATCCTCATTTCCGGGCGGCTGTCACCGGCGCTCCACACACCCGTCACGCAATCAACGCAGCCCTGTCACGTTGCACGGTTAGCTTCGGCAACTGCTGGCGGGACGCCAGCACCCGCGCGCCGCCGCGGGTTCCGGAAGTCCTTCAGGGGGAAATCACGATGAAGACACAGTACGTGCTGCGCACGATTCTTGCCGCGACACTGTCGGCCGCCACGATCCTCACGCCCGCCATGGCCGGGGGATGGATGCATGCCGGGGATCCGTCGGGCAATACCGGAGAAACCACCACGACGCCGATCCGGCACGTGGTCGTGATCTTCCAGGAGAACGTCTCCTTCGACCACTACTTCGCGACCTACCCGCACGCCGCCAATCCGGCCGGCGTGCCGCAGTTCCACGCGGCTCCGGGGACGCCGCAGGTGAACGGGCTGAGCGCGTGGCTGCTCCAGCACAACCCGAACAAGTACAACCCGCAGCGCCTGGCCCGCGACGAGGCCCTGACCTGCGACCAGGACCACGGCTATACCGCCGAGCAGAAAGCCTTCGACGGCGGCCTGATGGACCGCTTCGTCGAGAACACCGGGAACGCAGACTGCTCGCCGCCGGAGATCAGCAAGCCCGGGCTGGTGATGGACTACTACGACGGCAACACGGTGACGGCGCTGTGGAACTACGCCCAGCACTTCGCCATGAGCGACGACTCCTTCGGCACCACGTTCGGCCCGTCCACGCCCGGCGCACTGAACCTGGTGGCGGGCCAGACCTGGGGCGCGCTGTCGACGCAGCCGGCGACCGACGATTACGGGGTCGTGCACAAGGACGGCAGCAACATCGGCACCGTCATCAACGACCCGAACCCCACCTACGACGACTGCTCGTCCAGCAAGTATCCCACGGTCTCCATACGGAAGGGCAAGAACGTGGGCGACCTGCTCAACGCGAAGGGCATCACCTGGGGCTGGTTCCAGGGCGGCTTCCGGCCGACCTCCCGCAAGCCCGACGGCACCGCGGTCTGCGGCGCCAGTCACACCAACGTCGGGGGCGTAAGCGTCAGCGATTACATCCCCCACCACGAGCCGTTCCAGTACTACGCATCGACGGCCAATCCCCACCATCTGCCGCCGACCTCGGTTGCGATGATCGGGCGCCAGGACCAGGCCAATCACCAGTACGCCCTGTCCGACTTCTGGGCGGCGGCGGATTCCGGCAATCTCCCGGCGGTGAGCTTCCTCAAGGCTCCGGGCTACGAGGACGGCCACGCGGGCTACTCGGACCCCCTGGACGAGCAGCGCTTCCTGGTCCGGACCATCAATCACCTGGAACGGCTGCCGCAGTGGCGCAACACGGCGGTGATCATCGCCTATGACGACTCGGACGGCTGGTACGACCACGTCATGGGCCCGATCGTCAGCCAGTCGAATGACAACGCACATGACGCGCTGATCAACGACGGCACCTGCACGAAGCCCGACGGCAGTTCCGCCGGCGCCATCGTCCACCAGGACCGGTGCGGCTACGGGCCGCGTCTGCCGCTGCTGGTCGTCTCGCCCTGGGCGCGGCACAACTACGTCGACCACAGCGTGACCGACCAGTCCTCGATCCTGCGGTTCATCGAGGACAACTGGCACCTCGGGCACCTGGGGGACGATTCGTTCGACGCCAAGGCGGGCTCGCTGATGGGCATGTTCAATTTCGCCCATGGCGAGAGGCGCGGGGAAGTCCGGCGGCTGTTCCTGGACCCGGCGACGGGCGAAGTCCGCGTCGGGGACGGACAGCGTCACTCCGACTGATCCGCGCGGGAGGCGGCGGGTGCCGGGCACTCCGGCACCCGCCCTTCTCTTCCGGGTGGCCCGGAACCGTCAGCGGGTCGCGGTCCTGCGCGGGCGCTGCTTCTGCTCCTCGTACACCGCCGCTGCGGCATCCGTGGCGGCGCGGCTGCCGCCGGAGGTCAGCAGCGTCTGCAGCGCGTTGAGGCAGTGCATGACGTTCTCGCGGCACGCGGACTGACCCAGCAGGCCGATCCGCCACGCCTTGCCGGCGAAGGCACCAAGCCCCGCGCCGATCTCGAGACCGAAGTCCCCCAGCAGGCGTGCACGGACCTGCGCATCGTCCACGCCGTCGGGTATGGTCACGGTGTTGAGCTGCGGCAGGCGCCAGCCTTCCGGCACCACGAACGACAGGCCCAGCGCTTCCAGCCCCGCCGCCAGCGCCCGGTGATGCAGCCAGTGCCGCTCCCAGGCGTTGCGCAGCCCCTCCCCGCGCAGCATCAGCAGCGCCTCGTGGAGGGCGTAGATGGAGTTTACCGGGGCCGTGTGGTGGTAGGTGCGCTTGCTGTCCCCGCTCCAGTAGCCGAGCACCAGGTTCAGATCGAGGAACCAGCTCTGCACCGGGTGGCGGCGCTTGCGCACGACCTCAGCGGCACGATCGCTGAACGTAACGGGCGAGAGCCCGGGCACGCACGAGAGGCACTTCTGCGTGCCCGAGTAGACCGCATCGGCGCCCCAGGCATCCACCGCGACCTCGATGCCACCCAGGCTGGTGACCGTGTCCACGACCGAGAGCATGCCCGCGTCGCGCGCCAGGCGACACAGCTCCGCGGCATCCGAACGCGCGCCCGTGGAGGTCTCGGCGTGCACGAACGCGACCAGCCGGGCGTCGGGATGCTGCCGGATCGCCGCGGCCACCTTCTCGGGGTCGACCGGCTGGCCCCAGTCGTCGTCGACCATGACAGCGGTCGCGCCGCAACGCTCGACGTTCTCCTTCATGCGCCCGCCGAACACGCCGTTGCGGCACACGATGGCCGTATCCCCGGGCTCCAGCAGGTTGACGAAGCAGGCTTCCATGCCGGCCGAGCCGGGAGCGGAGACCGGGAAGGTCAGGTCGTTGCCGGTCTGGAACGCGTACTGCAGCAGCTCCTTGACCTCGTCCATCAGGTTCACGAACGAGGGATCGAGGTGGCCGACCGTGGGCCTGGCCAGGGCTCCCAGCACGCGCGGGCTCACGTCGGAGGGTCCCGGCCCCATCAGGATGCGCCGGGGCGGAATGAACGTTTCACTCATGATGCATGCTGTCCTGGTTGAAAGGGGGATCGGCACGCCTGGTCCACTGCAACGCGACGGGCATGTCCCGACAGTACACCTTCCGGTCGATCCCCGGGGAATAGACCAATCTTCCGGAAGGTATTGCCGGCATCGCGACAGCTCTGCCGCGCCGGGGTCCGGCATCGCCGTGCAAAGGAAACCCGTACATGGTACCGCCACCGGGGCTCCGGGCCAAGCATGGCCAGCCGGCAGCGGTCCCCGGTGGATATCCGGGACGCGCGCTTGAATTGGGCGGACAATTTGTATATACAGTGTATACATACAAGGAAAACGATTCGGAAAGCGCCAACCTTCCTTGCGGGGCCGGGGTCCGGCAGCACCACAGCCCAGTCACGATCGGAACGCATCGGAGCGAGTCATGCAGGGACGTAGTCAGGCCGCGCACCACGGCGGCGTCACCGACCCCGGAAAGCGGGCCCATCGCGCTGCGCGTCGCGCATTGCCAAGGTCTCGCGCATGGCGCTCGTTGCCGCTGATCACTCTCCTGGTAATCACGGGTGTTTCCCTGGGCGCGTGCAAGATGAATCCGGCAACCCCGGATCCCGGCCAGGGGAAGCGGAGCGTCGGCGGGGGTGCGGCCGATCAGGGTGAGCATGCCGCGTCCGGCTGCCAGACGGAGGCAGCCAGGCATGGCGTGGGCAAGTCGTACCGCGCCACCTCGCTGTATCACGGACCCTCGCCGCGGCCGGGCCCGCCGATCCTGTACCGGAAGCCGGCGACCGCACCCCAGCTCACCAACAGCGGAATCTGGGAGGCGCCGCCGATCCTGGTCTCCGGAACCAGCGCCTATCGTTGCGGCGAGTTCCTCTACCAGGACTACCTGTACGACGACCATGGCGCCAACGGCGACATCCGCGATCCCGGCGATCCGCGCCTCGGCAAGCAGCTCTTCGCCCAGCCCAACGGCACCTACACCTATCCGACCGGCCCGGGCTACGACGGCAACGCCGCCGACCTGGTGGAGTTCCGGGTCAAGCCGCTGGCGCACGCGACCGCCTTCCGCGTGACCCTGAACACGCTGGTCAAGCCCTCCCTGGTCGGCTTCACCATCGCCATCGGGGATTCTCCCGTGCCGCGCGCCTTTCCCTACGGTGCCAACGTGCAGGCCCCGGCGCAGTGGTTCCTCACCGTGCACGGCCACGACGCCACCCTGCTCAATGCCGCCACCGGCACGCCGGCACCGGTCGCGCCCACGGTCAGCGTCGACGTGACGCGGCGCCAGTTCGAGGTGCGGGTGCCGCACTCCGACTGGGATCCGGGTACCGGCACGGTGCGCATGGCGATGGGCGTGGGCCTGTGGGACACGCAGCACGGCCGGTACCTGATCCCGCAGCAGTCGGCCACGGCTGCACGGCCCGGCGGCTCCGGCGACCTGAGCAGCCCGCCCGCCTTCTTCAACGTCGCTTTCCGCTTTGACGAGCCGAGGCCCGACCCGACCGACCCGGCGGGCACCGCCACCAGCCCGGCCTGGTGGCGTGACAAGGCCCAGGCCCAGGCGCTGCGCAACGACGACATCAGCCGGTTCCACGCGATGGTGGATTTCGGCAGGCTGCAGCGCCACGTGTGGGACGACATGCACGGCCAGCCGGACGGCGTGCCCACCCACGGCCCCATGGACCGCATCCTGGCCAGTCACTTCGAAACCAAACAGGGCGTGGATTACACGACGCCGTGCGGCAGCACCAGCTCCACTCCCAGGACCTGTCTCGGCGAGCTGCGCGGACAGCTCCAGCCCTATGCCATCTACGTGCCCGACGAGCCGCGCCCGGCTGGCGGCTGGGGCGTGACCCTGCTGCTGCACTCGCTGAGTGCCAACTACAACCAGTACCAGGGCAGCCGGAACCAGTCCCAGCTCGGAGACCGGGGCAAGGGCTCGATCGTGATCACCCCGGAAGGGCGCGGCCCGGACGGGTGGTACTTCGATTACGCCGGCGCCGACACGTTCGAAGCCTGGGACGACGCCGCCGAGCACTACGAGCTGAATCCCTCACGCACGGTGATTACCGGCTACTCGATGGGCGGCTACGGCACGTTCAAGTTCGCCACCCGCTACCCGGACCTGTTCGCGAAGGCCCAGACCACCGTCGGCCCGCCGGCCCTGGGCATCTGGGTGCCCCCGGCGACCGCCACCGGCGGCCAGGATACCAACACCTATTACCAGCTCGCCTCGCTGCGCAACGTGCCCATCCTGATGTGGGTCCAGGCAACGGACGAGCTGGTGCCGTACGCGGGGACGAAGAAGCAGGCCGACGGACTCGACAGCCTCGGCTACCGCTACGAGCTCGACACCTTCGCCCCGGGCGAGCACCTGACACTCTCGATCAACGACCAGTACGCGCCGGTGGCAAAGTTCCTCACGGGGGCAGTCGTCAACCGCAATCCGGCGCACGTGACCTACGTGGTCAACCCGAGGATGGACCAGGGCCAGGCGGGACTGGTCGGGGAACACGCGTATTGGGTGTCGGGGCTCACACTGCGGGACGCCAGCGGCTCCGCCCCGCGCGGGACCATCGACGTGAAATCGGACGGGTTCGGCCGGGGCGAGCCGGCGGCGAGCGCCACACGGTACGGCGCCGGCACGCTTACCGGAGGCACCCTCCCGGCGATCGCCTACACCCGGCAGTACAAGACGTGGGGTCAGGTGGCGGCGCAGCCGGCTGCGGACGTGCTGCACATCGACGCCACCAACATCGCGACCATGACCGTGAACGTCCAGCGGGCGCAAGTCGACTGCAACGCAACCCTCGACGTGACCACGGACGGCCCGCTCAGCGTCACCCTGGCCGGCTGCGACCGCACCCTGCGGTTCCCGGCCGGCACCACCACGCAGTGAACCCACTAGAGAAGGGCCCCGGCGCCGGAGCGTCGGGGCCCTTCCGTTCCGTGGGCTGCCGTTGCAGGCCTAGAGCGGCGTTGACGGCAGGCTCGGCAGACCGGCCGGCGGAGCCACGGGCGGTGACGGCAGATTCGACGCGACCGTGTTCACCACCGTGCTCACCGGTGCCGGAACACCGCCACCCGCTACGCTGCCGAGTCCCGGGACTCCGCTCGGCGGGCTCGGCAGCTGGCCCAGGACCGCCCCCGGACCGGGCAGACCGGCCGGCGACGGCAGGGAGGGCAGCGAACCCAGGCCCGGCAGACCGCTCGGCGGGCTCGGCAGCTGGCCCAGGACCACGCCCGGACCCGGCAGGCCGGCCGGCGACGGCAGGGACGGCAGCGAGCCCGGACCCGGCAGACCGCTCGGCGACGGCAGGCCCGGCAGGCCAGCGCCGCCGCCGCTCGGGAGGCCGCTCGGCAGCTGCCCGGCGCCATCGGTGACCAGGCTCGCCAGCGCATCGCTGCCGCCGGTCATGCCGCCGGCCGCCGCGGCGACGCCCGAGTTGATGCCCGCAGCCGTCGCATCCGTGCCGCTGGTGATGCCGTCCGCCAGCGCCTGCGCGCCGCCGGTCATCCCGGTGGTCAGCGACGCGGCTCCGGACTGCGCTCCGCTGGCCAGCAGGTCGCCGCCACCGCTGATGCCGCTCGACAGGCCCGCGGCCCCCTGGGACAGCGACGCGCTCGTCGCGCCGGCTCCTTCGCTCAGGCTTCCGGTCATGGCCTGCTGACCCGCCGCGGCCGAATTCTGCAGCGCCGTCGCTCCGTTCATGAGCGAACCCTGCACTGCACCCACCAGCGCCGTGACGTCTCCCTGTGGCGTCCCCGCCATCGCCACGCTGCTCGCGAATCCCATCGCCAGCGCGATGGCTATCTCCTTTTTGCCTATCATGAGGCTCCTCCTGCATCGTGCAAGATTGATTGGTACGCTTTTTTACGTTACACGCGGATACACTATGTATACGCGCTAGACAGAATGTATACTTTGGTCAGACCGATTTCAAATCTTGTCGGACCAATCGGAAATCGGCACGCCACGACAACAACGAAATCGAAGCAGGGACGCGGAGGTACGCCCGGTCACCCCCACCGGTTTCCGCGCAATACGGCTTTGCGGGCCCGGCCCGCAGGACAAGGAGAGCTCGCATGCCCATCGCACCGCCGCCCGTCTTTCCGCCGCAGCAGGGGGTGCTCCGGCAGGAACGGCAACAATACCAGGGGGCCGCGCACACGGTTACGCTCAAGCTCGGTCCCTATTCCGTGTACGTGTTCGGCAACACCCTGCTCCGCGCCGGGCAGGTTCGCGCCGCGCTGCAAGGGGGCAAGAACCTGTCGGACGCGGTGCGCGTGCTCAACCGCGAATACCGCAGCCGCGGCTACCTGCTGGTGCACCTGCGCTACGCCTTCGATCGCAAGGCGAACGTGCTCTACATCCGGGTGATCGAGGGGCACCTGGCGGCGATCCGGGGCGGCGGTGGCGTGGCGGCCTATCTCCGTGGCCTCACCGGCGACCCGCACCCGACCATGGGCGAGTTCCGCCGCCAGCAGGTACTGGCCGGGATCATGACCGAGCGGGCCGGATTGAACGTGTCGACCCATTACAGCTTTCGCCAGAACGATCCGGCGGCGGCCGTCATGCATCTCGAGACCCATGCCGCGAAGAACCATTCGCCGCTCGGAGTGACGCTTTCGGCCGGCAACCCGGGCAACCGCTACGTGGGGCGCTACTTCGCCGGGGCTTCGCTTCGCGCCTACAACCGTTTCGGCGGGCGCGCCGTGCTCCAGGTGAGCCATGCGCTTCCACACCTGGGCAACGGCCCCAACAGCGGCCACCTCGACGAGGTAAAGCTGCATTACGACCAGCCCACCGCTGTCGGCGTATACGGGGGTGGAGCCAGTTACCTCGAGTATCGCCTCTACCAGAACGGCTTCACCTACGACGGTCGCATCGCCCGGGCGCACCTGTCCGGCGAACAGCTTCTGCACGCCTCGCAGGCCACCCGCCTGACGATCTCCGAGCAGCCCTTCGTCAGCAGCTACCGCCTGACCGGCAATCCCGGAAACGTCACCGTGCTCCGGGAGCGCTATGCAGGCCTCCAGGTCGGTTCGGGGTTTCACCATGACTTCTCCGTCCGGATCGGCGGGCGGCGCTATCGCCTGGGCTCCTTCAGCAGCCGGCTGAACCTGCGCAAGGGCCTGCACGCCAGTCCGGGTACGTTCCCCTCCAGTTCCCGGGGCGGCGAGTTCCTGCTCGGGCAGCTGTCGATGGACCTGACCAGTCGCATCGCGACCGACAGCACCCTGCACTTCCACTTCGAGGGGCAGGCGGCCAACCGGCGTCTCCCGGTCGTGGAACAGTGGGTCCTGGGCGGTGAAAGCCAGATCCGTGCCTATCTCGCGGGCGTAATGGTCGGGGACCAGGGCATTTACGGGCGCACCACCTTGCAGCTGCCCCGCGTCCGGCTGATCGGCCTGCCGTGGCGGCTGAGCCTGTTCGCCGAGGCCGGAAGCGCGAGCTTCCGCAACAGCAGCGCGCCGACCACGACGCTCACGGACGCGGGCGCGCGCCTGTCCATCGGCCCGCTGGCCGGGGTCACCGCGATGCTGGAGGCCGCCGAGCCGCTGACCGCCCAGAACCTGAGCGACCAGCGGCTTCGCCAGTACCGGGCCGATTCCTACTTCCGCGTGCGCGTGCGATTCTGACCGGCGCGGTTGTGACCGCCATTTGACAGCGCCCATGTCGGAGACTAGTTTTTCTGGAGGGCGTATTGGTCCGACCAAAGTCCGACGCGCGCTCCGGCCGTGGCGACGATCCAGCCCGGCGGCCGAAACAGGGCATCACGACAGAAGAGCCCGCCGTACACCCGTCCGAGGTCCGGGAGAACACACTGCCCGCCAGGCACGCTGCGCGCGGTGCCCGCGGCCCGTGTGCGCAGAACGGTGCCCTGCCCGGCGTCGCCAGCGCCGTCAGGCAACATGCTTCGCCGGGCGGGGCCGACCACGGAAAGCCGGCCGCCGCGGGCCGTCGCCCGCGGCGCCAGGAGTGCCCTCGGACGGTATGGCACGGGAGTCGACTGATTCGCCCGCACGCCAACCGTCCACATTCTGGGCGACCGTCCCCCGGTCGCCCTCTTTTTTTCCAGCCCGCCCGGGGCGGCGGTGAGTCGGCCCCTCTCCGGGAGACGCCGGGATCGGGATCCGGGTTCCCGGGTGGCCGGCACTACACCAAGCCTGTCTCTCGACGCCCGCTGCGCGCCCGCCCGCGCCTGCGGCATCATGGTGCCCGCCGAGGGCATGCGCCGGCATGGGGGGAACCGATCCCGTCGGGGCCGGCATGACCTGGCTAATGCCCGTTGGCCGGATGCGGTTTCCGGTGTCCTTCACGCCGCGCTGCCGGATGCCCGTCCCGGCGCGGGATCACCGCCACGATCGCAGGATGTTCTGCCGGGTCTGGCCGGCGCTCCGCTACGGCCGCTCCCGACTTTGACACCGCGTGGCTAAACGATTAGGAATAGGCCTGAATAAGTCCGACTGAGACCGGGATCTTCGGGGGGATCACGATGCCTGCATCCGGCACCTGGGACGTACTGTTCAAGAACGCGCTCGTCTTCGACGGCACCGGGGCGGCGCCGGAGTACGTGGACGTGGCCGTGCGCGACGGCCGCATTGCCGACAAGGGCGCCGCCCTTCCGGAACGCGATGCCTCCCGGGTCATCGACCTCGAAGGCCAGTGGCTGATGCCGGGACTGCTCGACATCCACACGCACTTCGACCTCGAGGTCGAGGTCGAGCCCGGGCTGCCGGAAGCGGTGCGGCACGGGACCACCACGGCCGTGGTCAGCAACTGCAGCCTGGGCCTGGCCTTCGGTGCGCAGAAGAGCGCCCGGCAGAATCCCGTCGTGGACTGTTTCGCGCGGGTGGAGAACATCCCCAAGCACGTGCTGGAGAAGGTCGCCGGGCAATGCGACTGGAACACCTCGCGCGCCTACCTGGAGCATTTCTCGCGGCTTCCGCTGGGCCCCAACATCGTGCCCATGATCCCCCACTCCATGCTGCGGGTGCAGGTCATGGGGCTGCAGGACAGCATTCGCCGGGACCCTGACGAGCGGGAGCTCGAGGAGATGTGCCGCCTGGTGGAAGGGGCGATGGAAGAAGGCTACGTCGGCTTCTCCACCGACGCCCTGCCATTCCACTATCTGGCCAACGATCCGAACCGCCGCTCGCGCATTCCCACCCATTTCGCCAGCTTCCGTGAGCTGCGCCGGATCACCCGCATCCTGCGCCGCCATGACCGCGTGTGGCAGGCGACCCCGCCCAAGGACAGCCGCCTCCAGACGCTGCGCAACTTCCTGCTGACCAGTGGCCGCCTGTTCGGCCGGCCGCTCAAGGTCACGGCGGTGGCGGCACTGGATGTCCACACCAACCACTCCATCGCGGGCATGGGACTGAAGCTGACCCGCCTGCTCAACTCGCGGCTGGTGAATGGCCGTTTTCGGCTGCAGGCGCTGTCGGCCCCCTTCAAGGTCTGGGCGGACGGTCCGATCACGCCGCTGGCCGAGGAGATCCCCGAACTGCGCGAGCTGAACGAGCCCGACCTCGAGGATCGCGAGACCCGCAGGCGCACCCTGGACGATCCCGACTACGTGCGGCGGTTCCGCCGGATGTGGTTCCGGGGCAAGTCCGGGTTCAACATCGCCAATCTCAAGCGCAGGCTCAATATCGAGGATCTGGTCCTGAACCGGCGCCTCGACGACATGTTCATCGGCCGCTGCCCGGTCGCCGACTGGACCGGCGAATCGATGGAATCCGTGTACCGGCGCCTGCGGGCCTGGCAGGCGGGCGAGACGGCGCAGGCCCGGAGCGAGGCAGAGGCGCAGGCGTTCGCCGGCTTCCCGAATCCGGTCGCCGATGACGCGGATTTCTTTCTCCACCTCCTGCGTCGGTACGACACGGATCTGCGCTGGCACACCACCACTGCCAACCGCGATCCGGAGATGGTGCGGCGGCTGCTGTTCGACCCGCAGATCCTGCCCGGCTTCAACGACAGCGGCGCCCACCTGACCAACATGGCGTTCTACGACTGCAACCTGCGCACCCTGAAGCTGGCGGCCGAGCAATCGCTGGAACGGGTCTCCGAATCGGTTCGGCGGCTGACCCGCGAGCCGGCGGACTTCTTCTCGATCGATGCCGGCGGACTGGAGATCGGCGACCGCGCGGACCTGGTCGCGGTGGACCCCCGGGCGCTCGCGAACTGGGACCCGGAGCAGACCATCCGCTACGAGTACCGCCCGGTGTTCCACCACCACCAGATGGTCAACCGCAGCGAGGGCGTGGTCACGCACAGCATGATCGGCGGAACCCTGGCGTGGGAGAACGGAGCGTTCACCGAGGCCTTCGGCCGGCGGCGCATGGGACGTGCGCTTCGCGACCGGCGCACCGAGGGGCCGGGCGGCTTCGCGCGCCACGGTTCGCGCATCGCGGCCTGAGCCGGCGGCCGGGACCGGTCATCGCCCGGCCGGGCCCGGCCGCCGGTCCGCTACTTGGCGCCGCCGGGGATCTCGTTGAACGGCACGTCCTTGTCCACCCGGATGTCCGGCGGCAGCCCCAACACGCGTTCGGCGATCACGTTGCGCAGGATCTCGTCCGAGCCGCCCTCGATGCGATGCCCCGGGGAACGGAAGAAGGCGCGCTGGAACAGCGCCTCCATCTCCGCATCGTCGGGATCGTAGAGAGCCCCCGCCATCCCCTGCAGGTCCAGGATGAACGACGACATCTCCTCGCGATTGATCCCCAGGACCAGCTTGGTGATGGAATTCTCCGGCCCCGGAGTCTCGCCACGCGACAGTGCGGAGATGGTGCGATAGCCGGTGTACTTGAGCCCCGATGCCTTGACGTACCAGTCGGCCAGGCGCTCGCGTACGGCCTGGTTGCGGATGGCGGGCCCGTCCTCCAGATCCAGCCGGCCGGCCAGCTCGAGCATCTCGTCGAAGTCCGTCGGGAAGGCACCACCGACCGAGACGCGCTCGTGCATCAGCGTCGTCAGCGCCACTTTCCAGCCGTCCCCGACCGCACCGAGACGCTGGGAATCCGGTACCCGCAGGTCGGTGAAGAAGACCTCGTTGAACTCGGACCCGCCCGAGACCTGCTTGATCGGGCGCACCTCCACCCCGGGGGCGTGCATGTCGATGAAGAAGAAGGTCAGGCCCTTGTGCTTGGGCACCGTCGGGTCGCTGCGCGTGACCAGGATGGCGTAGTCGCTGACGTGGGCGCCGGAGGTCCAGATCTTCTGCCCGTTGATCACCCATTCGTCGCCGTCGCGCCGCGCCCGGGTACGGATGCCCGCCAGGTCCGAGCCGGCCGCCGGCTCGGAGAACAGCTGGCACCAGATCTCGTCACCGCGCGCCATGGCCGGCAGGTAGCGCTTCTTCTGCTCCTCGGTGGCATAAGTCATCATGGTGGGCCCGCACATCCCGTGGCCCACGGTGAACACGCCGCTGAGCTGGCGCAGCTCACCCTCCTCCTGGTTCCAGATCACGCGCTCGATGGGCGAGGCGCCGCGACCGCCGTACTCCTTCGGCCAGTGCAGGCAGGCCCAGCCGGCGTCGTACTTGCGCGCCTGCCATTCCTTGGCGAGATCCAGCGGGCGCGCCGTGTCGCGCGTGCGTTCACGCCAGTCGCGCGGCGCGTTCTCGTCGATCCAGGCCCGCGCTTCGGCGCGGAACCGGGCCTCTTCGGGGGTGTCGTTGAAATCCATGGTCGTCGCTCCGTGTTCAGGCGGCCCGGGCTTCCAGGCGTGAAACCAGCAGGTCCTTCCAGTGCAGGGGGCTGCCCAGCACCAGGTCCAGCAGCTTGGAGCGCCGGTAGTAGAGGTGCGGGTCGGCCTCCCAGGTGAATCCCATGCCGCCGTGGACCTGGATGTTCTCCCGGGCGCACTGATGGAAGGCGTCGCAGGCGCCCACGCGGGCCGTCGCCGCCGCAACCGGCAGCTCCGGCGCGTCGCTGGAGAGCGCCCAGGCGCCGAAGTAGCAGTTCGAGCGCGCCAGCTCGGTGGCCGCGAACATGTCCGCCAGGCGATGCTTGATCGCCTGGAACGAGCCGATCGGGCGGCCAAAGGCGTAGCGCTCCAGGGCGTAGTCGCGCGCCATGTCCAGGCTCGCCTGCGCGCCGCCGAGCTGCTCGAAGGCCACCAGCACCGCCGCCCGGTCCAGGATCGACTCGAGCAGCTGCCAGCCCTGCCGCGGCTCCCCCAGGGGTTCTGCGGCCGCACCGTCGAACGTGACCTCGCCGAGGGAACGGCTGGCGTCGACGGACTTGAGCTCGCGGCGGGACACCCCGTCGCCGCCGAGCTCCACCAGGAACAGGCCGAGATCCCGCTCCCCGTCCCCGGTGCGCGCCGCCACCACCGCGAGATCGGCGACCGTGGCATCCGGCACCGGGCGCTTGCGGCCGCTGATCCGGCCGTTCTCCGTCCGCGCCGTCACGGCTGCCGGCGACAGGCCACCCGCCCTCTCCCAGACGGCCAGCGTGCCGATCCGCTCGCCGGAGGCGAGTCCCGGCAGCAGGCGCTGTTTCTGCTCCTCGCTGCCGGCCCGCAGCAAGGCCTCGGTGCACAGGTACACCGAAGAGGAAAACGGGATCGGCGCCAGCGAGCGGCCCAGCTCCTCGGCGATGACGCACAGCTCGAGGTAGCCGGCTTCGATGCCGCCGTAGCTCTCCGGCACGGCGGTACCCAGCCAGCCCATCTCGGCGACCGCCTTCCACAGGTCGGCGTGATAGGCTTCCCCGCCGTCCAGGATCCGCCGCACCTCGCTGGACGGCGACTTGCTGTCCAGGAAGCGGCGCGCCTGGTCGCGCAGCATGTTCTGATCGTCGGAAAACTCGAAGTTCATTGGGATTTCCCCGGATGTCGTGATACCCGCGGACGACCGGCATGCAGCCGGCGTCCGTGTCGACCGCCGCATTGGCGTGGATTCCTCCGCCGCGGCACGCGTTGGCGGCCCCGGCGGGTCCCGGGAACGTGCCCTGCCGAAGCCCGTCCCGCGCGACAAAATAGTTAGCGTACTATAGCAATCGCCCGGACGTCAGCGCTGCCCGGCCCTCATTCCGTCCACCCGGAGCGGGATTCCCCGGCGGCCGGCGGCGGCCGGCCGGTCTTCCGTTTCCGGGGCAGGACCGCCGACAGGGTTACCGCAATACCCCCAAGAATGACGAGGCTCCAGTCGGAGAGGTGCAGCGGGCTCACGTGCAGCAGGCGCGCGAGCGCCGGCACCTGGATCAGGACCAGGGAGGCCACCGTGGAGAACCCGGCGACAGCCCGCGCCATGCATGTGCGCAGACCGCTCAGGGCCGCCGTCAGACCCGCGCTGGACAGGATCAGCATCGCAAGAGCCATGGCCCGCGCGTGGGGCACGTTGCCGCCCGCCCCGAACGCGTGCACGTAAGCACCCGTTACGAGCAGCGTCAGCAGCACGCCCGTGGCGGTGATCCGGACCCACTCCCCGGGCCCGAAAAACCGCACGCGCGCGGCGGCGTCCGCGCTCTCCAGGGGCCCCTTCGCCGGCAGTTCCTGGAACACGAGCATCGCCGTGGGATGAATGATCATCTCCAGCCAGACGACGTGGATCGGGAGGTACAGCAGGGGCTGGCCGGCCAGGGGGATCAGGGTCGCGGTCAATACCAGGGGAATGTGCACCATGAGCAGGTAGCGAAAGCTCAGCCGCAGGTTGCGAAACAGCGCACGCCCCTCGGCGATGGCGCGCACGATGCTGCGGAAGTTGTCGTCGAGCAGCACCACGGCCGCCGCCTCGCGCGCGCTCCGGGTACCCCTCTCGCCCATCGCGATGCCGATGTCGGCGGATTGCAGCGCCGGCACATCGTTGACGCCATCCCCGGTCACGGCGACCACCGTGCCGTCGGCCTGGATCGCGCGAACCAGCGCCAGCTTCTGCGAGGGTACCGCCCGCGCCACGACATCGACCTCGCGCCAGCCGGCGCCGCGGAGGACATCTTCCAGGGCGCGTTCGCCGCTCACGACCCGGGGCCGCTCCGCGCCCAGTCCGATTTCGCGGGCCACGGCGCCGGCGGTAGCGGCATGATCGCCGGTAACCATGATCACATGAATCCCCGCCTGGCGGCACTCCCGCACCGCCTCGATGACACCCTCGCGGACCGGGTCCTCGTATGCCAGCAGGCCCGCCAGGCCGAAGCCCCGGTCCGGCTCCCCGCCCGGCCAGTCACCGTCGGGCAACTCGCGCGAGGCGCAGGCCAGCACCCGGTGGCCGTCCCGGGCAATCTCCTCGACGCGCGCGAGCCAGCGGCCCTTCTCCGCCTCGGACAGATCGCACAAGGCCAGCAACACCTCCGGCGCACCCTTGGTCACCGCGCGCAGCGTGCCGTCGACCTGCACGACCGCCGTCTCCCGGGCCCGCTCTTCACTGAACGGGAAGCGGGCCCGGATCTGCGCCGGAGCCACGCGGCCAGCCTGGGCCAGCGTCGCCTCATCGACCGGGTCGCCGCTGTCCGAACGACACGCCAGCGCTGCCTGCGCCACGAGAGCTTCCGCAGTCACGCCGCTGGCCGGATAGAGATGGGCCAGCCGCAGGCGTCCCTCGGTCAGGGTCCCGGTCTTGTCCGAGCAGATGCAGCCGACGCGGCCGATGTTCTCTACCGCCACGGCCCTCCGCACCAGCGCCTGGCGCCGCGCGAGCCGATACACGCCCACGCCCAGGAAGAACGTGAACACCACCGGGAATTCCTCCGGCAGGGCCGCCACGGCGAGCGTCACGGCGCTGATCGCGGCGTCCAGCACGCCGTGACCCTGCTGCAGCCGAACCCAGGCGAGCAGCAGGCACATGGTGCCGGCCGCGGCCACGAGTCCCGCCACAAGGCGGGTAATCGCGCGCTGCAACGGGGTGCGCGACTGTTCGCCGGCGCGCGCGGAGCGCACGATCTCGCCGTACAGCGTCTCGTGTCCCGTATACACGATCCGCAGCAGCGCACGGCCGGTCAGCAGGCGGGTTCCGGCCAGGCCCCAGTACGCCTCGTCGACGGCGGGCGCGGCGCCCTGCGGCAGCGCGTCGAGGACCCTCTTGCGCACGGGGAAGGCCTCTCCCGTGAGCGTGGACTCCTCGGCCTGCAGGTCTTCCCCGGCGACGAGCAGGCCGTCGGCGGGGAACGGGTCCCCGGGTCCCATCTCCACGAGGTCCCCCGGCACCAGCCCGGCCGCCGGGAGGCTCACCACCGCTCCGTCCCGTCGAACCCGGGTGACAGAGGCAAGACGGCTCGCCAGTCCCGCCGTGGAAGCGCGCGTGCGGCGGTGCAGCCAGGCGTCCATGCCGGCAAAGGGGATCGTGGCCAGCGCCAGCACCAGCGCCTCGGTGTAATCCGCCAGCCCGAAAAAGACCGCAGCGGTCCCGAGCAGGAACCACAGCATCGGGTCCCGGGCCGTATCGCGCAACAGGACGACCAGGCCGCCGGGCGGCTCCTCGACGATGTCGTTCCGCCCGTAGCGGCGCAGCCGACCCTCGACGTCGCCGGACGCGAGGCCGGCCCCGGGTTCGAGTCCCTCGATACGCGCCCGCCCTACCTCGCGTGGATTCATGGCAGCCCACCCGGGAAGGAATCCAGATGCCGATGCTACCCGCCCCCCCGATCGGGTACCTTGATCCCGCTCACCGTTGCAAGCCGCGCCCGCTGGACTAAGCTCAGTGAAGCAGCGCTTTCGCGCTGCGCGGGCACTGGGTGTGCCCGCCGTGCAAACCAGGGAAGGGTTGCGCAATGGACAGGGACGCCATCCTCGTGACGGGCGGCGCCGGATACATCGGCAGTCATGTCGTACGCCAGCTGGGCGAAGCCGGCGAATCCGTCGTCGTTCTGGACAATCTCACGACCGGCTTCGCCGAAGCCGTGCTGCACGGCGAGCTGGTCGTCGGCGACGCCGGCGATGCCGGCCTGGTGCAGCGGCTTCTGCGCGAGCACCGGATCCGGACCGTGATGCACTTCGCGGCACACACCGTGGTGCCCGAATCCGTCGCCAATCCGCTCAAGTATTACGGCAACAACACCGCGAATACCCGGAGCCTGCTCGCCTGTTGCCAGGAGAGCGGCGTTCGCGCGTTCGTCTTCTCCTCCACCGCGGCGGTCTATGGCATCCCGCCGCGGGGACGCGCAAGCGAAGAGACGCCGCCGGCCCCGATCAATCCCTACGGCACCTCGAAGCTGATGTCGGAGTGGATGCTGCGGGACCTGTCGGTCGCCACCGGCATGGGCTACGTCGCGCTGCGCTATTTCAACGTGGCGGGCAGCGATCCCGGGGGGCGCATCGGCCAGTCGACCCCGCGCGCGACCCTGCTGACCAAGGTCGCCTGCGAGGCCGCGGTCGGCCGGCGCGGGCGCGTCGACATCTACGGCACCGACTACGACACGCCGGACGGCACCGGGGTGCGCGACTACGTGCACGTCGAGGATCTCGCGCGCGCACACCTGCTGGCACTGGACTACCTGCGTGCCGGCGGCGCGCCGGTAGTGCTCAATTGCGGCTACGGGCACGGCTACAGCGTGCGCGAGGTACTCGCCGCGGTGGAGCGCTGCAACGGGCGGCCACTGGCGATTTCCGAGGCCGGACGGCGTCCCGGGGATCCCCCCGTGCTGGTCGCCGAATGCGACCGCATCCGCGAGGTTCTCGGCTGGACGCCCCGCTGCGACGACATCGACTTCATCGCCGCCACCAGCCTCGCCTGGGAACGGCGACTCGCCTGCCAGGCGCGACGCACGGACGGGAAGGCCGCGACGGCGGTATAGCACCGTGAATCCACAGGGCACGCCGACCAATCCGGCTCGACGGGACTTCCTGATCACCGGGAGCCTGATGGCAATCGCGGTCCTGCTGGACCTGCGCGCCCCCGCGGCAGGCGCTTCCGCCCTCCGCAACGCTCCCTTCCGGCCCGGACCCTGGCTGGCGTTGGCAGCCGATGGAACGGCAATCCTGGCGGTCGCGCAAACCGAGATGGGCCAGCGCGTGCACACCGCCCTGTGCCGCCTCGTGGCAGAGGAACTGGATGTTGCTCCCGAGTCCGTCCGGACGGTCCAGGCCCCCCTGAATCCGGTCTACGGCTATCAGATCACCAGCGGCAGCCGCAGCATCCGGCGTGCGTGGATGCCCCTGCGGGAGGCGGCCGCCCGCGCCCGCCAGATGCTCGTCGCCGCGGCCGCGGCCGCCTGGGGCGTGCCGCCCGGGCGGTGCCGGACGCACGCCGGCCGGGTGATGGACAGCGCCGGCGGCCGCGCACTGGCGTACGCGGATCTGGCCGCACGTGCGGCGCGTCAGCCCGTTCCCGCGCGCGCCGAGCTCAAGCCGCCAGGCCGGCGCGAGATCATCGGCAGGCCCCGGCCCGATCCGCGGCTCCAGGCCATGGTGACCGGCAAGGCCCTTTACTGCGCGGACATCCCCGTCGCCGGATCGCTCGCCGCGACGGTTCTCCAGCCCCCCGCCGAGGGCCTGGTTCCCGCGCACCGGGACGAGACCGCCGCTCTGGCGGTACCGGGAGTGCGACGGGTCCTCCGCCTCGGCGACACGCTGGCAGTGGTCGCCGACCACACCGGCGCGGCGCTCGCGGGTGCCGATGCGCTGCGGCCCCGATGGAAAGGCACACCCCGCTATCGCGGCGCATCCGCGGACGACCTTCTGCGCCGAGCGCTCTCGGCCGGCACGGTTACCGTGATCGAGCGCGGGAGCCCGCGCGCGTCCCTGCAAGGCGGGGGCGCACTCGCGGCGGAGTACTGGCTGCCCCTGCAGGCGCACGCCCCGCTGGAGCCGACCAGCTGCAGCGTGGCCCGGCGCGACGGCATCTGGCACGTATGGGTGCCCACTCAGTCGCCCAGCGCCGCACGCAACGCGGCGGCCGGAGAAACCCTGGGGGAGCCCGCACGCCTGCTCGACCGCGTTCTGCGCCGCGCGGGCATGCGCGGGCTGGGCCGGGTGCGGATTCATGCGATCCCCGCAGGGGGCGCATTCGGCCGCCGGCTGGAGCAGGATCAGCTGATCCAGGCGCTCCGGATCGCCCGCCGCATCGAGCGGCCGGTCCGCCTGACCTGGTCGCGCGCCGAGGACTTCCGCCACGACTTCTATCGTCCGGCCAGCATGCACCGGCTGCGGGCCCGGCTCGACGCCGACGGCCGTCTCGCTGCCTGGGAGCACGAGCTCGCCTGTGCGTCCATCGATGCCCGCGTCAGCCCGGAAGACGTCCGTGGCGGCATCGACGGAGCCGCGGTGTCGGGTGCGCACGATCTCCCTTACGCTCCGCCGCACTTCCGGGTCGGCTATGCGCTCGCCGAGAGCCCGGTGCCGGTGGGCTTCTGGCGCTCGGTCGGCTACTCGCACAATGTCTTCGCCACCGAGTGCTTCGCCGATGAGCTCGCCTGCGCCGCCGGCGTCGACCCCGTGCGCTGGCGCCTCGACGCCCTGCCGGACCGGCCGCGGCTCCGGGCGGTACTGGCCCGGGCCGCCGACTACGCGGGATGGCCGGGCCCGCGGCGAACGGGCGAAGGCATGGGGGTCGCCGTGAACCGTTCTCACGGCAGCTTCGTGGCAACGGTTGCGCAGGTGAGCGCAGGAAGAGCGCGGGGCCTTCGCGTCGAGCGCGTCGTGTGCGTCATCGACTGCGGAACCGTGGTGGATCCGGACGGGGTCCGCGCCCAGATGGAAGGCTCGATCGCGTGGGCGCTCAGCGCAACCCTGGGCGGCGCCATCACGGTCCGCGACGGCGCGGTCGAGCAGACTGCATTCTCCGATTTTCCGCTCGTCACCATGGGGGACATGCCCGAGCTGAGCGTGCTGTTGGCACCGTCCGGCGTAGCGCCGGGCGGCGCGGGGGAACCCGGCGTGCCTCCGGTCGCGCCAGCGGTCGCGAACGCCGTGTATGCGGCGACCGGTGAGCGGCGACGCCGGCTGCCCCTGGCCGGCCGCGGCGAGCGCCGGGTTCGTCCGGACGGTGCGACCGCTCGTCGCGTGGAATGGAAATCCTCGTCAGGAGGCCTATAAGTGACTTTACTCAGCCAGCTGCGCCGCTGGGGAGGTTCCCTGCGGCGCGGTGTCGCGTGCGGCGGCGCAACGCGCCTCCTCGCACCGGTACAGGGATGACCGGCATCGGGCCGCGGCCTGCGCGGCCCTTTCGACAATTCGGCGAGGGGAAGGAACTCCCATGAGCAGAATGACCCGCATGGTGGCGACCGCAATGATGGTCGCCTTATCGACGGCTCTGGTTGCATGTGGCAGCAGTGACACCACCGGCAACCAGTCCGGGGGAACCGCCTCGGGCGGCAGCATCGGTGTCGGCGGAAGCAGTAGCGGAAGCAGCGGGGGGGGTGGCGGTGGCGGCACCACCAGCTATCAGCTCAGCGCCACCCGGCCGACCGGCGGCACGATCACCAGCAGTCCATCGGGAATCGACTGCGGCACGAGTTGCAGCGCCACATTCGCAAGCGGCACGTCGGTCACTCTCACGGCAAACCCGTCGAGCGGATACTCCTTCGCGAACTGGACCGGTGACTGTTCCGGTGGCGGCGGCTGCACCCTGAACATGACCGCCGCGCACAGCGTGGGAGCGACCTTCACCAGCACCACCGGAGGTGGTGGCGGCGGCGGAGGTGGCGGCGGCGGAGGCAGCTACCTCCTGACGGCGCTCAAGCCGGTCGGCGGGACCCTGACCAGCAGCCCTGCCGGGATCAACTGCGGCGCCTCCTGCGCAGCCACCTTCGCCAGCGGCACATCGGTCACGATCACGGCGACGGCGGACACCGGGTTCAGCTTCGCCGACTGGACCAACGACTGCAGCGGAACCGGCAGCTGCACGCTGATGATGAACGCGGTGCACACGGTGGGAGCGAGCTTCGCCACCACCAGCACCGCCAACCTGTGCAACGGCCTGGTCACCGACAAGGCGACGCACCAAGCCAGTCCCATGAGCAAGCCGCCGCTGGACCAGGCCGTCACGGACCCCGATTTCGGCACCACGATCCGGCGCATCACCAACGCGCCGGCGGGGGGCAAGATCGTCCCGATCTATTCCACGGTCGAGGCCTGGAACGCGGACGAGTCGTACCTCCTGCTCTACCACACCGGCGACGTGAGCGGGCGTCACGAGCTGTACGACGGCAAGACCTACCAGTTCATCAAGGTGCTGAACATCAATCCGGCCGACATCGAGCAGGTCTACTGGGATACCAGCGACCCGGACATCCTGTACTACATCGACAACAGCTTCTCCAACCAGAGCCATCCGGTCCTGGTGAAGTACCACGTCAGCAGCGGCCAGAAGGACGTGATCCACAGCTTCGCCAACTGCGACGCGGTGTCCGGCGGCAGCGACCCGATGTTCACATCCTGGAATTCGGACGTCTTCGGGCTGCGCTGCGACAGCGGCAATTCGCGCTACATCTTCAGCTACCGGATCAGCACCGACACGGAAAGCACGAAGGTCGCCACGAGCAGCTACAACGCGCCCCAGCCGGGGCCCGATGGCTCGCTGTTCTTCTTCGACGACAACGGCACCGGAAAGGTGCTGAACTTCAACATGGTCCAGCAGCGCACCCTGGACCTCAACAGCGCGGACGAGCACGCGACCGTGGGCAAGATCCAGTCCGGCCATGACATGTACTACGGGGTGGCGTTCGATTCGGGTCCCGGCGGGAGCGGCTACGGGACGCTGGTGGCGTTCGATCTGACGGATGGCTCCAACCGCGTGATCATCGGACCGGCCACGGGCTATCCCTATCCCCCCAGCGGCACGCACCTGTCCGCGATGGCGTACAAGAAGCCGGGCTGGGTCTACGTGTCCACGATCGGTGCGGTCAAGCCGAGCAGCCAGGGGCCGCTGGACAACGAGGTCATCCTGGCGGACACCAACCCCGGGGAGACGGTGGTGTGCCGCCTGGCGCATGACCGGACCACCGGTCAGGACTATTTCGCCGAGCCCCACGTGACGGCCAGCCCCAGCGGCACCCGCGCGATCTTCGGCAGCGACTGGGGCAACAGCTCGGGCCCGATCGACACTTACGTGATCGAGCTGCCGAGCTACAAACCCTAGCAGGAGGGGGTCACGGACGCCGGTCCGGCTGCGGGGGCGTGAAACGCCCCCGCAGCCAGTACCACAGGCAGCCGACGATCTCGTGCAAGGCCCGGTGGGTCTTGACCAGCGCGCTGATCTGGGGAACCAGGGCCCCCGGGAGATCGGGGCTGACGTGGCGGTAATCCACCGGGTAGCGGCACAGGGCCAGCCCTTGCGCGCGAAACACCGCGGCGGCCCGTGGCATGTGCATGGCGGACGTCACCAGCACCAGCCTCGCCACCCCAACGGTCCGCGCCAGGCGGGTTACGGCAACGGCGCTCTGCCAGGTATTGCGAGAGCGCGAATCCCGCGTGATGCGCCCGCTGCCGATACCCAGCTGGACGAGCAGATTCGCCATCAGGTCCGCCTCGGAGTTCCTCCCGCCCTCACCCCCCGAGACGATCACCCGCCAGGCCGGATGGGCGCGCGCCAGCCGTGCGCCCGCCAGGGTCCGGCGCAGGGTGGCAAGTCGCAGCCGGTCGACCTCCGTCGCATGGTCCGGATCGCCGCGCACGCCTCCGGCCAGGATCACGATCGCTGCAGGGGCCCGGTCCGGCGGGCAGGCGTCGCGCTGCGCGCGGGCCTCGAGGGCGCCGGCGAGAGCATTGGCCCCCAGCGGCGTGGCGGCAGCCACGTAGAACACGAGCACGCCGAGACAGAGCCGGAAGGCCGCCCGGCTGTCGCTGCGCCAGAGCAACAGCGCAACCAGCAGCAGACCCCATGCGACAAGGGCAACCGGCGCGACCAGGAGCTCGAACCAGAACATCGGAATCGGCGCCTCTCAGGGCACGCCGGAAACGGGAGCCCGGCCGGTCGGCGCGGACCTGTCCCCGGGCGGAGGCATCATTCGCCCGCAATCGCGCTGCAGATGTCGGATGGCAGGGGTTCCGGTCCGGGTTGGGCGTAACGCAGGTAGACGCGCTCGTCCCGCGCAACCCACTGTTGCCGCGCAAAGAGGCCCACGGCGCGTTCCCGGCCCGCCCGTCCGAATTTCCGCCAGAGGTCCTCGCGCCGCACGCGGAGCATGCACCGGGCCAGCGCCGCCACGTCGGCGGCGGGGTACAACAGTCCCGTTTCGCCGTCCGCAACCACCTCGGGGCAACCGCCGATGGCCGGTGCGATGACCGCAAGCCCCGCGGCCATCGCCTCCCGCGCTGCCAGCGGGAACGATTCCCGGGTGGATGCCAGCACGAACACGTCCATGAGGGCGAAATGCGAAGCGACATCCCGCTGGAGTCCGGCGAAAACCACCACCGGCGAGATCCCGAGCTCCGCGGCCTGGCGCCTGAGATCGCCGTCCAGGGGCCCATCCCCCACGATCAAAAGCCGCGCTGCCGGATCAGCCCCGTGCACGCGCGCGAACGCCTCGAGCAGGAACCGGTGCCCCTTCTCCGGGGAGAGTCGGGCCACGATGCCGTAGACGTGGTGCTCCCCGGGCCGCAGCCCGTAGCGTTGCGCCAGCAACGCTGGCGGCTGCCCCGCGCGCAGGCCGTCGACGTCGATCCCGCTGTGGATGACCACGCTGCGCCGGGAAGGCAGTCCTCCGGCGATCACGCGGTCGCGTTCGTAGTGCGACTCGAAGATCACGAAGTCCGCACAGTGCGCCAGGATATGGCCCGCATAGGCGAAATGTGCGGGATTGTGGATATTGTGCACGGTGGTCACGATCGGCAGCCGGCGCCCGGTAGCGGGCACGCGATACCCGGTCGGCAGCATCCTCAGGCTCAGCCAGCTGGTCACGGTGGAGCGCACGGACTGGGGAGCGAGCACCTCGATGCGCTCTTCCCGGACGAGACGCCGCAGATGCTTCATCGCGCGCCTCAGGGCGGCGGGCTTGCGGAAGTGGAAATCGATCTCCCGGAAGCGCGCGCCGCGGGCCTGGAGCTCCGGCAGCAGCGATCCCGGTCGGGTCGCGACGTACACCTGGTGCCCTCTCGGAACGAGCAGCTCCGTGAGCGCGAGTATGTCCGACTGCACTCCGCCCACGCCGAACGGCTCGGTCATGAGATAGAGCAGTCTCATGCCGTCCCCATCCGCCCGGCCTCCCGCGAGAACCGACTCAGCCGGCGCCGGTGCAGCAGCGAGTGCATCGGGTCGAACGCCCCCGCGAGCTTCAGGCGAAGCTCGAGCGGACCGTCCCGATCGGTCATTTCGGTCCGGCGCAGGGAGAATACATCCGTCGCCGCCCGGTTCACGCCCGGCGCGACCGTCACGGCGGCACGATACCCGGCGTCGCGGACGTAGCGGACCTCACGTGCACCGAAGTCCCCGGACGGGTAACAGAAGATCGGCGCCGCGTCCCCGAGCTCTCGCTCGATCGCCTGCCGGCTGCCGACGATCTCCTGCCAGGACTCCTCGTCGGTGCATTGCGCGAGGCGAGCGTGCGTCACGCCGTGGGAACCGATGCTGATCCCGGCCTGCCGTCCCAGCCACCTCACCTCGTCCCAGTCCAGGTGCACCGGGCCCGGCTCACCGGCATAACGCGGATGAACCCGGGTCTGATCGCAGAAGCACGTCGTCACGAAGACCGTTGCCGGCACCCCCAACCGGCGCAGCGCCGGCAGCGCATACAGCAGGTTGTCCCGATAGCCGTCGTCGAAGGTGACTGCCACCGAGGCCGGGCGCCGTGGTGCCTCCTTCCATTCCGCGAGCGCCTGTTCCAGGGAGACGATCCGGGCGCGTGCCGCCAGCACCGACAGCTGCGCCTCGAAGCGTGAGGGCGTGACACTGAGCTGATCGTACTGCGACACCGGCCGGACCCGGTGATACATGAGGATCCGCAGTCCCGGCCGGAGCTGCTGCCAGGCAGCCGTGAAGGGCAGCATTCCGGTCGCCAGGAGCTTCCGCGGCGGGCCGACGCTCATGACCCGTTTCTCCCGGCCACCCTGCCGGCCAGCGCTCCCGGCGTCCTCATCACCCCGTCGTACAGGCTCTCGTAGCGGCGCGCGACGGCCTCCGCGGAATAATGCTCGCGTACCGTCCGTCGGGCACCGGATCCCAGGGTTTCCCGCAGCCCCGGACTGAGCATGAGCTCCACCAGAGAGCGATACCAGCCGTCGGGATCGTCCCGCGGTACCAGCAGTCCGTTGCGCTGGTGGTCGATCACGCCGGGGACCCCGCCGACAGGTGACGCAATGACCGCGCGCCCCATGGCCATGGCTTCCAGCAGTGCCATCGGCAACCCCTCCCAGCGCGACGGCATCGCGACCACGTCCACCGCCGCCAGCAGCTGCGGGATGTCGTCGCGGTAGCCGGTGACGGTGACGACTCGCTCCAGCCCGAGCCGCACGATATCGTCCTCGATTGCCTTCCGGCGGTCGCCGTCGCCGATGAACAGCATGTGGAACGCCGGGCCGTCGGCCTTCAGCCGCGCGAGCACGGGCAGGATGTCGCGGTGACCCTTCTGCTCATGCAGCCGACCCACCACCGCCAGGTAACGGACCTCCCGGCGAACCCCGAACATCGCCCCGAGATCAGCCGGAGGGACGTCCGTGAACCGGTCCAGATCGATGCCGTTGGCGATCGCGAGCACGCGCCTCGCAGGGATGTGCTCCGTCCGCACCAGGGAATCCGCGACCTCCTGCGAGCACGCCACGATCTGACGGGTCACACGCGCCAGCACCCGGTCGAGCAGTCGGTGCGTGATGCTCTTCGCGGTGTAGATGTTGTGGACCGTGCAGAAGATGCCCGGAACCCCGGCCAGCCAGGCGGCGAAGCGCCCCCAGAGGTCGGCCGAGGACAGATGCGTGTGCACGGCCACCGGGCGGTGCCGTGCGAGCAGGCGCGTCAGGCGCACCAGGAGGGCCGGATCGAAGCGCCAGCGCCTCCCGAGAACCGTGACCGGCACACCCTGCGCTTCGATCTCCGATACCAGCGCCCCGCCATCGACCAGACAGACGACGCGATAGTCGTATGAGCCACTGCGATGACGCAGTATGTCCACGAGCAGCCGTTCCGCCCCATCGGGCGGAAGCTCGTCGATGATATGCACGACCAGGGGCCGATCAGTCGGCGCTCGCACCTTCCGCCTCCTCGTTGTCACGCAGCTCGATCAACAAGTGCGACAGCACCGCAAAATAGACCCAGACGTAGCCGCACACCTCGATGTTGGTCATGCGCGAGCCGAACATGTTGGTCACCGCCACACCGACCGCCATCATCGCCCCGCCCAATCCCACGGCGCGGTTGAAACGGTCCCGGCTGTTGCGATAGACGGTTTTGCCCGAGCGGTAGAGGCGGTACAGGATCAGGAGGAACACGACCACCGCCGGGATCCCCATCTGGGAGCTGATGTACAGGTACATGTTGTGGTTGTCGCTCTCCGCCACCGGCCGCTCGGTGTACTCGCTCTTGAGCAGGGGAAAGACCCGGAAGCCCTTGCCGAACACGGGGCTCTCCAGGGTCATGTCGACGCCGGCATGCCACAGGATCAGGCGCGTCTCGGAGCTCTTGTCCACGTGCTCCGAATAGGCGCTCTGCACCATGGTGTCGTCCATTCGGGCCACCAGCGAGCCGGGCAGCAGCTGCGGCAGGTACAGGACCACGATCAGTACGCCCCCGAGACCGGCGGCCAGAAGCCACTTGCCGCGCAGATAACCGGCTGCGAGCGCAGTCGCCCCCATGGCCAGGTAGGCCCCGCGCGAGAACGTCGCCAGCAGGACCTTGGCGACCAGGGCGAAGGCCGGCAACGAGAGCCACGCCCGGATCCGGCGCAGGTTGACCGCGAACAGGCCGATGAACGGCGGCAGCGAGTAGACGATGAAGGCCCCGAAGCTGTTCGGCTGCAGCTGGGGCCCGAGCACGCGTGATTTCTCGAGGCTCGCCAGACCCTGCTTGTCCAGCATCTCCTGGAAGCCCAGCACGTAGGCGAGCACCGCGCCGACCATCATGTACACGACCATCCGCCGTGCCATCTCGCCGTCGCGGATCAGACTGACGAAAAGGAAGAATACGAAGAACTGGTCGAGCCAGCCCTTGAAGTCCAGCGCAACGTCGTCGACCAGGTAGCTGAGCCCGCCCGGACGCAGGATCAGCGTCACCACCGAGAAGCAACTCAGGATCGCCCACCAGGTCATCAGCCGCGTGTGCGGGACCCGCGGCATGAAGGGCCGGCCGTCGCGACGCGAGGTGACCACCGCCGCGAGGATCAGCATGGCGGTAAAGATGTTCACGCCGTTGACCCCGGGGGCAAGGGGCACGATCACCTCCTTGCTCAACGGCATGTACAGGAGAAAACCGGCCATCAACCACTCGGGGTCGGTGAGGCTGCGCACACCAATGATCAGCCCGACCACGCCGGCCAGGGCGTAAAGCAGAGGCGAGGGGATGCGAACATGCAGCACCATCGACAGTGCCAGGATGCTGCCCGGCACCGCGAGAAAGCCGAGCGTGCGCAGCAGGATCGTCCTGCTGGCCGGATTCGGCTCCGGGTCCCGCGCGTTTACCCGGTCAGGCCGCAAACTTCCTGTATAGGCCATGATAGATGCGATTTCCCAGTAGCTTCCTTGCCGTGGTCTTCGCTGCCGCAACCGCACGATGCCGTGCCATCGTTGCCGGCTCGCCCCGTGCCAGGGCCCGGAACCCGGCCGCCGACATCCCGTCCCTCACGGCGATCCGCGGAACCGGCAGGCCGCGCCGCACATCCTGCGCGGCGACGATCCCGATGCGGGAAGTATAGAAGAACCGGTATCCCGCCGCCCGCCCATTTGCCAGCGTCCGCCCCCGGAAGCGTCCACCGGGGAAGGCGATCGCGGTGACCGGGCCGCCCAGGCGAGCCCGGATGGTCTCGCGCGAGTCGGCCAGCTCACGCACCAGTGGTTCGCCGCGCAGATCGTCGAGAAAGCGGTGCGTAACCCCGTGCGAGCCGATGCAGTTGCCTTCGGCGGCGAGCTCCGCCAGTTCGGTCCAGTCGCAGTAGTCCTGGCGCGTGCCGACCAGCCCGGTACTCACGAAAAACAATCCTTTGAGCCGACGCTCGCGAAGCGCGGGCAGAACGTGCCGATGCCAACTGCGATGGCCGTCATCGAAGGTGAGCAGCACCCCGTGCGCGCGGCCGGCACCGAACCCATCCGGCAGCCCGGGGTCGACCACCGCCAGGCGCTCGCCCGCGAGCATGTCCAGCTGAGCCTCGAAGTCCCTGCGGGAGACCGCGTACGGTCGCTCCTCCGGTGCCAGCGCGAGGCGTTCGGCCGGGCCGTCGTAGACCGCGTGGTACATGAGCACGGACAGCCGTGACCCGGCGTTCATGTGGCCCACCTCACATCGATCCGGCGACCGAGAAAGCGTCCCAGGCCGGCCACGGCGGCCCAGTTCAGCTCGACGAACACCGCCGCGAAGCTGACCACGCGCACCGCCCGCAGTCGCTGCCACGTCAGCCCCGCGAGCGCCATGAGGTAGAACAGCGCCTGGGCGACGAACGCCATCCGGTACAGGGTGCCCCCGATCGCGAAAGGGAGCACCAGTGCGGCCAACAGTGCATACGGCACGAGCAGGCGCAGGACCTTGTGCGAGACGAACTGCCAGAACACCGGGTTGCGCCAGGGCAGGAACAGCCAGGGGTTGCGGGCGAACGACTGGAAGTTGCCGGCAAGGGTGCGCACCTTGCGTCGCCGCTCTCCGGCGCTGGTGTTCTCCAGCTCGTCGTAACAGCGCGCCCCGGATTCCAGCACCACGCGCCGGCCCGTCCGGAGCACGCGGGCGGGCACCTCGAAATCGTCGAGGATGGTGTCGCCCGGAAGGCCACCGAAGTCCGAGCGCCGGATGGCATACAGGGCGCCGGTGACGCCGGCGGTCGAATGCAGGCGGCTCTCGGCCCGGCGGATCGCCTTCTCGTACCGCCAGTACAGGCCCACGTCGCGCGCAGCACCCGTAGCGGCATCACGGTGGCAGAGCTCCCCGCTCACCGCCCCGACGCCGGGCTCGAGCAGGCGCGCCACCAGCCGCGGCAGCGCCGCGCCATCGAGCAGCTGCCGCACGTCCGTGAACACCAGCACCTCGCCGCCGGCGAGCGTGGCCCCGAGGTTCAGCGCAGTCGGCTTGCCCGACCTCGGCTGGTAGCGAGCCATCACGATCCCCGGCAGCTCCCGCAGGATCGAGTCGGTACCGTCGTCGGAGCCATCGGAGACGAAGATGATTTCCGGCGGATCCCCCGGATACGCCAGCGCCGCCAGGTTGCCTGCCTTGCGACGCACGTGGGGCTCGCCGTTGTGCACGGCCACGATCACGCTCACCGTCGGCCAGCGCGCGGGCGCCGCCGGCGCCCGATCGGGACTCCCCCGAAAGCGCGCGAGCAGCTGCACGAACAGCGGGTAGCCCGCGTACGTGTAGATCACCAGGGCGACGACGATCCAGAAGGTCGCGGTCATGTCGCTCCCCTCCACTGCGGCCCGGAAATCAGCCAGACGAAATCCCCCACCGTGGCGGCCGTGGTCGGCAGACGCTTCAGCGCCATCCAGTCCGTGTCGGGGCCGTTGAAGCCCTCGATGGTCGAGCACGCCACCCGAAAGCCGTTCTCCTGCAGCAGGGAGCGGCAGCGTGCGTCGAAATCGGCCGCGGTGCCGTTGGGATAGGCGAACCAGCGTGGCGCGTAGCCGAGCTCTTCCCGGATGCGGTCACGGCAGGTGCGGATCTCCCAGGTCAGCCGCGGGAACTCGACCCGCGACATGATGGGATGGGTGTGCGTGTGACCGGCGAACAGGCAGAGGTCGCCGATGGCGCGCGCCTCGTCCCAGCTCAGCATCTGCCGGGGCAACTCCTCCAGGGTGTCCTGCACGCCGAGATTGCGCGCGAGCTGTGCCACGTCGTGCTGGCGCCGGGTGTCCGGGCTCGCCTTGAGGCGGGCCTTGGCCCGCGCCGCCTCGAGACTCCGCTGGCCGGGCGTGGCCAGCGCCACCGGCGTATCCGGGCTCCATGGCAGGCGCGCCTCGCGGTGCGAGGTTTCCCGGAAGGCCAGGTCGACGAAGTCCGTCCAGAGCGGCCGGCCACTGTCGATCGCGCCCGTCGCCAGGAACACGACTGCGGGTATCCCGTACTCGCGCAGCACCGGATACACGAGGTCGTGCACGCAGCGGTAGCCATCGTCGAACGTCAACAGGACGGGCGGGCGGGCGGAACGTCCGCTCTGGACGGCGCGCGGCAGGTCGTCCGGACCGATCATCCGGCAGTGCCGTGCCAGCCACTCGAGCTGCCGGCGGAACAGTGCGAGATCGAGGCCGCCGAGCAGACTCGGTCCCGACGCCACGCGGTGGTACATCAGCACCAGCGCTCCGGGCGGGCGCACCGCCCGCGCCGGTCCGTTCCATACCGGTGACGCCGCCCAGGCAGCCTTGATTCCCCGCTTCGCCGCGCGCATCACGACCGGGCTCCCGCGAGACGGCGGCGGCGCGCTTCCAGCACCGCACGGGGCAACAGCATGCGGGCGAACACCCGAAGCGTGCGCGGGGGCAGGTAGCCCAGGCGGGCCGCACGCGCCAGATAGCGCAGCGCAGCGCCGGGCTGCGTCTCGGCATGCTCGTGCGCCGCCGCGATCAGCGCCTCCCCGATGCGGCAGCGGAATACCTGGGGCTGGCGGCGCGGCAGGTGCGGGTCGCGGCGCACCAGCTTGTCCAGCAGCCGGATGAGCGCGGCACGCTGGCGCGCCAGGTGGGTGTCGGCCGACATCTGGTTCGCCCCGTAGCGGTAACCCAGCAGCGGGCTGTCCACGTAGGCCAGGCTGCCGACCCGGGCCACTCGCAGGAAGAAATCGTAGTCGGCGCAGTCGTCCAGCGTCTCGTCCTCTTCCCCCACCAGCGCCAGTGCCTGCCGGCGGAAGATGACTGTCGGCGGGTGTACGAAGTTGCCCAGGGCGAGGGTCTCGTACACCCGGCCGCCGTACACCCGCGGACCGCCGGCCTGCTCGACGTCCGGAAGCCGCCCCCCGTACAGGGCCAGGAAGTCGCGGCCGCAGCGCTGGACGGCGCTGTAGTAGCTCGAGATGTGGCTGGAGTCGAACACGCCCTGATCATTGAAGGCCGCGAAATCCGAGCAGACGAGCATCACTTCCGGTCGGCCCTCCAGCACCCGCATCTGCTCCGCGAGCTTGCCGGGCAGCCAGACATCGTCGGAATCCAGCCAGGCGACGAATTCGCCGCGCGCCACGCGCATGCCCGCATTGCGCGCGGACGCCAGTCCGCCGTTCGCCTTGCGTACCACCCGGATGCGCGAGCCGTATCCCGCCAGCACCTCGGCCGTGGCATCCCGCGAACCGTCATCGACGACGATCACCTCGCACGCGGGCCCGCCCTGGTCCAGCACGCTGTCGATCGCCGCCGGCAGGGTCGCCCCCCGGTTGTAGGCGGGGATCACCACGCTGACGCGGGGCACGCCGCCTCCGGCGGGGTCCGTGTCGGATCCTTCCATGACCGTGAATCCCCTGTCTTGCATGGTTTTCTCCGCTCAGTGGCTGCCGCTGCCCACCGGCCGGCGCCGCAGGGCAGCGAGCACCTGCCACAGCATCTGCCGCGTTTCGCCGTCGGCCAGCGTGACGAGCGCCCCGTACCAGAGGACCCCGGTGACGACCCGGAGCAGGATCGTCGCCACCAGCGACCCCGTGTGTATCGCCGTTACGACCGGATACATGCTGAGCGCGATCAGGCCGAACTTGGCGGTACTGCCGAGCGGCAGCCCGAGCCGGATCACGCGGCGCGCCGCCAGCCCGGTCGCGGCGGTCAGGCCCAGGTAGCTGACCAGCGTGGCGATCGCTGCGCCCTGGATTCCCAGGCGCGGCACCAGCACCAGATTGAGGAGGATGTTGAAGACGGCGGCCCCTGCCACCAGGAGCATCATCGTGGCGCCGCGCTTGCGGATGTACAGGCCGGCCCCGAACATCACCACGCTCCCGTCCAGCACCATCCCCGCGATCGCCCACGGGATCACCACGCCGCCCAGCGCATATTTGCTGGAGGCGAGCAGAGTCAGGAGCTCGGGCCCCACCGCCGTCAGCCCCACGATCACCGGCAGCGCGGCCATGAGGTAGAAGTGCAGGCTGCGCTGCAGGAACTCGCGGGTGGCCGTCTCGCCCTCGTCGGACCAGAGCCGCAGGTAGGTGGGCAGGATGGCGCTCACCAGGGAGGCCACGACCACGCCATTGGCGTACTCGCACATGTTGTAGGCCGCCGCGTAGGACCCCAGCGCGGCGGATCCCAGTGCCCACTGGATCACGTACCGGTCCCCGATGCTGAGGATCTGCCCGGCCAGCTCGTAGCCGATCAGGGGCACCCCGAAGCTGAGCATCCGGATCATGAGCTGGCGCGAAAAATCCGTCGGTGACCAGTGGACTTTCGTCAGCAGCAGCCAGCCCAGCACGCTGACCGCGGCGAGCTCCCCCACCAGCGTGGCGCTGAAGAATCCCTCCACGCTGCGCGAGACCAGGATCAGGGTCGCCAGGATCACTGCCAGGGTGCCGTAGCGGCGCAGCACCTGATACAGGCTGTAGAGGCCGCTGCGCTCCTGCGCCCGCAGCATGTTCATGAACGCGCTGTCCAGCACCCGTACCAGGACGAGCAGCGCGACTACCAGCGGCAGCAGGCGGCGACCCGGAACGGGCCACCAGTGGAAGGGCGCCAGGGCGTTGGCGAGAAACCAGAGCAGCGCGACCAGCACCCCGCCGATCGTCATGCCGATGACGACCGTGGCGTAATACGAGGACAGGGTAAACGGCCCGTCGCCGGCGCGGATCTCCGAGTAGAAGCGCAGCACCGAGTTCTGGATGCCGGCCTTGCCGCACGCCACGAGGATCATGAGCGTCGCCGAGACCAGGCTGAGCAGGCCGTAGTCGCTGACCGAGAACAGGCGGGTCAGGATGGGGAACGAGATGAACCCGGCCAGCGTGACCACCAGGTTGCCGGCGGAATAGCGCGAGACATGGGCCGCCAGGCGGTCAAGCGTCGCTGCCATCGTCGCCCCCCGCTTCCAGCCCCGCCAGGACCGGTTCGGCCGGAACCCGGTGCGGCAGGCTCCGCTTGAGAGCCGGCAACCGGTGGCGGCGCAGCTCGTATGCCCATCCCGGGGCGGTGCGGGCGATCACGTCCAGGTAGAGCGTCTCCCCGCTTGCGTTGCACAGCGCCTTCTTGTAGTCGTACTTGCCCTTGAGCATGTCGAAGACGACCGCTCCCTCGGCGATCGACTGCTCGATGGCGTAACCGAACAGCGCGACCCCCGGGGCCCACGTGCTCGACGACGGCTCGAATCCGCCCTGGAAGCAGGACACGCGGTCCCGCCAGCGGAAACAGTAGAGCATCGCGATGACCTCCCCATCGAGCTCCAGGCAGTACAGCCGGAGCCGATTCTGCCCCATCAGCCGCGAGGCCAGCTCGAGATGGAAGCCCGTGTAGCTGTCGCTGGAGAAGCCGTAACGTTCCGCGCGGTCCGCGAAGCGCCGCCGGTGCAGCCTGCCAAGGTGGCTCATGGCCCCGTCCAGGGTGAGCGCATCCTGCCACTGGTAGAAGCGCGCCCCGGCACGCTCCAGCCGCCGCCGGCGACGCCGAACCTGCTTGCGCCAGTTCATGCTGAGCCCGGCCAGATACGTCTCGTAGTCGCCGGGCAGGCGGATGGCGAAGGTGTTCGCGCTGGTCCCTTTCCGCACCGTGAAACCCTGCTCGCCCGCCAGCTCCGCGACGAGCGCGCCGAACGGGTGCTCCGCCGGCATGTCGGTGAGCGACAGCAGGTCCCAGGGGGCGGGCCGGCGCGTCAGATACCCCGCCAACGCCCGCTGCGCGGACTCGGCGGCGCCCGGAGCACACACGGGCGCCAGGTAGTCCGGCGAGGTATCGCCGCCGGTCCCGACGTATCGCAGCCGCCGCAGGGGCAGCACACGCAGGGCGCGGGCGCGCTCCAGGTAGAGAGGCAGTATGGCCACCGCGCGGCCCTGTTCGCGGGCCACCAGCACCTGAAGGCGCCGCCCCGTCCCGTAGTGCCTCCACCAGCTGGCGTGCCAATCCCAGCTGGTGAACACGTTCGCCAGCGGGTCCTCCCCGCTCAGGCGGTCCCAGTCGGACCGCAGCGCGTGCAGCCCGGCCGCGTCCGTGACGACTTCCATGTCCATCCAGTGCGACCTCCGCGTCGGCCTCCGTGGCCGGCGCCAGTAAACCCTGCCTGTCCGTCGATCCGGTGCGCCCCGGCAACCGGCGCTCAACGCCGGCGTCTGCTGCCGTAAAGCCGGGTCAGCGCGCCGAGCACGACCGGGACCTGATACGTCGATTCGATGATCTCGCGCGAGCGCGCCCCCATCTGCCGCCGCAGCCGCTTCGCCGCCAACAACCGCCCGACCGCCGCCGCGAGGTCAGCGGGTCGCTCGGACGCCACCAGCAGACCGTTCCATCCGTCCCGGACCAGCTCGACGCTGCCGCTGACCCGGGTGGCGACGACCGGCAGGCCTGAGCACATCGCCTCCAGCACTGCATTTGGCAGCCCTTCCTGACGCGAGGGCTGGACATAGACATCCGCGCCGGCCATCAGCTCCGGGACGTCGTCACGCCCACCCAGGAACCGTACGCTGCCGTCCACGCCGAGCACCCGGGCCAGTCTCTCGAGGCTGTCCCGGTCCGGCCCGTCGCCGGCAAGCTGCAGCTCTGTCCCGGCCGGCAGCCCGCCCTGGTCGTCCAGCTCGCGCCACGCGCGCAGCAGCACGTCGACGCCCTTCACGCGGTCGAGGCGGCCCGCGTAGAGGACCCGCAGCGGGCCCCCATCGCCGGGCCCCCGGCGAGCGTTGCTGAAGCGCTCCAGGTCCACGGCATTGGGAATCATCGCCAGTCGATCCTCGGCATACCCGGCCGCGAGGAGGCGCTCCCGAGTATAGTCGCTGATCGTCTGGATGGCGTCGTAGCGCCGCATGGCCGCATTCATCAGTCGGTGCAGCCACCGCGTCCGCAGCGCCGGGTCCAGCAGCCCCCCCTCGAACTCCCAGGCCCCGGAGACCTTTGCCACCAGCGTGGCGCCGAGCCAGGGTCGCAGCACGCCGGCGACCGCCGCCAGGTTGCTGACGGTATGCACGTGGATCGCATCGAAGTCGTGGCGCCGGCGCAGCAGGCAGGCCGCGAACCGCAGGCCCAGGATGGCCGCGCCGATGCCGCGGATTCGCGGATACGGAATGCGGTGCAGCGGGACACCGTGCAGGTCGGTCTCCAGGGCCTGCCGCGGCAGCAGCCTGGGGGCCATGATCTCCACGCGCACGCCGCGGCTCGCAAGCTCCCGGCTGAGCAGCGCCGCCTGCATCTCGGTGCCCCCGAGGCTGGGGAAGTACCCGTCGACGACGGTCAATACGCGCAGCGTACGTGTCCGGCCGCCGGCGTCGCGCGCTGCCGCGGCGGTGGCCGCCGCCACCGGACCGCCTGTTCCCATGACCGGATCATGCATGTGCGGGCACCTCACGCTCGGCGAACCGCGCGAACCACTCGCGGATCTGCTCCAACGCACTGGCCTGCCACTCCGGGAGATGCAGCTCGTGGTTGGCGTCGGGGATCACGCGAATCCGATAGCTCCCGCCGTCGCGGCGTCCGTCCAGCTCCGGCCCGAGAACCAGGTCCTGGAATTCGAACCAGCGGTTGTCGTTGCCGCCGAACAGCATCAGGTGCGGGATGCCGGCGCGTTCCAGGTAGCCGAAGCTGTCCAGGAAGAGCTGGCTCGCACGAGCCTCCCGGGCGGGGAGTGCCTCGATCCTCGACAGCGGTGCGGAAACCAGGCCGGAGAGCGTTGCGCCGATCGCCGAGAAATCGCTCTCGCCCCGCAGCAGGCGGCTCCAGGCGGCCCGCGAGCGAAGCTTGGCCAGGTAGTCGTGCATGTTCCGCCGCAGGCGCGTCGGCGTGGGGCCGGACGGCGCCGCCGAGACGCCCACGGAGGTGTTGACGGACAGCACGCCGGCGACGAGATCCGGCCGCTCCGCTGCCGCCAGCTGTGCCGTTACGGCACCTCCGCAGATGCCCCCGAGTACCACGCGGCGCACGCGAAAACGGCGCCGGAGCTGCGCCGCACCGGCGAGGGCATCGCGCACGAAACGTCCTCCCTCGACGCTGTCGCGCAGCTCCTGCACCGGCGCGGCAGGCAGGTCGCCGTCGCTCTCGCCCACGCCCACCGTATCCATGCGCAACGTCGTGACCCCGTCCGCCGCCAGCTTCCGGGCCAGGTGCACGTAGAAGCGGTGGGGGCCGGTCCGGTACTTCAGCCCGGCAGGCAGCAGCAGCATGCAGATGCCGTTGCCCCTCTCCGTCACGCCTCCGGGCATCGTGAGTATGCCACGCAGGGTGAGGTCGTCCGGTCCGCGCAGCTCGAGTGGCTCTTCCCTGCAGCGCATGTCCGCCTCGCTTCTCACTGAATGTCGCAGAACATTTCCAGGCTGGCCTCGATCAGCCCGGGTTGTGCCGCATCGTGGAATCGCGGCTCGTGCCAGAACTGCGGCACGGCAAGCGCACGGAATGCGACGTTCGGCAGCTGTTCCAGCTGCCGCCAGACTCCTCCCGCCTCGCTCGCGCGCGCGAAACCGATTACATCCACCCGGCACCCCGCGACCTGCGCCGCCTCGACAAGATCGAACCCGCGCACGGAAGCCGCGAGGGCGGGCCCCACCTGGTAGCCCAGGATATTCACCGGCTGGCCGGCTTCGAGCTGCGCCAGCAGGTGGCCGCGGTCCTGCACGATCCGCCGGTGCGTGGCCAGCTGGGTCGTGAGGTTGTAGCGCAGGCACTCCAGGAAATACGCCCCCCCCTTCACCACCGGGTGCCAGGTGTGCACCGACCGGGCCCCGACCCGGGCGGCCGCGCTCACGGCGATGGCCCCCCCGAGGCGCAGACCGAACAACCGCAACATGCGGATGCCAAGGCGATTCCGGGCGATCTCGGCCATGTCCTCGACGTCGTCGATCCAGGCGGCCAGGTCGAGGCCGTCGAGTTCGCCCTCGCTGTCGCCGTCCCCCTCGTAATCGAAACGCAGCACCCACTCGCCCCTCGCGGCCAGCGTCCGGGCGAAGTGCCGATAGACCGGCTGCGTGAACACTTTCTCCTCCAGGAACGGGTTGCAGAAGATCCAGCCTTCGCGCATCCCCGCCTTCCCGGTCATGACGTGAAACAGCCTCCGGCCCCGACGGTTCTCCAGGAAGCCGCTGCTCTCGGGAATACGGTCCCGCGTGCGGGAAGCGATCGCGCTAGCCATGGCCGGGGGCAACCTCCGGCACGGGGGCCAGGAGAAGCGGTGAGGCGTGGTGGTAGGCGGTCGCGCTCCGCTTGGCTTCGATGTCGCGGTACACCAATCGCGCCCGGTCCTCCGGGATCCCCAGCCAGCGTGCCGCCCGCTGTGCCGGCAGACCGTGATTGAACGCCCACAGGGCCAGGTCCATCTGCTCGTACGGCAGGGCGAAATAGAACTCGTCCTGTCCCTGCGGGAGACTGTAGGTGTCCGTGGTGGGACGCGCCCGGCAGATGTCCTCCGGCAGCTCGAGATGGCGCGCCAGGGCGTAGACCTGCGTCTTGTAAAGGTGGGCGATCGGTTTCAGGTCCGCGGCCCCGTCGCCGTTCTTGACGAAGAACCCCTGGTCGTACTCCAGCCGGTTGGGCGTTCCCACGACCGCGTAGTTCAGGCGATCCGCGTGGAAGTACTCGATGTTCTTGCGGATGCGCTGCTTGTAATTGGTGGCGGCGACCACCTGCAGGTACTGGCGCAGGTTCAGGCGGCGCGAGCTCTGTGTTCCCGCGGGATCGGAGACGACCAGGACGAAGTGGTTGTACCGGCCGTCGAGCCCGCCGGCGATCACGATCTTGCTGCGCCAGCCGTCGCCGTATTCCGGGAATACCTGGCGGATCGCCTCGTCGCGCCAGCGGTAGCAGCCGACTGCCTCGAGCACGGGGGCGATATCCTGCTCCACGTGCTCGAGGCCCAGGTGCTCGACCAGCAGCCGTCCGCGGCGGGTGCTGTCGGGGTCGGAATCGCGCTCGGGCAGCAGCAGGGCCAGCACCCGGCCCGCTCCGAGGGCACGCACGGCCAGGGCGGCGCAGACCGAGCTGTCAATGCCGCCGGAAACCGCCACGACCAGCCCGCGCCGGTGCAGATAACGCCCCAGCACCTCCCGGATACCCGAGGCGATGCGTTCCGTCTCCCGGGCCGGATCCAGTCCGAGTGCCTGCTCCGGCGTCAGTGCATCCAGTCGTGCCGCCATTACAGTGCCCTTCCCTGCTGTGATTTCACTGCCGGGCCGGCCTGCTCGATACCACGAGCCAGCACGTGCCGGCGCAATTTCCCGGACGCGGTCCGGGGCAGAGCCGCGGCCACCCGGACGTACCGGGGCACCTTGTGCCGTGCCAGGTGCTCCAGGCAGTGGCGCTGGACCTCCCGCGGCTCGACGGCCGCCCCGGGGCGCGGCACGATCACCGCGCCGACCACCTGACCGAGCACCTTGTCCGCAATCCCGATGACCGCTGCCTCCGCGACGTACGGCAGCCGCGCGAGCACCTCCTCGACCTCCTCGGGGCTGACCCGCTGCGCCCCGACCTTGATCAGCTGGCTGCGGCGGCCCCGCAGATACAGGAATCCTTCCGCGTCCATCCAGCCGAGGTCTCCCGTGCGCAGCCAGCCGTCCCTGAGCACGTCCGCACTGGCTTCCGGGTCCCGCCAGTAGCCGCGCATGATCCCGGGCCCGCGGGCCCAGATCTCGCCCACGCGCCCGGCGGGCAGCCGCCCGCCCGCCCGATCGCGGACTTCCAGGACCGTGTCCGCGACGGGCACGCCCGCCGATCCGGGCTTGTCGGCAAACCGATGCGGCGGCAGGTAGCTCAGTCGCGCGGTCGCCTCGGTCTGGCCGTACATGACGAAGAAGCGCAGCCATGGCAGACGGCGACTCACCGCGCGGACCAGTTCCGGCGCCATTGGTCCTCCCGCCTGGGTGGCGTAGCGCAGGCAGCGCAGGTCGTGGGAGGTGTCGCGAAGGTGCGGCGCGAGCAGCGCGAAGGTCGAGGGTACGCCGGGGAGCCCCGTGACGCGCTCGCGCTGGATCCTTGCCAGCAGGCGCTCCGGGTATACGAGCGTCTCGCCCACCACCAGGCAGCCCCCGGCGGCAAGGTGGCTGTTCAGCACCGAGGCGCCATAGGCGTAGTGGAACGGCAGCGTCGCCAGCGCCCGCTCGCCCGGGCCCAGGTCCAGGTAGGCGGCGATCGCCCGGGCGTTGCTTGCCAGGTTGGCGTGGCTGAGCATGACCCCCTTGGGTCGGCCGGTCGTCCCCGAGGTGTAGGAGATCACTGCCAGTGCATCGGAACGGGGCAAGCGGCCGGTGTGGCCCCACCGCACCGGGATCGACTGGTCCCCGGGCGCTTGCGCGGCGGTCCAGGGCGTCGGCGTATCCGGTGCCCCAAGCGTGACCACCCGGACCCCGGCATCGATCCCGATCACCGGTGACGCGGCGAACACCCAGGTCGCGCCTGCATGGCGCAGCCGGCCCCGCACCGACCCGGTGCGCGCGGAGGGATCCATGGGGACCGCAACGCCGCCGGCCATCCAGATCCCGTAAAGCACGGCCGCATACGCCGGACCGTTCGGCAACAGCATGGCTACCCGCGACCCGGGCGCCAGCCCGTTCGCGCGCAGGTGCTCCGCGACGCCGCGCACCTGCCGGGAAAGATCACCGTAGCTTACCCGGCCCGTGCCGCAGGCGAAGGCGGGTGCCTGCGGCTGGCGGAATGCCTGCTCGAGGAACCCGTGCAGCAGCGTGGGAGCCATCGCGTCAGCTCTCCGCCGCCGCGCGCTTGCGTTCGACGAACGCCACCAGGCTGGCGATGGAGTCCAGGTTCTCGGGCACCATCTCCCGGTCCTCGACCACGATACCGAACTCGACTTCCAGGAAGGCGATGATCTCCATGATGCCCGTGGAATCGATGATGCCCTTGTCGAGGAACGAATCCGCGTCCGCCAGCGCGGAGGGATCGTCGGTGAACAGGTAGTTCTCCAGCACGTAACTTCGCAGCATGTCCTTCATGGTCATCCCCCGTCTCCCGTCACCGCCTTCCCGATCCCCTGCACCGCCCGTGACGGCACCCGCCGGAAATGGTCCGCTCCGTCGCCGAAGAAGCGCCGGTGCCACATCTGCGTCGTCAGGACCACCGCGGCCGCCAGGCCGTCCGCGTGGCCCAGCGCGCGGCCGGATGCCATTTTGTCGAGCAGCCGCCCCACTGCGACCGGGTCGAAATAGCCGGCAGCACGTATGCTCTCCGCGCTCATCAGATCGTCGCGGAGATCGGCACCGCCGGCCCCGGCCAGCCCCGCCGGAGCGGGTGCCCGGTACGGCTGTTTCCGTCGTCGCAGCACGGCATCGGGAATTCGCCCGCGCATCACCCGCCGCAACAGGTACTTCTCCTCCAGCACATGCATCTTCACGCGCGGATCCAGGCGGTTGGCGAAATCGACCACGCGATGATCCAGGAACGGAAACCGCCCCTCCACGGAGTGCCACATGAGCATGCGGTCGCCCTGGGTCGACAACAGGTAGCCGGGCAGCAGGTGGGTCGCCTCGAGATAGGCCGCCCGCTGGAACGGGCCGTAGTCGAAGAACCGTGATGGCAGCTCCGCCGCCAGCGCGTCATGCGGGTCCTCGCGCATCCGCTCCCGCAGGTCGGCAGACCAGAACACCCGGCAGCGGGAGCCGCTCCGCCAGCGCGGCAGATGCGAGAAGAACGGCTGTTCCGGCCGTTCCAGTCCGAGCCCGAAGAACCGCTGCAGGTAGACGTCGCTCTGGCCGCCGGCCAGGTTCATCCAGGGATACAGCCGTCGCAGCAGCAGGGGACGCCAGCGGGACCGGGGCTGCCGGGCCCAGAAAGCGCGGACCTTGGTTTCCTTGAGGATGTCGTAACCGCCGAGCACCTCGTCGGCTCCCTCGCCCGTGACCACCACGCGATAGCCGTTCTCCCGCACCAGTCCGGAGAGCAACCCGAGCGGGACGGGCGCGGTGCGGAACAGCGGACTCTCCGCGTGCCAGACGGCCTGGTCTAGTGCGCCCAGAATCTCGTCGCCCCCGAGGGCCAGCCGACGGTGGTCCAGCCCGAGCGTGCGCACCAGGGCATCCTGGTGGTGACTCTCGTCCAGCGAGGAACCGGGGAATTCGACGGAAAAGGTGCTCAGCGGAGCACGCGTGGCGCGGCGGATGAGCCATACCAGCGTCGAAGAATCCAGCCCTCCCGAGAGGTAGGCAGCGACGGGCACGTCGGCCCTCAGGCGGATGCGGGTCGCGTCCGCCAGCAGCGCGTCGAGCTCTTCGGCGAGACTGTCGGGGCTGCCCGCCAGGTAATCGCCCTGGTCGGGATAGTCCCACTGCCAATAGCGACGGCGGCGCATCCCGTTCCGGTCCACGCTGATCATCTCGCCGGGGCGCAGTTGGTGCATGCCCCGGAACAGCGTCCGGCCCGGGACCGGGGCCCACAGGGTCATGAGCTGGTCCAACGCTTCGACATCGGGTTCGGGACGGGGAACCAGGGGCAACAGGGCCTTGATTTCGGAGGCGAAGAGCAGCCGGCCGCCGTGCCACGTGTAGTGCAGGGGCACGATCCCGACGCGGTCCCGGGCAAGCAGCAGGCGCTGGACGCGCTCGTCCCAGACGGCAAGGGCGAACTGGCCGTTGAGCTCCTCGAGGAAGCGTTCGCCGCGGGCCCGGTAGAGCTCCAGCACGACCTCGGTGTCCGACCGGGTGCGGAAGCGGCAGCCTTCGCGTTCAAGGGCCGCCCGGAGCTCGGGGTGGTTGAAGATCTCGCCGTTGAAGACCAGGTGAACCCGGCGGCCGGCATCACTCATGGGCTGGACGCCGCCCGCGGGGTCGATGATCGCAAGGCGCGTGTGCGCCAGCCCGGTGTTCCCGCTCAGCAGGATGCCGTTGTCATCGGGTCCGCGGTGCGCCAGCGCACCTTGCATGACATCGAGCTCGGCCGCCGTCGGCGGAAGCCGACCGTCCCGAGAGAAAATCCCGGCGATTCCGCACATCCCTGTTCCTTCCCTCTGCCGCGGCCGAATCCCTGGCCGCCGTCCGTTCAAAGCATAGTCCGGCGTTGAGCCGCCCGCGACTCATTGCTCCATGCGCATCGGCCCGATCCGGGTCGCGAACGGGTCGCTGTAGGGCCGGCGTTCAATCGGGCGCCAGACGATGCCCACCATTACCTGCGTCTCGTGGAAATCGGTCAGCCCATTGCTGCTGTCGCGGCGGTAGTGTGCAACCTCGAACCGCGTCGCGATGTTCCGGCTGAGATATCGCACCAGCGTCACCGAGGCCTGCATGTCGTCATCGCGCTGACCGATGTCCTCGTACCGCGTTTCGATGAAGCTGGCGGCCGTCTGCAGGGTCATGGCGCCGCCAAGCTTCCATCCCAGGGCAAGGTTCGCCGAGCGCTGCAGCTGATCGAGGGGCAGCCCCGGGTACTGCTGCTTTTCCGCGCGGATGCGAAAGTCCTGGAAGCCGGCGTCGGTCGAGCGCGTCAGGTAGAGCTCCGCGACCCGGTCCCGATAGATCTCGGCAACCGGCGCCTGGGCGACCTCCCCCGGGGTGGAGGGCGCGGCGCCGAGCAGCGCCAGCCCGGCGTCCGTCAGCTCCGAGCTGGCGTTCATGCCCGCCGTCAGCACCCGGGAAAGCCGCCGTGCGAGGTCGACGCGAATCATCGAGCCGTCCAGGCGCTGGCCGTTATCGCGTTTCAGGTAACTGCGCCCGAGCCGGATGCCCACCCGAGACCGGGGCGGCTCGCGGGTCAGCCCGAAATAGTAATCCTCGCGCCGGTAGTCCTGGTCCGCGGCGACACTGCTGTTGTCATACCGTACCCGGGTCGCTTCCGCGTTGAGCGACAGCCGCGTGAAAGGGCTCTCCTGCCGGTACAGCCGGGCGGCTCCCTGGTAACGCTTGTTGCCGATCTCGCTGTCCGAGTAGTACAGATCCCCGTAGCGTGCGGACAGCTCCAGCTGGTGGATCGGGTCGAGGGGCACGAAGGCGTCCGGCCCGGTCCACAGCGCGTTCTCGTTCTGGATGTTGCCGGGACTGGCGGGGTTCAGCTGGTCGATCCGGGCCTGCCGGGCGTGGTCCTCGAGGGTCCACGCCAGGCGCCCGGGGAGCAGGTTGCCCACCACCCGGCCGTTCATGTCGTACAGCGTCTGGTCCCCGTAGGTCCCGTGCTGATAGTGCTCGTACTGCGCGGAACCGGTGACGTCGGCCATCAGCCAGCGCGACTGCTGGAGCCACTCCACGTCACTGGCCAGCACGTGCGTCAGCTCGCTCCTGGCGTCGTGCGGGGCGCGCGCGATGTTGTCGCTGTGCTGGGCGTCGTAGCCCAGGCTGAGCCGGAACTGCGCCATCGCCGGCTCCGAAGTCCACAATGCCGCCGCCGCCAGGAGCAGCACCATGAGGCGCCCCGCGCCCCGTCCCCGCGTCACCCTGGTCATGACCGGAGCCTAGGCCGCGAAGCGCCGGAGCACGGGCGGCAGCCACGGCCTCCGGTTGAGAACCACGCCCAGCAGCTTCCGCTCCCCCACCGCTGTCGCCGCCGCCGCGAGTTGGCGCGCCGTCACCCGCCCGTACGGCACCACAAGCATGACCCAGTCACACAGCTCCGCAAGCACCGAGGTATCGGCGGAGGATTGCACCGGCGGCGCGTCCAGCACCAGCGAGCGCTCCGGATAGCGCCGCGCGATCCCCGACATCAGCTGCCGCATGCGCACGGAGCTGAAGAACTCGCCTTCCAGGTCACGGCGCGTCCCGGCAGGTATCAGTCTCACCCGGGGCAGCCCGGTGGGCTGGATAATCTCGTCTTCCACGATGTCCCTGCTCGAGAGGTAGTCGCTCAGCCCGGTTTCCGTGAGCGGCAGCTCCGGCATCGCGAAGGCGGTGGCCTTGGGCGCACGGATATTGCAGTCGAGCACCAGCGCCGTGCGCGCCTCGTCCAGGGCGATCGCGGCCGCCAGGTTGCAGGCCACGAAGCTGGAGCCGCCTCCGGGGATCACGGAGGTCACCATGACCACGGTGTTGGCACCGCCGGTTCGCTGCATCAGGCGCATGCGCAGCTCGCGGAAAGCGTTGCCCACCGGCGTGTTGGCGGTCCCGGAGGACAACAGCCGCCGCGCGGCCAGCTCCTTCGCGGTAAACACGAAGGGCTCCTCCATGCGCGCGATCGCGTGTCGCGAAGCCTGGCGCTCGGCCAGGTCGAAATGCCTCTGTTCGGCGGACGCGAGCGCCCCCTCCCTGTCACCGGCCCCCAGCGCCGCCATGGGCCAGCCGGAATCGGTCCGGCCGCCCAGTTGTTCCTTGTCCGCAATGCTCATGTCAGAGGATTCCCTTCATCTTCAGCAGGCCGATGGCGACGAAAGCGCCCATCGAGAGAAACAGCAGCACGGCAACCCAGCGGCTGTCACCTCGCTCCCGGCGCACCTCGCCCTCGATCAGGAGATCCGGGACCACCGCCACGACCGGCAGCCCGAGAGCGCGCTGCACCGCTTCTTCCGAGCGTATCCGCGGGTCCACCTCCTGCAGCGCCAGCAGCAGCCCGAACGGCACCGCCAACCCCAGCAGGATGCCCCCCGCGGCGAAATGGATGAACCGCAGACCGCTGGGTTTGAGCGGCAGGAAGGCCGGCTCGTACACGCGCAGCGACATGCCCTGCTGGTCTCGGTCCAGGTTCATCGAGATGCGCGCGTTCTCGCGCCGCTTGAGCAGGTCCTGGTAGATGTCACGGTTGACGTGGTAATCGCGCGTGAGCTCGGCCATGACTGCCTCGCTGGAGCTTACGCGCTTGCCGCGGTTGACCTCGTCCGAAAGCATCTTGCGCGTCTCGTCGCGGCGCGCGCGCAGCGTCGCGATGCTGGTGCGGGTATCCGAAAGCTCCCGCCGCAGCCGCTCGTACAGCGGGCTCATCTGGATATTCTTGTCGACGTAGGTCTTGCCGCTGGCCTCCGCGGCCTTCTGCGCCAGCTCGCGCCGTTTCTGTTCCTGTCGCACCGCTTCCTTCAGATCGGCGATCTGGTACCTGAGCTGCACGATGTCGGGATAGCTGTCCTTGTAGGACAGCCTCAGCGTGGCCAGCTTGCCCTGCAGCTGGGCAATCAGCTCCTGGTACTGGCCCTCGCGGGAAATGCTGGCGGTGACCGCCGCCTCGCCGGAGAGCTGGTTCTTGAGCGAGCCTTCCTTGATGTGAGCCTCCTTGAGCTCCAGCTCGGTCTTCTGGATCTTGTCCTGCAGGGTGGTGATGCGGTCGCCGATGGTGCCCTCCGTCCCCGGTCTGGCATCGAGATGCGTGTCGCGGAAGTCGCGCATCCGGTTCTCCGCGCCGACCAGCTTCTTGTGGTACTCGTCCACCTGGTTGTCGATGAACTCGTACGCGGTATCGCTCTCCTGCGACTTGAGCTTGAGACTGGCCTCGATGAACAGCTGCGCGAACTCCGACACGGTCTGCCTGGCGCGACCGGGGCGATCGTCCTGGTACTGGATCTTGACCAGATTGTCCCCGATCTGGAACACGCGGGTGTGACGCTTGATCCTTTCGGCGATGCGCTGTTGCTGCACGGGCGTGGGATGGGACGCCAGCAGGCCGGTGGCCTGCATGATCCGGTGCAGCGCGGAACGGCTGTAGAGCAGCTCGCGTGCGACCCGTGACTGGTCGACGGCGCCCGTGGGGACCGCCTGCCCCTGGAGCAGCGGCTTGATGATGTTGTGATTGTCCACGAGGATCGTGACCGAGGACGTGTAAACCTTCGGCCAGAACACCCCGACCACGCTCATGGAAAGGCTGATCACCACGAACAGCACGGCGAGCAGGCGCCGGTGCTGGTACGCCTCGGTCAACAGCGATCGCAGACGCTGTTCGAGAGAATTGGCGACAGTCGAGCCGGACATGGTCATCCCCCCTCAGAACAGGCGCTCGGGCACGGTGATCACGTCGCCCGGACGCAGGGCGTAGTTGGTGCCGAGATTGCCCTTGTTGAGGATATCCCCCAGCTCCACGTGCAGGACTTCCGACCGGTCATGGATGCGCCGGTGCAGCACCGTACCGTTGGCCGAGGCGAACTCGTTCACGCCGCCCGCCTCCAGCACCGCGTCGAGCACCGTCATCCCCTGACGGAACGGGAGCGTCACCGGTCGCCTGACCGCTCCGGTCACCCGCACGCGGGTGAGAAACTCGTGGCTCTTGAGGTCGGTTACGATCACCGCCACCTGCGGCTTGCGCACGTAGGCCGACAGGGCATGCTCGACGTTGCTGGCCACCTGCATCGGCGCCAGCCCGCCGGCACGCACGTCGCCCACCAGCGGGACGGAGATCATCCCGTCCGGCCGCACCGGGACCGTCACGGAAAGGTCCGGGTTGCCCCAGACGCTCACCCGCACCACGTCGTCGACGCCCAGGTGATAGGTATGGCCGATCAGCGAGGCAGCCGCGCCATCGCTTCCCTGGGTGACGTGCACCCCGTCGCCGGGGCCGCCACCGTGCACCAGCGCGGGATCGGCCGGATGGCAGGCGACGAGCAGCGTCGCCAGAAACAGCAAAGCGAACAGCCTCAATGCAGACACGACCGGATCTCCCCGTCCCGAGGCCGGTCATGCACCGGATACGGGACATGCTTGCGACGGACGGACCGCCGGCGACGCGGTGCCATGTTGCACACTCGCGGCCAGTGGACTAGAACCTGAACGGACGCCGGCCGCCGGGTCGCGGTCGCGGGGGGCGGCGCCACGCAACAACACGAAACGGGAGCGCCGAGAGGATGGACGCCGATCCGGGCATCGCACGCTGCTACCGCCTGCTCGGAGTGGATCCGCCCTGCAGCTGGGCCGAGGTCCGGCGTGCCTACCGGCGCGAGATCCGTCGCTGCCACCCCGACCGCGCGGGGCGCGATGCGCCGGCGCGCGTTCGCGCCGACCGGCAAAGCGCCGAAATCAACCGGGCCTACGACGTGCTCCGCCGCTACTACCGGAACCACGGGGTGCTGCCGGAGGTGGCGCCGGACCGCGTCCGCTCCGCAACGCCCGCGCCCGTGCGCCGACGGAGCCGTCGCCGCTACGTCCTGGCCGCGGCCGCCGGGGCGGCGACCCTGGTCTGGCTCATCCACCACCAGCCGCCGCCCTCCTCGCCCCGGGCGGTGGTGGACGCGGCGACGCCCGGCCCCGATCAGCGGGGGCAGCCGGCGCCGCGCCCCGAGATTGCCGATGCGCCCCACTTCGGAGCCGGCTCCAGCGTCGGCGACGTCTTTGACATCGAGGGGGTGCCCGGCCGCGTGATCGGCGATACCTGGTACTACGGACCGTCCTGGGTGCGCTTCTCGCATGGCGAGGTGATCGCCTGGCACAGCGAGCCGCAGCATCCCCTGCAGTCGGACCCGGCGTACCCGCTGGATTACGGGGATGCGCCGACACGCCGCGGCCGGCTCGTGCATGCGAGGCACTGGGGCTTCACCGTGGGATCGTCGGCCGCCGAGGTCTATGCCGTGCAGGGCCCGCCCGACGTGAAGCGAGACGGCCAGTGGCGATACGGTGCCTCGCGGGTGTACTTCCACGACGGCCGGGTGACCGGCTGGTACAGTGATCCGGCACGACCGCTTCGAACCACCCTGCCGAACTGACGGTATCGCCCCGCGCATCACCGCGACCCCTTGCCGAACAGCACCACCTCGACGGTCTGCAGCAGGATCGCCAGGTCCAGCAGCAGCGTGTAGTTCTTCACGTAGTAGAGGTCGTACTGAAGCTTCTCCCGGGCGTCCGCTTCGGAGGCGCCGTAGGGGTAGTGCAGCTGGGCCCAGCCGGTGATCCCGGGCTTGACCCGGTGCCGCTCGACGTAATACGGGAGAACGGCAGCGAGGCGGTCGACGAACACCTGCCGCTCGGGACGGGGCCCGACGAAGCTCATGTCGCCGCGCAGGACGTTGAATACCTGCGGCAGCTCGTCCAGGCGGTACTTGCGGATGAAACGCCCCACGCGGGTGATCCGCATGTCGTTCTGCTGTGCCCAGCGCGCCTGCCCGTCGCTCTCCGCGTCCACCACCATGCTGCGGAACTTGAGCATGTGGAAGATGCGGCCCTGCTGCCCCACCCGCTCCTGCCGGAACAGTACCGGGGCTGCCCGTCCGCTCTCCACGCGGATGGCCAGCGCGACCGCCAGCATCACCGGCCAGGTCAGGGCGAGCAGCAGCAGACTGACCAGGATATCGAAGGTCCGCTTGAGATAGGCTTGCGCGACGCCCGCCTGGTAGCCGTCCGAAAAAATCATCCAGCTGGGATAGAGCAGGTCGAGCTTGACCTTGCCCGTCTCGCGCTCGAAGAAGCTGGCGACGTCGGTCACGCGGACGCCCCCCATCTTGCACTGCAGGAGCTGGTCGGTGGGAAAGGCGCTGCGGCGCTCGTCCATCGCCACCACCACCTCGTCGATCTGGTTGGTGCGGCAATAGTCCCACAGGCCCTCGCCCACCTGGATCCGGCGCGCGGCCTCGATGCCCTCGCCATCCCCCTCGGTGGGCACGAAACCGACGATGCGGAAATCCCGCTGGTCCGACCGCCGCCGCAGCCACTGCATCATGCTCGCCGCCTTGACGCCCGCGCCGAGCACCAGGAGCCGGTTCCGGAAAGGATTCTCGTCCACCGTGTGCATGAACACCGGACGGACCGTGCCCACGACGAAGAACGCCATGATCCCGGCCAGCGCAAGGGCGCCGCGTCCCAGGTAGAGGGTCGGTATCAGGTAGAACAGCAGGGTCATCGCGATGCCGCCGAGGGCGAACGCCGCCCCGAGTCGCAGCAGCACCGCGGGGCTGCTCTCGCGCATTCGGGGCTGGTACAGGCCGAGGGCCAGCATGCTGAGCAGCATGATGGCGGCGTAGGCGAGCGCCCGTGGCAGCAGCGGCCCGATGCTTTCCCGCACCGCGTGAGCGACGCCGAAGAAGCGCAGGTACGCCCCCGCATACACGGACAGCATGAATATGCCGGCCTCGACCCCGGCCAGCATCAGGAAGGGGGTATGAACGTATTGTCTGAAGACCCGGACCGTCGCCATCCCTAGCTCCCGTCAGGCAGTCCATGACCTCGACCGGCGATGTCGCAGGCCCGTCGCCGGTCCAGCCACCGCCCGGGTTTCCTCCTGAAGCCCGGCCCGGTGTCCAAGATCGTTCCGTGAGGCATGCGCCGTCGGCGGGCATTCCCGCCGCGGCCCGTCTCCATCCTGCGAGAAAGGTATAGATGGGGTTGCGGGTTTTCTCAACCCCCCTTAACGGGTGGAGCGCCGGCTCGCGAACGCTGGACTATACTTCGGACGCCCGGCAGGGGAAGCCGGGCGCGGGGCCGGCGTGCATCGCGGGCACACGGCTCGGGACAACCGGAACAGGGATGTTGTCATGCTGACTCTGGAAGAGTGCCGCGTGGGCCTGATCGGCCTCGGCTACGTCGGACTGCCGCTGGCAGTGGAGTTCGGGAAGCACTTTCCGACGCTGGGATTCGACCTCAAGCCCGAGCGCGTGCAAGAGCTGCGCGAAGGCTGGGACCGCACGCTGGAGGTGGACGCCGCCGAGCTGGCATGCGCCACCCGGCTGCGCTACAGCGACGATCCTTCGGAGCTGGTCGACTGCAACGTCTACGTGGTAACGGTTCCCACTCCCATCGACCGCCACAAGCAGCCCGACCTGCGGCCCCTGGAAGCCGCCAGCCGCACGGTCGGGCGGGTGCTGGGCCGCGGTGACGTCGTGGTGTTCGAATCGACCGTGTACCCGGGAGCCACCGAGGAGGTCTGCGTCCCGATCATGGAGTCGGAATCCGGTCTCGCCTGCAATCGCGATTTCTACGCCGGCTACAGCCCCGAACGCATCAATCCCGGAGACCGGGACCATCGGCTCCCCGGGATCGTCAAGGTCGTGTCGGGATCGACCCCGGAAGCCGCGGAGCTGGTCGCCGGACTGTACGGCCGCATCATTCCGGCCGGCGTGCACCGCGCCAGCAGCATCCGCGTCGCGGAGGCGGCCAAGGTGATCGAGAATACCCAGCGCGATGTCAATATCGCGCTGGTCAACGAGCTGGCCATGATCTTTCACCGGCTCGGCATCGACACGCGCGAAGTGCTGGACGCGGCCGGCACCAAGTGGAACTTCCTGCCCTTCGTGCCCGGGCTGGTGGGCGGGCATTGCATCGGCGTCGATCCCTACTACCTGACCGCCAAGGCCCAGGAGATCGGCTACTTCCCCGAGATGATCCTGGCCGGCCGGCGCCTCAACGACCGGATGGGCGGCTATGTCGCGGAGCGCGTGGTCAAGTTGCTCACCCAGCGCCGGATCCATGTCGCCGGAGCCGCTGTGCTGGTCATGGGATTCACTTTCAAGGAGAACTGCCCCGATCTGCGCAATACCCGCGTGATTGATATGATCCGGGAGTTCCAGCACTATCAGGCCATCGTGGAGATATTCGACCCCTGGGTGGATACGGCCGAGGCCGAGCGCGAGTACGGCGTGCGGCCGGTGCTGGACCCCCCCGAAGGCGGTTACGATGCCGTCATCCTGGCCGTGGCGCACCGGCAGTTCATCGAGATGGGACCCGGAAGGATCCGGGCCCTGTGCAAGCCTGACGGGATCGTATTCGACATCAAGAACGTGTTACCAGCGGAGGCCGTTGACGGGCGCCTGTAATCGGATCGGGGCGCCCGGCGCCGGGTGCGGACGGGTTCGGGGACTGCCTTGACCGGCATCCCCGTCGCAGCAACATGTCAGTGGAGAAGTCATGAAAGTGCTCGTCACCGGCACCGCCGGGTTCATCGGCTCCGCAACCGCGCTGCGTTTGCTGGAGCGGGGCGACGAGGTCGTCGGCGTCGACAACCTCAACCCCTACTACGACGTGGAGCTCAAGAAGGCCCGACTGCGGCGCAAGCTGGAATATCCCGGGTTCACGGAGATCACCGCCGACATCGCCGATCGCGGGGCGATGGAGCAGGCCTTCCGGGAGCATCAGCCGCAGCGAGTGATCAATCTTGCGGCCCAGGCGGGAGTGCGCTACTCGCTCGAGAACCCCCATGTCTACGTCGACTCCAACGTGGTCGGGTTCCTCAACATCCTCGAGTGCTGCCGCCATCACGATGTCGAATCGCTCGTGTACGCCTCGACCAGCTCGGTCTATGGTGGCAACACCCGGATGCCCTTCTCGCCCCACGACGACGTCGGTCACCCGTTGACGCTCTACGCCGCTACCAAGCGTGCCAACGAGCTGATGGCGCATACCTACAGCCACCTGTTCGGTCTGCCTGCCACGGGGCTTCGCTTCTTCACCGTATACGGCCCGTGGGGACGCCCCGACATGGCGCTGTTCCGCTTCACGCGGGCGATACTCGCCGGCGAGCCGATCGATGTCTACAACTACGGCCGGCACCGGCGAGACTTCACCTACATCGACGACATCGTGGACGGCGTGGTACGCGTACTGGACCGGATTCCCTCCGGATCCCCCGACTGGTCGGGAGACGCCCCGGATCCGGCCACCAGCAGCGCCCCGTTCCGGGTCTACAACATCGGCAACAGCAAGCCGGTCGAGCTCGAGCGCTACATCGAGGTGATCGAACAATGCCTGGACCGGAAGGCGGACAGGAACCTGCTGCCCATGCAGCCGGGTGACGTGCCCGACACGTATGCCGATGTCACGGACCTCACGCACGACACCGGGTACCGGCCCCGCACCTCCGTCGAGGTCGGCGTGCGGAATTTCGTCGACTGGTACCTGAGCTACTACGGCCGGCGCTCCTGAGGCTCTCCGCGGCACGGCCCCGACGCATGCCACGCGCGCGGCGAGTGCGACTCCCCCTGGCGATCGTGCTCGCCTGCGGTGGCGCCTCGGAAGGCGCGCTGGGCGTGGTGCGCGCGCTCGGAGCACGCGGCGTGCCGATCCTGCTGGTGACCGAAGCCGCGGACTCTCCCGTGGCTGCATCCCGGCACGTCGACCAGGTCGTTCACCTGCCCCGGTTCACCCGGGACGCCGCCTCCCTGGTGAATGCGGTGACCGCCGTCGCATCCCGCCAGGCACAGCCGCCGGTCCTGTTTCCGACCGCGGACCCGGACCTGGCACTGATCGCGACACACTACCGCGAGCTGTCCGCAGTGCTGCGACCGCTGGTCGATGATCCCGCGCTGACCGGCGCCCTGATGGACAAGGGGCGGTTCCTCGGGCTGGCCCACGTGCACGGGCTTCCGGTACCCCGCACCCATGCCCTGGAGACGGTGATCCGGAAGCCGGGAAGCCTTGCCTGCCCGATCATGCTCAAGCCGCGGACTCCGGACGCCTGGCATCTCCCCGGCCTCGAGGCATGGCTGGGCGAGTGCAAGGCCCGCCGCGTCGATACGCCGGGGGAGCTGGCCCGGCTCGGACCTCGCCTTCTGGACGCCGGGGCGGCGACCCTCGCGCAGGAGTACGTCCCCGGCCCCGACGAGGAACACCGTGATCTGCACGTGTTCCGGGAGAGCCCGGCACGGCCGCCGGTCTGGTTCAGCGGCCGCAAGCTCCGCGTCTATCCGGTGCATGCCGGCAGCGCTACCTGCGCAATCAGCGAGTCCATGCCCGACCTCGCCGCCCTGGGCCTGCGGGCGCTCGACGCGCTCGGCTACACCGGGCTCGCCAACTTGAATTTCAAGCGGCACGCGGATACCGGGCGATTCATGCTGCTGGAGATCAATCCCCGCGTCAGCCAGTGGAACATCCTCGCCACGCGCTGTGGCATTGACCTCCCGTGGTGCGCCTACGCCGCAGCCGCCGGGCTCGATGTCGGACCGGTTCCGCCCGGCCAGCGCACCGGGCCGCGCTATGTCGACCTCGGTGCCGATCTGCGCGCCTGGCGCCGCTACCGGCGCTTCGGCGAATGGCCCGTCCTGTCCTACATCGGCTCGCTGATGAGCGGCCCGCGGGTCTGGCAGACCTTCGACGCTTCGGACCCGGCCCCGCTCCTGCAGGCGTTCCGGCGCGACCTCGCGACGCTGTTCCGGCGCCGCCCCCGCTTCCGGCACCCCGGCGGCGGTGGACCGGACAGCCTCCTGAACGGCTAGGCACTTCGCCGGCCGACGAACCTACGCCGATCGTCGCATCGCCCGCCCCTGCCGCCGCACCGTCCGGGCCAATCCGACACCCGCCAGCGCCGCCCGGCCCAGCGTCGACGTGGCGAACACCCCCGTGGACAGGCGCCGCCGCCCGGGCCACAGGCTCTCGAGGAACGAGCCCTCGTCCGCGCCGCTGTCGAGGAACCGCAGGCCGCGCAGGAAGCCCTCGCCCTCCCGTAGCAGCAACACCTCGTTCATCAATCCCGGGCTGAACTTCCGGAACGCCGTGTCCCAGCCGATCTTGAACGCGAATCCGGCGCCGCCGGACAGGAAGTTGCTGGTCGAGGCGATCACGCGCCCGTCACAGAGCAGCTCGGTGAAGAACGCGTCGCCGCGCCGGCGCAGCCGCCTGACCACCTCCTCGAAGAACGCCTGGTCGCGGGCCCGGGACTGCAACGACGATCCCCGTTCGCCCTTCCAGCCGCAGTGCTCCAGGTCGACAAAGCGGGAGATCGCCGCATCGTCGACCGCGCCCCCCTCCAGCAGGCGCCATTCGAACGCACCGGCTTCGCGCAGCCGCCGCTCCTTCCGCGTGAGCTCACGTCGTGTGCGACCGGTATGGGTCACGACCGGCTGCCGCGCAAGGTCCGACTCCGAGAGAAAGGCACGTTCGATATGCGCGTGCTCCACCCAGCGGGCACCGCTGGCAGCCGCCGCGTTCATCAGCGCCCGTCCCAGCGCTCCGCCCGCATCCAGCTCCCGGAAGGCGAAACCATGCCAGCGGTTGGAGCGGGATGCCACGAACCCGAACAGGGCTTCCAGGGCCTCCGGCGCCTCGCCGGGCGCGACCAGCAGTCCCGTCAGAAACGAGTGCCTGCTGGCGTAGGCCGCAAGGTGCGGCAGCGGGAACCGCCGGCTGCGTGCCACCTGGCGGAAGACGCCCAGGGCAGCGAAGCCCGGGCTGCCGGCGGACGCGACGGTCACCACCAGCGGTGTCGCGTCCGGGGTCAGGTAGCGCAGTGCCGGCAGCACGAAATCCGGCGAAAGGTAAACGTTGGGCTCGAGTGCTTCATCGGCCAGCGCCGCCCAGCGCTCGACCTGGGCCGGGCCCAGTTGCCCGGGCTCCCGGACTTGCACCGCAGGAACGGGCACCGACGTCGGCTCCGTCCCGGAGCGACGCCAAAAAACAGGTCTTCCCATGACCCGAGACCTCCGCGCCGACTCGCGGCCGGTGTTTTCTGTTGCTTCTTCCCGGCGCCTCCTCGCGGGGCTGCCACTATCGACTATAGAACAGTATCGGGAATCCGTCCCGATTCCCCGGTCACCGGCCGGGGCGGCTTGCAGCAACGCCCTGCAGGTCCCTCAGCGGCTGCCCTTGACCACCTTGTCGATCACCAGGCTCACCCGGTGCTTGCCATCCACCGGCACGGTCTCCGACTTCGTCTCCAGGTCGCCCGGTCTTGCCATGGCACTGCCGTGTACGGCAACACGGGCGGCCACCGACACCCGGTGGTAGTCAGACAGCGCGTGCGCCTGCATCATCGAGCTGCTGTCGTCCAGCACCACGGACGTCGGCAGGTCACTGACCTTGCGGCGCACCACCGCCACCGGCATCGTCGATCCGCCGACGGGGCGGGCGTAGATGTATACGGGATCGTCGGCCCTGGCCCGCGACGCAACATCACCGGCGAGCGCGACATGTACGCGGATCACCGCCTTGCCCGCCGCCGCTGCCGGCGTTGCGGCCGTCCCCGACGCCCCCGCGCCGGCGCCGGAAGCCATCTGCTTGCGCGCCTGCGCGATGGTCTTCTGCAGCACCTTGGCACCCTGGCTGCCGGGTGTCTGCTCGGCCAGCAGCTTCTTCCAGTGGCCGATGGCGGTCCGGTAGTCGCCCTGCTGCGCCGCGGCCACGCCCGCCAGCCACAAGGCTTTCGGGAACGACCCGTTCATCGCCAGCGCCTTGTTCAGCAGCTTCTCGGGCTTGCCGGCCAGCGACCGCGTGCTGCCGGCCATGGCCAGCGCCTCGGCGTAGTCGGTGAGCGTCTCCGGCGTGTCACCGAGGATCTCGCGGGCGTGGGTCAGCGCCTTGGCCGCATCCTTGTAGCGGCCCATGACCAGGTACGAGCGCCCCAGCATGAGCCAGCCCTGGCCGTCGTCGGGGTTGTTCTGCAGCCGCTGTGCCAGCCCCCGCACCATGCTCTGCACCTGCGACTGGGTCAGGTTCTTCGGTGCGTGCGAGCGCCAGGGCATCCCGCCCACCCGGGAGTACAGGCCCACCCCGATCACCGGGACCGCCACGGCGACCGCAACGACCGCCCAGCGGCCGCGCCGGCGCCTGGCCCGGGCCCGGCTTTCCCCGGCCCCGGCCGTCTCGTCCAGAAGCTGCCGGTCGAGCTCCGCACGCGCCTGCTCGAAATCCTCCTCGGGCACCACGCCGCTGTCGACGTCCTGCTGCAGCTCGGCCACGCGCTGGCGATACAGCTTCACGCTGACGGCGTCCCGGTCCGGCCCGGTACGCCGGGTACCACGCCAGAGCGGCACTCCGACCAGGAGGATGGCCACCACCATCATGGCGGCGGCGAGGGCCCAGAACTCGATCATCATTGCTTGTCGTTCCGCTCGGTTGCGCGAAGCAGCTCGTCGATCCGCGCGCGTTCCTCGTCGCTGATGTCCGCCGCGCGCTCCCGCGAACGGTGGCGGATCGACCACACCAGCACGACCAGCCCCAGCAGGACCAGTGCGAACGGACCGAACCAGAGCGCGTAAGTCCGGTAATCCAGGGGCGGCTTGAACAGCACGTAATCGCCGTAGCGATTGGTCAGGTACTGCTTGATCTGCGCGTTGGACTTGCCGCTTTTCATCATGTGGAAGATCTGCGCCCTCAGGTCGGCCGCGAGATCCGCGTTCGAGTCCAGCAGCGACTCGTCCTGACAGACCAGGCAGCGCAGCTCGCCCAGCAGATTCTGGTAGCGCTGTTCCTTGGCGGGGTTGTCGAAGTGGTGCCACCCCGCGCCGCTCTGTGCCGGCTCGGCGAAAGCCGAGACGGCGAACAGCATGACGAGGGCGACCAGCAGTGATCCGGCCAGAGCCTTCATCCCGAGGTCCCCGTCTCGCCCCTTGCCAGGGGCTCCCCTTTCTTCAGGCGCACGATCAGCGGCCGCATCTTGTCCTTCCACACCTTCGGCGTGATTGGTCCGACCTGCTTGTACCGGATGACGCCCTTGCCGTCCACCACGTAGGTTTCGGGTACGCCGTAGACGCCCCAGTTGATCCCGACCTTGCCGCTCTTGTCCTGCGCCACGGTCTGGTACGGATCGCCGAACTCGTCCAGCCAGTTCAGCGCGGCCTTGCGGGTATCCTTGTAGTCCAGGCCGTAGATCGGGACGATCCCGCTGTGCGCGATCTGCAGCAGCATCGGGTGCTCGGCCCGGCAGGACACGCACCAGGAGGCCCAGACGTTGACCAGGGCCACGTGGCCCTGCGCCAGGCGGGCGCTGGTGAAGGTGTTACCGGGCTGCTTGAGCTCGGGAAGCTTGAACTTCGGCACGGGCTTGTTGATCAGCGGGGAGGGAACCAGCGACGGATCGCGCGTCAATCCCCAGCCCAGCAGCCCCACCAGGCCCACGAAGAATGCCAGGGGGACCAGGAACCGCAGACGGCTGCGCATCAGCCGTCCACTCCGCCCGACGGCGCACCTTCGGGGAGGCGGATGCGCTCGTGCTGCAGTGCCAGTCGATAACGCCGGTCGGTGAAGGCCAGCAGCCCGCCGAAGGCCATGATCAGCGCGCCGCCCCAGATCCAGCGTACCAGCGGCATGTAGCGGACCCGCACGGTCCAGCTGCCGTCGTCCAGCTGCTGGCCGAGTGCCAGGAACAGGTCGCGGGTGAAACCCGCCTGGATCGCCGCCATGCTCCGCGGCGTGCCGCTCGGCTGATACATGCGCTTCTGCGTGTCCATCGTGTAGAGCTGGTGCCCGTTGCGGCTCACCGTGAAGATGCCCTCGTTGCCCTGGTAGTTGGGGCCGGATACCTGCTTCATCTTGTCCAGGCGGAAGCTGTAGCCGGCCACGGTCGCCGACTGCCCGGGCGCCAGGCGTACCGTCTGCTTGACCGCGAAGGTGCTGACCACGCCCACGCCCAGCATGAACACGGCGACCCCGATGTGCGCGATGTGCATGCCGTAAAAGCCCCGCGGGACGCTGCGCCACCGCCGGACTCCGCCGCGGTTCTGCAGGCGCTGGTACACGCCCCGCAGGCTGGTCGCAAGCACCCAGAAGGCCAGCAACAGTGTCAGCGCGAGCTCCGCCGACCGGACCCCGCCGACCGCGATGATCACCACGCCGGCAGCCACCACCGAGGCGATGAATGCCCCGCGCAGCTGCCGCGCTAGCGCCGCGGGCTCGGCCCGCCGCCAGCTCGCCGCGGGCCCGAACCCGAGCAGCAGCGTGAGCGCCAGCATCAGCGGCACGAACACCGCGTCGAAATACGGGGGACCGACCGAGATCCGGCCCATGCCCAGGGCCTCGATCAGGATCGGATACAGGGTTCCGAGCAGGACCGCGGCGCAGGTGACGACCAGCAGCACGTTGTTTGCCAGCAGGAAGCTCTCGCGCGAGATCAGGGAGAAATTCCCGACGCTGCGGATCGCGGGCGCCCGCAGGGCGTACAGGATGAGCGAGGCGCCCACGACGACCCCCAGGAACGAGAGGATGTAGATCCCGCGGGTCGGGCTGACCGCGAACGCGTGCACCGACGTCAGGACCCCGGAACGCACGATGAAGGTGCCGAGCAGGCTGAGGGAGAACGCCGCAATGGCCAGCAGCGCGGTCCAGGCCTTGAACGTGCCCCGCTTTTCGGTGACGGCCATGGAATGGATCAGCGCGGTGCCGACCAGCCACGGCATGAACGAGGCGTTCTCCACCGGGTCCCAGAACCACCATCCGCCCCAGCCGAGCACGTAGTAGGACCACGCGCTCCCCAGCGTGATGCCGCAGGTCAGGAACACCCAGGCGGCCGCGGTCCAGGGGCGTGACCAGCGGGCCCAGGCGGAATCCAGCCGCCCGCCCAGCAGCGCCGCGATCGCGAAGGCGAAAGCCACCGCGAAGCCCACGTACCCCAGGTACAGCATGGGCGGGTGCCCGACCATGCCCGGATCCTGCAGCAGCGGATTGAGGTCGCGGCCCTGGGCCGGCGCCGGGAAGCTCCGCGTGAACGGGTTGGCGGTGAACAGCATGTACAACAGGAACCCGGCCGCGATCAGGCCCAGCACGCCGAGCACCCGGGAGGCGAACACCTGCGGCAGGCTCCGGCTGAAGATCGCCACCGCGACACCCCAGACGGAGAGGATCGTCACCCACAGCAGCATGGATCCCTCGTGTCCACCCCAGACCGCCGTGAACTTGTAGATCATCGGCAGCGCGGTGTTCGAGTTCTCGGCCACGTAGGCGACGGAAAAGTTGCTGGTGAGAAAGCAGAACGCCAGGCATCCGAAGGCGAGCAGGACGAACGCGCCGTGGCCGAAGGTGGCCGGGCGCGCCACGGCCATCCAGGACTCGTTCCGCCGCCAGGCGCCGAGCAGCGGCAGGGTCGCCTGCATCAGCGCCAGTGACAGCGCCATGATCAGGGCAAAGTTTCCGATCTCGGGGATCACTGCTTGGCTCCGTATCCGGATTCGCCGGCGCGGACCTCCTGGACCTCCTTGCCGGTCACCAGCTTGGCGTGCTCCGCCTTGCTGGCCTCCTTCGCCTCCTGGCTCTTCTTCAGCTCCGCCGCGACCGAGGGCGGCATGTACTTGGAGTCGTGCTTGGCCAGCACCTGGGAGGCGCGGAAGACGCCGTTGCCGCCCAGCTGGCCCTGGGCGACGATCCCCTGGCCCGCGCGGAAGAGGTCGGGAAGCACGCCCGCATAGGTCACCCATACCGTGTGCCGGTTGTCGGTGAGCTCGAAGCGCACCGTCGACCCGCGCTTGGCGTGGTGGATGCTGCCCGGGACCACCAGTCCGCCGATGCGGAACGCGTGGTTCAGGGGGGCCGCGCCGTTGGCGATCTGGGTCGGGCTGAAGAAGAACAGCAGGTTCTTGCGGAACGCGCCCGCCCCCAGTGCGACCGCCACGCCGACACCCCCTACAATCAGCAGCACCCCGATCAGCCGCCGTTTACGTTGTGGAGTCATTCCCGCCTCGCTCCCGCCGCTGCCTGCGCGCCAGGTCACGCATCAGCGACCGGCGACGCCAGAGCGGAATCAGTACATTGATGAGCAGTACAATGAACGCGATCCCGTAGGCGGTCCATACGTAGAATCCGTAACCGCCCATGTAGAAGAACTTGGCCATGCCTACCCGCCTTCGACCATTTGAACGACCCAGCGGGACTTTCGTTCCCTGTCCAGGATCTCGCAGCGCATCCGGAGCATGAGCACCACCGCGTAGTAGCTCATGAAGGCGACGATCATGAACAGCAGGGGGACGAGCATGCTGGTGGAGATGTTGTCGGTGGTGAAGCTGATCGTGGTGCCCTGGTGCAGGGTGTTCCACCAGTCCACCGAGTAGTGGATGATCGGGATGTTCACCACGCCCACCAGGGCCAGGATGCCGCTCGCGCGGGCCGCCGTCTCCGGGGTCTCGATGGCGGCGCGCAACCCCATGTAACCGAGGTAGAGGAACAGCAGGATCAGCTCCGAGGTCAGGCGCGCGTCCCAGACCCAGTAGGTGCCCCAGGTGGGCTTGCCCCAGATCGACCCGGTCACCAGGGCCAGGAACGTGAAGGCCGCACCCAGCGGCGCGCTGCAGCGCGCTACCACGTCCGCCATCTTGATCTTCCAGATCAGGTTGACCGCCGCCGCGCCCGCCATCACGACGTACACCATCATGGACAGCAAGGCGCTGGGCACGTGGATGTAGATGATGCGAAATACGTTGCCCTGCTGGTAGTCCGGCGGCGCGAAGTAGAGTCCGCCGACCAGGCCCACCAGCATGCAGATGATGGTGAGCGCGCTGAGCCAGGGCAGCAGCTTGCCCGAAAGCCGATAGAAGTGCCGGGGCGACGCCCACTGGGAGATGAATCGATGCATAGGCTACTCCAGGCTGATCCGCAGGGCCGCGGCGGCCGCGAAGGGCGCCAGGACGACGGCACCGGTGCACAGGGCGCCGAGGAAGTACAGCTGCGCGACCACGGGCAGCCCCTGGGCCGCGCTCTCCACGGAACCCGCGCCGAATATCAGAACCGGGACGTACAGGGGAAGGAGAAGCAGGCTCAGAAGCATTCCGCCGTGCCTCAGGCCAACCGTCAGCGCCACGCCGATCGCTCCCACCAGGCTCAGTACCGGCGTGCCCAGCAGCAGGCTCAGAACCAGCGCCGCGAACGCGGATTGCGGCAAGTTTAACAACAAGCCCAGAAGCGGCGCCACAAGGATCAGAGGCAGGCCCGTTACCAGCCAGTGGGCCAGAACCTTGGCGCCGACCAGGATCGGCATTGGATGCGGGCTCAGCGCGATCTGCTCCAGGCTGCCGTCGTCGAAATCCGAGCGGAAGATCCCTTCCAGCGACAGCATCGAGGCGAGCAGGGCTCCCACCCACACGGCCCCGGGGGCCACCGCACGCAGCAAATCGTTGTCGGCGCCCAGCGCCAGCGGGAACAGGGTCTCCACCATGACGAAGAACAGCACCGGGTTGGCCAGCTCGCTGCGACGCCGGAACGCGAGCACCAGGTCCCGCCGCAGCAATCCGGCGAACGCCCGCAGGGCGTCGCTGCGAGCCGCCGCGGGACGCCTGCGGCGGGGTCCGGCAGCGGTCACCGGCGCGTCCTGGCTGCTCATGCCGCCCTCCGGGCGCCGATGTCGATCCGCCGCACGGTGCGGCCGGCGTCGAGCGTCACGGCCTGGTGACTGGTAACGATGGAGATGCCGCCCTCGTCGCTGTGGTCGTTCAGCATCCCCTCCACCATCGCGCGGCCGTCCCGGTCGAGCGCGGTGAACGGCTCGTCCAGCACCCACAGGGCAGCGGATCCGCAGAGCAGGCGCGCCAGGGCCACGCGGCGGCACTGGCCCGCGGAAAGGGTGCGTGCCGGCACGTCCTCGTAGCCGTACAGGCCCACGCGCGCCAGCGCCTCCCAGGGGTCCAGGCGCAGCAGACCCGTGGACGAGACGGTCATGGCGCTGCGCACGTTCTCGACCGCGGTGAGGTCCGACTTCACCGCGCTGGCGTGGGCCACGTACGCGAGCTCGGCAGTGAAGCTGGCACGCTCGCGGCGAATGTCGGCGCCATCCCAGGTGACGTCTCCGGAAGCGGGCCACGCCAGGCCGCAGAGAATGCGCAGCAGGCTGGTCTTCCCGCAACCGTTTGGCCCGGCCAGCTGCAGCACGTCGCCGGGAGCGAGCGACAGGTTCACGCCGGTGAACAGCTCCCGGTCGTCGCGGACGCAAGAGAGCTCGCATCCGACCAGGCGTGCGTCCGGGACGGGCACGAACCTCCCCGTCGCGTCACCGCGTCGGCCGGTTGCGTCCATGTTGTCAGTCTCCGGCGAGTACACCTTCCATTGCCGTGAACACGGAGGGACGCTGCGCCACCTTGCCGTCGTCTCCCAGAAGATAGAATCCCCCCACCATCATGGTGTCGGGCCCGTGGCGATAGAGCTGGCTGCGGATCACGTAGGGTTGCGCGGGGAAGAACGGCTTGCGGAAAAGCATCCGCGCACGGGTGATCCGGTGCCCCTTCACGGCCAGGCCACCAGCGTGCAGCTGGCGCGTGTATTGGTTCTCCAGCCCCATGATGTATTCCAGCACGTTCACGTGCTGGTTGATGTCCGTGTTGGGCATGCCCCAGACGCCCCGGTACGTCTCCCAGCCGCCGGTGTCGACCGGCTCGTGGCCCTCGGGAATCTCCGCGAGCGCCTCGACCGTGGGCAGCGGCTCCGCCCACGCGTGCTCGCGGAGCCCGTGCAGCGCCTCCGGGACCGTGGTGACCTGGCGTTGTTCGGGCGGACCCGCGGGTCGGGTGATCACGTGCAGCACCCGTGCCGAACCCGCCTCGACCAGCTCGCTGTCCTCGGTGGCGTATCCGAGGTTGGCGCGGCCGCCGGGCTGCAGCCGCCCGCGAATGCGGGTACGGGATTCGAACATGAGGCGCTCGACCCCGGTCCCGGCTGGAACCGGGCGACCGTCACGGTCGCTGTGGCTCCGGCAGAGGCGCAGCGTGAAATCGGTGTGCAGGGAGCGCCCGAAGCTCAGCGGCGCGGGGGTATTGCGGAAGTCGACGAAGTACAGCACGGGGGCGATGCCGACACGCCGCATGCCGGTCATCGGGAAACGCCGCTCCAGGTCCGCGAACATGGGCGGCATGCAGATCCCGACGAAACCCCGGATGCGCAGCCGGAACGCCATGTCCAGTCGCTCGAAGGTGGTCGGCACCTTGGCCTGTCCAGTCAGGCTGTCGATCATCTCGCTGCTATCGTTCATCGCATGCGCCGTCGCCGGCTCCCCTTAGCGTTCCCGCACGACCGACTTGGTCACACGTGCGGTGGCCACCAGCCTGTTGCCCACCCGTGCTTCCGATTCCGCGAACACCAGGCTGCGGCCGCGCCGCAGCACCGATCCGCCCAGCTCCAGCACTTCGCCGGAGCTCACCCCGCGCATCACCGACACGAACAGGTCGTGGGTGACCGCGTTTTCGCCGTCGTCCAGCAGGGGCAGGATCGACAGGTACGCGGTGGCGTCCAGCAGAGCGTACACGACCCCGCCGTGCAGCACTTGCTTGTTGTTGAGGCTGCCCGCGCCCACGCTCAGCCGCGTACGCGAACGGCCCTGCTCCACCGCAATGATTTCCAGACCCAGATGACGGTGCAACGGCACCGCGGCGACCCCTTCGATCGCCGCTTCGAGCTCGCCAGGAGACAAATCCTCGCCCTTTCGTCCGATGGTCGCCGCGCCCGCGGTCCGGCACGAAGCGGGGAACCTTAAGCTCTCGTCGTGAGCAGGTCAATCGCCTCCGGCCGGGCCGCCTGCGGGGCGTTCAGCCCTCGTCCCTGCGGCGCCGGTTGATCGGCACCACGTTCGCTTCCTCGCCGGGCAGCGCGTCCTGACGGCGCAGCACCCGCTGCTCGTAGACCGGCCCGGAGAGCGGCTCGCTCAGCACGAAGCCCTGGATCATGTCGCACTGGTGCTGCGCCAGGAACTCACGCTGTTCGGCACTCTCCACGCCTTCCGCCACCACCCTGAGACCGAGCCCGTGGGCCAGCTCGACGATGCCCCGCAGCATCGCCGCGTCGTAGCGGTTGGTGCAGATGTCCTGCACGAAGCTGCGGTCTATCTTAATCACATCGATCGGCAGATCCTTGAGGTAGCTCAAGGAAGAGTAACCCGTACCGAAGTCGTCCACCGACAGCTGGACGCCCATGGCACGCAGCTCCCGCAGGATCTCGAGGGTGCTCGCCGGGTCGCGCAGGAGCACCGTCTCGGTGATCTCCAGGGTCAGGTAACGCGCCTCCATGTTGGTCTGGTTGAGGATGCGCGCCACCATGTCCACGAAATCCCGCTGCTGCAGCTGCCGGCCGGAGAGATTGACCGCGATGCGGCCCGGCTCCAGTCCCGCCAGCTGCCAGGCGGTGAACTGGGCGCAGGCGGCACGCAGTACCCACTCGCCCAGGGGAAGCACCAGCCCGGTGGATTCCGCCAGCTCGATGAACTCGCCCGGCGACACGATGCCGCGCTCCGGGTGGCGCCACCGGACCAGCGCCTCCGCGCCCGCGAGACTGTTGCCGGCCAGCTCCACGACCGGCTGGTAGTAGACCAGGAAGTCCTGGTTCTCCAGCGCACGGCGGATGTCGTGCTCGAGCGTCATGCGGCGGTTGATCGCCTCTTCCAGGCTGGGATCGTAGAAGCGGAAATCGGTGCCCTGGTCCTTGGCCCCGTACATCGCGCTGTCGGCGCGCTTTAGCAGGTCGTCGGCGGTCACGCCGTGATCCGGGTAGAGCGTGATCCCCATGCTCGCGGACACGAATATCTCGTGTGCCTGGATCACGAACGGTCGCGCCAGCACCGAGTGGATCTTGTTCGCGACCGTGGTCGCAACCCGTTCGGTGATCGTCCCGTGCAGCATCACCGCGAACTCGTCGCCGCCCAGTCGCGCCACCAGGTCGGCGCTGCGCAGGCAGCCACGGATGCGGTCGGCGACGGCCTGCAGCAGCAGGTCGCCAACCCGGTGATCGAGGCTCTCGTTGACGTGCTTGAACCGGTCCAGGTCGAGCAGGACCAGTGCCAGCCGCTGTTCGCGCTGTTCCGCGCGGCGTATGGTCTGCTCCAGCTGCTCGCGGAACAGCTTGCGGTTGGCCAGCCCGGTCAGCGGATCGTGCAGGGCCAGCTGCTTCACGCGACGCTCGGACCGGCTCGCGTGCACCAGGCGGCTGAGCCGCTGGCGCAGCACCGAGTAGTGCACCGGCTTGGGGATGAAGTCGCTGGCGCCGGCCGCGAAGGCACGTTCCGCGGAATTCTGGTCGTCCAGGGCAGTGACCACGAGCACCGGGATGTGGCTGACGGCGGGGATGCGGCGGATTTCCCGGCAGGCCTCGAAGCCGTCCATCTCCGGCATCATCGCGTCCATCAGCACCAGCTCCGGCTGGTGGCGCTCGCAGATGCGCAGCGCCTCCTCGCCGTTCGCCGCCTCGGCGATGCGATAGCCGTCGCGCTCCAGCACGTAGCGCAGTGCGAAACGGGCGCTGCGATCGTCGTCCACGATCAGCACCAGGGGTGCATCCTCCGCCGCGGCCGCCGCCGGGAACAGGCCCGAGTCGGCGATCTCCTTCCGCAGCACGGGGCCGGCGTGCCCGAGCTGGCAGGGCAGGCGCTCCACCAGCTCCCGGCCGCGCACCAGGTTCCCCTCCCGCGCGGCTGCCTCCAGCTCGCGCGCGGTCTGGCCCATGGCATGCACCCCGAGATTGCGGCAGCTGCCCTTGAGCGCGTGCGCCAGCGCCTGCAGCCGGGCTGCATCGCCGTCGCTCAGGGCCTGCTGCATCCCGCTGATATTGGTGGAGGTATCCTCGAGAAACACCTCCACCATGTCAGCGATGGCCTCGCCCATCGCGCCCTTGACCTCGGTCAGGATGCGGTAGTCGAGGATGGGCTCACCGTCGTCCTCGTCCGCGCGCACGCCACGCTCGGGAGGTGCCGCCTCCCGCACCCCGGCCGCCGGCGACCAGCCGTCCAGCCAGCGCTGCAGGCGTTCGCGAAGCACGCCGAGCGCCAGCGGCTTGGCGATGTAGTCGTCCATCCCGGCCTCGAGACACCGCTCGCCGTCCCCCTCCATCGCGTTGGCAGTCAGCGCCACGATGGCCACGTGCCGGTCGGCCGGCTCCGCCGCGCGGATCCGCGCGGTCGCCTCGTAGCCGTCCAGCCGCGGCATGTTGCAGTCCATGAAAATCAGGTCATAGGGCCGCCGGGCGTGCATGGCAACCGCCTCCACGCCGTCCGCGGCGACGTCCGGCGTGCAGCCCAGGCTCTCCAGCATGCCGACCGCGACCTGCTGGTTGGTCAGGTTGTCCTCCACCACCAGCACCCGGCCGTCCGGCGCGGAGGCGGTCGCCGCCTCCCCTTCTTCCCGGGCGGTCGGACCCTCGCTCGGTGTGAGCAGCTCCGTGTCAGCGTCCTGATCCTCCGTCAGGGCCTCCCACAGGCGCATCATCCGCACCGGGCGCATCACGTAGTCGGAAATGCCCACGCGCAGGCGCAGGCTGTCGGTGCCCGCAGCGCGGTTCTCCGTGACCAGGATCACCGTGACGCCGGCGGTGTCCGGGTCCGCCTTGACCCGGTGGGCGAACTCCGGTGCCGCCATGTCCGGCAGCCGGTCGTCGAGCAGCACCGCGTGGTAGGGAATCGAGCGGGCGGCCGCGTCCCGCAGGATGGTCAGCGCCCGCACCCCGCTGCCGGCCAGCTCGTAGCGTGCCTCCCACCGATCCAGGCAGGTCTCCAGGAACCGTCGGGTAATGCCGAAGCGGTGCACCACCAGGACCCGGAACGGCTGCGGCAGCCGCCCCTGCGAGATGGGCAGCGCCGCCTGAGCGGCCTTGCCCAGCGTCAGGCGCACGCGGAAGGTGCTGCCCTCGCCGGGCTCGCTGTCCACCTCGATGCTCCCGCCCAGCTCGGTCACGAGCCGCCGCGTGATGGCCAGTCCCAGCCCGGTGCCACCGAAACGCCGGGTCGTGGACCGGTCGGCCTGGGAGAACGCCTCGAATATCCGGGCCCTGGCGTCCTCGTCAATGCCGATGCCGCTGTCCATGACGCGGAGCTCCAGCTCGACGCTCTGGCCGTGATCCGCCACCAGGCGGATCACCACCGCGACCTCGCCCCGGTCGGTGAACTTGATGGCGTTGCCGACCAGGTTGGTGAGGATCTGTTCGAGGCCGACGACCCGCCCGTGGAGCCCGGGCGGCACGCCGTCCTCGATCAGGTAGCCCAGATCCAGCCCCTTCTTCTGCGCCGGCCCGGCGAGCAGATCGAGCAGCTGTTCCAGCACCTCGCGCAGGTCGAAGTCGCGCTCCTCCAGGTCGAGCTTGCCGGCGTCGAGCCGCGAAAAGTCGAGGATGTCGTTGATCAGCGCCAGCAGCCGGTTGGCCGAATTGCGCGCGACCTTCAGGTACTCGACCTGCTTGCCCGGCATGTTCCGGTGACCCATCAGATCGAGCATGCCCAGGATCCCGTTCAGGGGCGTGCGCAACTCGTGGCTGACGTTGGCGGCGAACTCGGACTTGACCCGGGCCATCTCGATGGCCGCATCCCGCGCACGCGTGAGCTGATGCTCGCGCTGCTCCAGCACCCCCATCATCTTGTTGAAGGCGTTGGCCATCTCGTTCACTTCACGCGGCCCGCCGGGCGGAGCGCGCAGCCCCGAGGCCCCTTCCTCGCTGCGCTTCATGATCGCCGACAGGTTGCGCAGCGGCCGACCCAGCAGTCCCGTGATGTAGCGCATCACCACCAGCAGGATCAGCGCCAGTACCAGCGAGGCCGTGATGTTCACCAGGAAGATGTTGCGTACCGCCGCGTGCAGCTGGGACTTGCTCAGCACCAGCCTGACGTACCCGATGCGCCGGGTGTTCGGCGAGCGAACCTCGAACGGCGAGCTGCCGTTGCGCCCCGACTGGCCCAGCGAATAGACCGGCGCCACGAACTGCCAGGCGCCTTCCGTCTCATGCCAGAGCCGCGCGTGCCGGGGCACCGCGGACGGGACCGGCGTTCCCCGGTAGCGCTTTTCCCCCTGCTGGGTCAAAGCGTGACCATCGCTGTCGAATATCCCCACCGCGACGACGTTGGGAAACGACAGCGTCGTATCGATCGAATCGCGGGCGTTCTCCCCGCTGCCGTAGAGCACCGCGAGCGTGCTCTGGCGCGCCAGGTTGTCCGCCAGGCGCTCGCCCTGGCTCATCAGGGTGCTGCGCTCGGTCCGGCTCGCCAGCACCGAGAGCGTGACCGACGTGGCCAGGGCCATGAAGATGATCCCGACCGAGAGGGCAAGCGTGATCTGGCTGCGAAAGTCGCGTTTCGTGAATTTTTCGAACAGGCTCATTCTCGTTACCCGTTACCGGCTCGGAAACACCAGGTCGAACCCGGAGATCTCCTGCCGGGACAGGTTCAATTGAAGATGATCCGCAGTTCGGGTGTTTACCGCAACCCGCAGCGCGGTCAGGGGCTGCATGCCACCGCCCGCATCGGATCCCCCCTGCTCGAGGCGGCTGAGCGCCAGCCGCGCGAGCTCCCTGCCCATCTGCTGGTTGTCCGGGTACAGCGAGAACAGGACCCCGCGCTGGACATACGACGGGTTGCTCGAGAACACCACCAGGTCCTTTTCCCAGGCCTTTTCCAGGATCATGGGCAGGACCACGCCGTCGTTGACCGTGACCGTGTCCTGCGGCAGCCAGATTGCGTCGCCGCTGTGCGCCCGCCGGTCGAGGATGTCGCGGTAGCGGTGCACTGCCGTGCGCGTGTCCGGGGCCGCCAGGGCGACCAGTTCGAGCCCCTGATCGGCGGCCGCCCGGCGCGCGAGCGCGATCAGCGACGCATTGCTGTTCGGGTCGTACACCACGAACACGCGCCGGGTGCGCGGTGAAAGCGCATGCAGCCGCGCGAACAGCGCCCGTGGAGAGGGCACCAGGCTGATCCCGGTGGGCTTGCCGTCGCCCGGCGTCGGGGGAATCAGTACGGCACCGAACACCGTCGGCAGATCGGCGCGCAACCGCCGCCCGAGCCGGTAACCGCTGCGGCCCAGCGCGACGATCACCTGCACGTCGTTGCGGTGGGCCCAGCCCGACACCGTGTGGGCGCCGACATCGTCCGCCAGGCGCAGCGTGACGACCCGCCCGGGCGCGGCGGCGCGGATCCCTCCCAGGATTTCGGTGAAGACGGCGCGATAGGGCTGACTGATGTCCGGGTAGATTACGCCCAGCACCGGAGCGGCCTCGGCCGCCGCCGGACGCGGCAGCGGGCAGGCCAGGAGCAGCAGAAACAGCAAGGCCGCCCCGGCCGGTCCCCGCTTCCGCAGGGCGGCACGCCGTCTCGACGGATGTGGATATCTGTCCGCCACACCTCCCCCGGGTGCTAGAAGTTCCAGTCCAGCGCGACGTAGAAGTTCCGTCCCGGCAGCGGCAGATCGCCGGGCAGATTCACGTTCGAGCCGGTGGACAGGAGACTGGGCTCCTTCGCGCCCTGGTTGAGCACGTTGCGAACCGACCCGGCCAGCTCCAGGCCGCTGTTTCCCAGTGCATGGCGCAGGGTGAAGTCGACCCAGGTGTAGGAACCCAGGGGCGGCCGCGGATCACCGGGCGAGCGGTACCGCCGCCCCACCCAGTCGATCGTCAGGTCGGCGTTCCACTCCGGCCGGAACTGCCAGTCGCTGCGGATGTAGACCTCGTTCACCGGCGCATTGCCCACCCGATGGTGGATGCGCTCGTCGGTGGCGTGCTGGTAGGCGTAGTTGGCGCGGAGCGTGTAGCTGTCGAGCGGCTGCCATTCGATCTCGGTCTCCATCCCGTACCCGTCCTGTCCGCCGGTGTTCTGGGCCCGCCTGGCGATGGGAGACGACGGGTCGTTCACGAAGCGGATCAGGTCGTGCATCCGGTAGTAGAACAGGTTCAGGCCGCCGCGAAGGCTCGCCGAGTACTGGTAGTCGAAAGCGGTCTCGTAGGTGTCGATGGTCTCGGGATTGAGGTTCGGATTGCCGAGAGCGATCGGATTGTTGATGTTGTACTGCTCGGCGAAGGACGGCGCCCGGAACGCGCGCCCGTACAGGAATTTGGTGGTCAGGTTGTAGCGTGTCTGCCATACGAGGGCCAGGCGCGGATTCACCGTCTTGCCCCAGTCCGTATAGTGGTCGTAGCGCACCCCGGCGGTCAGGTCCCAGTCCCGCGCGAACCCCCACTCGTCCTGCAGGAACAGGTAGCTCACGTAGCGGTCATGGGGCCGGATGAACGGGTCGGTATTGGTGACGTCGACCAGCCCGCCCGGCAGCGGAACCGGGAAGCCGCCCGGGTCGAGCGTGTAGTTCTTGCGCTCGGTCGCACGGTAGAGGTTCTCGTGGCTGACGCCGCTGCCGATGCGCCAGGTCTGCCCGGGCCATCCCGAGTACAGGCCCACGACGTCCAGGCGGGTATGGCGCTCGTACACGTGGGGATCGCCGATCACGCCATTCGGGAAGGTCTGCCCGTTGGGGAAGGTGGCTCCGGGGGGGAACAGCACCAGGTCGGTCCGGTTGGCCACCTGGAAATAGCTGACCTGGGTCTTGAGCCCCCAGTTTCGGGTAAGCGCGGGATCATGCCAGGTCAGGTCGGCGTCGTAGCGGTCGCTGCTGGCCTTGCCGGCGGGGTCGAGGGCTTCGTTGCCGCCGGCGCCGACGCCCTGGTCGCGGCTGCCGAGGTACCCCATGCGCAGCCGCCAGTGATCCAGCTTGAAGTCGAGGCGCGCCTCGCCCCGCCGCTTGCCGAGGTTCACCGACCCGGGCGCCAGCGATGCGCTCGTACCCATGAGGCGGTCAAGCGCGGTCTGGGCGTCGCGGCGGATGGTCGGGTGCGGTCCGCGCGTGTGCAGCAGGTCGACGCTGGCCGCGTAGTGGACCGGCCCCAGCCAGCCGGAGTGCAGGCCCCAGCCTTCCTCGGTGCCGTAGGAGCCCGCCCTGGCGCCGGTCTCGGTGCCGTGGATGTCGTCAGGGCCGCGCGTGATCACGTTGATCACGCCGGCGTAGGCATCGGCTCCGTAGAGCGCCGACCCCGGGCCCCGGATCACCTCGATGCGCTGGATGTCGTGCACCGGCAGCCCGGGCCAGACCTGGCCGCGGTTGCCCAGGAAGGCGTTGGTGATCGGGATGCCGTTGATCAGAACCAGCACCCGGGGGTTGAACTCCGAGGTGATCCCGCGGATCTGGATGATCGGGATGTAGCCGGCGGAGGACACCGACACGTGCACGCCCGGCACTGCTTCCAGCGCCTCGGCCAGGTTGGTGGCCCCGGTCCTGAGGATGTCCTGCCGGGTGATCACGCTGGCGACCGCCGGGGCCTGGGAAATCGGCTGGCGGGTCCCGGTGGCGATGCTGACGAATTGCTGGTTGCCGTAGGACAGCGACAGGTCGCTCTCCGCCGGCCCCTTCGCGAACAGGAAGCCACTGTGCCCCGCGAGCAGCAGCCCGAGGGCTGCGGCGCAGAATCTTCTTGTCATGTGTCGCTCCGCCGGCCATCTGCCCTGCCCGGCCCGGGCGGCATGACCGGACTCCCCCTTTGTCCCGCCGGAACCCGACTATTCCCAGCGTCTCGGTTCCGGCCCGTCGTATTCGACCCGGGCACAGCGCAGGGGGAAGAAGCTCCCCTCCTCCTTGCGCGAGGCCTCGATGAAGCAGGGCCACATCCCCGCGAGAAACACCGGATAGGTGAACGCGTAGTACTCCCGCGGGCTCATGCCCATGTCCGCGCAGAGCGCCGCGGCGAGTCCGGCGTAGTTCATCTTCATGCGCCAGCGTCCCTGCTGCAGAGCCTCCTCGATCTCGAATGCCAGCCGCACGAACGGGCCACGATCGAAACCCAGCTCCCGCGCGACCTCCATGACGTGCGGGATCCGCTCATCGACGTTGGTCACCGGGCGTCCGTAGCCGGACAGGCCGCGGTAACGCCGGAGCTCGTCGCGGACGATGTCGCCCGGGTCCTCGCCCTGCTCCCGGCGCCGGCGCGCGCGACGCAGGAAGTCCATGGTCCGGATGTCGGGTCGGCGGCCGAAGATGCTGGCTTCCGAGACGGCCATCGCGGCACTGATGCCCAGATTGCCGGTCGTTCGCGCGGTACCGGCCAGCGAAGCGACACGGTTGTTCCAGATGCGCGGCTCCGGGAAGCTGGTCGCGACCCACATGGCGTTCATCATGCGCAGCGTGCGCTCGTCGTAGCGTCGGCCGGTGATCCCGTAGGTGTACACCTCGATCCAGGACGAGCGCAGCAGGTCGCGGTGCAGGTCGTGCTCGCGGAAGAACACGCGCTTGCCCGGGACCCATTCCCCCATCTCCGTTTCCCAGCGGTCCTCGAACCGCTCCAGGGACCTCCCGCCCGCGCTCATCGCCGCCTCACTCCTCCTGCTGTCCGGATTGCCCGGCCCGGTGTACCTGGCCGTGGAAGAACGGATAACGCCGATAGGTTCCACCTGCCTGCTCGAGGGCATGGGCGGCGGCCCCGGGCAGGCGCAGCAACAGGTAGAGCATCTCGCCCGCGGCCGGGTCGAATCCCAGCTCCAGCAGCGCGGCCGCGGCCACGCCCGGCACCGCGAGCACGGCGCCGACGCGCCGCTCCATCTCCTCGCGGTTGCGCTGCAGCCATGCCAGCCAGCCGTGCGCGTCGCCCGCGGTGTCGACGAGACAGGCCAGCAGCTGTTGTACCGGCAGACCGCAACGCGCCGCGTGCGGGTCGAAGCCGGCGGGATGCTCCATGGACAGCCAGATGTCCGCGCGCCCGTCCTCGCCCGTGTCCCCGTCCGGAGCGGCCGCCCACGCGTCCAGCCGGCCCTCGCTGGCCAGCATGCCGCACATCGCCCGGTAGACCTCGTGACCGCCGCCGAACTGGCCCGCTCCGACGGCCAGCGCTGCCGACAGCATGGCGGCCGCCGGCGTGCGCGCGACGCCCGCATTCATGGCGGCGCGCACCGAGGGGTCCCGCGGCCCCGGGTTGGCCAGCCCGATCGCCAGCCGCTCCAGCAGGCGGGCCTGCGCCGCCGCCGGGCGTTCGCCGCGGAGCAGCAGGAACAGGTACTCGCTCCAGCCGGCGCGCGGCAGGATCTCGCCGTAGACGTCATAGCCCCGGCACAGGCAGCGCTCGGCGACGAACGGGTCGGCCGGGTCGGCGTCCTCGCGCCAGATTCCGGTATGGATCCGTTCCGCCCGGTCGGTCATCGGGAGTCCCTCAGTACTTTCATGCGTGTTCCCATCGGCGGGACCTGCTCGCCGTCGACCCGCACATCCAGCACGGTCGGTCCGCGGTGCCGGCAGATCGCCTCGATGTCCAGCGCCTCGAACTCCGCCGGCGTGCTCACCCGGTAACCGCAGGCACCCATGGCCTGCGCGATCGCCGCGAAGTCGACCGCCGGCAGACGGTACCCGATCCGTTCGGCTCCGCCCAGGCGCTGACCGTGCTTGACCATGCCGAGCGCGCTGTCGTTGAGAATCACGAAGACCAACGGCAGGCCGTGCTCCACTGCCACGGTGAGCTCCTGGCCCGACATCAGCACGCTGCCGTCTCCGGTGACGCATACCACCGGGCCGTCCCGGTAGGCCAGGGAGCATCCGACCGCAACGCCGATGGCCCAGCCCATCGAGGCGAACTTGACGCAGGCCCGGAACACGCCGCCGCCGATCGAACGGGGCCCGGCGATGCGCCGGTCCGGCGGCTCGAGGTAGTGGGTCACCCAGGCCACGCTGTTGCCGGTATCGGCGAAATACTTGGTGCTCGGCGGAAACGCGCGCGCCAGGCAGTTCATCAGATACTGCGGCGTGATCGGGGTCGACGGCCGGCCGAACGCGGCCTCGTCGTCGAAGCGGAAGGCCCGCTCGCCCGTGCGCAGGTTCTCACGAGCCCGGGCCAGATGGCGATCGCGTCGCCGGCGTCCGGCGTCGGTTTCGAAGCGCTCGATCAGCGATGCGAAGATGCGGTCGAAGCTGCCCGCCACGTGCAGACGCGCCATGGGCGAGCGGGTGAGGTTGGACGCGGTGTACTCCACGTGCACCAGGTGGCTGGTGAGTATCGCCTCCCCGTCCCAGCCGCCGGTGCTCCACTCGGACAGGTCGGTCCCGACCGCGACCACCAGGTCGACGCGGGGATCCTGAAGCGTGGCGTGCGCCTCGGCATGCCCGGCGAACCCGATCACGCCACGGAACAGGGGGTGCCACGGGCTCACCAGGCCCTTGCCGTCCGGCGTGGTCACGACCGGCGCATCGAGCAGCATGGCCAGGTCGAGGATTGCCGCGGCCGCCTCGTGGCATTCGTCGCCGATCACGAACACCGGCCGGTGCGCGCGTCCGATCTCCTCCGCCAGCGCCGCCAGCGCCGGCTCGTCGACGAACTCGCGCGGTCGCAGCAGGGACTCGAGGTCGTAGCTCGGGGCCTGCCCGCGTACCGGGCCGCGCAGCACGTCCAGGGGGATGCTCAGATGGGCCGGGCCGGAAGGGGCGTGGACCGCCGTCATGATGGCGCTGACGAGCTTCTGCTCGAGCTGGTCCTGGTGGGACACGAGGGAATTGTACCGGGTGCAGTTGGCGTAAATCCCGACCGTGTTGATGCCGGTGCAGGAGGATTCCTGGAACGCGCCCTTGCCGAACGTGGCGAGCGGCGTCTGCCCGGTAATCGCGAGCAGTGCCACGTGGTTGTCGTGGGCGCTGGCAACGCCGGTGACCATGTTGGTCGAGCCCGGGCCGGTGGTCGCGCAGCAGACCCCCAGCCGACCCGTCTGCCGCGCATACCCCTCCGCCATGAACGCGGCCCCGGTCTCGTGGCGGGCGACCACCACCCGCGGCCCGCCGCGTCGGGCGCTGCGCGCCAGCGCATCGAACAGTGGCTCGATCGCGCCCCCAGGCACACCGAACACGTAGTCCACGCCGATGCGTTCGAGGTAGCGTACGATCAGGTCGGCCGCGACCTGTTCCCGGACCGGGATTCGGTGTTCCCGCCCGTCAGTGACGACGGAAGCCATGCGCACCCCCCCTGGCCGGCGGACCGGGAGACCGTCCCGGCGGTGCCGGACCGTCTCCCCCATTGCTTGTGCAAGGCCTTGCGCGTGCCCGGTTCCTGCCGGGCTGCTCACGCATCCACGGCCCCGTCGTCACCCGGTCGCACCCGCGCGCCGCTCCGCGCATCTCAAGGCTCCATGCTACGTTTGAGTTCCATGCTAACAGGCTGCGCGCGTTCGTCCAGCCGCCCGCGCCCGGATGCGCTCCCCGGACCGGCGCCGGCGCGGCGTCGGTCCGGGCCGACAGCGGGCCGGGATGGCGGTTGCCGGGGATCCTGCGGGACCGGGGCAGGCTTCAGGAGAAATCCCCTTTTTCCAGCCTCTCCAGTGCATTACGGACGGCGTTCTCGGACTCGTTCAGGAGCCGCGCCAGCTCCGAAGGGGGGAGCATCGACCGGGGGCGGCCGGCGTCGACCGCGGCCGGTGTCGGGTCCTCCGCGGCCAGCCTCTGCAGCAGGGAGGAGAGCCGCGCGTCCAGCCCCGTGGCACGGTCGCTCGCGCCCTCTGCGCGCAGGGAGCGCATCCGCCGGGCGAGCAGGCCGGAGACGTGCCGGCAGAAGGCCAGGTCCGCATCCGCCCGCTCCAGGAACGCCGCCAGCGGGACCACGCAGAGCTCTGTCGCCAGCACCACGGTCGCATGATACTGCCACACCGGGTCGTCCAGTGCTCCCAGCCCCAGCATATCGCCGGCCCCCAGCAGGGCCACGGTGCGTTCGCCCGCGGGCGGGCCCCCGGCCCGCCACAGGCGCACCAGTCCGCGGCGGATACCGAAGACCCGTACCGCGGGGGTGCCCGCGGTGACCAGCACGGCGCCCCGGGCGAGCCGCCGGCGGGATACGCCCGGTGCACCCGGCCCGTCCCGGTTGCAGAGGATCCCGCACTCCGGCACCAGCCCGCAGCGCAGCGCCCCGGAAGCACCGTCCCGCCGCGAACTGCCCGCCTCGCGGTGCCCCCCGGCACCCTTTCCGCTGGTTTGCCCGGCCATCGCCAGAACCTATCCCAGCCCCTCGCGAGCCAATCTGATCCAGGTCAACCGCAGCCGGCCGCACCAGTGTTGACTTGCGCTGGGGGCGATGGTTAGGTTATCCACCTTTGTCGGGCGAACGCCCGTTCGTAAATCGCTTCGCGCCGATGCTCGAGCCCGGCCGGGAGGAGACGATCAGCGGTCCGGGCGCTGCCCGGCCGTTACTGACCCGGTCGGGGCCGGGTCAGTGCGCCGCTTCGCCGACCAGGGCGCTTTCCGCGGCCCCGGCGGTTGCCGCATCCGGCAACCAACGATTCCGTCGCCAAACAGGGGTAACATCGTGGCCCACCTCATCAGTCTGGGATTGGCCCTGGGTGTGTTGTGGATGCTCCTGTCCGGGGACACCCAGCCTTACCTGCTGGCGCTGGGCGGCGGGTCCGTGCTGCTGGTCGCGTTGATCTCGCATCGCATGGACGTGGTCGACCGCGAGGGTCATCCGGTCCACCTGACGCCGAAAGCGATAGCCTACTGGTTGTGGCTGCTCCTCGAGATCGTCAAGGCCAATCTCGACGTGACCCGGCACATCCTGCGGCGGGACATGGGCATCTCGCCCACCGTGTTCCGGGTCCGGGCCTCCCAGCACTCGGACCTTGGCCGGGTGATCTTCGCCAACTCGATCACCCTCACTCCGGGAACGGTGTCCCTGGAGGTGTACCCCGACGAGATCGAGGTGCACGCGATTTCCCGCGACGCCGCGGACGGTCTGGCCGAGGGCGAGATGGACCGACGCGTCACGGCCTGGGAAGGCTGAGCCGATGGTCGCCGTGATCACCATCGCGATCCTGGTCACCATGCTGCTGTGCCTGGCGCGCGCGGTGCTGGGACCGACGGTGTACGACCGGATCCTGGCGATCAACCTGTTCGGCTCTGCCACCGTGGTGATCATTGCGGCGCTGGGATTCCTCAACGGTCGGCCCCAATGGCTCGACATCGCGCTGGTCTATGCCCTGATCAACTTCGTCAGCACCATCGCGGTGCTCAAGTTCATGGAGGGCTGGAACATGGGTGCCGCCCGGCGGGACCGCGACACCGGAGGCCGACGATGATCCACCTGGTCGCGACCGGTCTTGCCTGGGCGTTCCTCGCGGGTGGCGCCTTCTTCCTGGTGGTGGGCGCCGTGGGGCTGTTGCGCTTCCCGGATTTCTTCACGCGCATGCACGGCGCCGGGATCACCGACACCCTGGGTGTCGGCCTGACGCTGGTCGGCTTCTGCTTCCTTGCCGGCTGGTCGATGGCCACGATCAAGCTGCTGATCATCCTGGCGTTCCTCTGGTTCACCAATCCCGTGGCCACGCACGCCCTCGCCAAGGCCGCGTTGCGCGACGGGCAGGTGCCGATCACCGCTGAGGACGAAGAGCAGGAGGAGGACGGGCCATCGGCGTCGTAGTCGACATTTCGCTGCTCACCCTGCTCGGCATCACCGCGCTCACCATCATCCGCCTGCGCAGCCTGTTCGCGGTGGTGATGCTGGCCGGACTCTACAGCTTCGTATCGGCGGGGCTGTTCGTGGTGATGGACGCGGTCGACGTCGCCTTCACCGAAGCGGCGGTGGGTGCCGGCATCTCCACCGTGCTGATGCTGAGCACGCTCGCGCTGACTTCGCGGCGGTCCAAGCGGTCGATCCGCACCCGCGCCCTGCCGTTGCTGGTGGTGCTCGTCACCGGGACCGCGCTGATCTACGGCACCCTCGACATGCCCCATTACGGCAGCCCCGGGGCGCCGGCCAACCATCACGTGGCGCCGCGCTACCTGCGGGAGTCGATGCCCAAGACCAACGTCCCCAACGTCGTCACCTCGGTGCTGGCGAGCTATCGCGGCTACGACACGCTGGGAGAGACCACCGTCGTGTTCACGGCGGTGGTCGGGGTAACGATCCTGCTCGGGGTGCGGCGGCGGCGCCCCAACCGGCCGCGTGACGGGGGGGACGACTCATGACCGGGCACTTGGTCCTGCGCGTTGTCGCCAAGCTGCTGCTGCCGCTGATCCTGCTGTTCGCGCTGTACGTGCAGTTCCACGGGGATTTCGGCCCCGGGGGCGGCTTCCAGGCCGGCGTGATCTTCGCCGCGGGCTTCATCCTCTACGCGCTGATCTTCGGCGTGCGCCAGGGACGCCGCGTGCTGCCGGGATGGCTCGCGCACAACCTGGTCGCGGTGGGCCTTCTGATCTACGCCGGCACCGGGGTGGCGACCCTGGCGCTGGGCGGCAACTTCCTCGACTACAACGTGCTCGCCCACGCGCCTGCGGAGGGCCAGGAACTGGGGATCATGCTGATCGAGTTCGGCGTCGGGGTCGCCGTATCCAGCGCCATGATCATCATCGTCTACATGTTCGCCGGCCGCGGGGAAGACGACGGGGAAGAAGACCGCGAATGAGCACGTTCCTGGGCCTGTACAACTACTGGATCGTGGTGCTGCTGATGATGGGCGGCTTCTACGTCGTCATCGCCCAGGGCAATCTGATCAAGAAAGTGGTCGGTCTGAACATATTCCAGACCTCCGTGTTCATTCTCTACATCAGCATGGGCAAGGTGCACGGGGCCACGGCCCCGATCATCGCCAGGGGATATCACCTCTACACCAACCCGATCCCCAGCGTGCTGATCCTGACCGCAATCGTCGTGGGCGTGGCGACCACCGCCGTGGGCTCGGCCCTGGTGGTCCGCATCTACGAGGCCTACGGCACGATGGAAGAAGACGAAATACACGATCAGGACAAGAGTCTGTGACGTTCCACAACCTTCCCGCGCTACAGGTGGTGATCCCGCTGATCTCGGCGCCGCTGTGCTTTCTGCTGCGGCGGGCCACGCCCGCGTGGCTGCTGTCGGTGGCGGTGAGCTGGATCTGCCTGGCGATCTCGGTGTTGCTGCTGCGGCATGTGCTCGGTGTGGGCCCGATCTCGTACCACATGGGTGGCTGGATGCCGCCCTGGGGCATCGAGTACCGGGTCGACCTGCTCAACGCCTTCGTCCTGGTCCTGGTCTCCGGCATCGGTGCCGTGGTGCTTCCGTACGCCCGCCGCAGCGTGCTGTTCGAAGTGGGCAACCGTCGCGCCTATCTCTTCTACACGGCATTCCTGCTCTGCCTCACCGGGCTGCTGGGCATGACCACCACCGGCGACGCCTTCAACGTGTTCGTGTTCCTGGAGATCTCGTCGCTCGCCTCCTACATCCTGATCAGCATGGGGCGCGACCGGCGCGCGCTCACGGCGTCGTTCCAGTACCTGGTGATGGGCACCATCGGCGGCACCTTCATCCTGATCGCGATCGGTTTCATGTACATCTCGACGGGGACCCTCAACATGGCCGATCTCGCCCGTCGCCTGCCGGAAGTGATGCAGATGCGCACCGTGCAGGTGGCCTTCGCCTTCTTCACCGTGGGCATCGGGCTCAAGCTGGCCATGTTCCCGCTGCACCTGTGGCTGCCCAACGCGTACACGTACGCCCCATCGGCCGCGACCAGCTTCCTCGCCTCCACTTCCACCAAGGTGGCGATCTACCTGCTGCTGCGCTTCGCCTACGACGTGTTCGGCATGCCGTTCTCCTTCCACGCGATGCCGTTCGGCCCGATCCTGCTGGCGCTGAGCAGCATCGCCATCCTGTTCGCGTCGGTCGGCGCCATCTTCCAGAACAACATCAAGCGCATGTTCGCGTACTCCAGCGTCGCCCAGATCGGTTACATCACCCTGGGCATCGGGATGGCGACCGCCACCGGGCTCACCGCCGGGATCCTGCACCTGTTCAACCACGCCCTGATGAAAGGTGCGCTGTTCCTCGCCATCGGCTGCATCGTGCCCCGGCTGAATTCCATGCAGCTGGCCGACATGGCCGGCCTGGGACGCCGCATGCCGTGGACCATGGCCGCGATCGTGATCGCCGGCTTCAGCCTGGTGGGGATGCCGCTGACCGTGGGTTTCATCAGCAAGTGGTACCTGGTGATGGCAGCCCTGCAGAAGGGCTGGTGGTGGCTCGCGCTGCTGATCCTGGTCGGCTCGCTGCTGGCCCTGATCTACGTCTGGCGCGTGATCGAGGCCGCCTACCTGCGCGAGCCCAATCCCGGCCGTGACCTGACCGCCATCCGCGAGGCGCCACTGTCGATGCTGGTCCCGACATGGATCCTGGTGCTGGCGAATATCTGGTTCGGGATCAACCCGCATCTGACCGTGGGGACGGCGGGACGCGCGGCGGCCATGCTCATGGGGCTGGGCTCATGACGCCCCAGGCCACCATGCTGGCGACCATCGTCGTACCGCTCGCCGCCTCGGTGCTGATCACGCGCGCCGGGCGCTGGCCCAACCTGCGCGAGGCGATCAGCGTGCTGACCACGCTGGCCCTGTTCGCCCTGGTGGTCAGCCTGCTCCCGTCCGTGCTCGCCGGCCACCGGCCGGCGCTCCAGCTGTTCCGGGTGCTGCCCGGGATCTCCCTGGGCTTCCGGCTGGAGCCCCTGGGCATGCTCTTCGCCCTGGTCGCGTCGGGCCTGTGGATCGCCACCGCGATTTACAGCATCGGCTACATGCGCGCCGAGCACGAATCACACCAGACGCGCTTCTACGCGTTCTTCCCGCTGGCGCTGGCCAGCGCCATGGGCATCGCCTTCGCCTCCAACCTGTTCACCCTGTTCGTTTTCTACGAGGCGCTGACCCTGTCCACCTATCCCCTGGTGATCCACAGGGAGACGCCGGAGGCCCGTCGCGCCGGGCGCGTCTACCTGGGGCTGCTGATGGGGACCTCGATCGGGTTGCTGCTGCTGGCGATCGTCTGGACCTGGGCCATCGCGGGCACGCTCAGCTTCCAGCCCGGCGGCATCCTCGCCGGACGCGTGCGGCACGCCGTGGTCCCGGTGCTGCTCGGGCTGTACCTGTTCGGCATCGGCAAGGCGGCGCTAATGCCCTTCCACCGCTGGCTGCCGTCGGCCATGGTCGCACCGACTCCCGTCAGCGCCCTGCTGCACGCGGTGGCGGTGGTCAAGGCCGGCGTGTTCACGGTGCTCAAGGTGGTGATCTACGTCTTCGGCACGCACCTGCTGACGCAGACCGGCGCCAGCGTATGGCTGATGTACGTGGCCGGCTTCACGCTGGTGACCGCCTCGCTGGTCGCGATGCTCCAGGACGACCTCAAGGCGCGGCTGGCCTACTCCACCGTCAGCCAACTCTCCTACATCGTGCTCGGCGCCACCCTGGCCACCCGCTGGGGCATCATCGGCGGCAGCCTGCACCTGGTGATGCACGCCTTCGCCAAGATCACGCTGTTCTTCTGCGCCGGGGCGATCGCGGTCACCACGCACAAGACCCGCGTAAGCGAGCTCAACGGCATCGGCCGCCGGATGCCCGTGACCATGCTGGCGTTCCTGCTGGGAACCCTCAGCATCATCGGACTGCCCCCCGGCGGGGGCGCCTGGAGCAAGTGGCTGCTGGCGATGGGCACCATCGAGGCCCACCGGTACCTGCTGCTGGCGGCGCTGATGCTCAGCTCGCTGCTCAACATCGGCTACCTCATGACCATCGTGGCGCGCGCCTTCTTCCTGGCTCCCGGGGACGGCGGGGACGTGGCCGGCGTCCGCGAGGCGCCGCTTTTGTGCCTGGTGCCGCTCAGCATCACCGCGCTGGGCTGCGTGGTGCTGTTCTTCTATGCCCAGCCCATCGTGCACATGCTGATGCCGCTGGTGAACGCGACGGGGAGTGGCGGATGAGCGAACGGCGCGACAGGCGGAACGGCCGGCGGGCCTTTGCCTGGACCTGGGCGATCGCCGCCCTGACCGTCCTGGCCGGCCTGTTCGTGGGCCGCCGCGCCGATTTCGCCGTGGAGGGCCTGTTCGGCTTCTACGCCGTCGCCGGCCTGGTCAGCAGTGCGCTGATCGCCGCCGGTGGCGCCCTGATCGCCCGGCTCGCGGGACGCGGAGAGGACTACTATGACGGCTGACATGCCCGGGTGGCTGCTGCACACCCCGCCGGGCGTGATCCTGGCGGTCGGCGTGCTGCTGGTGCCGTTCCTGCGCGGCCGGGTCCGGGGAGCCTACATGCTGCTGCTGCCGGTGCTGGGAGCGCTGCACCTGGCGCTGCTGCCGCACGGCACGGCGGGCCACCCCGTGCTGTTCGGCCAGACGCTCACGCTGGTCCGCGTGGACGCGCTCAGCCAGGTCTTCGGGTACGTGTTCTACTTCGCCGCCTTCGCCGGGGTGCTGTTCTCGCTCAAGGTGCGCGACCCGATGCAGCAGGTGGCCTCGCTGGTCTATGCCGGCACCGCGATCGGCGCCGTGTTCGCCGGCGACCTGATCACCCTGTTCGCCTTCTGGGAGCTGACGGCGGTCGCCTCGGTATTCCTGGTCTGGGCCAGTCGCAGCACGCGCGCCTACGCCGCCGGCCTGCGCTACCTGCTGGTCCAGATCACCTCCGGCGTGCTGCTGCTGTCCGGGGGTGCCGTGCGCTTCGTCCAGACCGGCTCGATCGGTTTCGACCACATGACCCTGGCCGGTCTGGGCTCGATCCTGCTGTTCCTGGCCTTCGGCATCAAGGCCGCCTTTCCGCTGCTGCACAACTGGCTCACCGATGCCTACCCCGAAGCCACGCCGGGGGGCTCGGTATTCCTGAGCGTGTTCACCACCAAGATGGCGATCTACGCGCTGGCGCGGGGCTTTGCCGGGACCGAGATCCTGATCTGGATCGGCGTGGCGACGGTGATCTTCACCCTGATCTATGCCGCGGTGGAGAACGACCTGCGGCGGGTGCTCGGCTACTGCCTGATCAACCAGCTGGGCTTCATGGTCATCGGCATCGGCATCGGCACGCAGCTGGGGATCGACGGCGCAGCCGCGCACGCCGTCAGCCATGTGCTGTACAAGAGTCTGCTGTTCATGTGCATGGGCGCGGTGATGACACGAACCGGCACGGCACGGGCCACCGAGCTGGGCGGCCTTTACCGGTCCATGCCCTGGACCACGACTTTCTGCATCCTGGCTTCGCTCGGCATGTCGGCGCCGCTGTTCGCCGGCTATACCAGCAAGGCACTGTTGCTCAAGGCCGCCGCGGACACGCATCACGAGTGGGTGTGGCTGGTACTGGTATTCGGCGCCGCCGGGATCTTCCTGCTCGCCGGCGTGAAGGTCGTGTGGTACGCCTTCTTCAACCGCGATGCCGGGCTCGAGGTGGCGGAGGCGCCGCGCAACATGCTGCTGGCCATGGCGATCACCGCGGGCGCCCTGCTGGCGATCGGGGTGCACCCCGCGATCGTCTGGAACCTGCTGCCCTACCCCGTGCACGACAACCCGTATACGCCCGGCCACGTGCTCGGCACCCTGCAGCTGCTGGCCCTGACCGTCGCGGGCTTCGCACTGCTGCTGCGCACCGGGCTGTGGCCCCGGCCGGGCCGGCGTATCCTGCTGGACTCCGACTGGATCTACCGGCGGGCCCTGCCGGCCACCGTGACCGCGTTCCTGGGCACGGGAGGGCGGGCCTGGCAGGGATTCAAGGAGGCCGGGATCACCATCTTCGGCGGAACCGTCACCCTGCTCGCGCGTCACCACGGGCCGCAGGGCCGCCTGGCCCGCACCTGGCCCACGGGCAGCATGGTGCTGTGGGTCGCGGTGCTGCTGGCGCTGTACCTGGTGCTCTACTACTTCCGCTGAGCCCGGCTCAGTCCGCGGGGTCCCGCTCCAGGGCATGCCAGACGCAGCGGCCGCCGCTGGCTTCAGCGACGGCCTCGAGCCGGCGGGCATGCTCGGCCAGCTCCTCCTCGCTCGCACGCACGACGCGCAGGGGGGTGCCCGTCCGCACCACCGGTCGGTGCGGCGACGCGCCGCCGGGGCCCGCACCGCCGTCGGACGTCCGCCCGCCCTGCGCTCCGTCGAGCGACAGCGCCACCTGGCCGCCGGTCATGGCCAGGTAGACGTCGGCCAGGATCTCCGCGTCCAGCAGCGCCCCGTGCAGCTGCCGCTGGCTGTTGTCGATCTCGTAGCGCCGGCACAGGGCATCGAGGCTGTTCTTCTGCCCCGGGTGCAGCCGCCGGGCCATTTCCAGCGTGTCCAGGATGCGGCAGCGCTGCGCGATGTCCTCCACCTCGCTCCCGACGCGCCGCAGCTCGTGGTTGATGAAGCCGACGTCGAAGGGCGCGTTGTGGATCACGAGCTCGGCGCCGTCCAGGAACCCGAGCAGCTCCGGGACGATGTCGACGAAGCGCGGCTTGTCCCGCAGCTGCTCCAGGGTCAGGCCGTGCACCTCGACGGCACCCTCGTCGATGTCCCGCTCGGGATTGAGGTACTCGTGGAAGCGCCGGCCGGTGAAACGCCGGCTCACCAGCTCCACGCAGCCGATCTCGATGATCCGGTGCCCGGCCTCCGGTTCCAGGCCGGTGGTCTCCGTATCCAGCACGATCTGGCGCATTCCCGCCTCCCGTCGCTCAGGCGCGGGCCCGGCCCGTCACCTCGTCCACGCCGCGGTTGGCCAGGGCGTCCGCACGCTCGTTGCCGTCGTTTCCCTGGTGACCGCGCACCCAGTGCCACCGGATCCGGTGGCGTGCGGCCAGCTCGTCCAGGCGCCGCCACAGGTCCTCGTTCTTCACCGGCTTGCGGCCCGCCGTGCGCCAGCCGTTACGACGCCAGTTGGCAAGCCACCGGGTAATGCCGTCGCGCAGATAGCGCGAATCGGTGTACAGGTCGACCGTGCACGGGCGCCGGAGCGCTTCCAGTCCCCGGATCGCCGCGGTCAGCTCCATGCGGTTGTTGGTGGTATCGGGCTCGCCCCCGTGCAGCGTCTTCTCGTGCCGGCCGTAGCGCATCAGCACGCCCCAGCCGCCCGGACCCGGGTTGCCGCGGCAGGCGCCGTCGGTGTAGATGGTCACGTTGCGGCTCAATGCGACTGCCTGTGGCTGCCGGCCAGCGCCGGAGCGGCGACCGCGCGCCGCAGCCGACGGCGCGGCCGGATGGGGGTCAGCGTGCACACGCGCTTGCGAGCGAGCAGCATATAGGCGCCGGGCATCAGGGGCCAGATGCGCGGTCCGGCGCGTTCCATGAACGCCAGGCGCTCCAGCAGCCGCCGGTTGCCGACCGGCAGCCGGTAGAAGTAGCGGCGCGCCTGCACGATGTCGTAGCCCAGCAGCGACAGCCAGTCACGAATACGCCGTTCTCCCAGCAGCCGCGCCGACCACGGGGGCTCGCCGCGGTCGCGGTGCAGCAGCTTGCGCAGCCCCCACAGGCCCCACGGGTTGAACGCCAGCACCACGACGTGACCCTGCGCAACCAGGATCCGGTCCACCTCGCGCAGCAGCCGGTGCGGATGCTCGGTGAATTCGAGCGTATGGGGAAGGACTACCGCGTCGACGCTCTCCGACTGGAACGGCAGCTGATCGAGCCGGGCACGCACTTCGGCCTGGGACCCGTCGGGACCTACGCGGTAGCGGTTCAGCACCTTGAGGTCGCCCAGCAGCTCGCGTTCGGGGCCCCAGTAGCCGAGCTGCAGGGCAAAAAAACCGAACACGCCGGGGAGATACTCTCTCAGCAGGGAGAGCTCGGCCTGGTACACGCGCTGCCCGAGCGGCCTGCGCAGCCACTGCTCCAGCGTCTGGCCGTGTTCCGCGCGTACTCCCTTCACCGTGTCCACCGTGGCTGCCACCCGGGCCGGCCGGCTCTTCCCGGCGGCTGCTGCGACTTACCAATCTTCCAGAAGGTATCTCCCGGGGGAATACTAACCCGGTCCGGGGCGGTACCGCATCCCGGCGCTGCCGTCGGCCTGTTGGGCGAAATCACGGCCGGCCGTCAATTGACCGCCCGTGCCGGGCCTGTCACCATTTTGCCATGCTCGAGTATCATCCTGTTCGCGCGTTCCGCGACAACTATATCTGGATGCTGCGTCGACCCGGAGCGGAGGCCTGCGTGGCGGTCGATCCGGGCGATGCCGCCCCCGTGCGCGACTACCTGGGACGCAAGGACCTGGCGCTGGCCGCGATCCTGGTCACCCACCATCATCCGGACCACGTCGGCGGCGTCGCCAGCCTGGCGGACGCGTTCGACGTGCCGGTCTTCGGGCCGGCGGGCGAAAGCATCCCGGCGTGCAGCAATCCCGTTTCCGGCGGTGACGTGGTCGAGCCGCCGACGCTGGCGACGAGCTTCCGGGTGATCGACATCCCGGGCCATACCGCCGGTCACATCGCCTACCACGGCGACGGCAGCCTGCTCTGCGGCGACACGCTGTTCGCGGTCGGCTGCGGGCGGCTGTTCGAGGGAACGCCCGACCAGATGCGCCAATCCCTCGACCGGCTGCGCAGTCTGCCCCCGGAAACCGCGATATACTGCGGACACGAATACACGCTCAAGAACATCCGCTTCGCGCTGGCAGTGGAGCCGGACAACCCGGCGTTGCAGGCGAGGCAGGAGGAAGCCCGGCAACGGCGCGATGAAGACATGCCGACGCTTCCCAGCCGCATGGGGGCGGAGCTCGACACCAACCCGTTCCTGCGCTGGGACCGGCCGGAGGTCAGGGCCGCGGCGGAGAAGCACGCGGGGCACGCGCTGGGCGGCGACACGGAGGTATTCGCAGAGCTGCGCAGGTGGAAGGACAACTTCTAGGCCGCCGGCTCCCGGGCACGCCAAAACCAGAACAACCCGAGGTCAGCCAACAGGTCCGGCGGCAACACCATGACTATCTCGACGCGCGTCCTCACCCGCCTCGCAGCGAGCCTGCTGACCCCCGTCCTGTTCGCTCTCGGCCTCGGCGGCTGCAGCATGGCCCACCTCACATCCGCATCGGGCGCCTCCCCCACGCCATCCGGAACGGCATCCGACGGCAGCTCCTCGGCGGCCGCCGCGATCGGCGGCAACGGCGCCGCCGTCGCACCGACGGCGCAAGAGCAGGCGGTCGCCGCGACCGATGCCGCGCCCGCCAATGACAGTCCGCCCGACACGATCTGGCCGGTGCTGCGCGCCGGTTTCCGCCTGCCGGGCAAGGACCGCACGGCGGTGCGTGAGGAGCTTGCGAGGTACGCCGCCCACCCGGGGACGGTGGAGATCATGCTCCAGCGTGCCGAGCCGTACCTCTACATGATCACGCAGCAGATCCGCAAGCGCGGAATGCCCACGGAGCTGGCCCTGCTGCCCGCCGTGGAGAGCGGCTACGACCCCTTCGCCTACTCGCAGGGACGCGCCGCCGGCCTGTGGCAGTTCATCCCCGGGACGGCCCGTCGCTTCGGACTGCGCCAGAGCTGGTGGTTCGACGGGCGCAGGGACATACCGGATTCCACCCGCGCGGCGCTCGATTACCTGCAGGGCCTGGCCGATGACTTCGACGGCAACTGGCTGCTGGCGCTGGCCTCCTACAACGCCGGCCGCGGCCGCATCGACGCGCAGTTGCGGGCCAACCGCCGCCGGCACCGGCCCCAAACGTTCTGGGACATTTCCCTGCCCGACGAGACCACGCGCTACGTGCCCAAGCTCCTGGCATTGAGCGTGATCATTTCGGACCCTTCCCGCTACGGAGTGAGGCTCCCGCCGATCCCGGACAGGCCGTACCTGGAGACCGTGCGGCTGAAGAGCCAGATCGACCTGGCCAAGGCGGCCCGCATGGCCGGCATCAGCCTGGCCGACCTGTATCGCTACAACCCGGGCTACAACCGCTGGGCGACGGCACCGCACGGGCCCCATCGGCTGCTTGTGCCGGTCGCGGACGCCCGCGACCTGCGCCGTCACCTGGCGCAGCTGGACCCGTCGCAGCGGGTGCAGTGGGTGCGGCACCGCATCCGCCGGGGCGAGACCCTGAACCGGCTCGCAAAACGCTCCCACACGACCGTGGCGCTGCTGCAGAGGGTGAACCACATCCACGGCCGGATCATTCGCGCCGGCCATCACATCCTGCTGCCCGAGCCCAGCAAGAAGCTCAGCCGCTACACCCTCAGCGAGTACCAGCGTCTGCGCCGCCTCAAGGAGCGGCCGCACGGGGCACGCAAGCGGATGCACGTGGTGCGTCGGGGCGATTCGCTGTGGAGCATCGCGCGGCGCTACGGCGTCCGTGTCTCGCGGCTGGCCCGCTGGAACGGCATGGCGCCGGGAGACACCCTGCACACGGGCACCCGCCTGGTGATCTGGACCGGTGACGCATTCGCCTCGACCGAGCCCGCCCGTCGGTTGCGGACCGTGCATTACACCGTCCACCGCGGGGATTCGCTTTCGCGCATCTCGCAGCGCTTCAACGTCAGCGTCGCGCAGCTGCGCGACTGGAATGACATCAGCCGCGGGGAGTACCTGCAGCCGGGCCAGCAGCTGGTGCTGCACGTCGACGTTCTGGCCCAGTCGGGCGGCTGACATCGCGCCGGTGCCGCGGCGAACGAGAGCTTGAAAGGAGATTCGTCCTTCCGCTATTTTCCCGCTCTGGCGGGGAATCTCCCCGTACCGCCACATCGGTCGTCAACGAGCAAGGAACAGCCATGGGATTCCTGTCCGGCAAGCGCGCCCTGATCACGGGCGTGGCCAGCAACCGCTCCATCGCCTGGGGCATCGCCCGCGCCATGCACCGCGAAGGCGCGGAGCTCGCCTTCACCTACCCCAACGACAAGCTGCGCCCGCGGGTGGAGAAGTTCGCGGCCGAGCTGGACTCCCGGCTGTGCTTCCCCTGTGACGTCACCCTGGACGAGGAGATCGACGGCCTGTTCCGCTCCCTGGGCGAGCACTGGGACGGGCTGGACATCCTGGTGCACTCGATCGGCTTCGCCCCGCGCGAGGCACTGGAGGGCCGCTACATCGACGCGGTCACCCGGGAGAGCTATCGCGTCGCCCACGACGTCAGCGCCTACAGCTTCGCGGCACTGGCGCGCGGTGCCCGCCCGATGATGCAGGGCCGCAACGGGGCCATGCTCACGATGACCTACATGGGATCGGTACGGGCGGTGCCCAGCTACAACGTGATGGGGCCCGCCAAGGCGAGCCTGGAGGCGAACGTGCGCTTTCTGGCCTACGATCTCGGCCCGGAAGGCATCCGGGTCAACGCGATCTCGGCCGGTCCGATCAAGACACTGGCGGCGGCCGGCATCAGCGGGATTCGCAGCATGCTGGCCCAGGCCGAGCGCGCCGCGCCGCTGCGCCGCAACATCACCATCGACGAGGTCGGCAACGTCGCCGCCTTCCTGTGCTCCAACCTCGCCTCTGCCGTCACCGGCGAAATCACTTACGTGGACGCCGGTTACAACATCCTGGGGCTGGTGGCCGAAAGCGAGTAGCGATCCGCCGGCGGGTCCGGTGCGCGCCGCGGCCGGGCAGCCGGCCGCGGGCTACTGGAGCTTGCTCTTGTACTCGGTGACGTTGCCCTTGTCCCTGAGGGCCTGCACGTAGGCATCGAATTCCGCGTTCCCCTGGCGCGCGCCCAGCTGCTCCCGGATCTTCGCGAGCTTCTTCTTGCCGAGCGCGGAGGGGTTGCCATCCGTGACCTTGTGGAGCGCCACCACGGCATAGTCGCCGCTGGAGAGCCTGGCGCCGCGAATCACCGCCTGCTTGCCGTTTCCCTGCGGCCGGGGCATGCGGAAAACCGCCTGGACCAGCGCGCTGTCGAGCTTCTGGTCATCCCGCTCGATGGCGCCCGGATCATGGTAACTGAGTCCGGGCATCGACTTGAACGAGGAAAGCCTGCGCCACTTGTCGTGCTCCTGGTGGACGATGGACTGCCCCTTTTCCCGGGCCTTCTTCTCCGCTTCCTGGTGCCGCAGGGCCGCGACGATCTCGTCGTGTACCTGTGACAGCGGCTTCTGCTTTGCCTTCTGGTGTTCGGCGGCCCGGACCACCAGCACCTTGCCGTTCTTGAGCTGGATGGGATCGCTGTTCATGCCCTGCTTGAGCACCTGCGGCTTGAACGCGGCCTTGACGACCTTGTCGTTCTGCCCGATCCCCTTGCCGCCCTTGCGGGTGATCCAGCCGGTCTCGCGGATCTTGAGGCCGAGCTTCTTGGCCGCCGGCTGCAACGAGTCCGGCTGCTCGAAAGTCACGTTGGCCAGCTTCTGCCCCAGGTCGTACATCTCGCTCTTGGCCTGGTGCTGGCGGTAGCTCTGCTCGACCTGCTTTTGCACCTGATCGAAGGGCTTGGTGTGCTTGGGCTGAACTCCCACCAGCTTGATGATGTGGTAGCCGTAGCGGGTCTTGACCACCTTCGATATCTGCCCCTTCTTCAGATGGAACAAGGCGTTGTCGAAGGGCTTGACCATCTCGCCCGGCGATACCCAGCCCAGGTCGCCACCCTGCTTGGCGCTGCCCGCATCGTCCGAGTACTCCCGGGCCAGCTTGCGGAACGACTCACCGGACAGTGCCTTCTTCCGGATTCGCTCGGCCTTCTCGCGCGCGGCCGCGTCGTTGCCGTTCTTCGGCTTGATCAGGATATGCAGCGCGTGGCGGCGTGGCGCCGTCGTATAGCGCTTGATGTGATTCTGGTAATACTGCTTCAGGTCGGACTGCGTCACCTTGACCGTCCCGGCCACCTGCTGCGGCGACAGCTCCACGTACTTCAGCCGGACCCGTTCGGGCGTCATGTAGTCGGAGCGATGCTCGTGATAATACGACTGCACCCGGGAGTCGCTGACCTTGACCCGGCCGAGGAAGTGCTTCGCCGCGATCTCCAGGTAGCTCACGTCACGCTTCTGGAAGCGCATCCGCACGTAGGCATCCACGTCCTTCCGGGTCGCCACGGCGGTGCCGAGCAAACCGTTGCGAAGCTGATCGATCTCGATCGCGTTGCGCAGCTTCTGCTCGAACTGGCTGGGGCCGTAACCCTGCTGCTGGAGCCGCTCCCGGTAGAGCTTTTCCGAGAACTTGCCGTTCTGCTGGAAGGCCGGGATCGTCTCGACCTGGTTGGCCAGTTCCTGGTTCGAGATGGCGAAGCCGGCGTCGTGGATATGCTGGGTGATCAGCCGGTTCCGGATCATCGACTCCAGCACCTGCTGCTTGAACTTGGCCTGGTTGATCATGCTCGGGTCGAACTGATCACCATAGGCCCGCTGGATCTGGGTGTAGCGCTGTTCGTACTCGCGCTGGAAGGCATTGGCCGAGATCTGCTGGCCATTGACCTTGGCCACGACCTCTTCACCACCGCCGCCGAAGTAGCGGTTGATCCCCCACAGGGCGAAGGGAATGCTGATCAGCGCCACCAGAAGGCCGGCGAGCCAGCCGCTCGCCCTGTCGCGAATGCTCTGCAGCATCACAAGTTCCCGGATTCGCCGCGGTCGGCCGCATCATCGGACCGGCCGTGGCCTGACCTGAACAAGAAAGGGCGCCCGACGGGCGCCCCTTGTCATCGTTGGCGGAGTGGACGGGACTCGAACCCGCGACCCCCGGCGTGACAGGCCGGTATTCTAACCAGCTGAACTACCACTCCGTCTCTGTGGTGGGTGCTGAGGGATTCGAACCCCCGACATTCGCCTTGTAAGGGCGATGCTCTCCCAGCTGAGCTAAGCACCCGAGAGAGCGCGCTAGTTTACGGAATCCTTGAGCGCTTTACCAGCCTTGAAAGCGGGCACCTTGCTCGCTTTGATCGTAATCGTCTGTCCGGTCTGCGGATTCCGGCCGGTACGCGCTGCGCGGCTGCGTACGGTGAAGGTGCCGAAGCCCACCAGCGATACCTGATCCCCTTTCTTGAGCGCCTTGTTGACGGAATCCACGAACGCGTCCACTGCACGTCCCGCATCGGCCTTCGACAGGTTGGCGGACGACGCAACAGCTTCGATCAGTTGTGATTTATTCATTGTCCAAGATTCTCCTATCTGGTTTCCATGCCGGATGGTCTCTCCGTGCCCGTGGCACGGCCGGGTGCCGCATGAGTAGTCGTTATAAGCCGCATTCGGAGCGAGCCGCACCCTTGTTTCGCCGGCCCGTTCTCCCATGCGAGACGGCAGGCGACTCGCCCGTGCCGGCGCTTCCTCGACCGGCTGTTCCGAGTTATACCAAGCGCCGGAAAAGCGTGTCAACCAAGCGTTCCCGGCCGATTCCGGGCTTCAGTGGGCCCGCACCGTACCGCTCTCCTGGCCGGCCTCGGAAGATTCCTGCTCGCCGACCTTCGCCTCGGACTGCCCAGGGTCGTCGAGCGGAATCGGTACCCGCTGCAGGGCCACCTGCAGCATCTCGTCGATCCAGCGGACCGGCCGGATATCCAGGCTTTCGGTAATGTTCTCCGAAATTTCCGTCAGATCCTTGCGGTTTTCCTCCGGGATCAACACCGTCCGGATCCCGCCCCGACGCGCTGCGAGGAGCTTTTCCTTCAGGCCGCCGATGGGCAGGATCTCGCCGCGCAGCGTGATCTCGCCCGTCATCGCCACCTCGGCACGCACCGGAATCCCGGTCAGCGTGGAGATCAGGGCGGTGCACATGCCCACCCCGGCGCTGGGACCGTCCTTCGGAATCGCGCCCTCCGGGACGTGCACATGGAAGTCATGCTTGCTGTAGAAATCCGCCGGGATCCCCAGCGTGGCCGCGCGGCTGCGCACCACGGTCATGGCCGCGCTGATGGACTCCTGCATCACCTCGCCGAGCTGCCCGGTCTGGCTCAGGCGTCCCTTGCCCGGCACCACGGCTGCCTCGATGGTCAGCAGCTCGCCCCCGACCTCGGTCCAGGCGAGACCGGTGACCTGCCCGACCTGGTCCGTCTTCTCCGCCAGGCCGTAGCGGTAGCGGGGCACGCCCAGGTACTCGCTCAGGCGCTCCTGGTCGACAGTCACCTGTTCACGCTCGGGATTGGTCACCAGCTCCTTGACCACCTTTCGGCATACCTTCGCGATCTCCCTCTCCAGGTTGCGCACGCCGGCCTCGCGGGTGTAGCGGCGGATCATCTCGCGCACCGCATCCTCGGTCAGCGTCAGCTCGCCCTCGCGAATGCCGTTGTTGCGGAGCTGCTTGGGCAGCAGGTGGCCCATGGCGATATTGAGCTTCTCGTCCTCGGTGTAGCCGGGGATGCGGATCACCTCCATGCGGTCCAGCAGTGCGGGCGGGATGTTCATGGTGTTGGCGGTGGCGATGAACATCACGTCGGAGAGGTCGAAATCCACCTCGAGGTAGTGATCATTGAAGTTGCTGTTCTGCTCGGGATCGAGCACCTCGAGCAGCGCCGAGGCGGGGTCGCCCCGGAAATCCATCGCCATCTTGTCGATTTCATCCAGCACGAACAGCGGGTTGCGTGTGCCTACCCGTGTCAGGTTCTGGATGATCTTGCCCGGCATCGAGCCGATGTAGGTACGCCGGTGGCCGCGGATCTCGGCCTCGTCGCGCACGCCGCCCAGCGACATCCGCACGAACTTCCGGTTGACGGATTCGGCGACGCTCTGGCCGAGCGAGGTCTTGCCCACCCCCGGGGGACCGACCAGGCACAGTATCGGGCCCTTGAGCTTGCGCACGCGCTGCTGCACCGCGAGATACTCGACGATGCGCTCCTTGATCCTTTCCAGGCCGTCGTGATCCCGGTCCAGGATTTCGCTGGCCCGCGTCAGGTCGTGGCGGATCCGCGTCTTCTTCTTCCAGGGGGCGTTGGCCAGCGCCTCGATGTAGTTGCGAACGACGCTGGCCTCGGCCGCCATGGGCGACATCATGCGCAGCTTGTTCAGCTCGGCCTCGGCCTTCCTGCGGACCTGCTTGGGCATGCCCGCCTTCTCGATCTTGCGCGCGAGCTCGTCCACCTCGTTGCCGCCGGTCTCATCGAGGTCGCCCAGCTCCTTCTGGATCGCCTTGGCCTGCTCGTTCAGGTAGTACTCCCGCTGGCTCTTTTCCATCTGCTGCTTGACGCGCCCGCGGATGCGCTTCTCGATCTCGAGCAGGTCGATCTCGGACTCGATCCGCGCCATCACGTGCTCGAGGCGCTCGCGCACGTCGTAGATTTCCAGGATCCGCTGCTTGTCCTCGAGCTTCAGCGACAGGTGGGCCGCGATGGTGTCGGCCAGTCGCCCCGGCTCCTCGATGCCGGACAGCGACGTCAGGACCTCCGGCGGCACCTTCTTGTTGAGCTTGACGTACTGGTCGCACAGCGACAGCACGGACTGCATCAGCACGTTCATTTCCCGGTCCTTGCCGGAGCCGGTCTCCTCCACCGCCTCGAAGCTGGCGGAGAAGTAGTCCTCCTCGACCGTCAGCTGCCTGACCTCCGCGCGGTAGGCACCCTCGACCAGCACCTTGACGGTGCCATCCGGCAGCTTCAGCAGCTGCAGGATGGTGGCCATGGTACCCAGGCCGTAGATGTCCTTGCGCGCCGGCTCGTCCACGTCGGCGCTCTTCTGCGCCACCAGCAGGATCTGCTTGTCGGCCTCCATCGCGGCCTCGAGGGCCTGGATGGACTTCTTCCGGCCGACGAACAGGGGGATGACCATGTGGGGATACACGACCACGTCCCGCAACGGCAGGACCGGCGCGGTAAGGTTCTGGCCTTCCGGATTCTGCGGGGAGCGCTGTTCGCTAGACATGCTGATGTTCCTCGTCTGCTCGCTGGGCCCGGGCGCCTGCCCGGGCGGGCGCGTCAGTGGCTGCAGCTCGCTGCCCACTGCCGGAACCTGACGCGCTCGGGATAACTCTTGCCAGGGATATGCGGGCTTGCCGGCGAAAATTCAAGCACCGCGGCGGATCGGACGTGCTCCCCCGGGCGCCGCCCCGCGCCCGGGGACGACGGTGGCCGTCAATCGGAGGCGACGGCCTGGGAGTCCTTGCTCTGATAGATGATATAGGGCTTGCCCTGTCCGTTGATGGTCCCTTCGTCGAGCACCACCTTGCTCACGTTCTCCAGCGACGGGAGATCGTACATCGTGTCGAGCAGGGCGGTTTCCAGGATCGTGCGCAGGCCGCGCGCCCCGGTCTTGCGGGCCATGGCCTTGCGGGCCGTCGCGCGCAGCGATTCCTCGGTGAACTCGAGCTCGCACCCCTCCATCTCGAACAGCTTCTTGTACTGCTTGACGAGCGAATTGCGCGGCTCGGTCAGGATGCGCACCAGCGCGTCCTCGTCCAGCTCGTCGAGGGTGGCGATCACCGGCATGCGGCCCACGAACTCGGGGATCAACCCGTACTTGACCAGGTCCTCCGGCTCCACGTCGTACAGGATCTCTCCGAAGTCGCGGTGGTCGTCCGGACTGTTGACCTCGGCGACGAAGCCGATGCCGCCCTTCTGCGTGCGCTGGCGGATGACCCGGTCCAGCCCGGCGAAAGCGCCGCCGCAGATGAACAGGATATTGTGGGTATCGACCTGCAGGAACTCCTGCTGCGGGTGCTTGCGGCCGCCCTGGGGCGGCACCGAGGCGATGGTGCCCTCGATCAGCTTCAGCAGGGCCTGCTGCACGCCCTCGCCGGACACGTCCCGCGTGATCGACGGGTTATCCGACTTGCGCGAAATCTTGTCGATCTCGTCGATGTATACGATGCCGGTCTGTGCCTTCTCGACATCGTAGTCGCATTTCTGCAGCAGCTTCTGGATGATGTTCTCCACGTCCTCGCCGACGTAGCCCGCCTCGGTCAGCGTGGTGGCGTCCGCGATGGTGAAGGGCACGTTGAGGATGCGCGCGAGGGTCTCGGCCAGCAACGTCTTGCCGGAGCCGGTCGGGCCGATCAGCAGGATGTTGCTCTTGGAAAGCTCGACCTCGTCCTTCTCCGAGCGTGCCTGGAGGCGCTTGTAGTGGTTGTAGACCGCCACCGACAGCACCTTCTTGGCCGATTCCTGCCCGATCACGTGCTCGTCGAGAACGTTCTTGATCTCTTTCGGCGTGGGAAGCCGGGCACGTTCACTCTCGGCCTTCTCCTGCAGCTCCTCGCGGATGATGTCGTTGCACAGGTCCACGCACTCGTCGCAGACGAACACCGAGGGCCCGGCGATCAGCTTGCGGACCTCGTGCTGGCTCTTGCCGCAGAACGAGCAATAGAGAAGCTTGCCGTTGTCTCCGCCCTTTCCACGCGTGTCGTTACTCATCACTAAACCCCGATCACGTCTGTCTAGGGACGATGTATATCACGTCACCCGGGTATTTCAAAATGACCGGGCTCATGAAAGTCGCCGCTTTGCCGACAGACGGGAAAGCGCTGTCTATTCATGGTCCTGGGTGAGCGGCAGACTCTCGTTGCGGGCGCTGAGCACGGCATCGATCAGACCGTACTCCACCCCCTCGTCGCCGCTCATGAAACGGTCGCGATCGGTGTCCTGCTCGATCGTCTTCAGGTCCTGTCCGGTATGCCCGGCCAGGATCCGGTTCAAGCGCTCGCGGATGTTGAGGATTTCACGCGCGTGGATGTCGATGTCCGAGGCCTGGCCCTGGAAGCCGCCCAGCGGCTGGTGGATCATCATGCGCGAGTGCGGCAGGCAGAAGCGCTTGCTCTTCGCTCCCCCGGCCAGCAGCAGCGCCCCCATGCTGGCGGCCTGCCCCAGGCAGATGGTGCTCACGTCGGAACGGATGAACTGCATGGTGTCGTAGATCGCCAGCCCGGCGGTGACGGAGCCGCCCGGCGAGTTGATGTACAGGTGGATGTCCTTGTCCGGATTCTCGGACTCCAGGAACAGCAACTGTGCCACCACCAGGTTGGCCATGTAATCCTCGACCGGCCCGACGACGAAAACCACGCGCTCCTTGAGCAGGCGCGAGTAGATGTCGTAGGCGCGCTCGCCCCGCGCGCTCTGCTCCACCACCATCGGCACCAGGTTCAGTGCCTGCGGGTTCATGACCCCGGAGTCCTCGTGTCGTTCACTCATCGCTGCATACCTGTGCTTGCGGCATTCACTCTGCCTGGTTGACCAGCTCGTCGAAGCTGACCGGCTTGTCGCTGACCCGGGCCCGCTCCAGCAGGTGGTCCACGACCTGCTCCTCGAGCACCATCGCCTCGAGGCTGCGCAGCACCTGCGGGTTCTGCATGTAGGCACGCGCCATCTCTTCCGGATTCTCGTAGCCGGCGACCATGCCGTCCACCGTCTCCCTGAGCCGGTCCCGGTCCACCTGGATGTCCTGTTCACGGATCAGCTCGCCGATCAGCAGGCCCAGCCGCACGCGCTTCTCGGCCTGCTCGGCGAACAGCTCGCGGGGAAGGTCGGCCGTGCGGTCCTCGGGAACGCCCATCCGGGCCGCGGTGTCCTTGCGCAGGCGCTCGATCTCCTCGTCCACCAGCGCCGCCGGGACCTCGACCGGGTTGGCCGCGGCGAGCCCGTCGAGCACCTGCTGCTTGACGCGGTTGCGCGCCGTCTGCTCGGCTTCCCGCTGCATGCTCTCGCGCAGGCGCTCCCGCAGCTTCCCGACGCCGCCGTCGGTCACCCCGAAGGTCTTGGCGAATTCATCGTCGAGTTCGGGCAGCCGCGGCTCCGAGACGCTGCGCACGTTCGCCCGGAAGCGGGCGGTCTTCCCGGCCACCTCCTCGCCATGGTAGTCGTCCGGGAAGGTCACATCAAAGGACAGCTCCTGCCCCGGCGCCGCGCCCTCCAGGGCCTCCTCGAACTCCGGCAGCATGCTGCCGGCGCCGATCTCCACCGCGGTGTTCTCGCCCTTGTTGCCCGCGAACGGCTCGCCGTCGATGGTGCCCTCGAAGTCCACGTTGACCCGGTCGCCCTGTTGCGCGGGACGCTCGACCTCGTCCCAGGTCGCATGCTGCTTGCGCATGCGCTCGAGCATCGCGTCGACGTCCGCGTCGGTGATGTCCACCCGCGGGCGCTCGACCTCGATGCCGTCGAGGCCGGTCAGTTCGATCTCCGGATACACCTCGATGGTGGCGGTGTAGCGCAGGTCCTGCCCGGGCTCGGCGGACTGCGGCTCGATCCGCGGCGCGCCGGCCGGGTTGAGCTGCTTCTCCGCCACTGCCTCGCTGAAGCTGCTGCGCATGACCTCGCTCAGCACTTCCTGGCGCACGTCGTCGCCGTAATGCTGGCGCACCACCTTGTAGGGGACCTTGCCGGGGCGGAAGCCCTTGATCTTCGCCCGCCGGCTCAATGACTGCAGCCGCTCCTCGATCTGCTTCTCGATGCGGTCTGCCGGGACCTGCACGGTCAGGCGCCGCTCGAGAGCGCCGGTCGGTTCGACGGAAACTTGCATGTTCTGGCTACCTCGGGACATGGGACGACCGGACAGCGGGCCCGGCCGTGGACGACTCATGGAAACGCGTTGCTGCAGGAGCCGGCCGGCGCGAAATCTGGTGCGAAAGGAGAGACTCGAACTCTCACGGGCAAAGCCCACTGGATCCTAAATCCAGCGCGTCTACCGGTTCCGCCACTTTCGCGCAGACCGCATGGGAAAATTATACAGACAGCACCGCAAAATCTCGAACCGGCCGGAACGGCGCGCATCCGGTTTCACGATCCTGTCATGTTGGCGCCCCATAGTGGGCGGCGTCGTGGCGCAGCAAGGATGCGCCACGCGCATTTCCGAAATTCGCAAACCGGGGGATTCGAAATCATGCGTCATCACAGATCTGCCGCTTCCCTGCGGGCCCGCCTGGTCCTGGCCGGGGCCGGCGCGGTCCTGCTGCTGGGAGTCGCCGGCGCGGCCTGGGGCAGCAGTACGCTGGTCGAGACCGGCTCGAGCCTGCTGTATCCGCTGTTCAACCTGTGGGTGCCCGCCTACACCAAGAAACATCCCGACGTCGACATCAACACCGCCGCGACCGGAAGCGGCACCGGCATCGCCCAGTCCACCAAGGGCATCGCACAGTTCGGCGCCTCCGACGCCTACCTCAGCGACGCCCTGATGAAGAAGTATCCGGGAATGCTGAACATCCCGGTGGCGATCTCCTCGCAGATGGTCAACTACAACGTGCCGGGGCTGAACGACAAGCACCTCAAGCTGTCCGGCCCGGTGCTGGCCGAGATCTACGAGGGCAAGGTGAAGTACTGGGACGCGCAGGCCATCGCGCGCATGAACCGCGGCGTGAATCTGCCGCACAAGCAGATCATCCCGATCCATCGGGCCGACGGCAGCGGTGACACGTTCCTGTTCACGCAGTTCCTGAGCAAGTCCACCAAGTCCTGGAAGCCGACGGTCGGCTACGGCACCACCGTCAGCTGGCCGCACGTGCCGGGCAGCGTGGGCGCCACCGGAAACTCGGGCATGGTCACGGCCCTGTCCAACAACCCCTACGGCATCGCGTATATCGGTGTAAGCTACAAGGCCCAGACCGACAAGGCCGCCCTCGGCGAGGCCCGGCTGCGCAACCGTGACGGCCAGTTCGTGCTGCCGACCAAGCATACGGTGCCCGCCGCGGCCGCCGGCATGGTGCCCAAGACGCCGAAGGACGAGCGCATCAGCCTGATCTACGCGCCGGGCCGCAACGCGTATCCGATCATCAACTACGAGTACGTGATCGTGCACGCCAAGCAGCCGTCGGCCGAGCAGGCCAAGGAAATGAAGAATTTCCTGACCTGGGCGGTGTCCAAGAGCGGCGGGAACGAGATGAAGTTCCTCAAGCCGGTGCACTTCATGCCGCTGCCGGCCAAGGCGCGCAAGCTGACGCTGCACCAGATCAACGAGATCCACGGCTGAGGACCACGCCTGCGGGGTCCATCCCCGCGACGCGGGACAGGGACGTCCCCGAAGGGTCCGGCTTCGCGCCGGGCCCGCCGGACGAGAAAGGCAGCCACCGGTCGCGGAGACGCTTCGCGGCCGGTGGCTGCTTCCCTGTTTCAAGCGAGCCGAACCCGTGACGAAGCCGAATCTCTTTCGCTGGTCCCTGGGACTGACGGCCACCGTGCTGCCCGCCACCCTGATCCTGCTGGTGGCCTTTCTCTGCATCCAGGCGTGGCCGGCGATGCACTTCAACGGCCTGCACTTCCTGGTGCACAACGACTGGAATCTGGGCAGCCAGTACGGGACCCCGGTCAAGGTCAACGGCACCACGATTCTCCCCGGGGCCCACTACGGGATCCTGTTCCTGATCGCCGGTACCGTTCTGTCCTCGCTGATTGCCCTGGTGCTGGCGGTCCCGATCGGCGTGGCCGCGGCGGTCTTCCTGTCCGAGGCGGTGCCCGGCGGCGTGCGGGATCTGATCGCGCTGTTCGTGGAGCTGCTCGCCTCGGTGCCCAGCGTGGTCTTCGGCCTGTGGGGCTACGTGGTGCTGATCCCGTTCCTGTCCCATCACGTGTTCCCCGTCCTGGCCGGTGCCCTGTCGTTCATCCCCTTCTTCGCGCCGCCCACCTATTCCGGCTACGGACTGATGACCTCGGGCCTGGTGCTTTGCCTGATGGTCGTCCCGCTGATCACGGCCAACCTGCGCGAGTCGGCGGCGGCGATTCCCGCCGAGACGCGCGAGGCCGCGCGCGCCCTGGGCGCGACCCGGTTCGAGGTGTTGCTCCGGGTGATCATTCCGGAGCTGTGGCGGCCCCTGGTGGGCGTCACCACACTGGCCCTCGGCCGGGCGCTGGGCGAGACCATGGCGGTGCTGATGGTGAGCGGCAATGCCCTCGGCTACCTGCCGCAAAACATCTACAGCCCGATCTCGACCATGGCGGCCTTCATCGTCTCGCAGCTGGACAGCGCGCTGCAGGATCCGACCGGCATGGCCGTCGCGAGCCTGACCGAGATCGGCCTGATACTCCTGGTCATCTCGTTGCTGGTCAACGGCGCGGCCCGGATGCTGCTGCCGCGACAGGCGTGAGCGCCCCGCGACACCGGAGATGACTCCGTCAGGGAGGGAGTGACATGTACTTGCCGGAATCGAGAGAGGAAGCCATCGTCGGGGCCGGACGGCGGCCCTCGGTATCCTACTGGCGCCGTCGCCTGGTGAGCTACGCCGGCTGGATCGTGGTCGGGACGTGCTTCCTGCTGCTGGCCGCCGCGCTGATCGACATCCTGGTGCTGGTGGTCAGCCACGGCATCGGCAGTCTGGACCTGAAGCTGTTCACGCAGGCGACCAACGGGGTCAGTGGCGGCCTGCTGAACGCCATCGAGGGCACCGCCCTGGTCACCTTCGGTTCGGTGGCGATCGCCGCACCGCTCGGGATCGGGGCCGGCGTCTTCCTGGCGGAATACGCCCGCGGCTGGCTTCCCCGGGTGGCGCGCTACCTGGCGGACGTGCTGGTCGGCGTGCCCTCGATCGTGCTCGGCCTGTTCGGATACATCACCATGGTCGTGTACGCGGGCTGGCACTTCTCCCTGTCGGCGGGCTGCATCACGCTGGCGATGATGATCATGCCCTACATCGCCCGCAGCACCGAACTGGCCATGCGGTCGGTGTCGCCCACCCTGCGCGAATCCGCTTACGCCCTGGGCGCGAGCGACCGCTCGGTGGTGATGCGGGTGATGCTGCCGGCCTGCCGCCGGGCGGTGCTCACCGGGGTGCTGGTGGCGATGGCCCTCTCCATGGGCGAGACCGCGCCGCTGATCTACACTGTCGGCTGGTCCAACTACGTCTGGCACGGGCAGTTCACCCACGAACCGCTGGCCTACCTCACCTACGTCATCTGGTCCTTCATCAACGAGCCGTTCCCGACCGCCCACGCGCTGGCCTTCGCGGCGGCCTTCCTGGTGACGATCTTCGCCCTGCTGATCACGGTCTCCGCGCGCGTGATGCTGACCCGCATGGATCGCTGAGGGCGGCGGTCCCGGCGGGCCGATGGTCCGCCGGGGCCGCGGTCGTGTTGAGCTTGGGGCGCGACTGCTCCACTATGAGGAGGCATGGCACGTCATCGCGGCCGCCCCGGGGGCACGCCCCGGGCCGATGCCGGCGGTTACGTGTGCGCTGCCGCTCCGGCCTCTCGCCCCGCTCGGGGCTTCACGCGGACCGGCGAGGGCCGGCGGCGCGCGAGATCCGGGGGCTGCCGGGGGGCCGGGTGTCACGCTGCCCTGCGGGACACCGACCGACGGCCTGGTCAGCGAGCGGTGCCGGCGCATTCCCGTTGCGCGCCGGGCAGCACTGCTCCGGCTCCGCCGCCCCCAAGTCCACAAGAACCAAGGGGTCAGACCGCCATGACGCCAGTCGGAAAGCTGTGTTCGCGCATCCTTCCCTTCGTCGCCACCGCGCTGCTCGCCGGGCTGCTCGCCGGGTGCAGCCACTCCAGCACCCTCCAGCAGATCAAGCAGCGCGGCTACGCCCGGATCGCGGTGGCCAACGAAATCCCCTACGGCTACATGGATGCCCAGGGCAATGCCCACGGCTTCGGGCCGGACATCGCGCGCAGGGTGCTCCACCGCATGGGCATCGACCACATCCAGTGGACCGTAACCGGCTTCGGTTCCCTGATCCCGGCGCTGAAAGCCGGGCGGGTCGACCTGGTGGCGGCCTCCCAGGCGGTCCTGCCGCAGCGTTGCCAGCAGGTGTCATTCTCCATCCCCAATACCAGTTACGGCGAAGGCCTGATGGTGAAGAAGGGCAACCCGCAGGGGATTCACTCGTACGAGGACTTCGTCAAGAACCCCGGCCTGAAGATGGGCATCGTCTCCGGCGCCGACCAGCTCGACTTCGCGCACGCCGTGGGCATCCCCGACAAGCAGCTTGTCATGCTCCAGGCCAACACCGACGCCGTCTCGGCGGTGGCCACCGGGCGGGTCGATGCCTACGCGGCGACCTTCCTCACGGTAGAGCGCCTGGCCGCCAAGAGTCCCCGCGTCGAGGCCGCGCAGCCCTTCCACGATCCGGTGGTGAACGGCAAGCCGGTCCGGAGCTGGGGGGCATTCACCTTCCGCAAGGGCGACGGAGCCTTTCGCAAGGCCTTCGACAAGCAGCTGGCGGCGGTCCAGAAGACCCCCTTCTGGCGCCGCACGCTCAAGCATTACGGGCTGGACGATCACTCCATCGACCTGGTGCACAGCAAGACCACCGCGCAGTTGTGTGCCGGCAAGTGACGCACCGGCCCGCTGCGTGAGTCCGGCACCGGAAGGGAGCCCATGGACACGCTGAGCAAGCTGCTGCCGAGCCTGCTGCAGGGGCTCGAGGTGACGGTGTGGATCACGCTCGCCTCGACGCTGATCGGCGCCGTTCTCTCGTTCGCCGCGGGCATCGCGAAGATCTCGCGCTCGCGCGCCCTGCGACTGCTGGCGGGGCTGTACATCGAGGTATTCCGGGGCACGTCGCTGCTGGTCCAGCTGTTCTGGCTCTACTATGCGCTGCCCGTGATCGGCCTTCGGCTGTCGCCCGAGGTCGCCGGCGTCGCCGGGCTGTCCCTGAACATCGGCGCCTATGGGGCGGAGGTCGTGCGCGGCGCCATCCTGGCGGTGGATCCCGGGCAGTACGAGGCCGCCACGGCGCTCAACTTCACGCCACGCCAGACCCTCTGGCGCGTCCTGCTGCCGCAGGCGGTGGTGGAGATGATGCCGACGTTCGGCAACCTGGCGATCCAGAACCTCAAGGACTCCGCGCTGGTGTCGCTGATTTCCCTGGTCGACCTGACCTTCAAGGCGGACCAGCTGCGCAACCTGACGCTCAAGACCGTGCCGATCCTGGGCCTGACGCTGGTCCTGTACTTCGTGCTGGCCCTGGCGATCGCCGCCGGCATGCGTTTCCTCGAGCGCAGACTGGCGCTGGCGGCCGGACGCGGGGAGGCGCGCTGATGCTGTTCGGCCTGCACTGGAACCTGAGTTCGAACTGGGCCTTCGCCGCGTCCATCGTGCCGATCCTGCTGCACGGGCTGGTGGTGACGGTCGAAGCCACCGTGCTCGGCTTCCTGCTTGCCCTCACCCTGGGGCTGCTGCTCGCCCTGCTGCGCACGGTGCCGCTGAAAATCATCGCCTGGCCGGTGGCGTTCGTGATCGAGTTCGTGCGCGACACCCCGCTGCTGGTGCAGCTGTACTTCCTGTACTTCGTACTGCCGGACTTCGGCATCACCATGCCGGCGTTCCTGACCGGCACCATCGCCCTCGGCGTGCAGTACAGCGCCTACACCTCGGAGGTGTATCGCGCCGGCCTCGAGGCGGTACCGCGCGGCCAGTGGGAGGCCGCGCGCGCGCTCAACCTCACCACGCTGCGGACCTATCGCGACGTGATCGTGCCGCAGGCCATCCCGCGGATCGTGCCGGCGATGGCCAATTACCTGATTTCCATCATGAAGGACACGCCCATCCTGTCGGCGGTGACGGTGATGGAGATGCTCAACGTCGCCAAGATCATCGGCGACCGGACCTTCCGCTACATGATCCCGCTCACCATCGTGGGCATCCTGTTCCTGATCTTCACGCTGCTCTCGTCCATGGCCGTCCGCTACCTGGAGAGCCGTCTGCCGAGGCAGGGGATACCGCTCAAATGACTCCGCTCGTCCGGTTCGAAAACGTGACCAAGCGCTTCGGCGACCTGGTGGTGCTGGACCGCTTCGACTTCGACGTCCATGCCTCGGAAAAGGTGGTCTTGATGGGCCCGTCCGGCTCGGGAAAATCCACCGTGCTGCGCATCCTGATGACCCTGGAGGACATCCAGGACGGCGTCGTCTGCATCGATGGCGAGCCGCTCTGGCACGAGCGGCGCGACGGACGCCTGGTGCCCGCCGGGGAAGCGCACCTGCGACGCATGCGCGAACACGTGGGCATGGTGTTCCAGCATTTCAACCTGTTCCCCAACATGACCGTGCTGCGCAACATCACCGAGGCCCCGGTGCATGTCCTGGGCATTCCGCGCGCCGACGCGGTGGCGCGGGCCGAGGAGCTGCTGCAGATGGTCGGCATGACGGACAAGCGGGACAGCTACCCGGCGCAGCTTTCGGGCGGGCAGAAGCAGCGCGTCGCCATCGCCCGGGCCATGGCCATGCGTCCGCGCGTGCTGATGTTCGACGAGCCCACCTCCGCGCTGGACCCGGAAATGGTGGGCGGCGTGCTTCAGGTCATGGAGCAGCTCGCCGAGGAGCACGATCTCACCATGATCGTGGTGACGCACGAGATGGGATTCGCCCGCGACGTCGCCGATCGCGTATGTTTCTTCGATCGGGGGCGGGTTATCGAGCAGAGCAGTCCCGAAGAGATCTTTTCCCGACCGCGCGAGGAGCGCACCCGGGAGTTCCTGCGCTCGGTGCTCAAGGAGGCGTGAAGCGCGTTCAGCGCCGCCGCAGGTGACGGTAGACGTACAACGCGGCCGCGACCAGCGCCAGTGCGACGATCAGGGCATCGAAGCGATGGAACCACGCGCCCAGCGTGTCCCAGCGCTCGCCCAGCTGCAGCCCGAGCCATGCGAGGCCCAGACACCACACGTAGGAGCCGACGAACGTGTAGAGGTTGAAGCGCCACAGGCTCATCCGGGCAATGCCCGCCGGCAGCGCGATGAACGTGCGCACCACCGGCAGCATCCGGCCCACGAGAATCGTGATGTCACCGTGGCGCCGGAACCAGCGGTCGGCCATCTCCAGATCCCGGTGCGAAACCAGCACGTAGCGCCCGTAGCGCTCGGCCAGCGGGCGTCCGCCCCGGGCGCCGACATAGTAGGCCGCCAGCGAGCCGATCACGGAGCCCACCGCCCCGGCCAGTGCGGCCTCCCACAGCCCGAATCGCCCGGTGAAGACCAGATAACCGGAGAACGGCATGATGATCTCGGACGGAAGCGGTATGCAGGCGCTCTCGATCGCCATCAGGCCCGCGATGCCCAGGTAGCCCGTGGCGGAAATGGTGGCGATCACGAAGCCCGCCAGCAGCTTGATCAGGTGCTCCAACACAGCTCTCCGGTCGTCTCCGGTCCGGAGCGGCATTATACGGACTTCGCGCGGCCCGGGGGGCTGCCTGGCGTCCCCGCCGGAGGCAGATTCGCGCGCCGACGTGTAAGATCGGCTCACGGGCCGTCGCCGCCCGTCCGGTCCCGAATCACGAACCAGCGTGGCCCCGGCCGCACCCCGGGAGGAGAGGATGAACCGCTGGCTGATACTGGCGGGCTATGCGCTGCTGATGGTCGCCACCCAGACCCTGTGGCTGACGTACGCCCCGATCACCACGGCCAGCGCAGCCGCAATGCACACCAGCGTGGCGCACATCGGCTGGCTCTCCGCCCTGCCCCAGCTGGTCTATGTCCTGATCGCGCTGCCCACCGGAAACTGGCTCGACCGCCGCTTCTCCGCCGCACTGGCCACCGGCGCCGGACTGATCGTCGCCAGCGCCCTGCTGCGACTGGCGTTTCCGGGCGCATTCGCCTGGCAGCTGGCGACCCAGCTGATCTACGCTGCGGGCCAGCCGCTGGTACTCAATGCCGTCACCAAGCTCGCCGCGGTGTACTTCCCGCAGCGGGAGCGGCCGGCGGCAATATCGATCGGCACCGCGGGCATGTTCCTGGGCATCCTGGTGGCGATGTTCAGCGGCCCGCGGCTCGCCGCCGCCGGCGGGCTGCGCGCGGTCTATGCGACCCAGGCGCTGCTGGCGGTCGTCGCCGCTGCCTGGACGCTGCTCGGCCTGCGTACACCGGCCCCGGGCTCCGCCGGTGCCGAAGCGCAGGTCGGTCACGTCAGCCTCGCGTGGCTGCGCGGCGACCGCCTGATGTGGCTGCTGGCAGGCCTGATCTTCATCGGCTTCGGGATCTTCAACTCGCTCAGCACCTGGCTGCAGGCGATCCTGGCGCATTTCGGCATCAGCGCCGTGGCAAGCGGCGACATCTTCGCCGCGCTGACCCTCGCCGGCATCGTGGGCTCGGCCACGATCGCACCCCTGATGGCCTCCCGCGGCCACCGCCGCGGCCTGATCCTGCTGGCGCTGGTCACCGGGAGCGCCGCCCTGTGCGCCGTCGCCTGGCGCCACGACACGCCCTGGATCGGGGGCTGGCTCGCGTTCAGCGGGTTCTTCCAGCTGGCCGCGCTGCCGGCGATCCTGGACTGGGCGGAGCAGCATGCCGGTCCGGACCGCCAGGGCTCCGCGGTCGCCTTCCTGCTGCTGGCCGGGAACCTCGGCGGCCTGGTCCTGGTGCTCGTGCTGCAGCCACTGGTGGCCCATCCCGTGTACGCGCTGCTGGCGCTGGAGCTGGCGGTGGCGATCGCGGTGCCGCTGGCGCTGGCACTTCCGCGGCACCCGCGCGCCGCGGCCGCCGGGTCCTCCTGATCCGGCGGGTCGCCTAACCGCTGCGCATGGGCGCGGCGCTTCCGGGGCGTTGGGAGCCGGTCGCCCCGCGGCCCGCGCCGGAGCCGTTCTGCACGGGCACCACCTGGACGTGATTCTGCTCCGCCCGCACCAGCTCGACGCGCTCGCCGGGCTGGAACGAGCCGGCGCTGAGCGGCTCGACCACCGCAACCGTACGCCCCCGGTCGAGCTTGACCGTCACGCGCTGGGCCTTCTCGTTCCTGTGCAGCGCCGACTTGGTCACGCCGGCCCCCAGCAGCGCGCCGGCGAACGTGGCGAGCTTCTTCCCGCGGCCGCCGCCCAGCAGGTGAGCCAGGAACGCCCCGCCCGCGGCGCCCGCGACCTGCGAGCCGGCGTTGGCATGCTTTTGCAGGTGGATCTGCTGCACCGAGACGACCTTGCCGTACTGGACCTGCTCCGCGCGGCCCACCTCGACGGGAGTCTGCGCGGACGTCGAGGTGCCATAGGGGTTGACGTTGGCGCAGGCGGCCAGTCCCAGCGCCGCAATCGCGGGTACGGCGACGAGCACGATCTTGCGCGGTCTTCTCATCGGCGTTCTCTCCCTCCTTAGTCGCTCTTCGGTCCGGGGCCGGAGCCGGCCCGCGGGTTCTCCCGTCCGGTATGACAGCCGCAGCGCGCCCGTGTTGCGTTCCGCCGCCCGGACCGGAGTTGCCTGCATTGGCCCCGCGCCATAGAGTCGGGCCTGTGGCCACGGTGCCCGCCGGGGCACGCCGCGGAACCCATCCGACCGGGAGCAGACGAGTGATCGAGACGACCAACCCCGAAAACCTCGGCCTGAGCGCGCAGCGCCTGCAGCGGATAAGCGTCTGGATGCAGGACCAGGTCGACCGGCGGCGCCTGGCGGGGCTGAGCGTCGCCGTCCATCGTCATGGCGGCACCGCATTCTTCGACACGGCCGGAGACATGGACCGCGAGGCGGGCAAGCCCGTGGATGCCGATACCATCTTCCGCATCTACTCGATGACCAAGCCCGTGACCAGCGTGGCGGCCATGATGCTTTACGAGCGGGGCCTGTTCCAGCTCGACGATCCGCTCGCCTGGTACCTGCCCGAGTTCCGCGACATGCAGGTGCTCATCGGCGGAGACGCCGACGATCCGCGCCTGCGGGCGGCCCGCCAGCCCATCACCATCCGCCACCTGATGACCCATACGTCCGGGCTCACCTATGGATTCATGCGGGCCACCGCGGTCGACGCACTCTACCGTCGTGCCCGGGTCGACTTCCCCTCCTCCGACGGGCCCGATCTGGCCGGGACGGTCCGGCGCCTGGCCGAGCTGCCGCTGTTGTGCGAGCCGGGCAGTGAGTGGAATTACAGCGTTTCCACCGACGTCCTCGGGCGCCTGGTGGAGGTCCTGTCCGGACAGTCACTCGACGCCTTCTTCCGCGAACGGATACTGGAGCCGCTGGAGATGCGCGACACCGCGTTCGGCGTGCCGCCGGGAAAGATCGAGCGCCTGGCCGCGCTCTACGAGCCCGAGGACAGCCCGGGGCTCGGCGGCGTCGGCACGGCGGGTCCCGAGCGCGCCGCCCATCCGCCGCAGGATCGCGGCCTGAAGCTCCTCGAGGCACCCGGCCGCAGCCGCTTCGCGGCGCCGGTCAGACTCTTCTCCGGCGGCGGCGGGCTGACCTCGACCATGGGAGACTACCTGCGCTTCTGCCGGATGCTCCTCGGCGGCGGTGAGCTCGACGGGGCGCGCCTGCTCAGCCCGAGGACCGTCGCCTACATGAGCCGCAATCACCTGCCCGGTGACATGGCGTCCATGGGCCAGCCCCGGTTCAGCGAGATGCCCTACGAGGGCATCGGCTTCGGGCTGGGCTTCTCCGTCGTCCTGGACCCGGCGCGGGCGCAGACCCTCGGCACCGCCGGCGAATACGCCTGGGGCGGCGCGGCCAGCACCGCGTTCTGGGTCGATCCCGAAGAAGACCTGTGCGTGGTGCTGATGACCCAGCTTCTGCCGTCCTCGACCTATCCGCTGCGCCGCGAGCTGCGGGTCCTGACGTACCAGTCGATCGTGGACTGAACAAGGCGGGTTGCCGGCGAGGTTCTGGCGCCCTGGTGATGACGGGCGCGGGAACGTACGGGATGGGAGGGGGTTGTTGTCGGTTTTAGGTGTTAGGTTTTAGGAAAGAGGGATCCGGTGGCTTTCTGCGGCTTCTGCTCTACGGGAAGCCCGGGAGTCTCTCTCGAGCTCGGCCGGGCCTGGCCGAGCCGGGAGAGCAGGCAACGATACCTGCCGCTTCTTGCCTGAAACCTGACACCTAAAACCCCACGATCCCCGCCCCCCGTACGGCCGGCAAGACCACGTCGCGCGGCCCCCGGAAAAAAGAAGCCCGGCCGAAGCCGGGCTCCCGTTTCGCTTGTTGCGGCGGGCGTCGTCAGCCCGACGCCTTGGCGCGCATCTTCTCCGGATTGATCAGGAAGTGCGCCGCTGCCGGGATCAGCAGGATCGCGCCCAGCATGTTCACCAGGAACATGTAGGCCAGCATCAGCCCCATGTCGGCCTGGAACTTGAGCGGCGACCACAGCCACGTCAGCACGCCGACGGCCAGCGTAAGCCCGGTGAAGAGCACCGCCTTGCCGGTGGTCTGCAGCGCGTGATAGTACGCCGTGCGCATGTCGTCGCCCCGCTCGATGTACATCTGGAACATGCTGAAGATGTAGATCCCGTAGTCGACGCCGATGCCGACCCCCAGGGCGGCCACCGGCAGCGTCGACACCTTCAGGCCGATGTTCATCAGCGCCATCACCGCGTAGGCCAGGGTCGAGACCAGCGCCAGCGG
>DASQZJ010000065.1:0-23807 GCA_035638775.1 Gammaproteobacteria bacterium
TCCGCGGCGGCGCGCGCGGCGTCGGTGGCGCCGCTGACGGCGATGCCCACGTCCGCCTGCTTGAGCGCCGGCGCGTCGTTCACCCCGTCCCCGGTCATGCCCACGATGTGGCCCCGATGCTGGAGCGCCTTGACGATCCGGTGTAACGCGACACCTAGTTTGCGAAGCAGCGACACCTAGTTTGCGATAGCGTAAAGGGCCCGTCACGCCGCCTTCACTAGGATCTCATCGAGCATGTAATTCCGGTAGGAATAGCCGCCCCACGCCTGGAATGAGGTATACGTTGTGTCGTTGGCGGTAAGGTGCGCCCCGGCCAGGTCGAGTGTCACAACCCCGTTCTTGACCGTCAGGCTGAAGGCGTACCATGTATTATACGAAACGGCCGGCGAGGCGTTCGCCAGATTGGTGCCGTCCAGCCTGTAAATCGACACCGTCCCCAGGCTGCTGTTGTAGCCGGAGTTCACGGCGAAAATAAACCCGTAGCCGCCGATCGACGCTATATTCACACTCAGTGCCGGGTCGCCGGCGAACACTCCCGCACGCACGGAGCCCCCCGAGTCGGTGAACCGCATATATCCGGACCACGTCAGCCCCGCTGTATACGGCTTCGGATTGAGATAGGCGCCCCACACGTAGTTCGTGGCATCGCCTCCGACTGCCAGTGAGTTCGCTCCCTGCTCGGGGGTCGCCTGCGAGATCGACAGCACTGAGGTATGACCTACGTAGGAAGACAGATTGGCCGCCTCGTAGTCGTCATTGAACAGGACCTGCGGCCCTCGAGATGCCGCTGCCGCTGCGATCATGCGGTGCGAGAGCATCAGGCCATCCCCTGCCCGGCGGTGAACCCGTACCAGGTCGTGCCGCCGTCGTAGCTGAACAGCTCCACGATGTCGATCGCGCCGGCCCCGGTGGAGATCGTCGGAGCCGTGCCGCCGTTCCATTTGACGCTGGCCGGCCAGGTCACCGTCCAGCCACCCGTGCTGTCCTGGATTAGCACCAGCGTGCAACTGACCACGCCCGCAGCCGGCACGTTGGAGAAGGCGATGGTCGTGTTGGCGGTCAGCGTCACCTCGAACAAGCGCCCGGTCGACAGGTCGATCGTGGCCGTGCCCGAGCTGCTGATCGCTGCTTCCTTCTCGGTGTAATCCGTGACCGCGTGCTGGCCCATATCCAGGTCACCGGTCATGGGCACCGAGCCGTTGGCCATGAAATCGCCGCCGGCGAACTGCAGCCAGGCGCGCTCATCGGTCGAGCTGGTGATCGAGCTGGCCCCCGTCGTCACCGTGAACAGCGGAATGCGCCCGGCCGTGAACCCCGCCTGGTTCACGCTCACCGTGCCAGAGCTGTCCACCTCGATGTAGTTCGTGGTGCTCGCCGTGAGCGTCACGGTGCCAGCGGTGACCGGCGTCACCACGTTGTTCAGGCGCAGATTGCCGCCGTTATACGCGAACGTTAGACCAGTGGTGCTGGCCGTGTCCTGCGAGAAGTCGGGGATGCTGGCGCTGCTGGCGGCTGACGCTCCCGCCGCCACGATCCAGGCGCGCTCGTCGGTGGAGCTGGTGATCGAGCTGGCGTCCGTCACCAGCGTGCGCAGCGGGATATGCCCCGAGCTGAATCCGCTCGTGTTGACCAGCACGACCCCGACCGGCGTTACTTCCACGTAGTTCGTGGTGCTGGCCGTCAGGCTAACGGTGCCGGCGCCCACATCCGTGATCCCGTTGTCGTTGCGCACCCGGCCGGCCAGGTAGCCCCAGGTCAGGCCGGCGGTCGAGCCCGGGTCCTCGTCGAAGTCGGCGAACTGGGCCACCGTGTAGCCGCCATCCGGCGAGAGCCAGCTGCGCCGGTCCGTGCTGGAGGTGATCGCGGCCGCGCCGGCCACGACCTCCGCGAGCGGAATGCGACCGGGCGTGAACCCGCTCTGATTGACCGAGACGGTGCCGGTGCTGTCGACCTCCACGTAGTTGGTCGCGCTCGCCGTGAGCGTGACGGTGCCGGCCGTGACCGGCGTCACCGCGTTGTCGACCCGGATCGTGCCGGCCAGGTATGCCCAGGTCAGACCGGTCGTGGTGGAAGTGTCCTCGGCGAAGTCGGCCAGCTTGGCCATCGTGACCTGAGCGTCAGCCAGCGACGCGGGCTTGATGATCCAGGCGGCCCCGTCGTAGATGACGGTCTCGTTCTCATCATTGATCCACAGCCGGATTCCTTCGGTCGGCGTGTAGTTGTGCCACGCGCCGCCGTAGTAGTGGGCGATGTCATTAGCGCTGTAGTTCGCCCAGTCGGTGCCGGTCGCACCCGAGGGGATGATGTACGTGTCGCCGGCAGCCGGCGCACCAGGCTCGGCGATTGTCGTGCGCGAGAGCACCCGCACCAGACGGCCCTCGATCTGACGCAGCGCCTCGTTGTGCGTGATGTATTTGCCGCCCTGGCTTTGCACGATCTCCGACAGGGACAGGATCTCTGTGCTCATAACGTGACCTCTTTGCCATAGCCCCTGCCGGTCGTGGCCGACAGCTGGTAGATCGCGACCTTGATCGACGCCTGCGTGCTGCCGAAGTCGGTGGTCTGCTGCCCCGCCGTGTACGTCACCGTGGGCGTGCTGGCGCTCAGCGTGCGCACGACCGTACTTCCATTGTAAACGTCCACCTCGTAGCTTTCGGTCGCCTCACCGAGCGATGCGTCCACCGCGTCCCGCCATTCCCCGCCGACCCGGGTGCGTCGCACCCAGTCGATCGTCAGGCTGCCAGAGCCGTCCCGCCGGCCGGTGACGTGGCAAGGCGAGTACGGCTTCAACCCGGCGGCCTCGAACGTGAGCGCCTGAGCGGTCACCTGATCCAGCGTCTTGCCGTCGACCGAGACCGCCTTGTAGTCCAGCTCCTTGCCGATGTCGCTCTGGGGCAGGCCCAGGCGTTGCATCGTCTGCCGGGACACCAGCACGACCGTGTCGCCGACCTGGTGCGTGCCGGTCGCCCATTCGGTGCCCCGCAGGCCCCGCAGCAGGCGCGAGAGCGTATAGCTGCCGTCGGTGTTCAGCGTGGCCTCGCCGAATGCGAGCACTTCCCATCGACCGACCGCCCCGAGCAGAGCCATGTTGGCCCCGTTCAGCACGTTTAGGTCATTGCTCCCCGACAGGCTGCCCTCCGAGAGCTGCACGGTCACCGTCGAGCCCTCGTCCCACACCGTGGTAGGGCCATCCGGCAGCACGTCCGTGGCCGCGCCGACAATGGCCGAGGCGGTGGCGCCGTCGACAATCGCGTACGTGTTCCCCTCGTCCTTGCTCTGGTACAGCAGCGCCCCATGCCAGCTTTCGTAATAGGCGCCGGCCACCCAGTACATTCCGTCGGTGTCGTCCAGGTCGCTGACCAGCGCGCTGTCCAACAGGGTCAGGAACGTCGGGCCGGGGAAGCCACTCGCCTGGTAGGTCGGGACTTGCGCGGCGCCGCCTACGGCATCCGACTGATACACGGTCGGCTCATCGGCCACGCCCTGCACGGTCAGCAGTCCGGGCAGGGCAAAGCTGATGGAGGTGATTCTCAGGGTGTATACCACGCCTCCGACGGTCACGGTGATCACATCCGCCGGGTCCAGGTAGGCGTACTGCGGCGGCAGCAGGATGGTGTACGATGTGCGCGCCTGCCAGGCGTCGTACAGTAGCACCTCGGCCACCTGCCGGGCCTTGTTGTCGGTCATCACGATCGGCAGCTGCACCGGGGTCTCGTTGACCACCTGGGTGATCAGCCGATCGGCTTCCTGCTGGCCGGCCTGGTAATCAGCCGCCGGGTTGTAGTACTGCACCTGCACCCGGCGGGGCAGCTGCTGGTCGTCCTGGCGCACCCGGGTGATCGGGTCGGGCATCGTGGGGTTCTGGCCGGCGCTGGCCGACAGGTCGCCCTCCGGTATGCTCACGACCGACGCCTGCCCCCGGGGCACGAACTGGATCAACCCGTCGGTCTCCGCCGCGTCGAAGAAATACGTCTTCATCAGCGGCTCGATCGCCTTGCGGGCGCTCATCGGGCCGGTGCGGGTATAGCCGCTGCAGACGGTGCCGGCAAGCTGCGACACGTCGATGTCGGCGTCCGCCAGCCCCGCCTCGTTGCACAGCCGGCGTACAACCTTGTCCAGCGAGATGGCCGTCGGGGTCACCAGGCCACCGTAGTAGGCGGTCCCTACCCGATAGGCCAGGTACGGCTGGCCGTCGATGAACATGCCGGTGTGCTGGTTCGACGTGTCCTGGCCATAATACGGCGGATTCCCATAGTCCGTGACCTGCCCACCCACGACCTGGTACATCGTGCCGTCCGCTGCGAAGTACCACTCTCCGCACAGCTGATACGGGTCGGCGATGCTGGGATTGCTGAGCGTGACCTGGTCGACCTGCAGCCCGTCGATCGCGTAATACGTCAGGGTCGCGCCGGTGCGGGTGACGATGCACTCACTGCGTACATCGACAGCGATGCCGCTGATCGCCGTCGGCGACGTGATAATCGTCTCCATATAGGTCTCGCCGAACGTCCGGTACACCTCACTGCCGTCATCGGAGAGCACAAACAGGGTCGACTTGACGGATACGGCGCCGCTCAAGGACCGGAGCGTGCCGTGCTTGGTCTTCAGCGGGTCGCTGGCCTTTTTCACGCCCTTTGCATCCACCCAGTAATAGGTGTAGGGCGGGATGGCCGCGCTCGTGTACGCCCCATGCAGCAGGTCGGTCGAGCCGAGCACCGGGGTATAGATGTCGCCCCCGTTGGCGCTGAACCACCAGCGGCTCACGTATTTGCCCGATATCGTGTAGCTGGCGAATGCCACGGACCCGCCGCCGCCACCCGCCTGGCCTCGCACCGCCTGCACCTCGGTGATCACCCCGTCGCGGACCTGCACGATGCCCGGGTAATACGACCAGAGGCTGGTGGGCATCCCGCCCGCGTGCGCCAAGTACCAGCTGCTCGGCACCTCCGCGTAGTTCTCGGTCGCGGTCCCCACGCTCGCAGTGCCCTCCTGCACCACCTCCACCGTGATGTTCGGGATGCGGTTGCCGTAGTTCTTCAGCTGCAGGTCCTGGAACACCAAGTACACCAGGCCCCGATGCGCGGGGACATTACCCACGCCTTCGACCGCCTCGATCACTGGATCGGGCATCTGGGTCTCGGTGCCAAGATACAGGGTCAGTCCCTGGTAGAGCTGCCCGGTGTCGGGCACCCCGATGCTGACCCGCTTCTTCTGGATGTCGGTCTCGAGGGCGCCCGTCGCGCCGCCGACATGCACGTACGGATTGCTCAGCAGCTTCTCGGCGCCGGCGCTGGTCGACAGGTCCAGCAGCAGGGTGCTGTCGGCCCAGATGCGCCGGATACCGCCCACGGGCCCCACGCCAAGACCGACCGCGAACGACGCGGTGTACGTGTAGGTCACGGACGACTGGCCGCCGGACTTCTTGCCGCCACCGCTCTCGTGCTTGTGCTCCTTGAGGCCGCTGGACCAGATGATGTTGCCCGCCAGGCGCATCGAGCCGAACGTCTCCGGGATCGGCGAGCCGTAGGCGCTGGACTGCACGTTGAGGTCGGACAGGCGGGGGCCGTACTGCGTTGGCTGCTTGGTCGGGTCGATCTCGTTGCCCGCCATCGAGCCGAGCGTCCAGCCGATCTCCGCCCCGGTCGGGCCGCCGATCATGAAGCCGATGCCGGCCCCGATGATCCCCAGCCCCGTGCTCACCAGGTTACCCATCAGCGAGCCCTCCGCAGCCGGTAGGTCAGCACGCGCGGCGAGCCGAGGTAGCCCCGCACGTTGTGCTCGGAGGCCCGGTCGATGTTGGCCATCGCGTGCACCACGGTTTCCCCGCAGTAGATCGCCAGGTGCTGCCAATGGGAGAAGAACCGGATCAGCAGCACGTCGCCGAGCGCGATCTCCTCACGCGGGATGGCGATCATGTGGGCGTCGCAGATCGGCTTCATCGTGTCGCTGGGCTGCTCGCCGTAGCGGCGCACCCGGGGCGGCGTCCACAGCTCCTCCAGGGCATTCGTAATGCCCCAGACCAGGCCGTAGCAGTCGACCCCGACGCCCTTGATCGACGCCTGGTGCCGGTACGGCGTGCCGATCCAGCTGCGCGCCTCGACCACGATCTGCTCGCCCACGCTCATCCGAACGGATTCCCGAACTTGGTGACCGAGTCGACGCCGGGCACGTACGGCTCGCCCCGGAAATTGACGACGTTGCTGAACTTGTTGATGCAGGTGCCGATCCGCTTGTCGCATCCGGCATAGACCGTGTACGTGTCGCCTACCTGGATCGGGTGCGGCATCGCCTGGGACAGCTGGAACTGGCCGGCGCTGAACGCCTTGACCTCCATCGCGTAGCCGTTGTTGGCCCCGCCCGTCCAGGTCAGCAGACCGTAGTGAAAGTACCCGTTCGCCTCAGCTCGAGAGCTGTCGGTGAACGTGCGCTGGTCGCCGGCGACGCCGGTTACCGCCCCGGTCACCGTGTATTGAGACAGGTCGACCTTGCAGCGGGCATCGCCCAGGTCAGCCCGACAGGTCGCGCTGTAGTTCTCGCCGATGGTCTGCTGCAGCGCCTGGGTCAGCCCCCTCAATTCGGCCGTGAACATCCCGGCCTTGAGCGTCACCTGCCCGAGCCAGCCCCGGCGCAGCGCCAGCGTGCCCTGGGACGGGTCCTGCCAGTTCACCAGCAGCAGGTGCACCTCGGCATCGTCGTACAACCCGGCGGCCAGGTCGGCCTCGTCGATCTCGTTCAGGATCGCGTCGACCTCGGTGTTGTCGACCGACAGATCCGACTGCGAGGCCAGCGAGGCGGCCGAGTAACCGCTGCTCGCCTTGTAGGTGACCCCGTTCACCACCAGATCGGCGTCGTGGTCGGTGAACCCCATCACCACCCCGTCGGTGCGCGTAACCCGCCAGCAGGTGGCGAGCGTGGTCAGCTCGCCGGCCAGGTGATCCTTGAATGCCTGTGAAAGGGATTTCAAAGGAGCACCTCGACCACCGGGATGCTGTGCAGCTGGAACAGCGCCTGCCCGTCGCTCTCGCGATAGGCCTCGAAGTCCAGCTGGAAGCTATCAACGTCGAAGCGGGCGGGCACATCGAACTCGCCCGACCAGCTGATCGAGTCGCTCGGCTGCGGGTACAGGTGCACGATGCCCGCGTTGATCACGGCCCCGGCGCTGTTGTCGTAGGGAATGCTGAACGTGTTGGCGTCGATCACCGTCACCGTCCAGGTGTGGCTGTCCAGCGCCGGTACGCTCGTGTTCGTCAGGTAGACCACCTGGCCCGTCGTCAGGCCGTGGTTGTTGATGGTGACGACGGCGGGGTTGGCAACACTGATCGAGCCGATGTTCATCTCACGGTCTTCGGGGAAGGTGACGATGCCGGTGGTCGTATCCACGCTGGCACCCGAGACGACCGCCCCGTTGCGCGTCACCACCACCGTCCCGGCCACCGGCTTGGCGATCTTGCGCACGTAATCGACGCCGCCGTCGGTGTACGTCTTGACCAGCTGCGCGGTCGCGCTGCCGTCGGCGACCAGCACCTCGTCGGTGGCCTGCCAGTCGGCCCAGTCCTTGAAGCGGAAGCCGACCGCCTTGCCGCGGCGGGCGCGGAAGAACGCGATCAGGTAGTCCTTGTCCGTGCGGTCCACCACGCGCTGGCCGATCTGCCACTTGCCCCGGCTGGCCGACCAGTTGCTGGTGCGCCACTCCCGGCCGCTCTTGACCGAGATCACAGTCGTGTTGAACTCCGGGCCGCCGGCGGCGCCGTAATCGTAGCCGCGCTCGAGGCGCGTCTCGACAAATGCGTCGATGCTCATCGGTTACGCCCCAGCGCCCGGTTCACGGCCTGCCCCGTGCGCGCGGCGATCTGCGACTGGGTATCGCGCGAGACCTGGCCGGTCGGCGTGTGGATCGTGAAATGGTTATTCACTACCACCGGGCGCTTGCCGGCGCCGTCGCGGACCTGCTGACGCGACAGGACCTGCTCTCCGGTCTGCAGGATGGCAGGCACCTCGCCCGGCTGGAGCACCGCGCCGCCGGCGTGCAGGCGCGGCGCGTCCAGGAACAGCGCCGAGGGCACCAGGCGCGATGCCGGCGGTGCTTGGCCGACGATGCCCCCCTCGTGGAACAGCCCGGAAAGGTAGTTCATCCCCTTGCCGATCAGGCCGCCCATGTTCGGGCTCTTGCCGCTGGCGAAGCCCTGGCCGAACAGCTTGTTGCCGAGCTTGGCCGCGAGCGCGTCCGCCACCATGCGGTCCAGCGTCCGCTTGAAGCTGGCCGCCAGGTTGTCGAACTTGCCCTGCATGGCGTCGAAGAAGAACGACGAGAAGCTCTGCTCCATGTTGCGCGCCGCCTGCACCACGAACTGGTCGAGCTGGCCCGTGGCCTTCTTGCCCTCGGCCACCATCTTCACCCAGGCGTCGCCCTGGGCCTTGCTGAGCTTGCCGAGCTTCTCGAGGTGCTGGGCCGTCTTCTTGGCCTGGGAGATCTCCCGCTGATGGACCCGCTCCGGGTGCAGCTTGTCGAGGATCTTCCGGCGCTCCTTGTCGGCCTGCGCCTGGGCCTTCTCGGCGTCCTTCGTCGCCTGGGCCTGCTTCTTCTTCTGCGCCACCGTCTCCTCGGCGGTTCGGGCCGCCTTGATGTCGGCCTGGGTCGCGCCGAGCTGCTGGAGCTTGTACAGCTTGATCTGGTCGGAGGTCATGCCGTAGGTGGCCGCCTCCCGCTGCAGGGCCGAGACGATGCTCTGGATCTGGGTCTGGTGGGCGCCGGCGGTGCCGGATCCGGCGGACTGGCCCGGATGCTTCTCAAGGAACTTGGCGGCCGCGGCTTTACCGGCGGCTTCTTCCTTCCCCGAAGGGGCCGCTGGCGCGGCGAGCTTCGGTGGATTCTGGAGCTTGTCCAGGAGGTCGGTGTACTCGGCGAAGTCCTTTTTCATCGACCCCAGGACCCCGTGCAGGACCGCCTGCTCCCGAGATACCAGGCCGGAGAAATTGTGGTTCGCGATCGACGTAATCAGGGTAGCGATCCCGGCCGCCACGCCCGCTTCATAGTCGGCGATCTCCTTCAGGAGCATGCGGATCAGCCCGAGCGGACCGCCGAGTCCGACCCGGATGACCTTGCCCAGGCCGGAATAATCCGCCTTGGCCTGCTCGGCCTGCTTCGAGCTTTGGATCCAGGCGCGCGAGAGCTGGCTGAGCGCCTGCGCAGCGGCGATCACGCCGTCGATGAAGCCGCCCTGCCCGAGCTGGAGCCGCAACTGGAAGAAGGCGGTGTGCATCCGGTTGAGCTCGGCGTTGACGCTGTGCGCCGCCTTGACCGCCTCCGGGCCGTACTTGTCCCGAAGGAGAGCGGTGAACTCCTGGAAGAACTCCTTGGCCGGGACGCCGCCCTGCGACAGCATCTTCTCCAGCGAGCCGCCCATCTTCTGCGCCGCTTCCTTGGCGAGCTCGAAAGTCCCCGGCAGGTGCTGGGCGATGGCCCGGAAATCCTGCATCTGCAGCTTGCCGAGGGACATGCCCTGCTCGAGCTGCACCAGCAGTCCCTGCACATCCTCCGCGGGCGTATGCAGCACGGTGAACGTATCCGCGAGACCAAGGAATGCCTGGTGCATCTGCCGCGTCGTGATGCCCGCGCTCTTGGCACTGACCGCCAGGCGCGAATATCCCTGGGCGGTCGTCTGGAGGTCCAGGCCGAGACGCTGGCTGGTGTCGCTGATGAACTTGAACTCGCGCCCGGCCGCCGCGCTGCTGCCGGTGACTGATTCCAGTGTGTAGTGGATGCGCTGCATCTCCACTTCCGTGTGGACGATCTCCTCTCCGAAGCGGACGATCTCGCCGATCGCGAACAGGCCGACGAGCTGCTGACGCATCTCCCGGAGCAGGCCGCTCGTGTGCTCGGCCGCGCGGCCGACCCGGCCGATGCCGGCAGAGGCGGTCTCACCGCTGGCGCCCAGGCCCTTGACGTCGCCGCGCAGGCCCCGGATCTCGCGGGCCGCCTGGTTCAGGTCGGCCTGGATCCGCAGCAGCAGTTTCATGTCTTCCGCCATTTGCTAAGCTCCTACCGGGGAAGGTTCCAAAGGAGAAGAACGATGGCGTTGATCAACTGCGTTGAGTGCAGCCACCAGGTTTCCGACCAGGCCGCGAGCTGCCCGAACTGCGGCGCCCCGACGGCTACCGGACGACGGGCCGCGATGCCGGTAGAGCAGACCGCGAAACGCTTCAAGGCACAGACCGTGCTCGCGGTCATGGCGATAATCGCCGGGTTCATATTCACGACGGCGGCGGCCGGCTCGGGGAGCATCGCTTTCGTCGTAGCGACCTCGGTCCTCACGCTGGGCGGGATCGTCTGGTTCGTGGTGATACGAGTCCGAACGTGGTGGCACCACGGGTAGAGCTACTGCCTGCGGAGCGCTTCGAGCCACCGTCGGAGACCTCCATTCTTATCGCCTGCCACGCTGGCCCCGATCGCCGCGGTGAGCTCCTCGACGCGGTCGGCCCGGCGCCGGCTCTCGAGGGCGCTCGCCTCGCGGTAGTACAGCTCTAGCTGTCGCCAGGTATATCCGCGGAGCTCGCGCCGGGCGTGGCCGTGGGCGATGAGGGTGGCGAAGACGCGTCCGATCCGGGCCGCGTCGCCGCGATCTCGCCCAGGTTGCGCATCGTCCACCGCACCAGCAGGCGGCGCATAAAAAAACGGCTGTTGACCTCCCAGAAGGCGAGCATCAGCGTGGTGCCGTCGGCATCGCCCAGGGTCTCGAACCACTCCGGATCCCGGTCGCAGCTGCGGCCGATCAGGCGCATGAGCAGGTCGCGATGGTCGGTCAGCAGCCGGTCCAGGATGTCGATCGGGGCGACGTCGCCGCTCTCGCCGGCGGCCTGCAGCGACTCGAGCAGCGGCCGCGCCTCCTGCTCGACGGTGAGCCCCTCGAGGAAACGAAACTCCCGAACCGTGACCTGCTCGCCGGTGCTCAGCGTCAGGTCACGGTCGGGGAACAGTACCTCGGCGTCGCCGTTGTTGTTGTCCGTCTCACCCATTACAGCTGGAGCACGCGGCCGAACTGCCCAAGGGCGGTGTTGCCCTCTTTCAGGCTGTCGTAGAGCGCCTCGCCGCCGAGCTGGAAGGTGCCCACCTGGGTGTTGATCATGTCGATCTGGCTGGGCAGGTCGAGCACCACCCGGTAGAGGTCGATGCCGATCGGCTTGCTCTGCTCGGCCAGGTTGATGCCGTTGAACCGCAGCCAGCGCTCCGGGGGCGACGCCTCGAACGCCGCCGTCTTGTCGTACTGCGCGTAGCTGTAATCGACCGTGAACGGCTGCATGAACGTGCTGGTGTTGAGCAGCTGGATCATGCCCAGGTCGGCGTTCGTGATCTGGTAGTCGGTGCCCTCGACCAGCGCCACCGGCGTGCCCGCGCTGTCGTTGACGACCACGCTGGAGACGCCGGGATTGGCGAGCATCGCGTAGTCGTTGTCGACCAGAGCGGCCGGCAACTGCTCGGCCGTGACGGTGCCGGAGACGACCTGCGTGTGGGTGCCGTAGAGCGCGAGCGCGATGTTCTCCGGATCCCAGTCGTCGAGCGTCAGTTGCAGCATCATCTGCGTCTGGGTAATGACGTGGACGTCGGTCAGGCGCCGGCCGGTGTGGCTCTCCTGGTGGTCGATGGTCTGGCTCTTGGGCTGCAGCTGCAGCTGGGACACGTCGAACAGCCAGCGGAAGCCGCCCGGGTTGCCCTGGGCATCGCGCGTGGCGACGTATACCTTGCCCTGTCCGATGAATCGCATGATTACTTATCCTCCCCGCCGGCGGCCTTCTTGGGGGCCGGATCGCCGGCGGCGGCCGCGACGCCGATGCCGGCCAGCCACTCGGCCTGACTGTCCCACACCTCGATGGTGTCGCCCGCCTCGTAGCGGCGACCCGCATGCGTGTGGGGCTTCTTCAACTGGACCTTCACCTTCTTTTTCACAGCACCACCTCAGTCGTGAACAGGAGCGGGAAGTAGCCGAAGCCGTTGCTGTACCAGGGCGGCGGCGACGGCGCGCGTTTCATGGGGCGCCAGGGGGCCGGCGGCTGCCAGGCCTCCAGCGCCGTGATGACCTGGGCCAGGATCGGGCCGGCCTCCTCGCGCATCGCGGTGCCCTCGCGGATGCCGCGGACATTGCGCACCGCGACGGCCACCAGCCAGCGCTGGTGCACGACCTGCGGCGATCCGAAGTAGCCGCGGTCGTGCTGCCCGGTCGGTACGTCGTCGCCCTGGTAGATCACGTGCACCGCCGGGGTCACCTGCTGGCGCTCCTGGACGCCGGCCAGGTCGGCCGCGCCGAGCACCTTCTTGAGCGAGCCGACAGTGTCGCCGATGTGGGCGATCAGCGCCGCCTCCACCGCGAGGTAATCACTTACCGTCGCCATAGTCCCAGCCCTGGTAGTCGCTGATCCGGCTGCCGCCGAAGACCTTGTTCGGGGCCGACTTCTGCGGCGCGCTGGCGGCCGAGGGCTGCTGTGCCGTCGGCAGGCCCAGGGCCACGGTGCCGGCGCTGACCGCCTTGAGGAACGCCACCGCATCCTTGTAGCGCTGGGCCACCGCCTCGGGCGCCTGGATGTCGTAGAGCCGGTAGCGGGCGATGTCGGCGCAGATCCGCACCAGCGTGTTCGGCGTGGACGGCAGCGGCAGCTCGTAGCGGGCCGCGATGTAGCCGTCCATCTCGTCGGTGGCATCCTGCAGGGCCTGGTCGACCACGGTCGCGTCGATGGTCCCGCTGCTGCTGCGGTCGGTGAGCTGGATCAGCTCGTCCGAGCCGAAGCGGTCGACCAGGTCCTGCTGGGTGGCGTAGGTCGTCACGATCAGGATCCGGTGCCGTCGCCCTCGGCGCCGCCGGTCTCGTCCTTCTTCCCGGAGCCGCCACCGCCGGACTTGCCGGTGACGACGCGCTCCAGCGTGGCGATGCCGGCCGCCACCAGGTGCTCGACCTGGCGGTACTCCGCCTCGATCGCCTCGCCGACCTCGTATACCACGCCGTCGTGCTTGACCGGCGTCGAGACGGGCTTGACCTCGACGGCGTCTGTCTTCTTCGGTTTGCTCTGCTTCGCTGCTGCCACTGTTCTCTCCCGCTTCGCCCTCCGGCCAACGCCGGCCGGCCGGAGGGCGCTTTAGGTTGGCTGCCTGGGAGCCGTGGCCGGCACCGGCTCCCAGGCTGTCGCCACGGTGAATCCCTTACGCCGGTGTCTGGATCAGGAACCCGGAGTCGATGCTGGTCACCACCGGCACCCGCTCGTAGGTCATGGGATAGATCCAGGACTTGGCGTTGCGGTCCCGGTAGGGTTCTTCCGCGTACGGGTTGCCGCGCATCTTGTAGGTGTAACCGAAGCTCGGCTGCTGGCGCGTGCTGGGGCCGTCCGGGGCGTAGAACAGGACCGCGTTGTTGCCCCACACGTCGGTCATGGTGCCGGCGTCGGGGTCGTAGGTGACGGCCTTGCCGACCACCACCTCATCCAGGTCCCACAGGTGGGCCAGGAGGTCGGCGGTGATCGAGTCGCGGCCGGTGTACTTGAAGCGGTCGACGATGTTGGGGTTCGTCCGGGCCGCCTTGTACGCCTGGGCCGAGAGCAGCAGCCGGTTCGGGTAGATCCCGATCTGCTGGCGCACCGCCTCGCGGTAGTCGTCCATGTCGGTGGTCGGGTTCGAGCTGGCGTCCGACCACTTCGAGGTCCCCGACAGGGCGACCTTGTTGTTGGCGCCGTAGCGGCTCGCATCGAGCGCAATCCCCGCCTGCTCGACCTCCAGGCCCTTGCGGACGATCTCCATCGTCACCCGCATATACGCCTGCGCCAGGTTGATGCCCGGCACGCGCTCGGCGTCCTGCAGGATCTCGAACGGCACCTTGGCCTCGACCGAGTCCTCGACCACGGCGTACTTGTCACCCGAGTACCCGATCTCGAGGCGCTTGGTCGCCCCGCCCGGAGCGCGGCGGATGTTGTACTGCTCGAATGCCTCTTTTCCGAAGGCGATGATCTGGCCGCCGCGGGTATCGACCGGCACCTCGGGGAACATCCTCGAGCCGACCAGGTCCGGATAGACGTAGCCCTGGACGACCTCGGACAGGATCGGGTCGATGACCCGGGCTTCGCCGGGGCTCAGGGCGCCGATCGCGGCCATGCCTCCGACGCCGGCCAGCGGGTTCGCGGCCAGGAAGTGATGCACGGTGGCCGCGAACGACGGCTCAATCGCGGCGACCAAGCCTGCCACGACGATCAGCGCGGCGACGACGTAGTACTGGATACGGTTTTTCATGACTCTCACTTGTCTCCTGTGCCCCTGACGCCGCCTTACCGGCGGGTGATGACCTCGATGATGTCCCCGGCTCCGGACGCCGCCTCGAGCGCATCCGCGAAGATGTACTCCGGCGGGACCGAGCCCTGCAGGATGGCGCCGTTGGCCGCGGTGCTGGTGACCGCCGTGCCGCCGGCCGCGACCTCCAGCTGGCTCGCCGGGACGGCGCGCCCCTGGGCGTCGACGGTCAGCGCATCGCCGACATTGATCGCGGCGCCGGCCTCGACCAGGACGGTGTCGTCCACCCCGATCGGGAAGTCGGTGCCGTCGATGGCGTCATAGAGCGCCACGCCCAGGACCTTCTGGCCCGCGGTGCTGGCCTGTGCGCCGTCGAAGCCGACGGCCCGGAACTTGCTGACGGCGCCTGACGCGGTGAGCGTCAGCGCCAGATTGACGAGTGCCTGGCGTCCCATTTACGCAGCCTCCCCGTTCTGGATGGCCGTGACGGCCGTGACGAAGTCCACCTTGTGGGCCTCGGCGTAGCGCAGCGCCTGCGCGCGCAGCCGCTCCTTCTCCGGATCGGCCCGGAAGCCCTGCGGCCGGTCGGCCCGCTGCGTCGGCGCATCGGGATCGCTCCGGTCGGCCCCGCGCTCGCCGTACTCGACGGCCTTGGGCAGATGCTCTAGGAAGCCGTGCAGCCAGCTGGCGGCCGGCTTGGACGTCTTGTCGTCGCCCTCGCCGAACTCCACCACGGCCTCGCGGTCGATGCCGGCCATGAACTCGATCAGGCCGGCCTTGTCGCGGGGGAGCACGCGGCCGGCCTGGACCAGGCCTTCCACGAACTCGGTGACCTCGGCCCGCTGCGCCTTGCGCTCCTGCTCCTGGATGCGCTGCTCGCGCTCGGCGAAAGCGGCCTCCTCGGCCTTGATCTTCCTCTCGCGCTCGGCGATCTCCGCCTCGCGCTGCTTCAGCTCTTCAAGTTCCACGTCGAACTCCTTGGTGCGGGTGGCGGACTCGCCAAAGTTGGCCACCTTCTGGAGCGAGGCGGCGGGCGAGATCTTGAACTCCTGCATCAGGCGGACCAGCTTGCGCGCGGCCGCCTGCTTCACGTCGGCGGGCAGATCCGCGCCGCCGCGGGCGCCGACCAGGGCGCCCTGGGCCGCGAACAGCGCGTGCCGGTTGACCGCGCCGCCGGGCTCCTTCACCGGCAGGTGACACTTGCTCCTCACCTTGTCCTGGCCGGCCTCGTTCTCATCGACCAGGCAGGCCTCGCAGTACGCGGCGGCGCTGGCGTAGTCGGAGGCGGAGATCTGGCTCCAGTCCTTGGTGGAAAGCTCGGCAAAGGCCTGGGCGTCGGTCTCGGAGATCTGCTCGAACAGCCAGGCCTTGAAGCGGGCGAACAGCGCCTGCTCCTGGTCCTCGCCGAACTCCAGCTCGACCACGCCCTCGGCGCTCTCGTCGAACTCGGCCTGCTTGAGGCCCTTGAGCGCCGGCGGCTGGGCGCCGAGGAAGCCGACGTGGCGCACGTAGTAGGCGCCGGGCTTCGGGTTGGTCGGGCTGTCGGGGGTGTAAAAGCTGGCGGAAACCTTCTTGAACCGGCCCTTGCGGACCATTTCGGCGAAGGATTCGTCGAGCTGGTGGGGATGCGCCTGCAGGCCGTCCTCGGAGTAGGACAGCGCGGCGACCCAGCCGTAGGCCGGCGCGTCGTGCTGCGGGTGGCCGACCACGATCGGCGCCTCGTGCACGGCCGGATCGTAGGCATCGGCCGCGGCCTGCAGGTCGGCGTCGCTGAACTCGATGGTCGCGCCGGACATGGCGGTGTGCCGTCCGGAACGGAAGATGTGGATCGGTTTCACTGGCCGCTCCTCCTGAATGTGAGGGCCAGCGTGCCGGATCGGATGGGGCGGAATAATGCTGACGGGCGTCAGCAGGGAGGTTCAGGGGGTCGCGCGAAGCGGCGACGGGGGCAGAGTACTCCGGGTCGGTCGGCCAGGGCAAGCGAAACCGGCCCGATGGGCCGGCCCCCGAATCGCCGGAAGTGCATTTAAATTTCCCTGAAAACGTTTAACGGTTTCGACCCGGGGCGTGGGTAGCGGGTCGGGGTGCTCGAGCGCTCAGAGGGGCGCTGAGGCGGTCGGCGCCGGCGGGTTACTTAGCCGGGTGCTTGAGCCTCCAGCTGAAGTTACGGATGGCGCGGGATGCAAACCTGGCGCTGATGCCCATCTTGCGGGCGACCGCCTCCATCTCCTCGGCGCTGACTCCGCCGGATTTATTGATTTCGCGTAAACGGGCCGCCATGCGGGACACATCGTCCTTCTCCATCATCGTCTCCTGTCCGTCCTGTCGGAACATCTTAAACGTGCTCTGGCGCTACTGCGCGACCAGGCCGACGTCCTGCCGAGAGAGGCGCCCGCCCGGCTCGACGATGCAGCGGGCTACGCGATGCACATGGCCGCCGCCAGCCGTCGGGAGGGTAACGCCGATGCGCACGGCCGCGTTGCCGCTGGAGCGGCTCGCATCGTAGGCGGTCTGCGTTGCGTGCAGCGCGATGCCCTGGTACTTGCGCCGCAGCGCTTTCGCACAGATCAGGACCGCGCGTCTGCGTGCCACCGGCTTCGGCGGACCGCCGGCGTGACCGGAGCCCAGATCGGACTCGCTGAAATAGACGTTGTAGCCCGAGCCGCCGGCGCGGTCGCAGGTGATCATGTAGGGCTGTCCCTTGTGCCCCGCCATCTGCGACGACGGCGGCACGTAGAAACCGCCGGACACGCTGGCGCAGTCCGGGGTCTTCACGGCCAGTTGCGCGGCACGCTTGAGCTTGGCGGCCGCGCCCTTCGGCGCGTGGCTTCCAGTGAACAGCATGCCATAGTCGATCTTGCCCGCGGCGAGCGCGGCCCCCGAGAGAAACAGAAGCGCCGCGGCGGCGGCCACGGCGACCCGGTGCGTATGCTTTTTCATTGCGTTGTCCGGTCCGGTCTATTGCGACCCCTTAAACGTAGCATAGATTGGCCCTGAATAGGCCCAATCAATGCCCCTTGCGCAGATGCTCCTGGAGGATGGCGAGCACCTCGCGTTTGTCGCCGGCAGACAAACCGAGGAACGGCCGCGCCGGGATGTCGCCCCAGGGGATCGGCGAGCCGCGGCGCGTCGAGCCGTACTGGCCCTTGTGCGCGCCGAACTGCTGGGTGCCGGCATAGATCATGGGGCTGCCGAGCTCCAGCGTGGTCCCGCCGACGACCTGATAGTTCAGGGTGCCGCGCAGGTAGCCGTCCAGGACCAGGATCTTGTCCTTGTTCTTCTTCTTGCGCGCGACGGTGGCGGGCGAGAGCGGCGCCCAGGGATGGCCGTCGGGCGCGGTCTGGGTGTCAAAGCGGTGGCGGGTGCTGCGCAGCAGCGCCTCGCCGGCGTCGCGCAGCGCCGGCCTGGGGTCGGTCACGGTGTCGAGCAGCTGCTGCAGGCGCTCGAGCACCTGGGCGTCGTCGACGGTGATCGTCACGCCGGCCATCAGTCGCCTCCGAAGAGCAGCTTGCCCTGGCGGGCATTGTCCCAGCGGGCGCGGTCGCCGGTCACGCGCCAGCGGGTGAGCACGCCGTTGCCGCTCTCGGCGATCACGTACCAGGTGGTGTCGCCGTCGCTGTAGGACTTCAGCACCCGGACCCGGGTGCGGTAGTGCGGGCCCTTGCGCACGATGCTCGCCCAGACCTCCTGGGGCGCATCCAGCGTGTCGGTCAGCCAGGGCAGGCGCGCGCCGTCGCGCGCCAGGGTCTGTTTCGGCAGGGTCTGGGCGTCCAGCAGGACCGGCACGCCGGCCGGCTGGTAGAGCTTGAGCTCGCCGCCGAGTGCCTGGTTCGCGGCGTCCGCGATCGCCGCCGGCGTATTCACCGGGCCGCTTTCGGTCGCGGGCGCGTTCGCCGGCACCAGGTTGTCCGGGCGCCCGGCGCCGCGCCAGGTCATGCCGGCCAGGTCAGTCCAGGCGCTCGGCGGAAGCTGGCCCTCGGCCGCCGCGGCGCTGGTGGCCACCTTCGCCCAGGTGGTCGCGCCGGGCGCGTAGGCGAAGCCGGGATCGACGCCCTCGGGCACGCGCACCGTGCGCGGCGCCGGCCCGTTCCTGCCGACGGTCACCTTCCGGTAGCGCACGCGCGGCGCGCGGTCCGGACCGGATTTTCCCATGTGCTGCAGGTCGCGCCCGGCCAGGGAATTGACCACGCACTGGCAGCCCCAGCCGTCGGGCGGGTAGTGCACCTGCCACCAGGGATCGTCGGCGTGCAGCACCAGGCCGTCCCAGGCGACGTGCTGCGGGCGCGGATCCTGCACCGGCGTATGGACGAACTGCCAGTAGGGGCGGTCCTGCTTGACCTGCTGCAGCTGGGCATAGCGTCCGGCGGCGTAGCTGGTGCGCATGTTGGTGTCGTAGATCACGCGCGAGCGCCAGCCGCGCCCGCCCCGGTAGCTCCAGCCGTGCCGGGCGACGATCCGGTCGAAGTCCTGGCGGAACTCGGCCAGCGTGGTGCCCTGGCTGATCGCCTGGTCGACGGCCTGGCGGAAGTCGGCCAGCAGCTCGTCGCGGTTGGCGCCGGCGACCACGAAGGCGTGGTCGTGGCCCTGCTGCCAGAGGTCGGTCCAGCTCTCGGTGGGCAGGTTGAGCTTGTTGCGGAAGAACGCGACCTGCTCGCCGAAGGGGCGCTGGCGATGCTCAGCCGCCACCGGCCTGCTCCATGATGTCGGAGCGGCCGGCGAGCTCGGCCGCCGTCAGGGCCTCCCGCATGGCCTGGCCGTACTGGTCGAGCGTCATGTGCGGGTACAGGTGGATCAGGCCGGACTGCACGTCCTCGAGCGAGCTCGAGCTGTCGACCAGGTGGCGGATCTGCTCGATCCACTGCTCGACCATCGGGTCCAGCTCGTTGCCGAGCCGGTCCGCCTGGTCCCCGGGCGTATCGCTGCGGCCCGGCTCGGCGAAGGCCGGCTGCGGCGCGCCCTGCTGGCCCTGCGCCGGCATGCCGGTGTCCTCCCACTCGCCGCCGTAGGTCGATTTGACGTCCTCGAGGGTGCGGCGATAGCCGACCGCGCCGAGCTTCTGGTCCAGGTCGGCGGAGGCCTGCAGGTCGCGCCAGGACTTCTTCAGCGAGCGCGTGATGCGCGGGATCGCCGCGCCCGGGTAGTTCCACTCGGTGAGCCAGCGGGCGACCTGGGCGTTGAAGCTGTCGCACAGGATCTCGATGTCGGCCTCGACCAGGTCCTGGCGCACCTCCATGTGCACCTGGGCCTGCGAGCGCGAGCTGCCGCTGTCCGAGGTCATGGTCTGGCCCATGATGCCCTTGCTGATGGCCTTGTCCATGACGTCGTGCATCGCGGCGTAGTCCGCGGTGCCGCTGCGGGCCGCCTCGATCAGGTCGATCGGCATGCCCTCCGGGGTGATCACGCCGGAGTCGGTCTGGATCGCCTGCACCGCCTCCAGCAGCTTGGCCTGGTCCTCCTGCGTCGACTGCCGCGGGTACTTGCCGTGCGCGGTCGGCTGGCCGAACTTCTCCAGGAAGATGAGCCAGAAGCGGATGTCATGGCGCTTGAAGAACACCGGCCACCAGGTGTAGTAGCCCAGGCCCAGGCCGTAGGGCTCGTCGTCGTTGTCGGCACCGGCGCTGAAGATCCAGAACTTGCGGTCCGGCAGCAGCTCGCCCATCAGGTCGGAGTAGGTCAGCATGCGCAGGCGCAGGGCGCCGTCGAAGCGGAAGCGCCGGGACTTGCGGACCTTGATGTCCTCGAGCACGATCTCGCGGCCGTCGCGGCCCCACAGGCACTCGCCGACGCTGTAGCCGTAGAAGAGGCCGTAGAGGATCTTGTCGGTGATGCGGTCGAAGCTGATCGCCTCGAGCTGGGCGCGCATCGAGTCGGCTGCCTGCTTGTCGATCGGGCGCTCGCCGCCGGGCCGGACATCCAGCGGCGCGCCGACGATCGCCAGGCGGCGCTGCTCGAACGCGGACTTGACCTGCGTGTCGCGCAGCAGGTCCTCGTAGGCCCGCAGGTCGTTGCCGCCGCGGGTGGTGAGCACGTTGTCCTGCGGCAGCAGGAGCAGCTGCGGCCAGACGTAGCCGCGGGTGATGTCGCGCCCGTCGAGGGTGGTCGCGATCTCGTGGAAGTCGGGGGCCTTCGCGCGCGGGTGCTGCGTGACGTTCTCGTCGCTGCTCGTCGCCATCAGAATCCTCCCAGGTCAGGACCGCCGCCGACGGCGCCGAAGCCGACCTCGCGCATGCGCCGCGGGGCGATCGGCACGCCCAGGTCGGCGCCGTAGGAGCGGCGCGGGCCGGTGGAGCGGTACTCGATCGGCGCGGCGTCCTGGCGGGAGGCGAAATCCGCCAGTGCTAAGGCGATGCCCGCGTCGCCGTGGCGCTGCTTGCCATCGGTGCCGGTGGTGCGGGCGTTGTCCGGGACCTTCGCCACGCCCTTGTCCATGCGGATCGAGCGCAGATCGCGCAGCACGTCGGCGTCCCGCGGGATCTCGATGGTGGCGTCCTCGAAGCTGGCCTTGAACGCCGGCATGTGCTCGCGATACCACTCGGTGCTCAGCATCACGATGGCGATCCGGCCCTGGCCGTAGCGCTGCCAGGCGTACTCGGCGAGCGCCTGGCCGTTGCCGCGCCCGTCGTGGGCGCCGTAGCGAAAGCGCGGCAGCCGGTCGACGATGTGAAAGAGGATCTGCTCCTGCTGGCGGAATGGCACGTTGCGCATCTCGAGCAGGAACGGCGCGCGGCGCACCAGGTCGCGGCCCTCCTGCAGCGGGGCGAACACGGACAGATCGCCGGTGCGGCCGAAGTCCCAGCCGTAGCTGCAATCGAGACCGGGGTCGAGGCCCTCCAGCAGCGGATCCGCGTGGTCCTCGAGCCATGCCTGGACCGCGGAGGTGCGCTCGGCGTCGCCCAGGGATGCGAAATGGTCGTCGAACTCCAGGCGCAGGATCGGGATCCCGGCCGTCATCCGCGACTCGATCAGTACGCCGGAGAGGAACGTGCCGGATCCGGACTGCGGCACCGCGTCCAGCTCCTCGCCGGCGTCGTCGCCGTAGAGCGCGTAGGCCTTGCGGACCCATTCGCGCTCGGCCTCGGCCGTCCAGCGCTCGCCGCCGAGCTCGCAGATACGCCGGTACATGCCGTCGCGCACCGCCTGCTCGAACGGGTAGCGATGCACCGTGCCGGCCCGGCGCCCGGAGCGGATCTCCTGGATCAGCTCGTTGAACGGGTTGTCCTCGCCGTTGTGGGTGCTGATCACGCGCACCCGGCCGCCGCGCAGCACGGTCGCCATGACGGCCTTCAACACGCCCGATAAATCGGGATGAAACGCCGCTTCATCGAGGACGAACACGCCCTGCTTGCCGCGCGCCCGGCTGGGCGCGCTGGACAGGGCCACGATGCGGTTGCCCGACGGGAAGGCGATCTTGTAGGTCTGGATGCCCTTGTCCGGGTCGTCGCGGGGCAGCAGCACGCCGAGCTCCTCTTCCCAGGCGCCGGTCTCGATGGTGCCGGCGGCCTTGTCGAAGGCGCGCGCCCACTTGGCGCAGGTCTCGATGTACTCGATGGCGTCGTCCTTGGCCTGGGGGAAGTAGTAGACGTGCTGGCCGCCGTCGGCCCGGTTGGTCGAGGCGATCAACACGTCGTCGGCCGCCTCGGCCCAGGTGATGCCGGTGCGCCGGCCCTTCTCGATGACCTTGAGCGGTGAAGGGTCAGCGATCCATTCGCGCTGACCCTTGAGCAGCAGCCCTTCGCTGAGCGTATTCATGCGACCACTCCCAGCAGCTCGCGCCGCAGGTCCTCCGCCTGGGTGGCCGTCAGTCCGTTGCGGCTGGCGAACTCGTCCGCGGCCGCGGCGACCTTGGCGCGGGTCTGCTCCGCCCATTTCTTCTGGCTGATCGAGGCCCGGGCGAGGTCGGCGACCATGCGCCCGATCTTCGGCAGGTTCTCCGGGGTGTCGTCCTCGTCGAGCGCACGCAGGATCTCGAAGGTCTTGGTCTGCACCAGGCGGATCAGCGCCTCGTTCATCGCGCCCTCGTCGTCGGCGCTGGCGCCGGCGATCGCCTTGGCCTGGTCGGTGGCGATCCGCAGCGCCTGCAGGCGCGACTCGAACTGCTGCCCGTAGCGGTGGATCGAGCTCCGGCTGATCTCGAAGCCCTGCTCGGAGAGCCAGTCGGCGAGCTGCGCGTAGCCGGCGAAGCCGCCCCGCACCAGGCGCTGTTCCAGCTCCTGGCGGATGCCTTCCGGCAGCTGCGAGACCGCGCTGCGCTGCGCCATATCAGTCATCTCCCCAGAAATCGAGCGCCATGTGCTGCAGCAGGGTGTCGGCCACGGCCATGACCACGGCCGCCGTCAGCAGCGCGACCGGGATTGGCAGCCCGGCGAGCGAGAGCAGCCAGGCCAGCCCGATGCCGGCCAGCACGGTCGTGGCCCAGCCCGCCCAGTAGAGGACGCGCCCGCGCATCACCAGTACTTCTGCGGCCGCGCGATACCCGGCTCGCAGTCGATGGCGTATTCCGCCAGGTCCACGCCGTAGCGCGTCAGCTTGGACGACCACTGGGGCGTGCCGCGCCCCTCGATGACGACCAGGCCCCGGCCCTCGAGGTAGTCCAGCTCCTTGCGGACATCGAACGCTGTCACGGGCATGTCGGCCCCGGCGACCGTCTGGTGGAGGATGTCCTCGCTCACCGGCCACGGCCGGCCGATGTTGCAGGTCTGCAGGATGCGCCACCGCAGCACCTCGCGCCTGGTCTTGTCGAGCTGATCACGATCCATGCGGCCCCCGCTTGCCGTTTATCAAGTACCCCCAGATGGCGTCGATCTTCTGCTCGAAGCGCCCGAAATAGATGATCGCGTCCTCCCGGTGGATGTAGGACTTCGCCACCTCGACCCGGAAGTTGCTCAGTTCCTCCTTCACCTCGGCGATGTCATCGTTCTGCCCGGTGTTGGTGTTCGTCAGGGTCTCGACCTGCTTGGCCCAGGATCTGCGGTGCGACTCCAGGAGCTGGCGCATCATGAACAGGGTCAGGGCGTTGACCGCGGTCACGATGCCGATCAGCAGGCCGATCTTCGAGTAGTCCCACATCAGCGCCGTCCCTTCGCCCGCAGATCCTCGGTCTGCTGGCAATCGACGCAGCGCTCGGCGGCCGGATCGATCGCCAGGCGCCGGGCGTCGATCGGCTCGCCGCAGTCGGCGCAAAGCCCCGTCTCGTTCAAGGAACGCGCGGCACGCGCGCGCTCGTGCGCGCGGATGGCGGCCTCGCGCTCCATCCCCTCGAGCTCCGTCGCGGCATCGGTCGGGTCGGCCCATCGGCTCACTTGTTCTTCTCCCACTGGCGGATGGCGTCGAGCCGGTCCCAGCCGTCCTGGCCCCACTGGTGGAGCTGGAGCAGGTAGCGGGCGACGTCCTTCTGCGTGGCGTCCGGCCCGGGCACGCTTGGGGCGGCCTCCGGCTCGGTGAGCGAGGCCGGCGGCGTGACGCGGATCACCTGCGGCGCCGGCGGCGTCGTGGCACAGCCGGCGAGCAGAAGCAGGGCGGCGATCAGGGCGGCGCGCTTCATTTTGCC
>DASQZJ010000066.1:0-26585 GCA_035638775.1 Gammaproteobacteria bacterium
AAGATCGCCGTGATCTGTTCGTGCACGCGACGGATCCCCCGCAGCCGGTTTCGTTCGGGAAGCGTTACGAGCGACCGCTTGTACCAGAGTCATGTTCTGGTTTTGTTACGTTCCTGCTCTGCGTGCTGTGACCGGGTCAGAACAGACTGTTTGCGCGGGCCGTCCGCCCGGGAAGCACGGGACCGTCGTTGTGACGCTACGGAAACGGAGCGGTGACCGGCCAGGAAGCGGGTAGCGGGTGTGTAACGGGAAGAGCCGCCGCTCGCGGGTATCGCCGGTCTTCCGCCTCGACGCGGCGCTCGGGATAGCGCTTGCCCGGGCGGAAGCCCCGGTTTCGCTGGCCGTTCCCTGGTTGTGGCGGAAGCTCGCGTACGTCAGTCCACCTCGCCGCACAGGCGCGCATCGATCTCGCCGAAGAATCCGGACCAGCTGGTCGCGGTCCTTGCCCGGGATCTCAGCTCGGCGAGCGGGATCCCCTGCACGTGGGCGCGTGCGAGCATGTGCAGGGCCTTCTCGTCGTTCCAGTAACGCCCGCCCGACTGCTGGAGCCGCGCGTGTAGCGTTTGCCGTATGGCGACGAGCTGCTGGCGTGTACAGGGCATCGTACTGTTGCTCCCGGCGGACGCACATGCGCTGCACGAGCGTCCCCCTTCCCTGCCAGCGGCATGGCTTGTGGGATTGTTATTGTAGGCAAGGCATCCCGCTGCGGAATAGATAGCACGATTCGCGGCTGTGCAACCCACCCTGAACGGGGGTGCTCGTGGTCGGGACGCCTCTGCACGAGAGGCAGGCCGCCCCGGAGCCTGCTGCGCACCTCGACGGGAGGTTCGCTGCCAGCGCGCGGGCGGCACCGGGACCGCTCGCGTGACGGCCGTGTCCCGCGGCCCTCGGCTCCCTCGTCAGGTGCTCCGTCCGGTCGCGGGTGATGGCTCGGGATCATCCGGCCGGCAGCGGTTGAGCCTGGTGGCGGGCCGCGTGTATCGTTGCGGCTACGGGCCGGAGTCCAGCGGCACCGGCTGCGCCGGGTGCGTGGCCACAACCAACCCCTCGTCGCGCGCTTCGCCCGTTGTCACTCACGACGCCGGATGCTTCCAGGAACCGCTTCCGGGCGGAGATGCTCCCCTGCGGCCGATTTCGGCGAGCCGGGCGGCGATCGGATCGCGGCACCGGGCGGCGTGGTCGGCCGGAAGGCCCACGGAGAACCGTATCGTGAGACGCTTGTATACCCTTCTGGTCGGCGCCCTCGCGCTGGCGTGCCTGGCGATGGCCGTATTGTCCGGAACGCATGCGATGGAGGGCGGACTGCGCCCGGTCCAGACCGCGGTCGCCGGATCGCAGGCGACTGCGCCCGCTCGCTCGGGCAATCGGGCGGCGAAGCCGACGTCCCACCGGAGCAAGCTCGCCGGGGCCTCGTCGGGCTCCCCGTCGGGCTGAACCGTCCGGCCCGCGGGCCCGGCAGCGTGGCCTGCGGGCCCGGTGCGGGCGACGGGTCTCGCGTGCGTCCCGCTGGCAGGGATTCGACCGCGTGTTCACGGTCGGGCATCCCCGGTTCAGGCCGTGGCATGTTTTTTCGATATGCTTTGAATAGGGAATATGCATTTTCAATATCTTTTCCGGTTCCGTATCGTCTGGGCCATTGATCTCGCACCGCACCAGGCACCGGAATGAACGACTCGATGGATGATCCCGTTGCGGCGTCCGGCGGCCGCTGGGCCAAGGTGATCGACCAGAGCACCTGCATCGGCTGCCACGCCTGCACGACCGCCTGCAAGTCCGAGAACGACGTCCCGGTCGGCGTCACGCGGACCTTCGTCAAGTCGGTCGACGTCGGCAGCTACCCGAACGCCCGGCGGCGCTTCCAGGTCACGCGCTGCAACCAGTGCGAGGATTCCCCCTGCACCCGCGCCTGTCCCACCGGCGCGATGTATCGTCGTGAAGACGGCATCGTGGATTTCGACAAGGACATCTGCATCGGCTGCCGGGCCTGCATGGCGGCCTGTCCCTACGACGCCATCTTCATCAACCCCGAGGACCACTCGGCCGAGAAGTGCAACTTCTGCTCGCACCGCATCGACGCCGGGCTGGAACCGGCCTGCGTGGTCGTCTGTCCCACGCAGTCGATCTTCGTGGGCGACCTCGACGACCCCGATTCGCGCGTGGCCCGGACGGTGCAGGAGGGCGGCGTCGCCGTGAGGCGTCCGGAGAAAGGCACCCGGCCGCGCCTGCACTACAAGGGCGCCCACCAGGCCACGCTCGATCCGTTGGCGGCGGCCCGGCCGGAAGGCGGCCTGTACGCCTGGGCCGAGCAGCTCGCCGGCGGCGATGTCGTTCCCGGCGGGCACCCGGACCGGCCCACAAGCTCGGCAGCCGCCCGGATCTCCTACGACCACCCGCACCGGCGCCCGTGGGGCTGGTCGGTCAGCGCCTACACCTGGACCAAGAACCTCGCCGCCGGCCTCTACCTCGTTCCGCTGATGCTGGTGGCCCTGGGGTTGCTGCCGGCCTCCAGTCCACTGTGGCAATGGGTGGCCCCGGTGGGCGGCGGCGTGTTCCTGGCGCTGACGGGGCTGCTGCTGGTGGGCGATCTCGCCCACCCCGGGCGCTTCTGGCTGATCTTCCGTCGGCCACGTTGGGAGAGCTGGCTGGTCCGCGGCGGTCTGATCCTCGTCGGGTACGGGGCCCTGCTCGCCGCGCACTGGGCCGCCGGCCTCGCCGGCGCGCCGGGCGTGCAGCGGGCCCTGATGTGGCCCGGCGCTCTGCTGGCCGTGCTTTGCTCGATCTACACCGCGTTCCTGTTCGCCCAGGCGCGGGCGCGGGACCTGTGGCAGAGCCCCCTGCTGGCGCCGCACCTGCTGGTGCAGGCGCTCGCGGTCGGCGGTGCCCTGCTGGCCCCGCTGGCGCTGTACGTCGCGCCCTCGGTGCTCCCGCTGCTGCTGGTGCTGGTGGCGGTGATGTCCGCGCTGCACCTGGCCCTGCTGGCCGTCGAGCCCTTGACCACGCCGGCCACCGCCAGTGTGGACCTGGCGGTGCGGACCATGGTGCGGGGGCGCTACGCCGGCTTCTTCTGGGGCGGCGCCGCGTTCAGCGCCGTCGGCTGCGCGGCACCCTGGCTGGGCCCTTGGTTCTGCCTGTTCGCCCTGTTCGGGCCGCTCGCCTACGAGCATGCGTTCGTGCAGTCCGGCCAGTCGGTCCCGCTGGCCTGAATCGACCGGTACCGGTCGGGAGAGAAACACCGTCATGAACAGCCGTTCCTGGATCGAACGTCTCGGGGGAAGGATCTCGGCCCTGCGGCGCGAGACCGAGTCGCGCGGCGAGACCTTCTACCAGGGAGCCAGCCGTATCCACCTGGCCGGCTTCCCGCCGCGCGAGCGCTGGGACGACTGGGTGGCGATCGACCCCTCCGCGTCCCGCCATGGACGCGACCCGCAGCGCCACTACGCCCTGGTGCCCACCACCTGCTTCAACTGCGAATCGGCCTGCGGCCTGCTCGCCTGGGTGGACAAGGAAACCCTCAGCGTGCGCAAGTTCGAGGGCAACCCGGAGCATCCGGGCTCGCGCGGGCGCAACTGTGCCAAGGGCCCGGCCACGGTGACCCAGCTCACCGACCCCGACCGCATCCTGCACCCGCTCAAGCGCGTCGGTGAGCGCGGCTCGGGCCGATGGCGCCAGGTGAGCTGGGACGAGGCGCTCGACGACCTCGCCGGCCGCATCCGCCGGGCCCTGGACGAGGGCCGCCGGCGGGAGATCATGTACCACGTCGGGCGCCCCGGCGAGGACGGCTTCACCGAGCGGGTGCTGGCCGCCTGGGGCGTGGACGGCCACAACTCGCACACCAACATCTGCTCTTCCGGTGGACGCGCGGGCTACCATTACTGGATGGGGTACGACCGGCCCAGCGCCGACTTCGCCAACGCGCGGGTGATCCTGCTGGTCAGCTCCCACCTGGAGGCCGGGCACTACTTCAATCCCCACGCCCAGCGCATCATGGAGGCGCGCAAGGCCGGCGCGAAGGTGATCGTGCTGGACGTGCGCATGTCCAACAGTGCCACCCATGCGGACCACTGGGTCGCGCCGTACCCGGGCTCGGAGGCGGCGATCTTTCTCGCCATCGCCCGCCACCTTGTCCACACCGGCCGCTACAACCGCAGCTTCGTCGAACGCTGGTGGAACTGGCGCGAGTGGCTGCGCAGCCTGGAGCCCGACACGGAACCCGACTTCGAGCGTTTCGAGGAGCACCTGAAGCGGACCTGGGCCGGATTCACCTTCGAGTTCGCCGCGCGCGAGTCGGGCATCGACGCGGCGCAAATCGAGGAGCTGGCGGAGACCGTGGCCGGGGCGGGCAGCGCGCTTTCGACCCACAACTGGCGCTCGGCCGCGGCTGGCAACCTCGGCGGCTGGCAGGTCTCGCGCACGCTGTTCCTGCTCAATGCCCTGCTGGGGGCGGTGGGCACGCCCGGCGGGGTTTTCCCCAACGGCTGGAACAAGTTCGTGCCCCGTCCGCCGAAGGCGCCGCCGCATCCCGACTGGTGGAACGAGCTCACTTATCCCCAGGAGTACCCGCTGGGGATGAACGAGATGTCGTTCCTGCTGCCGTACTTCCTGCGCGAGGGCCGCGGGCGCCTCGACGTCTATTTCACCCGGGTCTACAACCCCGTCTGGACCAACCCCGGCGGCTTCACCTGGATCGACGCGCTCACCGACGAGAGCCTGGTCGGGCTGCACGTGGCGCTTACGCCGACCTGGAACGAGACCGCCTACTTCGCGGACTACGTCCTGCCGATGGGGATTTCCTCCGAGCGTCACGACCTGCACTCCTACGAGACCCACGACGGCCAGTGGATCGGGTTCCGCCAGCCGGTGTTGCGGGCGGCGCGCGAGCGGGCCGGCGAGACGGTCGCCGATACCCGCGAGGTCAACCCCGGTGAGGTCTGGGAGGAGAACGAGTTCTGGCTGGATCTGACCTGGCGCATCGATCCGGACGGCGAGCGGGGCATCCGGGAGTTCGCCGAGTCGCGGGAGCGGCCGGGCGAGCGGATCGGTGTGGACGAGTACTACGGCGAGATTTTCGCCCGCTCGGTCCCGGGCCTGCCGGGCGCGGCGGAGGGCGAAGGTCTTTCGCCGCTGCAGTACATGCGCCGCTACGGAGCTTTCGAGGTCGCCCGCGGCGTCGGACCGGTGCACGAGTCCGCGGTGGACGAGTCCGAGCTCGAAGACCTGGCGGTTACCCCGGATGGCCGCGTCTACACCGCGGCGGCGCCGGTCCGGGGCGCCAACGCCGTGCCCACCCCGGCGCCCGAGCCGGACGCGCAGGGGCGCCGCCCCGTCGGCGTGGAGGTCGAGGGCAGGATCCTGCGCGGCTTCCCGACGCCCAGCGGGCGCCTGGAGTTCTGGTCCTCGACCCTGGCGCAGTGGGGCTGGCCGGAGTACGCGCTGCCGACCTACATCCACAGCCATATTCATCCCTCGCGCATGGCGGGGGACGAGATGCCGCTGATCTCCACCTTCCGGCTGCCGGTGCATATCCATACCCGCAGCGCCAACGCCAAGTGGCTCAACGAGATCGCCCACACCAATCCCCTGTGGATCCATCCGCGGGACGCGGCGCGCCTGCACATCGGCGGCGGCCAGCTGGTGCGGGTGGAGACCGCGATCGGCTACTTCGTCGCCCGCGCATGGGTCACCGAGGGCATTCGGCCGGGCGTGCTCGGCTGCAGTCACCACATGGGACGCTGGCACGTGCAGGGCGGGCCGGGCGGCGGCCAGATCGACCGCGCGGTCACGCTGCGCGAGAGCGACGGCCGCCGGGGCCTGACACCGGCGCAGTCCAGCCCCGAATCACCGGCCGACGGCGACCGGGCGCGTATCTGGTGGACCGACGTGGGAGTGCATCAGAACCTGACTTTCGCGGTCCATCCCGACCCGGTCTCCGGCCAGCACTGCTGGCATCAGGCGGTCCGCGTGCGCCCGGCGGAAGCGGGAGACGCCCACGGTGATGTCTGGGTGGACACCACGGCCGCCGACCGGGTCTACCGGGAGTGGCTGGCGATGACGCGCCCCGCGCGGCAGGTCTCGCCGGACGGCACGCGGCGGCCGCGTTGGCTGCTGCGGCCCCTGAAGCCGACCGCGGAGGCGTACCGGCTGCCCCCGGAGGAGACCCCGTGAAGGCGGCGGCGGAGCTGGTCCGGGGGCTGGCGGTGCTGAGCGAGCGGCCGCGCCGGGAAGACTCGCCCATCGCGACGGCGCTGGAGCTCCCGGTGCCGGAGAGCCTCGAGGCCTGGCAGGCCGCGCACACCGCGACCTTCCTGCAGCAGTGCCCGCCGTACGCTTCGATCTATCTCGGCGAGGCCGGCGCCCTGGGCGGACCGGTACGCGATCGCGTGGCCGGGCTGTGGCGGGCGCTCGGGCTGCGCGCTCCCGGCGAACCCGATCACCTGGCCACGCTGCTGGCCCTCTATGCCGGGGTGCTGGAGCAGGCCGGCGCGGATGACCGCTGGCAGCACCTGCGGCGGGTCGTGCTGTGGGAGCACCTGCTGCCCTGGCTGCCGCCGTTCCTGGAGCGCGTCGAGGCGGTCGGTGAAGGTCCGTATCCGGAGTGGAGCCGGATGCTGCAGCGCCTGCTGCGAGCCGAGGCGGAGGCGACCGGCATTCCGCCGGAGCTGCCGCTGCACCTGCGCGCGCTCGAGGCTCCTTCACCCGGCGGCTGGGACGGTGACGTCGACGCGGTGCTCGGCCCGCTGCTGGCACCGGCGCGCAGCGGGGTGATCCTGCCGCCGGCGGATCTGCGGCGGCTGGCGCGGGATACCGGGCTGGGAATGCGCATGGGCGACCGGCGCCTGATGCTGCGCAGCCTGCTGGAGCAGGATGCGACCGCCGTGTCGGGCTGGATTGCGGGCGCGGCGCTGTGCCGTTGCGAGCGGTTGCGGGTGGAGGAGCGCTGGCTGGGCGCGGTCGCGCGGCACTGGCGTGACCGGGCCGCGGCGACCGCCTGCTGGCTGGCTCCGGGGGAGGTCCCGGACGCCATGGCGGAGAACGGTTGAGTTGGCGCGCCGGCGGGATATCCCGGTTCGGGAGTTCGCGGCACGCACGCACGGCAACCGCCAGCACCTGCGGGCGCTGGTGATTGGCTTGGTCGCCGGGATGGGCGGCGGCCTGGTCAGCCTCGGCGGCGGCAGCCTGATCGTGCCGCTGCTCACCGGCTGGGCGGGCCTGGACCAGCTGGACGCCCGCGGCACCGCGCTCGCGGTGTCGATCGTCAGCGCGCTGACCGGGACGATCGTGTACGCGCGGGCCGGTGATATCGACTGGCAGATCGTGGTCTGGACCGGGTTGGTGGCGATGATCGTGGCACCGCTGGCGGTGCGCTTCTCGGCGGGCTGGTCGACCCGGGTGCTGAAGCTGGCGTTCGGCGTGGTGGTGACGATCGGCGGTGCGATCCTGATCGCCAAGAGCGTGTTTCCGATGCACGGCTTCGCCACCGCATGGCCGATTCCGTTCATGGCCCTGACCGGCGGCATCACCGGGCTGGTCGCCGGCGTGGTCGGGATCAGCGGAGGGCCGGTGTTGACGCCCCTGTTCGTCTTCGGCCTGGCGGTCCCGCAACAGCTCGCGCAAGGCTGCTCGCTGGCCGCCAGGCTGCCGTCGTCGCTGAGCGGCTCCTGGCAGAACTGGCGCCAGCGCAACATCGAGCTGGCGATGCTGCCGGGCCTCGCCGCCGGCGCGATCGCGGGAGGCGTCGCCGGCGGGCACCTGGCCCTGGCGCTGCCGTCGGGCGCGTTGCGCCTGGTCTTCGGTACCGCGCTGATGCTCCTGGGGATCGCTTACATGCAGCGTGGGCGCCGGGCCTAGCATCACCGCTTCCCGCGCCCTGCCACACCTGGCGCCGCCGTGCCCACCCGGCCACCCCGGGGCTTGCTCGCAAAGGGATTGAGACTGTTTCCGAGGTGGGAAATGAATTCCCACGGAGGCTCCGGCAACAGCCGGCCCAGGCGGGGCAAAACCGCGTAGGCCCCGGTGCCGGCCGCGGTCGCGCCGGCCGCTATCAGCAGGCCGACCGGCCCCTGCGGGCGGCTGCCGAACAGCCGGCTCACGCCGGGGGTCTGCACCGCCGCCAGCAGGGCGCCCAGGGAGCCGATGGCGCTCCAGTTCACCGCCCGGCTGCCCCGACCCGCGAGCAGGGTTTGCGTCAGCTGCACCCCGGTCAACGCCAGCAGTGCCACGGTACCGGCGCTCGCGGGCCGTTTGCCCGTGAGGCGGGCCGCGGTCCAGGCCAGGGTGGCGGCACCCGCGGTCACGCCGGCGCGCAGCGCGATGTCGGACGTCAGTGATTCCCCCAGTGTGGTATCGGGGCCCTGCGCCAGCAGCGTGTCCGCGCTGCGTTCGGGCGGCTTGAGCGCCAACGCCAGCGCCGGGGCGGTGTCGGAGATGAGGTTGACCAGCAACAGCTGCCGGGCGTTGAGCGGGGACCGTCCTCCGGCCAGGGCTCCGGCCAGCGTGAACAGCACCTCGCCCATGTTGCCGCCGATCAGCAGCGATACCGAGTCGCGCACCGCCACCCACAGGCTGCGTCCCTCGACCACCGCGTCGACGATCGCCTCGATGCGGCCGCCGGTCACGACGAGATCGGCTGCCGCGCGCGCCGCGGCGGTGCTGCGCTCGCCCAGGGCGATGCCGACATCGGCAAGCCGAATGGCCTGGGCGTCATTGGCGCCGTCGCCGGTCATGCCGACCACTCGCCCGCTCTGCTGCAACGCCTTCACGATGCGCACCTTGTGGGCCGGCGTGACGCGGGCGAAGACGCCCGCGCGGCCGGCCGCCACTTGCAGCTGCGCATCGCTCATGCTGTCGATGTCGGAGCCCGCGATCACCCGTTTGCCGCTGTCCAGGCCGAGTTCGGCGGCGATGGCAGCGGCCGTGTCCGGGTGATCGCCGGTCAGCATGATCACCTCGACACCGGCCTCCCTGAGGCGTTCGATGGACTCGCGCGCCGCTCGGCGACCGCCAGCACCCGGTAGCCGCGATGCGCGAGAGAGCGCACGTGCTCCAGCAACCGCTTACGCTCCGCCGCGGTGAGTCGGCGTCGGCCGCTGCCCGCCGCGTGATGTGTACAGCGCGGCAAAAGGACCTCCGGGGCCCCCTTGACACTGATGATCACGCCGCCGTCGAGCTCCGCCAGGGCAGCCTGGTAGGCGCGGCCGGGCTCGAAGGGCAACTCGTCGAGGCGCACCCACCGGCTGCGCACGTCGTGGCTGGTGATCCCGGCTTCCCGCGCCCCCGCGATCAGTGCGCGGTCGGTGGGATGCGGCGTCGGGGCTCCGTTGGAGGTCGACGGGCTGGCTCGCAGGGCGACGGTGATCACCCGCCAGTGCCGCGGCGTCACCTGGTCCAGTGCGCAGGCCTCACGTCCGTCGGAGACCTCGCGCAGGGCGAGCCGTCCCTCGGTCAGCGTGCCGGTCTTGTCCGCACACAGCACGTTCATGCGCCCCAGAGCCTCCAGCGCCCGGGGATCACGCACCAGGGTACCGCGGGCCGAAAGTCGTCCGGCCACGGACGACTGGGCCAGCCCGGCCAGGATGGGCAGTCCCTCCGGCACGGCGGCCACGGACAGGCTCACGCCGGTTGCCAGGGTCTCGTGCGCGGGCTGTCCCCGCAGGCGCCCGGTCAGGGCCACCAGGATGCCCGCCGCGGCCGCGACGGGGGCCGTGTAGGCGGTCAGCGAGCGCAGGCGTTCCTCGACGCCCGTGCTGACCCCGGCGCCCGCGGCCAGCCGGGCGGCTCGACCCGACTCGGTCGATGCACCGACCGCGGTAACCACAACGGTGGCATTGCCGGAAGCCAGGTGCGTCCCGGCGTACAGCATCGAGCGCCGTCCGGCGATCTCGGCAGCGTCGCAGGGTGCAGCCGTCTTGGCGACCGGCATGGATTCGCCGGTGAGGCTGGCCTCGTCGACCTCCAGAGCCGTCGCGGCCAGTATCCGGCAATCGTCGGGCACGGCCTCTCCGGCGGACAATTCAATGACGTCGCCGGGGACCAGCGCCGTCTCGACCACGGGGGCCCGGCTGCCAGCGCGCCGGACCAGCACCTGCTGGCGCTCCCGTCGCGACAATCGCCGAATCAGGGCCTCGGTGCGAAAGCGTTGTGCACCGCCGTACAAGGCGTTGAACAGGATCACGCTGGTGATCATGGCCGCATCGGTGCGTGCGCCCGTCAGGAACGACAGGGCGGCGCCCGCCCCCAGCACCGGTGTCAGGGGGCTGTCCAGCTCCTCGCCGACCAGCCGCGCGAACGCGCCCGCCGCCGAGCGCTGGCGTGGTGGCGGCACGCTGCGCCGCCGGGCTTCGGCTTCGCTGATGCCATCGACACCGCTGCCGAGCGCCGCCAGCACTTCCCCGGTCCCCATCCGGTACCAGGGGTGTTCCGGCGGTGCCAGGGCGGCCGGATCGGCCACGCTGACTCCGTTCGCCACGCGGATGCCGTTCACCATGGCAAGCATCGAGGCCAATCCGGCCACGCCCAGGATCCGCTGCGTGGTGGCCGGGTTCAGGCCGGTCGAGGCAAGCGCCACGGCGAGCGCAATCTTGACCGAGGAAAGCCGGATGGATTCCCGGGATGCCCGGTGCGCGCCCGCGACCGCATCGACCAACACGATGGCCTGCTCAATCCCGCCGGGTGCCAGGATGTGGGCGGTCGAGGCCGGCGCCCACCCCGCGGGAACAAGACAGAGTCCGCAGTCGGCCACTGCCAGCCCGGCAGCGACGGATCCGATGTACACGACGCCCCGGCCTTCTTCCTGGAGCCTGCGGACCGCTCGGCCCGGCCCGGCAACGAGCCTCCGGCCGTGGCGCCGCGCTGCCGCCGGGAGCCGTCCCGGCCCGACCCAGACCAGCTGCAGCCCGGCGTGGTCTATCGTAGCCGCAAGGCGCCCGAAATCCAGCGGTGCGCTCTCGCACAGGGCTGCGTCCACCGCAACGCAGTCCAGGCGGTCGAGGCGGCGCAGCACTTGCGGATCGAGCACGAGCACGTCGGCACGCGCCAGCCGGTACCCGAGCCGGGACGCGAACGCGTCTCGGCCGAGGCGGGCGGGGCGGGGCAGTCCCGCGAAAATCGCCGCAGTGGCGGGCTCGAGACGACCGCTGGTGAACCACATGCCGGTGAAGGCGGAAAATGCGCCCAGGGCCAACCTGGCGGCGTTTCGCTCGAGCGGTCCGTCCGGAAGCGGGACCGGGCGCGCGCCTGCCGGCGCGAGACGTGCACCGGCCACGGCGTCCGGGGTGCCGAAAAGCCGCGGCTCCCAGCGGGACCAGGCGGCACGCCGGGCCAGGAGCTCATGCACCCTCAGGTAGCGGTGCAGAAAGCCCGCAGCACCGCTCAGATCGCCACGCACCAGCGGCCGCAGGGCGGCTGCGGCGACCTCCAGCCAGACATCCGTGACGACGATCGAGAGCGACCGCTCCACGCCCTTGCGTATGTCCGGGATGTCGGCGATGGAGTCGATGACGGCCAGGAGCTCGAGGTTCAGTGGGCGGGCGGGTAGCCGCAGCCGACGCATGCCGAAGCTGGCGACGCTGCTTGCAAGGTCGATGCCGCCTTCCAGCACGGCGAGCAGGATCGGTATCGGGTCCCCGGGATGGTGCTCCGGGTGGGCCCGGGTGACGAAGGGCCGACCGGACAGTCCCAGCCCGGCTTCGACTGCTCCCACTTGCCCGACCAGAAGGTCCGTCAGCCGATCGCGGTCCGGCATGCCCCCGGCGCTGGCGTCGAGCTCGACCACGGCGTGCCCCAACGGCGCGTGGAACCGGGCCCACCGGACGCCGTCGATGCTCTCCAGGCGCGATTGCAGTCGACGGGCCAGGCGCACCGAGTCCTTCGGCGGAACCTCCCGCACGGCGATGTGAATGCGGGTTTCGCCGTGCCAGACGCGCCGGCCTCCGTGCCGCAGCCAGTGTGCGCCGGCGAGCGCCAGCCCGGATCCGTCCTGGTAGCAGCGATCCAGCACGGGTCGTGCCGAGCGGGCCTGCGACGCGGCCAGTTCCAGCATTCGGCAGATGAGTAGGGCGGTGCCCTGCCTGTCCACGGTGGTTGCCCTGTGGGATCGGACCCGGCTTTTCAAGCTACGCCGCGGTCGTTCGCGGAAATTGACCGGGATCAACGAGGCTGGCGCGCCGGTCGCACGGCAGGATACGGTTGCGGCCCGTGCGGGGCCCGTCCGCGGACTTCTGGGGCGCCTCCGGTGGAGACCCGTCCGACGCCTCGTTCACGGTCGTCGCGGATCCTGGAGACGGAGCGAAGCAGCCGAAAGGGCGAACGTGACCGGGCCGGATCGGCGATGGAGGCGCTGGTGGCGGGACGCCGGAAGGAGTGCCGGCTCGAGCCCGGAGGGATTCGCAATTCCGGGCTGTCTACCCGCCGGATGCCGAACGCGGGGAGGCAGCGCCCCGGCCGTCGGCACCTTCGCCCATCACGGTCTCCAGGTCGGCCCGCGCCGCGTCGAGGGCGCGGGTCATGTCAACGTGCGGATGGTGGGGCGTTCCGTTGATCAACACCGCGAACGCCCCCCATCCTCCGCCTTCGAGTCGCAGGTAGCCTGCCAGGGCGAACACGGATACGGGCTGCGACAGGGAGCCCGTTTTCACCGCCACCCGGTTTTCCCATGCTTTCGACCCCCCCTTGAGCATCGCCACCGGGGTCTGGCCAGGCACGGTAAGCGCACCCAGCAGAGCCGGAAAATCACCGTAACGCCGATAGACGTCGGCGAGCAGCGCGACCAGGTCGTCGGCGGACAACCGGCTGCCGACGGTCAGTCCGCTGCCGCTCGCCAGTACGGGTCGGCTCTTTCGGGCGCCCGGCCAGGGTGAGCGGGCGTCGACGCCCCGGGCGTACCGGGTCAGCCAGGCCCCGGCCCTGGCGAGCGTCAATGGCGGTGAATCGTCCGTGCGCGCGAGGTCCAGTGCCAGCGTGTCCGCCATATAGTCATTGCTGTACGTCAGCATGCCCCGAAGCTGCTTTCCCAGCGCCGTTCCCCGGACCTGTACGAGCGGGACCCCGTGCCGGGGCCTGTCCGCGACCCGGACGGCCGCGTGACGGACATCCACGCCGGCCTGTTCCAGGAACGCGCGCAAGGCCTCACCCGTGTAGCGCGCCGGGTGGGCGACCGCGCGGTAATGGCAGCGCGGGCCGGCATCCGCGGCGATGGCACCGCTGACCTGAAACCATTCGCGCCTCTGAGCCGAGTGGCGCAGGACCCGGATCCGGGTGGGCTTGCCGGCAGCCAGTGTCCTGACCTGGCCGCGCAGGCCGAACATGGGCAGATCGAAGGGCTCGATGGCGAGCCGGGCAGGGCTGCCGGGCGAGCCTCCCGGCGCCACCCGCAGGCAGGCCGCGCTGTAATCGAAGCCGGCGGCGGAAAGCGGCGCATTGTAGGCATCACGACTCACGGTCAGTGCCTTGCAGCGGTCCTTCGTGGCGCACGGCACGTGGCCGAAGAGCGACTGATCGACGACGATGGCGCCGTCGATGCGGCGCACCCCGGCATCGGCCACGCGTTGCGCCAGGGTCCAAAGCTGCGCGTTGGTCAGGCCCGGATCCCCCGCCCCGCGAAGCACGAGATCGCCGCGCAACCGGCCGTGCCGCAACTCGCCGCTGCGCAGCGCGGCCGTCCGGAAGCGGTGATCAGCTCCCCACTGCCGCAGCGCGGCGGCGGCGACGTAGAGCTTGCTGACCGAAGCGGGGGTGAGGGAACGGCCGGCATGCACTGCGGCCAGCGTACGGCCGTCCTGCAGATCGATTACCCGCGCACTGACAGTGGCGCCATGCGCCTCCAGCGCCCGCAAGTGGTGCAGCTGCTGCGCCAGCGCCGTGTGCATGACAGCGGAGGCCGCGGCCAGCACCAGGGCGATGCCCCATCGCCGCGGATTCATCCGAGCCCCCCGTGGGATGTTGCTCGTCGCGCTGCTTCACACGGCGGGCGCTCGCCCGCAGGGCCGCGATATCCGCTGTCCACGTGAGGAACCTCCGTCGCTCTTTAGCGATTCGGACCTTCTTCAAGGTCCTGCTGCAACCCGAACGTGCAACATGATTCGGGAGGGAGTCTGCTTCTTACGCATCGTGCGATTCATTACATCGCCATCCGGAACCGGGTCCCTCATCATGACGCTCCCATTGTGACGCGTATCAAGCCTTTCGGCGTCCGGGCGTGCAACGATTCCCCATCAGGGGTGCTCCGGCGAAGGCCGGGCCCGCTCGCGCGGCAGACGCCGCGGGAACTCATGCAGATGGGAGGCAGGGATGCGCAGATTGTACTTTCTGGTACCTGACGTGGAGACCGCCAGAAGGATCCACGACGATCTGCTCCTGGCACGGATCGGGGAACGGCACATTCACGTGATCGCGCGGGCCGGTGTTCCGATGGAGGATCTCCCCGAGGCCGCCCTGGCGCAGCGGAGCGACCTGATCCCCGCGCTGCAGCGCGGCACCGCCGCCGGCGGCCTGACCGGCATGCTGGCGGGCATCATTGTGATCGCCTTCCCTCCGGCCGATCTCGTTCTGGGCGGCGTGGCGATCCTGGCGCTGGGTCTGGCAGGCGCGGGGTTCGGGGCCCTGATGTCGACCATGGTCGGCGTCGGGCTGCCCAGCTCCCGGATAAGCAAGTACGGCGAGGCCATCGACCGCGGCGAGCTGCTGATGATGGTGGACGTGCCCAAGGGCCGGGTGGCCGAAATCGATGCGCTGATCAAGGAGCGGCATCCCGAGGCCGAGATCGGGGGCACCGAGCCGCACATCCCCGCGTTTCCCTGAGCCGACCCCGCCGGGGACCCAGGCGACCCGCGTGCGGTGCCGGAGGATGTCTGCCGGGCGTTCGCTTCAGCTGCGCGACGCCTGGAGCGCGTCGTGATCGTAGGAGGCTTTCCACTCCTCCACGTAGCGGCGGTTGTCGTGCTGCCACGGGTGGAAGCGCGGCCGGTAGTACGAGAAGTACATCGGGATCATCTGGCGCAGATAGCCGGGACGAATCCAGAAGAACCGGAAACAGCGGGCGAAGCTGCGCAGGTTCCCTGACTGGCCGTCCTGGCGCAGCAGGTAAAGGTGGTGGCGCAGGATGCGCTCGAGGAAGATCGCCGTGGTGACGGCCATGGTCCCGACGCGGGCGACGTATCCCTTCCAGCCGGGGAACATCCGCTTGTAGACGTCGAACGCGACCGCCTTGTGCTCGGTCTCCTCGATGGCGTGCCAGGTCCACAGCGCGTGGTACACGGGATCGACATCGGCGAGGACCTCGGGGTCGCGCAGGGCCACGTCGGCCAGAATCGCCGTAAAGTGCTCCAGGGCACAGGTGGCGGCGAGCTGTTCACGGTGGGGCACATGCCTGCGCACGAAGCCCAGCAGCTTGCGCACGCGGCCCTCCAGGACCTCCGCCCGCAGCCCCTGCGCCTGCAGGTTGTCGTTGTACTCCTTGTGCTCGCGGCTATGCATCGCCTCCTGGCCGATGAAACCGCGCACCTGCTCCAGCAGCTTCGGATCCTCGATGCGGTTGCGGTAGTGACGCACGCTGTCGATGAAGAAGCGTTCGCCCTCCGGGAACATGATCGACAGGCCGTCGAAGAAGCGCGAGATGTACGGGTCGCCGCCATGCCAGTGGCGCGGCAGACGCTCGTCGATGTCGAAGCGCAGGTCCCGCCGCTCGATTTCCGGACGGATGCGTTCGTTCGATTGCGTCTCGCTCATGTCCGCCCTCCCGGCTAACAGAGCCATGTTACACGTATAGGTGCAGTGTCCGCCCGTGCCGGCAAGGTTTGCAAGGAGTTGCCGGCGCCGGGGAAAGATCCCGTCGCGCGGGCGGCGTCCCGCGGGATCTCACGGGTTCTCGTGCGTGACGCCGTAATCGAGCCGGGTGTACTGGGCCAGCGCGTCCGCCTGTTGCCGGTCGGTCAGCAGGCGTGGGCCGCCGAGGGCGGACGCGCGGCAGTGGAGGGCGGCGAGCCACTCGAGCAGCAGGGCATTCTCTACGGCCTCGTCGAGCGACGCGCCGATGGCGACCGAGCCGTGGTTGGCCATCAGCGCGGCCTGCCGGCCTTCGATCGCCTTGCGCACGCCGGCAGCCAGCTCGGGCGTGCCGAAGGTGGCGTAGGGCGCGACCCGCACGGCGCCGCCCAGCAGCATCTGCTGGTAGTGCACCACGGGCAGCTCGTCGAGCACGCAGGCCACCGCCGTGGACCAGGGGGCATGCGTGTGCACAATGGCGCCGGCATCGGTGGCGTCGTACACGCCGAGATGCAGGCCCAGCTCCGACGTGGGTACTAGCCGGCCCTCGAGTACGTCGCCCCGGGCCGACACGACCGTCACCTGGTCCGCCGTGCACTGCCCCAGAACGACGCCGGTGCCGGTCACCGCGAACCCGTCGCCGTCCCGGGCGGACACGTTGCCCGCGGTCCCGGTCAGCAGTCCCGCGCCGGCGAGGCGGCGGCACGCCGCGGCGACCGCGGAACGCAGCTCGGACATGCTCATCGATACCGGTCTCCTGGCGTTGTCGTTACCGGCATCTTATCTGTCCTTCCTCGCGATGATCGAGGCACGATCGATCCCGGACCGGTCGGGCCGCCGGGCAAGCATGGCAAAGCGACATCGCCTCACGCTCCGGACCGGGCAGCTTCCGGCCCGGGCCGTACGTGTCGCCACAGGGGGCGCTCCGGGATCCGCGGACGCCGGCTGGCGGGCCGTGTTGACAGCGCTCGTCGCCAACGGGAGGATTGTAGCGCCTCAATCCTCGGATCGATCCACGCACCGCGGGGAACCCGTGCTATGTCCAAGTATGAACTCCTGACGCTCGTCCTGTTTGGCGGATTGATCCTGCTCTCCGTGATCGAGCGGCTGTGGCCTTACCGGCCGCGTCCCCGGCGCGGGCGCTGGGCGAACGTGGTGCTGGGGGTGAGCAACCGCGCGGTGACCCGGGTGGCGCTGCCCGTCGGGCTCGGGGTCTTCGCCATGCAATGGCACGCGGGCCTGCTGCACATGGTGTCCCTGCCCATGTGGGCGAAGATTGCGGTCGGCGTCCTCGTACTGGACCTGGTCATGTACGGCCTGCACAACCTGTTTCACCGCGTCCATTTCTTCTGGCGGTTCCACCGGGTTCACCACAGCGACGTCGCGCTGGACGCCAGTACCGCGTTCCGATTCCATCCGGGTCAGGGACTGATCATGCTGGGCGCGATGGCCCTGGCGGTCATGGCCTTCGGCCTGCCGATGCTGAGCGTCTTCGTCTTCGCGATCCTGCACGAGCTGGTGCTGCTCACGACGCATACCAATCTCGGGCCACCGCTCTGGCTGGACCGCATCGTCCGCGTGGTGTTCGTCTCCCCGCGGATGCACTGGATTCATCACTCGGCGGTTGCGCCCCGGGAGCTGGATCACAATTTCGGGATCTGCTTCTCCTGGTGGGACCGGCTGTTCGGCACCTATCGTGCCCGCTCGACCGCCGGGGACGACTTCCCCTTCGGGATCGAGGATCAGCCGCACGAGGCGTCCCGCCTCCTCCAGCTGCTGCTGTTGCCGGTCCGCTGGCAGATCCCGGTCCGCCGGCGCGGTGACAACTGAAGCGAAGGACGGAACGGATCGGCCCGCGCCGTGCCGCCCGAATCGGGATCCGGACGGTGCCCGGGCTTCCGGGCAGGCCCTGGTTGCCGCACGCTTGCCACCTGATGGCGATCCGAATGACCAGACCGTGGATGCCGCTGACCGGGGAGGCCGTGAGCCGGCTGCCGGGGCAGCTCGGCGTGTTCGAGCTCGCGGACGCGGATGGCCGCGAGACCTTCGGCGCCCCGCTGTCCAGCCGGCAGGCGATCCAGTGGATGGTGGTCGACAACGAGATCGACATCCGGATCAGCCGCTGGGTGACGCTCGCGGCGGCCCACAAGGCCGAGCGCGGCGAGCCATTCCGCACGGATGCGGCGATGGCCAAGCTGGTCGCCAGCGAAGCGGCCGGCCGGGTCGTCGACCGGGCGATCCAGATCCATGGCGGCTACGGCGTCAGCAAGGACCTGCCGCTGGAGCGCTGGTACCGGGAGCTGCGCATCCGGCGCATCGGCGAGGGACCGAGCGAGGTGCAGCGGCACATCATGGCGCGGGACATCTTCGGCAGCTCGCTGCGCTGAACCGACGCTGCCCGGGCCGGGAATCCGTCGACCGGACGCCGTGTCCCGGACCCGGGCATTACACCACCCGGCTCTGGCGCCCCTCCCAGTAGGGCGCCCGCAGCTGGCGCTTGAGGATCTTGCCGGTGCCGGTGCGCGGGATCTCGTCCATGAAGTCCACCGAGCGGGGCACCTTGTAGGAAGCCAGGCGCTCGCGGGCGCAGGCGATGACCGCGTCGGCGTCGAGGTCGGCTCCGTCGCGCCGGACCACGATGGCGTGCACCTGCTCGCCCCATTCGTCGTTGGGGACGCCGAACACCGCCACGTCCTGGATCTCGGGATGCAGCTCCAGCGCCGCCTCGATCTCGGCAGGGTAGATGTTGACCCCGCCGGAAATGATCATGTCCTTCTTGCGATCGCAGATGTAGTAGAAGCCCTCGTCGTCGAAGTAGGCGATGTCCCCGACCGTGTGCCAGTCGCCGCGGTGCTCCTCGTCGTACTTGTCCTGCGCCTTGTGATAGGTGATGAACACGCTCGGACTGCGCACGTACAGCTCGCCCTCCGTGTAGGGCTCGTCGACCACGTTGCCCTCGGCGTCGAACAGGCGCAGCTCGACGCCCGGGGCCGGTTTGCCACAGGAACCCTTCTTGCGCCGCTGATCCTCCGGCCGCAGCACGGTGTTCACGCCCAGCTCGGTGGAGCCGTAGACCTCGAACAGCGAGGTCTCGCCGAAGCGTTCCATGTAGGCGAGTTTGAGGGCGTAGGACCAGGGCGCCGCGTTGGCGATCAGGATGCGCATCGAGCTGGTGTCGTACTTGTCGATCGTCTCCTGCGGCAGGTTGCAGACCATGCGGATCGGGGTGGGTGCGGAAAAGGTCGTGGTGACGCGGTACCTGTCCACCAGCCGCAGCCACTCCTCGGGATCGAACCGGCGCTGGATGATCACGGTGTTGCCCAGCAGCTGCGAGATGCCCATGAAGCCGCTCGGGCCCGAGTGATAGAGCGGGCCGGTGGTGAGGTGGACGTCGTCGGCCCGGTAGCCGATGTACTCGACCATCCGTGCCAGCTGGTCCGGGTCGCCGGTGGTCGCGCGCACCGCGCCCTTGGGCCGCCCGGTCGTGCCGGAGGTGTAGATCATGGTCCCGGCCTCCCCGGGCTCGGCGTCGGTCACCAGCTCGTCGGGGGAGGCCGCGTCGACCAGCGGTGCCGCGTCGACCAGCGGTGCCGCGTCGACCTGTCCGGGACGCGCCTCGCCGTCGAAGATCAGCACGTGGCGCACCTGCGGGATGTCGCCACGGATGGTCTCGAACAGCGGAGCGTATTCGGCATCGGCGAAGACCAGCACGGCATCGGAGTTGTCGACCACGTAGGCTGCCTCTTCGGGGGCGAGGCGGTAGTTCAGGGGTACCGCCACCGCGCCGATCTTGCGCGCCGCGTGGATCGCGGTCACCGCCCAGGGGGAGTTGTGCCCGCACCAGATCACCTTGTCCCGCGCCCGCACACCGTGATCCAGAAAGACGCGTCCCAGGCGATTCGCGTTGGCCTCCAGCTCATCGAAGGTCCAGCGGCGAAACGGACGGCCGGGGCCGTCGTCGATGAGCGCAGGCTTGTCCCGAAGAGCGGCGGCAAGCTCGGTCAGCGGATCCTTCATGGACATGCTCCCCCTCGACCGTGTCGGGCACGGGCTGTCTGTTGAGGCAACCGGAATGCGAGCCGGCAATCCCGGCCTCGCGCGTCTTTTGGTTAGTTGACCTTAATTCCGTTGCGGCCGGCAACGCCAGTGCGACGGCTACCGAAGCTGGCTGTCCTTGCTGCCGCGGCGGTTGTACGGCGTGGCCCGGGCCGTGGATTCGTCCTGCTCGGCCTGGCAGGTCACGCACAGGCGAACGCCGGAGACCGCCTCCCGCCGGCGCGCCGGGATCTTCTCGCCGCATTCCTCGCAGTGGGTGCGACTCTCGCCGCCGTGCGCGAGGCGGCGACGCGCGCGGTCCACGGCGTCCTGCACCGTGCTGTCGATCTGGTCCTGGACCGCGCCGTCTCTGGCCCAGCCGGTAGCCATGTGCTGCCTCCGCGTTGCGTTCGGGATTCCGGGTTCCTGCGCGACCAGTATACCCGGCTCCCCGGGAGGCGGGCGAAGGCCCCGCGAGTGCCGTCCGCACCGTAGGCGCGCAGCAGCCTGCGCCGCCTTCCGGAGTCGGCCCGACGAACGGCGGGATCGGGCAATCGCGGCGGTGTGGCGGAGGGGGGGACGCCCCGCTACCGTATGGAGCGGGGCGCAGGGGACAGGAGAGCGACAGGCCCCGTTGCTACGGAAAAAGGGGGATCAGGCATGCGTTACTTCCTGCTGGGGCTGGCGCTGCTCGCGTTCGGGTGGGTCCGGCCGTCTGCCGCGGCCATGGCCATCACCGGCAATTACCTTTCCGACGACCAGTACAGCGGCGGCTATGCGATCGGGCTCGGAGTCTACGGGCTGCGGCCGCACGGTCTCTCGTACTACGGCAACAGCGACTTCTCCACCCACGACAACAAGTACCAGTACGATTCGCTGAACCCGTCGAGCTTCGGCGACGCGATTATCGCGCGCAAGCACGACCTGGTGCTGGTGAACTTCGGCGTGACCTACACGCTGACCCCGTTCACCGCATTCTACGGCGGCGTCGGGTTCGCCTCGGAGCAGGGCTACGACGCCAAGTTCGACCCGACGTACACCCTCTCGCCGGACGGTACCTACTACGTGAACGACAATGCGCGGGACCGCTCCGGTGGCAACGCCAATGTCGGCGTGCTGCTGTTCCTCGAGCACTTCACGCTCGAGTTCGGCTACCAGTCGTTCATGCAGAAGACGTACATCGGGGCCGGGTGGCGGTTCTGAACCGGCCGGTTGGATGACCTGGATCAGGCCGTGGCGGTATCGCCGCGGTCCCCTGCCGGGCGCGTTGCTATAGTGCGGTATACGGGGAGGCCCGACGTGCCTCCCGGGTGTGGAAACCGCACCGGACTGCTGACCGCGAGGAAAACATGAAGATGGCCGGCAAATCCCGTGCCCTGGTTCCGGGGGTCCTGCTGTTGATGGTGGGGGCGTGCCCGGCCGTGGCACAGCCGTGGTACTTCGGTGCCGGCCTGGGGGCCGCGCGCGCGGCCGATGCCGAATCGAACGTGCACCGGCTCGAGGACCGGCTGTGTGCCGCATCGCTCGGCCCCGGCGCGAGCGGCTGCGTCCCGTCGGAGAGTCACGATACCTCCAATCCCGCCTACTCGGTTTTCGCCGGCTACGCGTTCTCCCGTTACGTCGCGGTCGAGCTGGGTTACGCCGGCTTCGGGACCTACAAGCTGCATGCCAGCGTGGCGACCAGCGGCACCGCCCCGACTGGCCCGGCGTACTACGAGCAGGACGACGCGAGCGCCGCCTATGCAGACGCCGTTCTCCGCTATCCGGTGATCGCGCGGGTGGCGCTGTTCGCGCGGGTCGGCATCGGCTACATGCAGAACCGGAAGAGCTGCGCGGACACCGTCAGCAGCTGTTCTCCGGGCACGGACGACGCGTGGAAGCCGACCTACGGCCTCGGAGTGAGCGTCAACGTGGCCCCGGAGGCCGATGTCCGCATGGCGTACACGGAGTTCGACGGCGTCGGCGACAACAACAGGCAGTACACCGCCGGCAAGTTCCGGCTGCTCGAGATCGACGGCGTCTATCACTTCGAGTGAGGATCGGGCGCTTCCCCGTGGCGGGAGGATCCGGGTACAGGGACCCGCGGCAACCTGTCGACCGGTGTTGATCCAGCGACGCGACGCGTCGTCCGGCCATTGCATACTGGGCGCCTGGAGCGATGGGGGGGGTGCCCCCCTCTCGCCCGGCATGTTGCGAAGCGTCGGGGTGCCCCGCATGGCGTTGCTACACGAGCCAACAGCGTCTGTCGTCATCCGCCTGCGCCGCGAGCTGCGCCTGCGCACGGCTCACGTCGAGCGGGCGGACCTGGCGCGCCTGCTGGGGTACGCGGCCGCCCGCGAGGCGACCCTGGCCCGCATCGGCCGGGTGCTGGACGATCCCTGGCTGGGCCTGGCGGAGGCCGGGTTCGATTTTCGCTACGGCAGCCGGGAGTTCCTGGAGGCACTCTGCCGCACGGTCGGGATCGACGCAGCGCTGCGCCGGAGCGCGATCGAGGCGCTCGAACGCGATCTCGAGGCAGACCGGGCGGCATACAAGCCCTGGCTGTTCGTGGACACGGGATTCCGGCGACGGGACCACCCGGGCATGTCGCTGACGATCCTGGGCATGATCGAGTCCAGGCGGCGGCTCCGGTTTCCGCACGGCTTTCATCGACTGCCGCTGCCCGAGCAACTCGCCCGGGCTCGCCAGCGCGTGCGTGGGCATATGGCCGCGACGGGAGGCGGGATCCCCGTCTGGGGGCCGATCCGCCGATACTGGTTCGTGTATCGCGACCGGTGCGCCATCGAGCTTTCCGTCGATGGCGAGGTGCTCGGGGAGACGGACGACTTCAATCCGGCCGGAGCGACAGCCCATATCCGGGGCCGCCGGATGGACCCGGACACGCTGACCGGGGGTGGCGAAGACTAGTCCCGCGGCGCGGTTCAGCACATCGTTGCGATCAGCTCGCCGAGGACGCCGCTGTCCGGCCCGATCGTGAGGCTGCCGTCCGCCAGGCCAGCGAGCCATCCCAGCCACCGGGGGTCGGCCAGGGGATCGGCCGGGCCCAGGTGTCTCGCCGCGTGCAGCGCTGCAATGGCCAGGATCGCATCGCCTGCGGGGTTCTCCCCGGCGTGCTCGAGCAGGCACGCGGAAGCCAGCAGGTCGTGCAGGCGGATCACGAAGGTCCGCAGCCTGAGCTGGGCCTCGGTGTCCCCGAGCCCGGCGAGCTCGTCGGCCTGTGCTGCAAGCGTGTCCGCCGCGCCTCCCAGCGCCGCTGCCAGGGCGGAAGCGTTGCCGTCCCCGCCGGGCTCCGGCAGCAGATCGCGCACGAAGGCGAAGAATGCGGCGTGCGCGTTTTCGCGCCGGATCGCCCGCAGCACGTCCAGCATGACGACGTTGGTGGCCCCCTCCCAGATGGAGCCCAGGTGGCTGTCGCGCAGCAGCCGCGCGTTGGGCCAGTCCTCGATGTAGCCGTTCCCGCCGCGCAGGTCCATGGCGTGCGTCGTGACCCGGCGCGCGCGCTCGGTTACCACGGCCTTGAGAAGCGGGGTGAGCAGACGCACCTGCGCCCGGGCGCTTCGGTCGCCGCAGTCGGCCAGGTCCAGGCGCCGGGCCGTGCGCAGGCAGGCGGCCAGCGCGCCCGCGGTATCGACCAGCATGCCCAGCAGCGTCTGCCGGATCATGGGGAATTCCGCCAGTGGTCGGCCGAAGGCAATGCGGCCGCGGGCGTGCACCAGGCCCTCGACGAAGGCGCGGCGCATCAGGCCGGCCGAGCGCATGGCGTTGGACAGGCGCGAGACGTTGATCATCTCCGCCATGTGGCGGAAGCCCCGGTCAAGCTCCCCTACCTGGAACGCCAGGGCGCCCTCCAGGGTAATTTCACCGCTGGCCATGGCGCGCGCGCCGAGCTTGTCCTTGAGCCGGTGCAGCACGACACCGTTGAGCGAGCCGTCCGGCAGGAAGCGCGGCACGAGGAACAGCCCCAGGCCGCGGGTCCCCGCCGGCGCGCCCGGCGGCCGTGCCAGCGTCAGCGCCAGCTCGGCGTCGGCGTTGCTGCAGAACCACTTGTCGCCGTACAGGCGCCATAGCGGCGCGTCGCTGATCCCGTACGGCGGGGCGACGTCGCCGGCGTGTTCGGCCACGCTTTCGGTGGCGCCCACGTCCGAGCCTCCGGCCTGCTCGGTCAGGAACATCGCGCCCTGCCACAGGGTGGACATGTCCTGGCTGGTCAGCCTCGGCAAAAAGCGCTCGCGGATCTGCGCGCTCCCGAACAGTCGCAGGATGCGCGCCAGGGAGTCGGTCATGCTGATCGGGCACATGGTGCCGAACTCCGCCTGGCAGAACAGGTACTGCAGCGTGTACTTGGCGACGTGCGGCGCGGGCCCCGGGAAGCCCAGCACACCATCCCGGTGGGACATCGCCGCCAGCCCGAGTCGGCCGAAGCCGATGGCCTCCAGCTCCCGGTACTCCCCGCAGTAGCGGATCGTGTCGACGCGCTGCCCGCGCGCGTCCCGGGTCGTCAGCCCGGGTGGGTAGCGGTCGGCCGCGGCGGCGCACTCGTCCAGGCGGCCCCCGACCAGCGCGCCCAGATCGTCCAGCGCGCGCCGGTAGTCGGCCGGCGTGTCGGCGGGCAGCAGCCGGTCCAGCAGCGAGCGGACCAGCCAGTCCTCGCGGAAGAAATTGATTCCCCGGGTGTCGGGCATGTTGGCGGCGGCCGGTACGGCGGGGTCGCCGGATTCCGGCGTAACGGGTTCGTGCGCGCTCATGGCTTTCTCCCCGGGCCAAGCCACCGTATCCGCAACGGGTCCCCGCCATAACGGGACGCGCCGCGCCCGTTCAGAGCTCCGTGTCGATCACCGGCTCCTTGCGCGCGCCTCCCGGCGCAGCCCGCGGCGGTTTGCGGGATGCCGGAGGCTGCGGTCCCCGCACCGGCGTGGCCGCCCATACCAGCGCCGTGATCCATCCCAGCACCGTCCAGCCGAGCAGCACGTTCATCAGCAGGATCGCGAACTCGTTCTGGTGGTGGCGGACGTAGGCCATGATCGCCGGGCTCAGGTAGGCGGCGAACCAGAACGCCGCCACGATCAGCAAGAAGCCGACTGAGTGGAACGATTCGACCAGGACGGTGAAGTGTTGCATGGATCCCCCGGCACGGTGCTTCCGGCTCCTGCTCCGCGAAATTACACGAACTGGCGGCGTCCCGCCATGCGCCCGCCCGGTGACGGCCGTCGGCATCTCCTCACACGGGGCGCTTCTGCGCCACCAGCTGCGCCTCGTCGCGGAATCCGCGGGCCAGGTCGCCGACGCGATCCTCCTCGCGGTAGACCAGCACGCGCAGCGGCGCGAACAGCTGCAACAGCTCGTTGTCGGCGAGGCGGAAGTCGGCGTGGGAGGGCCCGCGCTCGCTGACGTGGCTGCGGGTGAACGTCTGGTAGAACAGCACCCCGCCGGGGCGCAGCGCGGCGACCAGGGCGGGGGCGAGGTCGCGCTCCAGGAAGCGGCACACGGCAATGACGTCGAAGCGTTCCGCCTCGGGCGGGTCCGCCACCACGTCGCGCACCTCCGCGTGCACCGGCAGTCTCTCCCGCGTCGCCCAGGCTTTCAGCTTGGCAACGGCGGTGGCGGCGCCGTCCCAGGCGAAGGTCTCGAGCCCCTCGCCGGCGAGCAGCATGGCATTGGCCCCCAGGCCGCAGGCCAGGTCCAGCGCCGTTCCCGACGGCGGCAGCAGGTGCAGGTTCTCCAGCAGGACGTCCGCGGCGGTGGCGTCGGCGACGCTGCGGTTCCGGTAGCGGCTCTCCCAGTCCGGTGGCATGTCTTCTCCCCCAGGTGCCCGGGACGATACTAACCCGTCGCGCCCGGGGTCTCATCCCGGCCTTCCTGGCGGTCCGTTCGACAAGCACGGGGAGCGCGGCGCCGCCGACGCCGCGCGTTGGACCGGCGACGCCGTGCCGGGCGGTCGGGCACAGCGTGCCGCCGGGAGCAGCTCAGTCCCGACCTGTATCGGCGAGCAGGGTGCGGGCGCGGGCCTGCAGGGCTTCCCAGGAGTCCTTCCAGTGGCCCTCCGAAGGCGTGACGTGGGCCAGCTGAGCGACCAGCATCTGGAGAGCCCGGTACTGGCGTTCGGCCGCTTCCGCCCGCGCCAGCGCGTCCCGATAGGCACCGGCGTCGACGATCTCCGCGCGCCGGTCCTCGCAGATGCCCAGGCAGGTCTCTTCCGATTCGATCCGCCCGCAGCCGATGCAGCGCCAGGCCTTGATTACCAACCCGCTCAAGCGTGATACCTCCTCCCGGCGGGTGCTGCTGCAGGCCCGTCCGGATGGTGTTGCAGCTCAGTCGTCACCGCTCGCTCCGGAAGTTTCCGGCAACGACACCCGCTACGCTACCGGCGCCGGACGTGGCCCGACTTGACCCGAATCAACCCGGCACGGCGGCCTGCAAGGCCCTGGCCGGTCGTGCCATAGTACGCACAGCGTTCCTCCCGACAGCTACGAGGAGTCCATGAGCGGAAAGGACTGGGAAGATGCGATCTCCGAGATCCGCCGGCGCCGCGAGACGGCGAAGGAACAGGGCGGACCGGCGGCAGTGGAGCGCCAGCACGCCAGGGGACGCCTGACCATCCGCGAGCGCATCGACGCGCTGGTCGACGCGGGCTCGTTCCGCGAGGTCGGACCCATCGCGGGGGGTGTGGAGCGGGACGAGCAGGGCCGGATGACCTCGTTCACCCCGGGCAATTACGTGCTCGGCTTCGGACGCATCGACGGGCGGCCCTGCGTGGTTGGCGGCGAGGACTTCACCATGGCCGGCGGCTCGCCCAACGT
>DASQZJ010000067.1:0-10009 GCA_035638775.1 Gammaproteobacteria bacterium
CATGGCCACAAGGGAGATCGTGGTGGTCGGCGGCGGCATCGCCGGCGTTCCGACGGCCTACGGAATCAAGGCGGAGCTGGGCGACGAGGCGCGGGTGACGGTGGTCTCGGAGCGCCCGCGGTTCCATTTCATCCCGTCCAATCCCTGGCTCGCGCTGGGCTGGCGCAGGCCGGAAGAGGTGAGCTTCGAGCTGGAGCCGCTGCTCCAGAGCCGCGGCATCCGGCTGCGGGCGCAGGCCCTGGCGGCGGCAGAGCCGGAGCAGCGCCGCATCCGGCTGGCGGACGGCGAGACGCTGTCCTGGGACTACCTGGTCCTGGCGACGGGCATCCGCCCGCTGTGGGACGAGCTGCCGGGGGCGCGGGCCGATGGGCGCGTGCACTCGGTGATCCTGCCCGAGGAGGTGTCGCGGGCCCGGGCGGCCTGGCAGGAGTACCTGCGCCGGCCGGGACCGGTGGTGATCGGGGCGGTGCCCGGCGCGTCGATCCTCGGCCCCATGTACGAGTACGCCTTCCTGCTGGACGCCGACCTGCGCCGGCGCGGGCTGCGCGGCCGGGTGCCGGTGGCGCTGATCACGCCCGAGCCCTATCCCGGTCATCTCGGGCTCGACCGGCCGGTGGAACGGGAGGCGCTGGAGCAGGCGCTGGCGGCGCACGATATCGAGTGGATCGGCAACGCCCGGCTGGAGGAGCTGGGCGACGGCCAGGCGCGCTTCACGACCGCCGGCGAGGGGGGCGGCACGCAGACGCGCCCCTACGAGTACGCGGTGGCGTGGCCACGCTTCGGCGGCACCGAGGCCCTGCGCGACATGCCCTGGGCCGACGCGGCCGGCCTGTTCCGCGTCGACGAGGCCTTGCGCGCCCACGGACAGGAACGGATCTTCGCGCTGGGGACCTGCACGGCCAGGGAGCGCCTGACGGACACCCCGGTGCCGGTGGGCGTTCCCGATGCCGTGTATCCGGCCCAGCAGCAGGCGGCGCTGGTCGCGCGCAACGTGGTGCACGGGCTGCACGGGCAGCCGCCGGTCAGCGCCGCGATCGAGCGGGAACGCTGGATCGCCGATATGGGGGAGCGGGGCGCGGCCTACCTGGCCGCGCCGCACCTGCCGCTGCGTGACGTCAACTGGCTGCGGCGCGGGCGCTGGGTGTTCGAGGCCAAGCGCGAGTTCGAGAACCACTACATCCAGCAGGTGCTGTTCGGCGCCGGTGAGCACGCGCACGTGGCGACGCTCACGCGCCGCCTGCTGGAGCGCGTGCATGGCGCGGCGCCGGAGCCGGGCACGCGCCTGGACACCGCCGGGATCGCGGTGGGCGATGCCCTGCGACGCCGCCTCGAGGCCCTCGCCGCGCAGCTGGGCCGGCCGGCGCCGGTGCTCGCCCGGGAGCTGCTGGAGGAGGCGGTCGCCGAGGCGTGGTCCTATCTCGACCGGGATACGCGCGACCGCGCCGAGGAGCGTCTGCGCGAGGAGCTGCTGCGGGAGCTGGACGCCGAGCGGGAGCGGGTGCAGTTCGAGGGCGGCGCGCCCTGACGCGGCCGCGCCTCCGCAGCCGGCCGGGCCCGGAGCGCCGGCAGCAGGCCCTGGAAGACCCGGCCGAGAAAGCGCGCGGCCCGGGCCACCAGCGCGGCGAACGCGAACACCCGGGGGATCCGTTCCAGGAAGGGCGGCCCCGGCGCCGTGGCGAGCCTGGCGGTGCAGACCGTGTGCATCCCCTGCGGGGAGGCCATGCCCCGGTAGAGCGGGTGACAGGTGAACGGGAAGCGTTTGACCAGGTAGCGCCACACGCCCGGGAGCAGGCGCATCGGGATCCACCAGGTTCCGGTGGCCCGGAAGAACAGCGTGAAACCCGCGACGACCTGGTGCATCGCGGCTGCGACAGGTCCGGCCGTGGAGGTCGTCGAGGTCTCGCCGGTCCGGGACCCGCCCCGGTCCCCCGATCGCAGGTCGCCCGTGGCGAAGTCCTTTCCGGGCGTCGACGCCGGGTCCCGGCGGGCCGCGTCCCGCCCCGGTGCCGGGCCACCGGTTGGTCGGCTGCTGGCCCGCGTTAAGCGGTGGCCGGGCGAGGGATCAGGGTGACGGGGGAGCGGTCGGGCCGGATCCGGTCCCGTCCGCCGGCGCGGATGAAGCATCCGGCGCCAGGCCGGGTCGTGCCGGCGGCTCCCGCGCCGGCTCGGTGAGGGCACCGCGGGCGTCCCGCGAAAAGCGGCTGATCTCGGCGCGCAGCTCGGTGAACTCGCGCTTGAGCGTCTCGTAGTCCTCGGCCGAGGCGCCGCCGTTCCTGCGGAGCTCGCGGTCCACGTCCGCCTTGACGGTCTCCATCATGGTGCGGGCGCGGCGCATCCAGGCGCCCGCGGTGCGCGCCAGCCCCGGCAGGCGATCCGGCCGGACCGCCACCAGCGCCACCAGGCCCACCAGGGCCAGCTCGGAAAAGCCGATGCCGAACATGGTCGGCTGCGTCAGCCGGAGGCGGACGGATGCAGCGCGGGCGGAGCCGGCGGGCCCGCGGTCACGACCCTAGCGCTCGCCGCGGCCGTGCGCGGCATGTTCCTTGCCGGCGGGCTCGCGCTCGTTGTCATCGAAACGGGTGAGCTTTTCCGGGTCGATCCGGTCGGACGACCCCTTCTCGTCGCCCTCGTCCTCGCCGCGGAAGGCGTTGCGGAAGCTGCGCAGGGCCGAGCCCATGTCGCCGCCGATGTTGCGCAGCCGCCTGGTGCCGAATACCAGCGCGACGATCGCGAGAATGATCAGAAGCTGCCAGATGCTGATCCCGTCAAGCATTGAATGACTCCCGGCACCCCAGGTGCCTGTCCGCGGCGCCAGGCCGCGTCCCGCATGTTTCCGGCTCGTGTGGGCCGGTCCGGCCGCACCGGGCGCGAGCGTCCGCCGGGACCGTCTAGCAGTCAGGAGATTACGCCCGCCCGCCAGCCGCTGTCGACTGGCTCGTGCGGTTCCATTGACCTGGGGCAATTGCGGATCCGTCCCCTGGCCGTCGCGCAAATCCACTGCTGACACAGGATGCGGAACACGCATATCGCATATGCGTCCTCTTCGCGCCAATGGACGCGTGTAAGCAGCTTCTCATGGCGGCGCTCGTACCGTTTCTTCCGCGCCGGCCGGAAAAGACTTTCCCGGCGACGGCCGTGCTGGTGAAGTGGCGCGTCGACAAGGGGGCAGGATCCCCGGCGGGCGGTGACGGCAATGGCGCCAGCCCGCGGGCAGCGCAGCGAGAGGCGGATTCGACCGTGCGGCACGACACCTAGCCGCGCGGCGTCACGGGATCCGAATCCTCGTCCGAGTGCTGGTCGACTTTCGGGTAGCGTTCGATCCAGCGCTCGATCTCGGCCATGTGGCCGGACTCCGCGTCGGCGAACTCCAGGGCCATCTCGCGCACCTCGGCGCTGTCCGTGCGTTCCGCGGCCCGGCGGTAGAAGGCCTCCGCGGTCCGCTCCGCCACCAGCGCCATGCGCAGCACCCGGCTCGGGGTCATCGTGCCGTGGCCCTCGCCGAGGGTGGCGGACTCCGGGCTCTCGCTGCCGGGCCATTCATACTCCCGGGGCTTGAGCTCGGCGACCCCGCCCTCGACGCGGGCACGTTCGGCGGCTTCGGCGGCATGCAGGTACGAGGCGCGCGCCAGCCGCTCGAACAGGTCCGCGGCGGGAGCGTTGTCCTGCGTACGCATGACGTCGGCGAGCTCCCGGTAGCGCTCGGCGGCCTCTTCCTCGAGGGTCACCGCGTGCGCCAGGAACTCGGCCAGGGTTTTCATTGCGCTGCCTGCACCCGGAAGGCCGCGGCGATCGAGTCGAGGTTGGCGGCATCCGCCGCGACGGGCCGCCACACCGGGCGTTCCTTGCGATAGAGCAGGCCGGTGGTGAAGTAGTCGTCGTCCATCAGGCGCAGGAACGCCTCGCGCCGGTCGGCGGTGGGCTCGAAGCCGGGGTGGATGCGGTGCTTGTACTCCATCTGTTCCGGGCGGTAGGTGATGCAGGGCGAGATCACCTGGATGAAGGCGAAGCCCGGATACCCGATCCCGCGCGTGACCAGCTCGGCGAGCCCGTTCGGATCCCCGGAGAAGCCCCGCGCGATGAAGCCGGCCCCGGCGGCGAGCGCGATCTCCAGGGGGTGCACAGGGTCCATGCCGGGACCTTCCGGTGTGAGGGAACTGCCGTCCCAGTCCGCCTCGGTGGTGGGGGAGGCCTGGCCCTTGGTCATGCCGTAGACGGCGTTGTCCATGACCACGTAGGTCATGTCGATGTTGCGCCGGCAGGCGTGCAGGAAGTGGTTGCCGCCGATCGAGAAGCCGTCGCCGTCGCCGCCGGTGGCCACCACGGTCAGGTCGGGGCGGGCCACGGCCAGCCCGGTCGCCATCGGCAGCGCGCGGCCGTGGATGCCGTGGAAGCCGTACACGCCGGTATACGCGGGCAGGCGGGCCGAGCAGCCGATGCCGGAGATCAGGGCCACCTTCTCGCGCGCCACGGACAGTGCGGCGAGCGCCTTGGTCAGGGCGTTGAGCACGCCGAAGTCGCCACAGCCCGGACACCAGACCGGCTTCACCGCGGACTTGTAGTCCCTGGGCTTGACGGTCGGGGCTGTCGCGCTCATCCGATGGCCTCCTGTTTGCGTGGTGCCAGCGCCAGGACCTGCTGCAGGACTTCCGCGGGGCGGATCTGCAGGGGGCCCGGATGGTGCCAGGCGTGGATCTCGCCGGGCAGGTGATAGTGGCCGCGCAGGTAGCGATGCAGTTGGCCGTCGTGATTCTGCTCGATCACCAGGACGCGGCGGCAGCCCGCGAGCGCGGCCGCCATCCGTTCGGGCAGGGCGGGCGCGATCAGGCGCAGCGCGACCAGGCGCGCGCGGATGCCCTGTCCGGCGGCGCGATCCAGGGCTTCGCGCACCACCTGGGTGCTCGAGCCCCAGGTGATCACGGCCAGCTCGCCGTCGCCCTCGACGTCGGCCCAGCGGTCGCCGTAGTCGAACAGCGCCAGCTTGCGCCGACGCTTGTCCAGCTGGGCGAAGTGGTGGCCCGCCTGGGCGGAGGGGGTGCCGTACTCGTCGTGCTCCAGGCCGTCGGCGGTATGCTCGCCGCCGGGCGTGCCCGGCACCGCCGCGGGCGAGATGCCGTCGTCGGTGATCGCGTAGCGCCGGTACTGCGCGAGCTCCGGGCCGGACGCTCCCCGGCGCGAGGCCGCGGCCGCGTCGATCGCCGGGCGGTCGATGATCGCCCGGGCCTGGCCCATGGCCTGGTCCGAGAGCACGATCGCCGGGGTCTGCAGGGCCTCGGCCAGGCCCGTCGCCCACTGGGTGGCGTGCAGGCAGTCGTCGATCCCGGTCGGTGCCACCACCACGTGCGGGGCGTCGCCGTGCAGGCCGTAGACCGCGATCTCCAGGTCGGTCTGCTCCGACTTGGTGGGGATGCCGGTGGAGGGCCCGCCGCGCATGACGTCGACGACGACCACGGGGGTCTCCGAGGCGACGCCGAGGCCGAGGCCCTCGCTCATCAGCGAGAAGCCGGGTCCGGAGGTGGCGGTGAGCGAGGGCGTGCCGCCGTAGCTCGCGCCGAGGCACATGTTGATTGCCGCCAGCTCGTCCTCGGCCTGCACCAGCGCGCCGCCGAGCGAGGGAAGCCGGGGCGCCAGCCATTCCAGCACGTCGGTGGCCGGCGTGATCGGATAGGCGGCGACGAAACGGATCCCGCCGTGCAAGGCGCCCAGGCCGGTGGCCTCGTTGCCGCTGATGTTCCAGCGCTCGCCGGCGTCCGCGGGCGGTGCCCCGGGCCGCGGCGGATCCTCGACCGCCGCGGCGGCCGCGAACCCGGAGCGCAGCGAAGCGAGACCGCCGCCGACCGCGTCCTCGCCCCGGCCGGCCAGCATCTGGCCGATCCGCTCCCGCGCCGGGTCTTCGGCGAGGCCGACGAGCGCGGCGAGAACCCCCAGGGCCACCATGTTGGCCCGGCCGTGCGGGTTCTCCCGGGCCAGGTCGGCCAGCGGAACCTCGGCCACGCGCGGACGTTCGCCCAGCAGGATCCCGGGCACCGCGCCCCGGCGGGGGTCGGCGATGATCAGGCTGTTGCCGTGCAGGGGGATCTCGCTGGCGAAGCGTCCGATGTTGCCCCAGTCGATCGCGAGCAGCACGTCGTAGCGGTCGTCCGGGTTCTGCACCGGGTGCGAGGCGATGCGCAGCAGCGCGGCGGCCTCGCCGCCGCGGATCTGGGGGCCGAAGGAGCGTGCCATCATCCCGTACCAGCCGGCCCTGGCCGCGAGGTCGAGAAGGAGCTTGCCGGCGGTCATCACGCCGGCGCCGCCACTGCCCGTGACGGCAATGGAAACCGAACGCGGTTGCATGGAAAGGTGCCGATTTTTCCGGTTGCCGTTGACGCGACCATCTTAGGCGGCCCGGCCCGGGCCGCCCTTGACATGCATCAAGTGCCCCGGGGCGGTCAGCGCAGCGGCTCGCGGCTGCGGTCTCGCATGAAGTACAGCGCGCCCGCCGACAGCAGCGCCGCCAGCGCCAGGTAGAAACCGGGGGCGGTGCGCGAGCCGGTCGCGGAGATCAGCCAGGTCGCGATCATCGGCGCGGTGCCACCCGCCACCCCCAGGCCCAGGTTGTAGGCCAGCGAGTATCCCGTCAGGCGGTCGGCGACCGGAAACAGTTCGACCAGCATCGCGGGCGCCGCGCCGAGCGGCAGTGCCACGCCCAGGGCGAGCAGGATCTGGGCCATCAGCAGGGCATCGAAGCTGCGGGCGGAGAACGTCACCAGGCCCCAGCCGCTGACGGCCAGGCCGACGAAGGCCAGCAGCAGCAGGTGACGCCGGCGCAGGAAATGGTCCGAGAACCATCCGCTCAGCGGGATCAGCGGGATGGACAGGGCCAGCGCCAGGGAGTTGATCTGCAGCGCGAGGCTGTTGCTCACCGAGCCGAACTGGCTGGCGTAGGTGGGCAGGTAGACCAGCGGGATGTAGAACACGATGCCGTAGCCGCTGGCGAACAGCACCGCCAGGATGGTTTCGCGCCGGTTCTGCGTGAGCGCCTCGCGCAGGGGCGAGTCGTCCGCGTGCTGGTACTCGTGGTGCTGCATGTGCGGCGTCTCGTGGATGTTGCGCACGTAGAGCCAGGCGGCCGCCCCCAGCACACCGCCCAGCAGGAAGGGCACGCGCCAGCCCCAGGCGTCCAGCGGTCCCTGCGGCAGCAGGGAGCTGACCAGCGCGGCCAGGCCGGAGCCCACCAGGGTGCCGATCAGGCTGCCGACGTTGGCGAAGCTGCCGGACAGCCCGCGGCGGTCGAGCGGAGAGGTCTCGACCATGTAGGTCACCGAGCCGCTGAACTCACCGCCCACCGACAGGCCCTGCAGCAGCCGCACGCCCACCAGCGCCAGCGCGGCCCAGCGGCCGACCTGGTCGAACGTCGGCAGGGCTCCGAGCAGGAAGGTTGCCGTGCCCATGGTCAGGATGGAGATGCGCAGCACCGTGGCGCGGCCGAAGCGGTCGCCGATGGAGCCGAAGATGATCCCGCCCAGCGGGCGCATGAAGAAACCCGCGGCGAACACCCCGAAAGTCGCGATCAGGGACCCGACATGGCTGCTGGAGGGGAAGAACAGCTTGGCGATGATCGGTGCGAAGAAGCCGTACAGGCCGAAGTCGTACCACTCCATGACATTGCCGATGGTCCCGGCAACGACGCTTTTCGGGGTATGCGGGCGTCCGCGGAAGAGGTGGGTGCGCGAGGGCTGCTTCCTGGACGGTTCCTGCTCCGGGGCCATGGCCACTCCTTGTCGCTATTCGTACGGGACGCGGACCCGCCGTCGCCAATGCCCGGCGACGGCGCGCGGCCCCCCGCCGCGTCCGCTCCGGCTCCCGGTGCCTGGCCGTTCGCCGCCAACCATAGCAGATGCCGGCCGCGCGGGGCATCGGGCGTACAATGGCGGCCGCGGCGGCGCGCTCCGCCGCGACCCGTTCACCACCGCGGAGGTCGAATGCACGTCATCGTCATCGGCGCCGGCCTGCTGGGCACGACCACCGCCTATTTCCTGGCCGAGGCCGGGCACCAGGTCACCGTGCTGGACCGGGCGGAGGCGGTCGCCAGCGAGACCAGCTTCGCCAACGGCGGCATCCTGCACGCCAGCTATGCCGCGCCGTGGAACGGGCCCGGGCTGCCGGGACAGGTGCTGCGCTGGCTGGGGCGCCCGGATGCCCCGCTGGTGCTGCACCCGACCGCGTTGCCCGGGGCCGCCCGCTGGGCGTGGGGTTTTTTCCGCCACAGCCGCGCGGAATTCTTCGAGGCTTCCCTGCGGGCCAACGCCCGCCTGGCAATCTACAGTCTCCGCCAGCTTCGGGACCTGCGGGCGCGGCTGGATCTGCATTACGACGAGGCGGCGCGGGGGGCGCTGATGGTGTTCCGTGATGCGCAGGGGCTGGAGGACGCCCGGCGGCAGGCCGCGCTGCTGGAGAGCGCGGGCGTACGCGCACAGGCCCTGGACCCGGGCGAGCTCCGCCGCCGGGTGCCGTCGCTCGCGAGCGACGGGGTGAGCCTCGCCGGCGGCATCTACTACCCGGACGACGAGTGCGGCGACGCACGCCTGTTCGCGCACCGGCTGGCCGAGCGTGCCCGCGGGCTGGGGGCCGACTTCCGGCTCGGTACCGCCGTCCGCCGCGTGCTCCGCGAGGGCGGCAGCGTCCGGGGAGTGGACACGGACCACGGTGCGCTGCGCGGGGACGCGGTGGTGCTGGCCGCGGGCAGCTACAGCGCGGCGCTGGTGCGGCCGCTGGGACTGGCGTTGCCCATCTGCCCGGTCAAGGGCTACTCGGCGACGCTGACCCTGTCCGATCCCGCGCGGGCCCCGGCGCTGCCGATCCTCGACACCGGCCGCCGGCTGGTGTTCGCTCCCCTGGGGGATCGCCTGCGCATTGCCGGCTTCGCCGAACTGGCCGGTTTCGACACCCGGGCCCACCCCCGGCGCATCCGCGCCCTGCTCCGGGGTGCGGCGGAGCTGTTCCCGGAGCTGGCCCGCGGCGCCGACCCGGCCCGCGTGGAGCCCTGGGCCGGCCTGCGCCCCATGACCCACGACGGCCGCCCCCTGCTGGGGGAAAGCCCGGTTCCGGGCCTGTACCTGGCCACCGGCACGGGCCACCTGGGCTGGACGTTCTCGGCGGGGGCGGGGCGCGTGGTCGCGGATGTGATTTCCGGCAACTCGCCGGGAATCGAGATCGGGGATTTTGGGTATCAGCGTGCCGGGGTGGGGCGCGGCGCGAGTGTCAAGCGGTAAGCAAGAGGCGGCACGCCGAAATGCCTCCTTCCGGCCCCGGCAGGCTGGCCTGCGGATACGGAGCACCCGCCTGGGAAAAGGCGGAAACGCTGTGGAGGGCACGGACCCTTGTTCACTGAAAACGTAACACGTAACGCGTAAAGCCGACCTTCGTCTCCCGGCACGGGCCGCCCGGGTTTCGGGCGGCCCGCATGCCTGGCCGGCTGTCATTCCATTAACGGAAACCGACGCGCCGGAGGTTGGCCGGGGTGAACATCGCATCGGGGTACTTCTCAGCCTTGGACGGGATGCCGCTGACGATGTTCATGGCGATGTAACGGCCCGAGGTGAGGTCGTTGATGGTGTACAGGGCGTAGCTCGTGGACGGGATGTCGTAGAAGTCCTTGAGGTAGCCCTGGCCCACGCGCCACAGGTCCCCGCGGTCGTCGTACCAGTCCGCCAGCGCGATGTTCCAGCTGTCCTCGTCGAGGTAGAACACCTGCTTGCTGAACATGTCGCGGATGCCCTTCTTGAGGGTCGCCTGGACCACCCACACCCGGTGCAGCTCGTAGCGCGCCAGGCTCTGGTTGATGTGGTGCGCCCGCACGATCTGTCGCGGCGCCAGGCCGTCCCGCTCCAGGGCATAGCTGTCATAGGGGATGTACATCTCCTTCTTGCCCAGCAGCTTCCAGTTGTACTGCGACAGCGAGCCGTTCCACATGTTGAACTGGTCGTCGGTCTGCAGGCCGTCGGAGTGGGTGCCGGTGGTGTTGTCGAAC
>DASQZJ010000068.1:0-26094 GCA_035638775.1 Gammaproteobacteria bacterium
TGCCAGTAGCCATGCTCGTCTCCTCGCGCGGTCAGGCCGCGCCGGTATCGGGGATCGCTTTCCAGAAATACTTGCGGAAGCCGCGCCGCCGGTCGAAGTCCTTGATGCGGAACGCCAGGCGCACGGCCGTGCCGGAATCGATGGTGCCGGGATCGACGTCGGTGAAGTCCATCATCAGCCGCCCGCCTTCCTCGAACACGATCATGCCGTAGTGCTGCGGCGGGTCGGGGGAGTAGGTCAGGAAATCCGCGGACCAGGACTGCACCGTGCCGCGCTGCTCGGACATGCTGTAGGGCTGCTGGGTGTCGACCGCCTTGCACTCGGGATTGACGCAGATGCGGGTGCGCGGGTACTGCAGCGTGCCGCATTCGGCGCATTTGCCGCCGATGAACCCCTCGATCATGTCGTGCTTGCGGTAGAGCACGGTCAGCGGGGTGCGGTTGTCGGTTTCCGCGCGCATGCCCAGTTCCATGTCGACCAGGCCGTTGAAAGCCAGCCACTTCATGTAGTTCTCTTCCGGCCGGCGCCGCTCCAGTGAGCCGCTGATCCCGCGGCGCGCGGACTGTACCGCGGGCAGCAGGCCGGTGGTCTCGAGCACCATGGCGTCGCAGCCCTGGCCGAAGGACACCGCCAGGATCTTCTCGCCCGGGCTCGCCTGCTCGAGCGCGTGGCTGAGCATCACCAGCGAGTGTGCGGTGCCGGCCTCGCCGCACACGCCGTGCAGGGTGTCGTGCACCGCCTCGCCGTCGATGCCGCAACCGCGGGCGATCTTCTCGGGAAGACGGGGGAATACGCAGGGCATCACGAAGTGGGCGATGTCGGCGGCACCGACCCCGCTCTTTTCCAGCGCCCCGGCGATGGCCCGCGGCACGATCTTGGAATACCCCTCGTCACGGATCCAGCGCTCCTCCCAGGAGTAGTCGATTTCCGCACCCTCGCCGCGGAAGTGGTCGACGAAGTCGATCGTGAGGCTGTGGCTGCCCAGCAGATTCGCGATGGTGTCCCCGGTGCCCACGGTGAAGGCCGCGCCGGCATCCCCGAAGCGCATCTCCTGGACCGCCCCGGCACGCGTCTTGCGGTGCTCGCCGGCGGTGACCAGCGCGGTTTCGGCCGCTCCCCCCTGCACCGCGGTCAAGGCCTGGAGCAGGGCGCTGGAGCCGGCCCGCATCGACGACGTCACGTCCAGTGACGGGATGTCCTCCCGCAGGGCGAGCGCGGTGGCGACGATTGCCGCGTTCTGGCGGTCGGAAAACGGCATCGTGGTGGAGGCGAAGTACAGCGCGTCGACCGCTTCACGTGACGTGCCGGCGAGGCAGTCGCGCGCGGCCTCGACCGCCATGGTTACGCTGTCCTCGTCCCAGTTCGCCATGGAACGCTCGCCGACCGCCTGCCCCGCCAGGGATGGATTGAACCACTTGTTGGCGTCGGCGATCGCCTTGCGGCTGAGCCGCAGGCGCGGGACGTAGCCACCGTAGGAGGTGATGCCCGCAACATTGCTGCCTGTCATGTCCGGTCCTTTTGTCGGCTGAAGATCCGGGGGGTCGGCGGGTGCGGAACATCGCCGGCCGGTTGCGCCGCGCGCGACGCCTCCGCCAGGCGGATCTTCTCCAGAAGGCCGGCCCCTGAAGATTCATTCAAGCGTAGCGCCAGGCGGTATTCTCTAACAAGTGTTCGATGACGCGCGAGGGCGGGGAGCGGGGACCGCCCGGTGCGGTCAGCGATCGTCGCTCGGCGGGGGCGGCGGCGGATACCAGCTGCGGCCGCGTCGCCGGCGGCGCTCCCGCGCCTGCGGCACCGAGTCGCCGCTGGCGTACATGCACTGCTCGTAGGCGATGTCATAACGGTGCTGCAGGGTGGCGGCGGCTGCCTGCCCGTTGGCCGCCCCCACGCTGCCACCCACGAGCATGCCGCTGATCGCACCGTTCGCCGCCCCGTCGCCGTGCGGGGAGCCGAGCGACCCCAGGAATGCGCCGGCCGCCGCGCCGATGATCGCGCCGGACGCAGTGCTGTTGGCGGCGACCTCGGACGGGCGCGCCCCCACGCTGCGGGACGCGTACGCGCGGCAGCGGGCATCGTCCCGGCGGAACACCGCGTAGGGCATGCCCGGCGCCGGCATCACGGCGACGTCCGGGCCCTGCGGGACGCTGGCGCAGCCCGTCAGCAGGACGCCCCCGAGCCCCGCCAGCACGGCGACCACGGTCGCGGTCCACGGACGACCGGTCATGTTGCCGCGCTCACTGGCCCGACGGCCGGGCGGGGACCTTCTGCCAGCCGCCCGGGCACTGGTGCACGTAGGGGTAGTACTCGCCCGCGCCACGGCAGTAGTACCAGTACCGTGGCGGCGGTGGTGCGGCGGGTCCGGACTCGGCGGGGGTGGGCGCGGTCTGCAGCACGATCACTTGGCCGGGAGGTGCGTGTTCCGGGTAGAAGTACCAGGAACCGGCCACCGAGAGCCACCAGCCGAAGCGGCCGTCGTCCCACCCATGCACCCACACCCCCGGGCCGTGAAAGCCGAGGAAGAAACGGGCATCCGGGTCCCGGCGGTGGTGATCGCCCCAGCCGTTCCAGCCCCACCAGCGGTCGTGATCGAGCCAGTGGTGTCGGTCCTCTTCGCGGTGCTGGTGCCAGGCATAGCGCTGCCGGTTCATGCGTTCCTGCCGCTCGCGCAGCGCGCGCTTGCGCCGGAGCTCGCGCTGCCGGTCGCGAGAGTCGCGGTACCGCCGGGCGTCGTGATCGCGGTGCCTGGCACGGGCGGGGTGGCGGTCCGCGTGGCGGGCCCGCATCTCGATGCCGCGGTGCGAGTGCTGCTCCTGATGTCGCTCCCGGATCCGCTGCTCGTTCCGGCCGTGCCCGTGATCGTGGGGATCGGCGCGGCCCGGCGTCGACACGACCAAGCAGGCCGCGGACAGCAGCAACGCGGCCGGGAAGAGCGCGGATCGAAGCGTCCGGGGTCGGGTGAACAGATGGCGAGTCATTGCATGTCCTCCTGCTCGGCGTGCCGGTCCGGGGTCGGTGCAGCACACTCGAGACCAGTCTATCCGGGCGGGAGGCTGCGGAGGGTTACGGGGGCTGGCGGCCTGTAACGCTCTGTAACAGACGCTCAGCTGCGGGTAGCGGTTCCCGCGTCGGCCCGGCGGGGCAGCGTCAGGATCGCCTCGAGCCCGCCCCGGGGCCGGTTGCGCAGATCCAGGTCGCCGCCGTGCAGGCGCGCGATGTTGCGCGCGATCCCGAGCCCCAGGCCGGTGCCTCCCCAGTCGCGGCTGCGGGAGATTTCCACCCGGTAGAACGGTTCGAAAACCCGCTGCAGCTCCGCGGGCGGCATGCCGGGGCCTTCGTCCAGGACCCGCAGCACCAGCGCGTCCGGGCCGTCCTCGATGACGATGCGGGCACTGCCGCCGTACTTGATGGCGTTGCCCACCAGGTTTTCCAGGCAGCGTCGCAGGGCCTGCGGCCGGCCGGGATAGTGCGCCCGCGGCGCGCCGGACCGGCTCACGCGGTGCCCCACGCTGGTTTCGTCCTCGACCAGGCTGTCCACGAGAGCGAGCACGTCGATCTGCCGCGTTGCCTCGTGTCCGTAAGTGCCGCGCACGAAATCCAGGCTCGCCGAGATCATCGATTCCATGTCGTCGAGATCGCGCGAAAACCGGGCCTGGAGCTGCGCATCGGGGAGCATCTCCACCCGCAGCCGGAGGCGCGTCAGCGGCGTTTTCAGCTCGTGCGAAACGGCGGCGAGAAACCGGTCGCGCAGCTCCAGCGACTCCCGCAGACGCGCCTGCATGCTGTTGAACGCACGCGTGGCGTGCCGCATCTCCAGGGGACCCTTTTCCGGGAGCGGGTCCCGGGCGATGTCGTGTCCCAGGGCCTCGGCGGCGTGCTCGAGGATCCGCAGGGGCCGGGTAACCCAGCGGACCGCGATCACGCCGAGCACCAGCAGGGCGGCGAGCAGGGCCCCCGAGCTGACCACCAGCCGCAGGGGATGGCCCGGCAGCAGGGGCGGCGGACGGAACAGGAACAGCAGCCACTGCCCGTCCGCGAGCCCCACCTGGGTCAGGATCAGCTGCCGGTCATCCGAATCGCCGCGACCCGCGGGGAGGCCCGGAGCGTCCGGCGGCACGCGCATCACCGCGGTCGGCCGGGGAGCGAGCACGTCGTGCAGCGTCTGCGACAATCCGGACAGGTCGTCGGGCATCGCCCGGCCATGGCTCTCGGGGTAGCGTCGGGCACGCAGGAGCACGCGCAGGCGCGGGCGCGACAGCACGCGCGTGACGCGCCCGCGCTCGCCGGAGGGAAGGGCCTCCATCAGGCGCACCGTATCGGCCACGTGCTGTGCCCAGCGCTGGCTGTCGAAGCGGTGCAGCAGGCGACTGCGTTCGCGCAGCGTGAGCCCGAGGCTGAGCAGCTGCGCCACCACGAGGCCGGCCACCAGGATCAGGGTCAGGCGCCCGAACAGCGAGCGCGGCAGCAGGCGCATGATCAGGATTCCGTGGTGACGGGGACGGCCAGGACGTAACCGCGGTTGCGCACGGTCTTGACGATCCGGGGTTCGCGGCCGTCATCCCCCAGGCGCTGGCGCAGCCGGCTCACCTGCACGTCCAGGCTGCGGTCGAAGGGGCCGCTGTCGCGTCCATGAAGGTGCTGCATGAGCTGGTCGCGGCTCAGCACTTCGTTGGCGTGGCGGAGGAGCAGCAGCAGCAGCCGGTACTCCGCGCCCGAGAGCGCGATCACGGCACCGTCCGGGGCCAGCAGCTGCCGCGTAACGGTATCCAGGCACCAGCCGTCGAACAGGTAGCGCCGGGACTCGCGTTCGCCCGCAGGCTCGGCGGCGTGGCCGGCCCGGCGCAGGACGCTCCGGATGCGCGCCAGCAGCTCGCGCGGGTTGAACGGCTTCGGGAGATAGTCGTCCGCTCCCATCTCCAGCCCGAGGATCCGGTCGACCTCGTCACCGCGGGCGGTGAGCATCAGCACGGGTATTCCGGAGCGGCTGCGCAGATCGCGGCAAAGGGTCAGCCCGTCGTCGCCCGGCAGCATCAGGTCCAGCACGACCAGGTCGACCTCGTCCCGCTGCAGCGCGTCCCACATGCTGCGCCCGTCGGCAACCGCCGAGGCCCGGTAGCCGTTGCCGGACAGGTAGGTCTCCAGCAGCTCGCGGATCTCGGCGTCGTCGTCCACCACCAGGATGTGCGGCGTATCGTTCATGGGCCCATATATACAACAGGCCGAAGCCCGGGTGTCGTAACATTCTGTTGCCCGACCCCGGAACGTTACACGCCGTTACACGGCATCAGCTTCGGTTACCGCGCCCCGGCCCGAATCCGGATATAACGGGCACTTCCCCGTCGCACAGGAGATTCTGACATGCGAGCACTTCCCCTGCTGGTCGGCGCGGCAGCGCTGACACTGGGCGTGACCGGAACGACCGCGCTGGCGGCTCCCTCCGGCCAGCCCGCGTACGGGCCGCCGGGCACACACCGGACGTGGGGTCCGAAGGACATGCGGCGGCGGATCGATCACCGTCTCGAGCGCCTGCGCACCGATCTGCACTTGCACAAGGACCAGGAAGCCGACTGGCACCGGTTCGAACGGACGGTGAAGGGCCAGGCCGCCGCGGCGGGCAAGCGCTGGCGGGAGATGCGCGGTACACGGCCGCAAACGGCCCCGGAGCGTCTGGACCGCGGGATCCGTTTCACGCAGGAACGCCTGCGTGCGCTGCGCAGGCTGGAAGCGGTGGTCAAGCCGCTGTATGCGAGCCTGAGACCGGTCCAGCGCAGCGTGTTCGACCTGGAGTTCCGCCGGGGCGGATTCCGTCACGGCCACCATCGTCACTGGTGACCCCGGTGCGGGGTGCCGGCAGCGCCGGCGCCCCGCTCTGCTATCCTGCTGATGGTCCACCTTCAGCCCGGATCGCGCGACTCCGATGCCGACGTTCGATATCCATCCCCGGCTTCGCCAGGACTGTCACGTCCTCGGCCGACTCGATCTTTCCCATCTGCTGTTGCATCGCAACGCCGCCGTGCCGTGGCTCATTCTCGTCCCCGAGGTCGGGGAGGGACAGCTGCATCACCTGCAGCAGCGGGACCGGGACCGGCTCGCGCGGGAGTGCGACCGCATCGCCGCATTCGTCGAAGAGCGCTTTGTCTGCGACCGCGTGAACGTCGCCGCCATCGGCAACGTCGTGCCACAGCTGCACGTCCACGTGATCGGGCGTCGCGCCGACGATCCCTGCTGGCCGGGGGTCGTGTGGGGCCGCCTGGAGGAGGGGCCGGCCTGGAGCCCGCAGCAGCTCGCCGACCTGGCCGCGGCCGTTCCCGGCCTCCGGCCGGTTCCCTGACCGCATCAGCGTGCCGCGGACGCCGCGTCTGTCGCTCCCGCTGCGGCCGAGTGCCACCAGCCCCCGCCCATGGCCACGATCAGGCTGGCCGTGTCCTGCAGGCGCTGCGTGCTGGCCTGGATGTAGCCGAGCCTGGCCCGGGCGTAGCTGCGCTGGGCGTCGAGCAGCTGCAGCAGGTCGGATTTGCCGGCCCGGTAGCTGATGCGCTGCAGCTCCAGCGAGCTGCTCGCGTTGTCCAGCAGGGTCGTCTGGGCATCGATCAGCTCGGCATCGTGGGACAGCGCGCGCAGGCTGTCGGAGACCTGCTGGAATCCGGTCAGCACGGTCTGCCGGTAACTCGCCAGGGAGGCCCGGTAGGCATCGACGGCCGCACGCTTGTCCGCCCGCAGGGCACCACCATGGAAGAGAGGCTGCAGGGGCGACAGGGCAAGGTTCCAGAAGCGGCTCGCGCTGTCGAACAGCGTCCCGGTCGCGCCCGACTGCTGTCCGAGGGACGCGGACAGGGTGAAGCTGGGATAGAGGTTCGCGGTGGCGACGCCGATCGCGGCGCTGGCGGCGTGCAGACGGGCCTCGGCGGCAAGAATGTCCGGCCGCTGGCGCACCAGGGACGACGGCAGGCTCAGCGGTACCTGCGGCGGGAGAGTGAAGTCGTGCAGGCGGAACGCCGGGGGCGACCATTCTCCCGGCGTATGTCCGATCAGCATGGTGAGTGCGTGGCGTGCGGTGTCGCGCTGCTGCTGCAACGGCGGCAGCAGGATCTGGTCCGAGGCAAGGCTGGTTTCGGCGGTGATCACGTCGACACGCGCGGCCTTGCCCGCCTGGTATTTCTCCCGCACCAGGGCAAGGTTCCTGCCGTCGGCGTCGATGATCTCCCGGACCGCCCGGATCTGCGCACTCGTGGACGCGATGGTCAGGGCCTGGCTCACGCTCTGGCCGGTCAGCGTGAGCCAGGCCGCCGCCAGCTCGTAGCGGCTGACATCGGCGAGGGCCCGCTGCTGCTCGACGTTGCGCCGTATGCCACCGAAGACGTCGAGGCTGTAGCCCGCGTCCGCACTGAGCGAGTAGAGGTTGCCCACCGACGTTCCGGTCACGCCGGAGGCAGTGCCGCGCTGCCGCGCGGCGCGGGCACCCAGGTCGAGCTGCGGGTACAGCCCGCCGGCGGCCACGGCGACGCCTTCCCGCGCTTGCGCGAGCGTCGCACGGGCGGCGGTCAGGGTCGGACTGTCGGCGATGGCCTGTTTCAGAACGACGTCCAGCGCCGGGGCCTTGTACACGGTCCACCAGGTGTCGGAGATGCTGTGCCCCAGCCGGATCTCCTGGTCGCCCTGTCGCCGCGTGGAACGGATGCTCGTCGGCGTCGGCCGTGCGGTGTAGCGTTGCGCATGCGGTGCCGAGGGCGGAACGAAGTCCGGCCCGACGGCGCAGGCCGTGAGTGGGAGGACGAGCGCCAGTACCGGGAGACGGAGCAGGGCAGGTCTCCTGCGGCGTCCGTCGCGCGCGGCTTTCGTCTGGTGCAGCCTGGCGGTCATTCGTAGCGCAACGCCTCGATGGGGTTCATTCCGGCTGCCCGCCGGGCCGGGTAGTAGCCGAAGAACACGCCCACGGCGCCCGAGAACAGGAAGCCTCCTGCCATCGCGAGCGCCGAGAGCTGGGTCGGCCAGCCGGCGGTCAGCGATACCAGCTCCGAGACCACGACCCCGGCGAGGATGCCGGCGACGCCGCCGATGATGCCGAGCAGCACGGCCTCGACCAGGAACTGCAGGAGCACGTGGATGCGGCGGGCGCCGATGGCCATGCGCAGGCCGATCTCGCGCGTGCGCTCGGTCACCGACACCAGCAGGATGTTCATGATCCCGATGCCGCCCACCAGCAGCGAGATGGAGGCGACCGCCGCCAGCAGCACGCCCAGGATGCGGGCATTGCCGCGGGCCGCCTCGGCGATGTCGCTGATGTTGCGCACGTTGAAATCCAGCGTGTCGCTGTTCTGGATGTGGTGGCGGCGGCTGAGGATCCGGGTGACCTGGTCAATCGCGGACTGGACCAGCGCCGGGCTGCGGGCCTGGACGAAGATGATGTTGACGAAGCCGGTCAGCCGGGGCGGGGTGCCGAACGGGTTGACCGGCTGGCCGTAGATCCAGTTGCTGGGGGTCTCGGTGCTCGAGGGCGCGGCCACGCCGATCACCTTGCGCTCGGCGGTCGAGAACGGAATCATCACGGTGTCGTCCTGGTCGTGGCCGAAGCCGGTCTGCCCGCGGGCACTGAGCAGGCCCACCACCTGCATCGGCACGTTGCGCACCAGGATGGTGGCGCCGATGGGATTTTCGTGCGGGCCGAACAGGTTGCGATACACCGTCTGCCCGATCAGGCACACCCGCGCGGCCGCGGCCTCGTCCTGCCCGTTCAGGCTGCGCCCGGCGGTGACGGGCCAGCGGCGGATGCTGAAATAGGCCGGCGTCACTCCCTGGATTCCGGTGTTCCAGTTCTGGCCGCCGTACTGGATCTGGCCGGCGCCCCGGATCTGGTAGCTGACGTTGGCCACCGCCGTCGCTTCCCTGCGGATGGCCTCCGCGTCGGAAACGGTCAGGGTGGAGGCGCTGCCGAAGCCGCCCCGGACGCCGCCGGCGTGGGTCGCTCCGGGGAGCACCACGATCATGTTGGTGCCCAGCGCCTCCATCTGGGCGGCCACCGCGGCATTGGCGCCCTGGCCGACCGCCACCATGGTGATCAGCGCCGCCACGCCGATGAAGATGCCGAGCATGGTGAGGGCGGACCGCATCTTGTTGCGGAAGATCGCGCGGGCGGCCACCAGCAACGCCATCCCGGCCAAGGGCAGCGTGAAGCCCGCCTCCGGGAAAGGGGCCGTCTCGGGCGACGCCGGCGCGTGCTGTTCGGTCTCCCGACCCGCGTGGTTGTGCTCGTCCGAGATCACCTGGCCGTCGCGCATGGTGATGACCCGGTCCGCCCAGGCCGCCATGTCCGACTCGTGGGTCACCAGCACCACGGTCAGGCCGCGCTCCCGGTTCAGGACGCGCAGCATCTGCATGATCTCCTCGGCGGTGCGGGAGTCGAGGTTTCCCGTGGGCTCATCGGCGAGCAGCAGCACCGGGTCATTGATCAGTGCCCGGGCGATGGCCACGCGCTGTTGCTGTCCTCCCGAGAGTTGCCCCGGAGTATTGCCCGACCGCTCGCCGAGCCCCACGGCGGCGAGCGCCTGCTGGGCTCTCGCATTGCCGGTGCGCAGTCCGCCCGAGTACAGCAGGGGGAGTGCGACATTCTCCAGCGCGCTGGTCCGCGGCAGCAAATTGAAGCTCTGGAACACGAAGCCGATCCGCCGGCTGCGGATCCGGGCCAGTGCCGGCTCGTCCTGGGCGCCGACGTCGACGTCTTCCAGGCGGTAGCTGCCGGCGTCCGGCCGGTCGAGGCAGCCGAGGAGATGCATCAGGGTGGACTTGCCCGATCCCGACGAGCCCATGATGGCGATGAACTCGCCATGGGCGATGTCGAGGTCGACGCCGCGCAGCGCCTGTACCGACACGTCACCGGCGCGGTAGGTGCGCGTGAGGCCGCGCACCTGGATCAGTGGCTGCCGGGTCCCGGCCATCACGCGCGCCTCACAGCCGGAAAGGGCTGCGGCCGGGACCGCGCCCCCGGCGGGCCGCGCCGCCGGCCTCGTCCGTGATTACAGCGTCGCCCTCGTGCAGCCCGCCAGCGGTGATCTCTGCCCAGTTGCTGTCCTGCAGGCCCATCGTGACCGGTACAAGCACCGGCCGGCCGTCACGCAGGATCCAGACATGGGAGCCGCGGGAAGGGCCGGCGGGGCTCGCCTGGGCACCACCGGACGGTACCGGTCCGCCGGGCTCGAAGCGCAGCGCCTGGAGGGGTACCCGCAGGACGTTGCGGCGCTCCCGGGTGATGATGCGCGCATTGGCGGTCATGCCCGGGAACAGCTTCAGGTCGGGATTGTCAACGCCGATCACGACGTCGTAGGTGACCACGTTCTGGACCGTAATCGGTGCCTGACGGACCTGCGTGACCACGCCGTGAAAGGTGCTGCCGGGGTAGGCCTCGACAGTGAACTCGGCCTTCTGGCCGACGTGGGCGTCGCCGACGTCGGATTCGCTGACATTGGTATCGACCTGCATCTTGGTCAGGTCCTGGGCGATCAGGAACAGGGTCGGGGTCTGGAAGCTGGCCGCCACGGTCTGGCCGACGTCGACGTTGCGCGAGACCACGGTGCCGTCCACGGGCGAGATGATCCGGGTGTAGTCGAGGTTGACCTGGGCGGCCTCCAGCGCCGCCTTGCGCTGCTCGATGGTGGCCTTGTCCAGTTCCACCTGCGCCGTCGCCTGGCGATAGGCGCTGCGCTCGCTGTCGAGGGTGTCGCGCGAGACGATCCCGCGCTTGTACAGCGGGCGATCCCGCTCGTAGTTGGTCCTGGCGTACGCCAGGCCTGCCTGGTCCTTGGCCAGCTGCGCCTTCGCACTGGAGAGGTTGGCGCGGGCCTGGTCCACCGCCATACCGTACGGACGGGGGTCGATCCGGGCGCAGAGCTCGCCGGCCTTGACGCGCGTATTGAAATCGCAGGAGATCGACTGGATGCGGCCGGAGACGTAGGAACCGACCTGCACCGTCACCACCGGATTCACCGTGCCGGTGGTGATGATGGTCTGCACGACGTCGCCACGGCCCGCCCGGCTCGTGGTGTAGCTCGGCGCGGCAGGGCGTCCGCGCCAGTAGAGGACCGCGCCGGCCACGATCACGGCCAGGACCAGGGCGCCGATCCATGCGAGTCTTTTCATTCCGCTTCCATGTTCCCGCCCCGCGCTGTCTGCCGGGGCCTGCGAGCGAGATTCTAGCCGCGCAGCCCGCAAGGCGGTGTAACCGAACTTTTGCGGTGCGTAACGCAATGTAAGGCCGGCGCCGGCCGAACGCGCTGACCCTGGTCAATGGTCGGGACAGGCAGCCGCCCGCAGGCTCCGGAACCTGACACCGTCGCCGGGATGGCTAGTACAATGGCTTCCCCATCCGACGAGGAGCCGCGTGCCATGCCCAGATCCGAGCCCCGCGCCGTCCGTCTCGAGGACTACACGCCACCGGCGTTCCTGGTCGACGAGATCGACCTGTCGCTCGACCTGCACGAGGAGTGCGCCGACGTCCGCGCGCGGATGCTGCTGCGGCGCAACCCGGAGGCCGCCGACACGGCTGCCCCGCTGGTGCTGCGGGGTGAGCACCAGGAGCTGCTGGACGTGTTCCTGGAGGACCGCCGTCTGGACCCGGACGAATACCGTCTGGACGACGCCGGGCTGACCCTCGAGGCGGTTCCGGAGCAGTTCGAGCTGACCGTCGAGAGCCGCAACCGCCCGCAGGACAATACGGCCCTGGAAGGGCTCTACCGTTCGGGCGGCAACTTCTTTACCCAGTGCGAGGCCGAGGGTTTCCGGCGCATCACCTACTACCCGGACCGCCCGGACGTGCTCGCGCGCTTCACCACGACCATCGAGGCCGACCGGGCGCGATACCCGGTGCTGCTTTCCAACGGCAACCGCATTGCCGAGGGTGACGCCGGCGACGGGCGTCATTTCGTCACCTGGCAGGACCCGTTCCCGAAGCCGAGCTACCTCTTCGCGCTGGTCGCGGGGGACCTGGCCTGCGTGGAGGACGAGTTCGTGACCCGGTCCGGCCGGCGCGTACCCCTGCGTCTGTACGTGCGTCCCGGCGACGAGCCCAAGGGCCCGCACGCCCTGAAGTCGCTCAAGAAGGCGATGGCCTGGGACGAGCGGACCTTCGGTCTGGAATACGACCTGGACCTGTACATGATCGTGGCGGTGAGCGACTTCAACATGGGGGCGATGGAGAACAAGGGGCTGAACCTGTTCAACTCCCAGTACGTGCTGGCCAGCACCGAAACCGCCACGGACCAGGATTTCGAGAACATCGAGAGCGTGGTGGCCCACGAGTACTTCCACAACTGGACCGGCAACCGCGTGACCTGTCGCGACTGGTTCCAGCTGAGCCTCAAGGAGGGGCTGACCGTCTTCCGCGAGCACCTGTTCTCGTCGGAGATGCACTCGGCGGCGGTCCACCGCATCCGCAATACGCAGATGATCCGCTCGGTGCAGTTCCCGGAGGACGCCGGACCCACGGCCCACCCGGTGCGTCCGGACTCCTACTTGGAGATCAACAACTTCTACACGCCGACCGTGTACGAGAAGGGGGCCGAGGTCATCCGCATGCTGCACACTCTGCTCGGTCAGGACGGTTTCCGCCGCGGCATGGATCTCTACATCGGCCGACACGACGGCCAGGCGGCGACCATCGAGGACTTTGTCGGCGCCATGGCCGAGGCCAACGGGCGTGACTTCGGCCAGTTCATGCGCTGGTACGAGCAGGCGGGCACGCCCCGGGTCGAGGCACGCGGTGAATTCGACCCGGAAGGCCGCCGCTACCGCCTGACGCTGCGCCAGAGCTGCCTCCCGACCCCCGGGCAGTCGCGCAAGCAGCCGTTCCACATTCCCGTACGGACGGCACTGCTCGACCCGCGCGGGGAGCCGCTGCCGCTGCGCCTGGAGGGCGAGGACGAGGCTCCCGGCGAGCGGGTCCTGGAGCTGACCGCCGAGGAGCAGGTGTTCGAGTTCCGGGACGTGCCCGAGCAGCCCGTGCCGTCGCTGCTGCGCGACTTCTCCGCTCCCGTGTATCTGGACGCGGGGCTCTCGGAGGCCGAGCTGCATTTCCTGATGGCGCACGACCGCGACCCGTTCGGCCGCTGGGAGGCGGGCCACCAGCTGTTCACGCGCCTGCTCCTGGAACGCGCGAACGCGGGCGAGCCGGGCGGCGGCGTGCCGGCGGGACTGCTCGAGGCGGTCGCCGCGCTGCTGGAGGACGAGTTTGTGGACCCGTCCCTGGCGGCCGAGGCGCTGCGTCTGCCGGGCTTCGATTACCTTGCCGGGCTGATGGAGCCGGTTCGGGTGGAGGCCCTGGACGATGCCCGCGAACACCTGCGGGCCGGACTCGCGGAGGCCTTGCGCGACTCGTTCCTGCGCGTGTTCGAACGGTGCCGAGCCGACGGTCCGTACCGGTTCGATGCCGACGCCGTCGCGCGCCGCCGGCTGCGCGGGGCCTGCCTGTCGTACCTGGTGGCGGCCGGCGCGGGGCGTGGCGACATCCTGCAAAGTTGCGAGGTCCAGTTCGACAACGCGGACAACATGACCGACGCCATGATGGCACTCGCGGCACTGACGGAACGGGGCGACGCGGCCGGTGACCGTGCCCTGGACCGCTTCCACGAGCGCTGGCGGCACGATGCGCTGGTGCTGGACAAGTGGTTCGCCGTGCAGGCGGTATCCAGGCGGCCCGACGCCTTCGAGCGGGTGCAGGCGCTGTGCGCCCACCCGGACTTCGACATTCGCAATCCCAACCGGGTGCGGGCGCTGCTCGGCACGTTCTGCCGGGGCAACCCGCGCCACTTTCACCGTGCGGACGGAGCCGGGTATCGCTTTCTGGCGGACCGTGTGCTGGAGCTGGCCCCTCTCAATCCGCAGGTGTCGGCCCGTCTGCTGGGACCGCTGCGGGACTGGCGGCGCTACGAACCCTCCCGGAGCCGGCTGATGAAAGCCGAGCTCGAGCGGATTCTGGCCAGCCCGGAGCTGCCCAACGACGTTTACGAAATGGCCAGCAAGAGTCTCGGGCAGGCCTGACGGGGCGGTCGCCTATTCGGTTTCCCGCCAGGCCGGCGGCCGGCCGGCCGCCGCCACGCGGCCTGCCAGGTGGTGCTGCAGCTCACCCAGCACCGCCAGCAAACCCGCTTCCGGGTCGGTGGTCGCGCGCCGGCCCAGGTTGACTGCCCCGACCGCGGTTCCGCCCCGGGTCAGCGGCAGGTGCAGGTAGCTGTCGACCCGGGCGCTTTCGATGGAATCCCGTACCGGGGCGGGGCGCTCCAGCGGCCCGAGGTCGTCGGGGCCGTAGATGCGGATGCTGTCGAAAGCCCCGGTCAGCCGCACGCCGCGGGCCGAAAAACGCAGGGTTTGCGGGCCGCCGGCCTCGTCCACCGCGAGCTGGTGCAGGGACGCGGTCTCCCCCGGACCGGAGAACAGGGTGATGCCCGCCCACGCCGCATCCGGATCGAGCGCCAGCAGCAGCGGCAGCAGGCGACGGATCATTTCCTCGCCGGATGCATTCTCCAGCAGCACGCTCTTGATCCGGCTTGCGGTTTCCAGCAGCTCGTACTGGCGCCGATCGCGTCGTCGCTGGGTCAGGGCCCGGGTGACATCCTCCAGGATCAGGGCGGCGCCCGCGGTCTGTTCCTCCACGTCGTCCACCCTTGCGCCCTGCATCAGCACGGTTTCCTCGCCGTCCGGCGTGATCCGCACCGGGCGGTCGTCGATCCGGCGCCCGCGCAGGAGCTGCTGCAACAGCGCCTGCACCCCCCCCAGGAGATGCCCGGTTTCCGCATCGATCAGCGCGGGCGCGAGGGCCTCGCAATCGCTGGGGACGGCATTCTCCGGAAGCCCCAGGAGCTCGCGGGCGCGACGGTTCAGCAGGGTGAGCCGCCCGGCGGCATCGCAGGCGATCATGCCCTCGGCGACGCGGTCCATGCCCCGCGCGAGGGTGGTGTTCTCGGCCTCGAGCCGTGCCCGTTCGCTACGCTCGGCGGTGATATCCGAGACCACCAGCACCAGGCGGTACTCGCCGTCCGCCCGGAACATGCCGGCGCTCATGCGCATGTCGAAGCGGCTGCCGTCGGCCCGCCGGCCGACGGTGTCCAGCTGCAGCGCCGCCGGGTATCGTGCCAGCTGCTCCCGGTAGCCGCTCCTGAGACGTTCGTGCTCGGCGGGGTCGACGAAATCCAGGATGCTCCGGCCGGCGATCTCGCCGGCGGACTCGTGCCCGAACATGCGACACAGCGCCGGATTGCACGTCAGGCAGGTCTCCTGCCGCAGGACGGCGATGCCGTCCAGCGAGTTCTCGAGGATCGCCTGCAGGCGGAGTTCGCCGTCCCGTATCCGCCGTTGCAGCCGCGACAGCAGCCATCCCAGCGCGATTGCCGTGACGAACACGAACAGCACGCCGACGGACGTCTGCAGGATCCGGTTCACGGGGCCGGGCGGGATGGCGATATCGATCAGGTGCTGGCTGAGCATGATCCAGATGAATGCCGCCGTGCCGTACGCCAGCGGGATCTTGACCAGACCGAAATCGCCGATCCGGTCCGGCTGGTAGAACACCGGTGATTCCTGTTCCATCTGAGGTGCCGCCTTGACGAGACGGTCCGGAAGGCACCGCCTCCGGTCGTTGTCACGCCCGGCAAGGACCTGGTTCCGTGTCCCGGCTGAAGCAGGCGAGCAATTCCAGCAACGCGGACAGTCCGGACCGCGTCCCCTCGTTTCCGGCGGATCGGAAACGGCGATGGTCCGTCTCCACGCTTCCGCCGTTATTGTTTGACATATTGTCTGCCGTGGCGCGGCGTCCGTCCAGCACCGGCGCGGGCAGGGGAGCGTTCGTCATCGTTATGTCATAATCCGTTGTTGTAATCGTCCCGACCCGGAAATCAGTGCGGATGACATGGCCGAGCAGACGGTACTGGTAGTCGACGACGAGGAGTCCATCCGGCAGATGGTCGCCTTCGGCCTCGAGCGGGAAGGTTACCGTGTCGTGGGGGCCGCCGACGCCCAGGAGGCCCGCATCGCGATCGCGGACGACCGCCCGGACCTGGTGCTGCTCGACTGGATGATGCCGGGGGTGAGCGGTCTCGAGCTGGCGCGCTCCCTGCGGCGGGACGACAGCACCCGCGAGCTTCCGATCATCATGCTCACCGCGCGTGGCGAGGAAGCCGACAAGGTGCGCGGGCTGGACATCGGGACGGACGATTACGTCACCAAGCCGTTTTCCATTCGGGAGCTGGTGGCCCGGATCCGGGCCGTGATGCGCCGCGCGACGGCGGGCGGCGCCGAGGAGGTGATCGAGCGGGGCGGAATCCGCCTGGACGCCGGCGCCCACCGGGTGACGGTGGACGGGCAGGCCGTGCATCTCGGCCCGACCGAGTTCCGGCTGCTGCACTTCTTCATGTCGCACCCGGAGCGCGTGTACAGCCGCGCGCAGCTGCTGGACCGGGTATGGGGCCCCAGCATCTATGTCGAGGAGCGCACCGTGGACGTACACATCCGCCGGTTGCGCAAGGCGCTCACGGAACATGCCGCCGAACGCCTGGTGCAGACCGTACGAGGGACCGGGTATCGTTTCTCCGTGCAGGGCTGAGACCTGATGTCGCCCTGGGGCGTGGAAGCGTGGCGGCTGTTCGGCGTGTTGCTGGCCGGGGCCCTGGTCGGCCTGATCTTCGGCTCGGCGGGGTGGGGCATCGTGCTGGTCGGCGGCGCGTACTTCGCCTGGCAGATCCACAATCTCTACCGGCTGGAGCGCTGGCTGGGCGGGTCGCGCAGTCTCAATCCGCCCGAAGGCCCCGGCATCTGGGGCGTCATCTACGGCCATTTCTATCGCCTGCAGCGCCGCAACCGGCGGCGCAAGCGGCGCCTCGCCGCCATCCTGCACGAGTTCCAGCAGTCCACGGCGGCGTTTCCCGACGGTACCGTGCTGCTCACTCCGGACGGCAGCATCGTGTGGTTCAACGGTGCCGCCGGGCGGCTGCTGGGTCTGCGCTATCCGCAGGACGTCGGCCAGCGCGTGGCCAACCTGGTGCGGCATCCGCAGTTCACCGAGTACCTGCGCACGGGCAACTACGAGGATGCGGTCGAGGTGCCTTCGCCGGTGAACGAGGACATGACACTGGCCCTGCAGGTGGTGCCCTACGGCGACGAGCAGCGCCTGATGATCGTGCGGGACGTTACCCGGCTGCACAAGCTCGAGCAGGTGCGCCGCGACTTCGTCGCCAACGCTTCCCACGAGCTGCGCACGCCGCTCACGGTCGTCTCGGGCTACCTCGACAGCCTGCTGGACGAGCCCGAGGCGATGGCGCGCTGGAGCCAGCCGCTGCAGAGCATGCGTGAGCAGGCGGGGCGCATGGAGCATATCCTGGAGGACCTGCTGCTGCTCTCGCGCATGGAGGGCCCGGTGGACGCCATGCAGCAGCAGGACGTGGACATGCCGGAGCTGTTGGAGGCGGTCGCCGAGCAGGGGCGCAAGATCGCCGACGGCGCGCTCGAGATCCTCGTTCATGCTGAGGCGGGGCTGCGCCTGCGCGGGGCCGAGCGGGAGCTGCACAGCATTGCCGCCAACCTGGTCACCAACGCCGTGAAGTACACGCCTGCGGGTGGCCGGGTCGAGATCACCTGGGGGTCGGAGCGGGACGGCGCGTTCCTGGCCGTGAGCGACACCGGCATCGGCATCCCCGAGAAGGATTTGCCGCGCATCACGGAGCGGTTCTACCGCGTCGACACGGGCCGCTCACGGCGTCAGGGCGGGACCGGTCTCGGGCTGTCGATCGTGCGCAACGGCGTGCTGCGGCACGACGGGCGGCTGGAGATCCGCAGTCGCCCCGGAGAGGGCAGTACGTTCACCTGCCACTTCCCGGAGCAGCGCCTGCAGCGGCAGGGCGTGAAGGCATCCTGATCCGGCTATGGCGTGCCGCGACGGCCGTGGGCCGCGCCGTGCACCACCAGTCGCAGGGTCCGGCCAAGGCGGCGCCGCGCCTCGGCGGCGGAGCGGCCCTCGGTAACGTTCTCGAGCACACCCTGCAGCAGCAGCGTGACCAGCGCCCGGGCCGCGACCTCCGGATCGCCCGCGGCAGCGAGGTAGCCCTGCCGGATTCCGCCGAAGAACAGCTGGCGGACCTGCGCAGCCATCTCCCGCTCCGCGGCAGCGACGGCCTCGCGCAGTTCGGGGTCGGCGGCGGGTGCCTCCACCAGCAGCACCCGCGCAAGGGCGGGCCGGGCCTCGAATGCACCGAGCACCTCGTCGGCCAGGTCTCCCAGCCGCTGCTCGAACGCGCTGAGGGACGGGGCCTGGCCGGCGGCGCGCCGGGCGGCGGCCAGCAGCGGCGAGAGGGTGTCTTCGACGACCGCGGCGAGCACGTCGCGCTTGCTGCGGAAATAGCGGTAGAAGGTGCCGTGTCCGATCCCCAGCCGCGCGGCGATATCCGCCACACCGGCCTCATGGTAGCCCGCGTCGGCGAACGCGGCGGCGGCCGCCTCCAGGATCGCGGTGCGTCTGTCGGAAGGTCCGGCCACGCGATGCTCCACTGCAGAATGACGTGTCATTCAGTATCCGGATGAGGCTGCCGGGCGTAAAGAGGGATCGATGTCAGGGGACGAAAAGGACGACCGGAAGGGCCACGGCGAGACCGATCAGCGCTCCGGCCAGGACGTCGCTCGGGTAATGCAGCCCCAGGACCACCCGGGAGCCGGCCACCAGCAGGGTGAAGGGCACCAGCACCAGCGCCAGAGGCGGGTAATGCGCCACCGCGATCGTGGTCATCGCGACGGCCTGCAGGGTATGGCCCGAGGGGAAGCTGAACGGATCCAGCGAGCGCTCGCCGGCACGAACCGTCTGGCTCACGGCCCAGGGACGCGGGCGCGCGGTCGCGGTCTTGGTGGCGCGGTAGATGGCAAGGCAGGCGAGAGCGGTGAGGCCGAGCTCGAGCGATACGCCCAGGCCGTCCAGCCCGTCCAGGATAGGCAGCAACACCATCAGCGCGTACCAGATGATGCCATCGCCCAGGCGGCTGGCCAGGCGGAACAGAAAACGGATGCCGGGCCGGCGCACGCGCCGCTGCAGCCGGATGCACCAGGCCAGTTCGAGCCTGCTGGCGCTATCTAGCAAGGAGTACACGGCGTGCCTGATCATGCTTCCGATCCGCCTGCCGGGCGGCCTGGTGGAGAATCCGTTCAAGATGGTCTACCACGAATCGGTGATCCAGGCCACCGACCGCGGCCGGCGCGTTGCCCCGGATGCGCTCCAGCAGGTCCGGATCACGGGCCAGGTTGGCGGCGGCGGCGACGAATTCCGCGGGCTCGCTGCGCGGCACGACCATGCCGCTGACGCGGTGGCGGATGTACAGGCCGGCGGCGGCATGATCGAAGGCCACCACGCCGAGCCCGCTCGCAAGGGCCTCGATGGTGACGTTGCCGAAGGTCTCGTGCCGGCTCGGGAACAGGAACAGGTCCGCGCTCGCGTAGCAGGCCGCGAGATCCTCGCCGCGCACGGGCCCCGGCGAACAGGATACCAGGTTCGCGCCGGCGGAGGGTGGCGAGCAGGGGACCGTCGCCGACCACCACGAAACGTGCCCCGGGCCGGATGCGGCGGATTTCGCTCCAGGCATCCAGGGCCAGCCCGAGATTCTTCTCCCGCGCCAGGCGCCCGACGTGCAGCACCACCAGATCCTCGGGGCCGGCGCCCCAGGCGCGCCGCAGTGCCGCGTTCCGGCGAGCGGGACGGAACAGCGCGGTATCCACGCCCCGGCCGATGACCCGGATGCGCCCGAAGCCCCGTCGCTCGAGGTCTTCGGCCAGTGCCGGTGTCGGCGCGAGCGTGCACCAGGCACGCCTGTGAAAGCCGCGCAGCCAGGCGGAGGCCGCGGGCGCGAGCCAGCCGAGGCGGTAGTGTCGCGTGTAGTCCTGGAAATTGGTGTGAAAGCCTGCCACCACCGGGATCGCCAGCCTGGCAGCCGCCGTCGCAGCGGCGGCGCCGAGCGGGCCCTGGGTCGCCACATAGACGACGTCGGGTCGCTCCTGCCGCCAGCGACGCGCGAGCCGGGCCGGCAGAACAAGACCCACCCGCAGCCCCGGATAGAAGGGGATGCCGAGCGCGGCGGTCAGCGTCTCGCGGGGATCTTCGGGCTCGTGCTCGTCCGCTCGTGGACGGACCACGGAGACCGCGTGACCGCGGGCCCGCAGCCCGCGCGCGAAACGGGCCACGGTCACGGCGACGCCGTTGATCTCGGGAGGCCATGTCTCACTGACCAGGGCGATGTGCAGGCGCCGGGAATGCTTGCGATTCATGGGTCCGACACTAGGCTTGTGCGGTGACGGCAATGTGTCAGCCGGATGTCACCCCGGTGACGGTCGGCGACCGCGGCCGGCCGGAACGGAGCGCATTTTCATGCAAATGTCACATCCCCCGCGTAGCGTACTTTGCGGTCCGCGTCGAAAGGAGGCGGGCCTCATAATCAAATCATTCAGGGAGCAGTCAAGGATGCTTAAGCGACTCGGAGTATTCGTGCTGTCGGCGGCCGTGCTGTCGGCCTCGGCTGCCGGAATTGCCCGCGCCTCCGCGAAGCAGATCTCGGGGGCCGGCGCGACGTTCCCCTATCCCGTCTACTCGAAATGGGCGCAGGAGTACAACCGGAAGACCGGCGTCCAGATGAACTACCAGGCCATCGGATCGGGTGGCGGGATCAAGCAGATCAAGGCGCGCACGGTGGATTTCGGGGCCTCGGACGCGCCGCTCAAGGAGGACGAGCTGGACAAGTTCGGGCTGCTGCAGTGGCCGATGATCATGGGCGGGGTCGTGCCGATCGTGAACATCCCCGGCGTCAAGCCGGGCGAGATGCGGCTGGACAACCCCACGCTGGCGAAGATCTTCCTGGGCGAGATCAAGCGCTGGAACGACCCCGCGATCAAGAAGCTCAACCCCGGGCTGGATCTTCCCGACTCGGCGATCACGGTGGTCCACCGCTCGGACGGCTCCGGGACCACGTTCAACTTTACCAACTACCTGGCCAAGGTGAGCCCGACCTGGAAGCAGAAGATCGGCTTCGGCAAGGCGGTCGACTGGCCCACCGGAGTCGGCGGCAAGGGCAACCAGGGCGTGGCCAACTACGTCGGCCGGATCAAGGGTGCGGTCGGTTACGTCGAGTATGCCTACGCGCTGGAGAACGACCTCGCCTACACCCAGCTGCGCAACCGGGCCGGCAACTTCGTCAAGCCCGACTCGAAGAGCTTCCAGGCCGCAGCCGCGAATGCGGACTGGAAGAACGCCCCGGGCTTTTACCTGGTGCTCACCGACCAGCCCGGAGCGCAAAGCTGGCCGATCACCGCGGCGAGTTTCATCCTGATGTATCGCGAGCAGCGCGACCCGGCGACGGCAAAGGCGGTCCTGGAGTTCCTCGACTGGTCCTATCACCACGGGCAGGCGGCCGCGGAGAAGCTCGATTACGTGCCGATGCCGGCCAGCGTGGTGAATATGGTCGAAGGGGTCTGGCACAAGGAGATGCATGGACCGGACGGCAAGCCCATCTGGTGATGTCCGTACGGGCGGGGTAGCATGGGCGCCGCCACGGCGGGGTCCGCTTGCCCGCGGATCGAACGCGGGGGAGGAGCGGAGAGCGGTTCGCTCCTCCCCCGCTCGCTTTGCAGCGGATCACGATGAACAGCGCAGTCACGCAAGCCGGCGCAGGAAAGACCACCCCCCGCGTGTCCGGAGCGGGACGGGTGGCCGACGGCCTGTTCCGGCAGCTCACCTTCGCCGCCGCGATATTCGTGCTGCTGGTGCTGCTGGGGATCATCGCCTCGCTGGTGATCGGCAGCCTGCCCGCGCTGGAGCACTTCGGCGCATCGTTCATCTGGACCGACGCCTGGAACCCCGTCACCAACGAGTTCGGTGCGTTGGCGCCGATGTACGGCACGCTGGTCACCTCCCTGATCGCGATGCTGATCGGGGTACCGGTGAGCTTCGGCATCGCCGTGTTCATCACCGAGCTGTGCCCGGTGTGGCTGCGGCGTCCGCTGAGCATCATGGTCGAGCTGCTGGCCGGCATCCCCAGCATCATCTACGGCATGTGGGGGCTGTTCGTGTTCGCCCCCTTCTTCGCCGACTACATCCAGCCGTGGGTGACCGCGCACCTGGGCGGCTGGCCCGTGGCGGGTGTGCTGTTCCGGGGGCCGCCGATGGGCATCGGCATGTTCACCGCCGGGCTGATCCTGGCGATCATGATCGTGCCGTTCGTCACCTCGATCATGCGGGACGTGTTCGAGGTGGTGCCGCCGGTGCTCAAGGAATCCGCCTATGCCATGGGCTGCACCACCTGGGAGGTGGTGCGTCACGTGGTGCTGCCGTACACCCGGGTCGGGGTCACCGGCGGCATCATGCTGGGCCTGGGCCGGGCGCTGGGCGAGACGATGGCGGTGACCTTCGTAATCGGCAACGCGCACCACATCAGCGCGGCGCTTTTCATGCCGGGCAATACCATCTCGTCCTCGCTGGCCAACGAGTTCACCGAGGCCGACGGTCAGCTGTACACCTCGTCGCTGATCGCCCTGGGCCTGATCCTGTTCTGCATCACCTTCCTGGTGCTGGTCGCGGCCCGTCTGATGCTGCTGCGGCTGCAGGCGAGGGAAGGCCGGAAGGTCTGAGCGCGCCATGAACCGCTACACGCGCAGACGCATGGTCAACTATTTCAACCTCGGCGTCTCCGTGCTGACGATGGGCTTCGGCCTGTTCTGGCTGGTCTGGATCCTGGTGACCCTGGTGCAGCTGGGCATCGGCGGCATCGATCCGTCGCTGTTCACGCAGATGACGCCGCCACCGGGCAGCTCCGGCGGGCTGGGGAATGCCATCGTCGGCAGCCTGATCATGACGGGGCTGGCGATCGCGGCGGGTGCGCCGATCGGGATCATGGCGGGGACCTACCTGGCGGAGTACGGACGGCACTCGCGCATCGCCGGCTTCATCCTGTTCATAAACGATATCCTGCTGAGCGCGCCGTCGATCATCATCGGCCTGTTCATCTACGCGCTCATGGTGGTGCCGCTGGGACACTTTTCGGGCTGGGCGGGGGCGATGTCGCTGGCCGCGATCGTGCTGCCCATCGTGGTGCGGACCACCGACAACATGCTGCGGCTGGTGCCGGACAGCCTGCGGGAGGCGGCGGCGGCGCTGGGCGCGCCGCGCTGGCTGGTGATTCTCAGGATCTCCTACCGGGCCTCGCGCGCGGGCATCCTCACCGGCGTGCTGCTGGCGGTCGCGCGCATCAGCGGCGAGACGGCGCCGCTGCTGTTCACGGCACTGAACAACCAGTTCTGGTCGACCAGCCTGGGCCGGGCGATGCCCAACCTGCCGGTGGTGATCTTCCAGTACGCCATGAGCCCGTACAAGGACTGGCAGCACCTGGCCTGGGCCGGCGCGCTGCTGATCACCTTCAGCGTGCTGGCGCTGAGCGTCGTCGCCCGGATTTTCCTGAGAGGAACGGAGCAACAGCCATGAGCAACGGAGCCGAAACCGAAACCCGGGAGGCGCCGCGCACCAGTGCCCCGGGCAATGAGCAGGACCGCCCGGCGGGAATCCGCCTGAGCGTCGACGCCAGCCAGGCGGGCGAGCAGCCGCGGCGTCCGGAAGGGCCGATCAAGCTGAGCGTGCGCAAGCTGAACTTCTACTATGGGGAATTCCGGGCCCTGCAGGACATCACGCTCAACATTCCCGAGAACAAGGTAACCGCGTTCATCGGCCCCTCGGGCTGCGGCAAGTCGACGCTGCTGCGCTCGTTCAACCGGATCTACGAGCTGTATCCGAACCAGCGTGCCGAGGGAGAGGTGCTGCTCGACGGCGAGAACGTGCTGGACCGGCGCCAGGACCTGAACCGCCTGCGGGCGCGCATCGGCATGGTGTTCCAGACGCCGACCCCCTTTCCCATGTCGGTCTACGACAACATCGCCTTCGGCGTGCGGCTGTACGAGCGCCTGAGCACCGCCAAGATGAACGACAGGGTGGAGTGGGCGCTGCGCAAGGCGGCGCTGTGGGACGAGGTCAAGGACAAGCTCAAGCAGAGCGGTCACGGCATCTCGGGAGGCCAGCAGCAGCGCCTGTGCATTGCCCGGGCGATCGCGATCCGGCCCGACATCGTGCTGCTGGACGAGCCCACCTCGGCGCTCGACCCGATCTCCACGCAGTACATCGAGGAGCTCATCCACGAGCTCAAGTCCGAATACACGATCGTGATCGTGACCCACAACATGCAGCAGGCGGCACGGGTTTCCGATTACACTGCGTTCATGTACCTGGGGGAGCTGATCGAGTACGGCGACACCGATACGATCTTCACCAATCCGGCCAGGCGCCAGACCGAAGACTACATCACCGGCCGCTACGGCTGACGGGCACCCGGATGGGGCCAGCGAGGTTGGCTATGGACAAACTGCATCTCACGCACCACATCTCCCAGCAGTTCAACGAGGAGCTGGAGGACCTGCGCAACCGGGTCCTGACCATGGGCGGAGTGGTGGAGCACCAGATCGCCGAGGCGACCCGGGCCCTGGTCGAGGCCAACGGACGCCTGGGAGAGGAGATCGCCCGCAGCGACTACCGGGTCAACGGCATGGAGGTCGCCATCGACGAGGAGGCGACGCGGATCCTCGCCCGCCGCCAGCCCGCGGCCAGCGACCTGCGGCTGATCATCAGCATTATCAAGACCATCACCGACCTCGAGCGCATCGGTGACGAGGCCGAAAAGATCGCCCGCCTCGCGGCCCAGCTGGCCGAGATCGACCGCCCGGCGCACGGCTATGCCGAGCTCGAGCACCTCGCGGGCACCGTGCGCAAGATGCTGCACGACGCCCTGGACGCCTTCGCCCGGCTGGACGCCGAGGCAGCGCTGCGGGTCGCCCGCACCGACGACCGGGTGGATCACATGTACGAATCCATCGTGCGGCAGTCGATCACGTTCATGATGGAGGATCCCCGCACCATCCGGCGCGCGCTGGACACCATGTGGTGCGCGCGTGCGCTGGAGCGGATCGGCGATCACGCGAGCAATATCTGCGAGTACGTGATCTTCCTGGTGGGCGGCAAGGACGTCCGCCACACGACCATCGAGCAGATGGAGCAGGCGGTCGGAGCCGAGCGCGACGAAAGCGCGGACGAGGCCGGCGAGAGCGGGTAGCGGCGCAAAAAAAGCAGGCGCCGCAAGGGCGCCTGACAGGGTGGAGAGGGGATTGACGTCGCAAGTCCCGCTCGCGTTGCAGGATCTACTCTACGCACGTTGTGTTAACGGAATATGAACGGACGGCCGTGTCCCGGGACACCGTGATCGCGAGGGACGGATGAGACTGCGCGGGCCCCGGGAGTGGCCTCGCTGGCTGCAGTGGACGAGCCTGGGCGGGGTGCTGCTGCTGGCCGGCTTCGCCGGCTACGTCGCCTGGCTGAACCACGTGGTCACGGCCCGGTTCGAAGGCAAGCGGTGGGCACTCCCGGCGCAGGTGTACGCCCGTCCGCTGGAGCTCTACGCGGGCGAGCCCCTCGGCCGCGACGAGCTGGTCGACGAGCTTCGCCGGCTCGGCTATCGGCGGGTTCCGGACCCGGGCCGGCCGGGGAGCTGGGACGCCGGCGCCCGCGGAATCCGGATCGTCACCCGGCACTTCGTGTTCTGGGACGGCAGCGAGCCCGGTCGTCACCTCGAGGTCGACTTCGGCGGCGGCCGGGTCCGGCGCGTGCGCGACCTGGAACGTGGCGTGAACCTGTCCCTGACGCGACTGGATCCCCCCAAGATCGGCAGCATCTACGCCGAGCACGGCCAGGACCGCATCCTGGTCCGGCTGGATCGCGTGCCGCCGCATCTCACCCGGGCGCTGATCCTGACCGAGGATCGCAAGTTCTATCATCACCACGGCCTGGACTTCATGGCGATGGGGCGGGCACTGCTGGCCGACATCCGAGCGGGCGCAGCGGTGCAGGGCGGGAGCACGCTCACCCAGCAGCTGGTCAAGAACTTCTTCCTCAGCAACCGGCGGACCCTGTGGCGGAAGTTCAACGAGGCCATCATGGCCGTGCTGCTGGAGTGGCATTACCGCAAGGACCAGATTCTCGAGGCGTACATGAACGAGGTCTAT
>DASQZJ010000069.1:0-9001 GCA_035638775.1 Gammaproteobacteria bacterium
CAAACGCACGAACCTCGCCACCGTACTTCGACGACAACGCCTTCGTCATCGCCGCCGTCAACGTCGTCTTCCCGTGGTCCACGTGACCAATCGTCCCAACGTTTACGTGCGGCTTCGTACGCTCATACTTTGCCTTGGACATCAGATCAACTCCCCGACTACTGAAAGCTACCCGTTACAACTCGCGCCGACCGCCGGCCACGGATTTGATGGTGGAGCCCATGACCGGACTTGAACCGGTGACCTCTTCCTTACCAAGGAAGTGCTCTACCGCTGAGCTACATGGGCCAAGGCAAACCCGACCCGGGTACCCGCCCGGGTCCAATCTGGAGCGGGTGATGGGAATCGAACCCACGTCATCAGCTTGGAAGGCTGAGGTTCTACCATTGAACTACACCCGCGTGGAAAGCTGCCCCGCGGCTGCCCTCGATTCCCCGACCCGAACCCGCATCGTGCAACTACGACAAGGCGAGCCGACCTCGCGGCGCCGCCTCCCGGCCCCCGGTATCTGTACTGGTGGAGGGGGAAGGATTCGAACCTTCGAAGGCATAGCCGGCAGATTTACAGTCTGCTCCCTTTGACCGCTCGGGCACCCCTCCGGCTGAAGCAAGGCGGCTATTTTGGGGGAGCCGCCCACGGGTGTCAAGGCTGCCGGGCCGGCCCGACGGCGGCCTCAGCGCAGCACCACCATGTACACCCCCAGCGCCACCAGAAAGCCGGCGAATACCTGCTGGCTCAGGGTCCGCGATACGTGTCTTCCCAGCCACATGCCGCCAAAGCCGGCGGCCACGCCGGGCAGCACCATCGCCAGCGCAAACGCCGGGTCGGCGTCCCCGGACAGCCAGTACTGGATCCCGATCCAGCCGGCAAAGGCCGCGATCGGAACCATCGCCGTGGCGGCCGACTGCACCAGGTCCATGCCGGCCACCAGCATCAGCGCCGGCACCACCAGGAATCCCCCGGCCACCCCGAAGAACCCCGCGACGGCGCCGACGCCCAGGCCGGCCAGCCCCAGCGGCAGCCACGGGCCGCCGGCGCCCGGCGCACCGCCGCCCGCCGGCATCGCCGCGCCGCGGCTCGCCCACGCGACCCAGCCGGCGACCAGGAACAGCAAGGCCCCGAGCAGTCGCACCAGCTCGTGCCCGCCCAGCGCCAGCCCGAGGCGCGTACCCGCCCACACCCCCGCGAGCCCTGGCAGCGCGAGCGCTGCCCCGGCACGAAGATCGGCCTGCCCCCGCGCCACGCGCCACAGCGCGAGCGCCGTCGCGATCAGCGCCACGCCCGCGGCCTTGGAGCCGAGCGCCATGTGCGCGGGCATGTCGGCGAGGTAGAGAACGAACGGCAGCGTGACGATTGCCCCGCCGGCGCCGAGATAGCCGAACGCCAGCCCCGCCGCGGCACCGGCGAGCCCGGCCCAGACGAGCACCATGCGCCCTCCCCGGTCCCCCGGTGCCGGGACCGATGCCGTACGGTTGCGGGAAACGCCGCGGCCCGGAATGGAGCTGGCGACAGGAGTCGAACCTGCGACCGGCTGATTACAAATCAGCTGCTCTACCTACTGAGCTACGCCAGCAATGCAATCCCGCGATGTGCCTGCCGTCCGTGGCGCTTCTCCGCGGGCTCCGACCGGCCCCGGCCCCGCCTTCCCTGGCGGGGCGCTCCCCGGGCTGCGGAATGCCACCGGCATTCCGGTCCCGGCTCGCCCTACTGAGCTACGCCAGCAATGCAATCCCGCGATGTGCCTGTCGTCCCTGGCGCTTCTCCGCGGGCTCCGACCGGCCCCGGCCCCGCCTTCCCCGGCGGGGCGCTCCCCGGGCCGCGGAATGCCACCGGCATGCCCGCGGTGAACGGCCGGCCATTCTAGCCCTGGCCCGGCACCGCGGCAATTTCACTGCAGGGCACCCGCACCGCGTGGGCATTCGGGGCGGTCGGCGATGGCGTGGACGGGCCTTCCAGCGACTGCCCGCCGTCCGCCGGATGCACGGTCAGCCAGAAGCGCTCGCGGCTGCGGTATCGGACCCGCACCTCGGGGTGCACTCCCAGCCGGTGGAGCTCCCGGACTCGCCGGGTGACGCTGGCCCGCTTGCTGTACAGGCCCAGGGACACTGCGTTGCGCCATCGCGGATCGGCCACCAGGTACAGGTCGTGAACCCCCATGCGGTGCAGCCGGGCGACCTGCTTCTGCGCCGCCCGCTGCGAGTGGAACGGCCCCAGATAGACCCAGGTTCCGACCCGGAACTGGTCCGACACCCGGCGGCGGTCCACTTTCAGGCCGGCCTGCTGGTAGCGTACCGCGTCGGCTTCCGCCGCATGGCGGCTGGCGTACGGACCCACGCTGAGGCAGGTGGCGCCGACCGGGGTCGCCTTCACGGAGCCGCCGCCGGGCGCGGAGCCAGCCGCCGCGGCGGCCTCGCCCCCCGGCGGCTGCCGCGCTTTCCGGTACGCCGGGACGGAGCCGGACTCGAGCTGTCTGAGGTGGGGCACGTTCGCGTGCAGGGTCACCCCGCGGTGGCGGACTTGAGTGCCGGAAGGCTGCTGCCGGTAATACCAGCCGAACAGCAGAAGGTTCGCGAGCAGCAGTGCGAGAAACAGCGTCCTCATGGCAGCGCGCGGGCGACCACGGCGAGCCCCTCGAGGACCAGGTCGGGCACGAAGCGGTGCCCCGGCGGCAGCCACGGACGGACCAGCGCACCGTCTCCGCCGGTGGCGACCAGCAGGAAGTCGTCGCTCCATGCGCGAGCCAGCTCGCGCACGACGCGTTCGGCCAGCCCCACGAGGCAGGCATGCAGGCCGGCCTCGATCGCGCCCCGGGTGTCGCCGGCCAGCACCTCGAGCCCCGCCGGCTCCTCGCCGGCGCGCCACAGTTCCGCCAGGTCGCTGGTGGACGTATGCAGCGCCTCCCGCATCAGCGCCACGCCGGGCGCGATCAGGCCACCGAGGTGGCGACCGTCGGCGCTGATCGCATCCACGGTTACGGCCGTACCGCAGTCCAGTACGCATGCGTTGTGGCCCTGAACGCCGGGGACCCGGTGCCAGGCACCGAGCATCGCGGCCCACCGATCGGCACCGAGCCGCTCCGGGCGCGCATATGCGCAGCGCAGACCGTATCCTTCCCGCGCCGCGGACAGGAACACCGGGTCGATCCCCCAGAGGGCACGCGCGCCCTCGCGGATCCGCTCCGCGACGCCGTCGCCGGCGACGTTCGACGCAACCACTGCACGCGGCGGCTGGTCCCCGGGCCAGGCCGCGCGCATCAGCGTTTCAGGGTCCACGCCGGCATGCGCCAGGCGCCCGCCCGGACGCAGGGAGCCGCCCGACAGCACGGCCCACTTGAGCTGGCTGTTGCCGACGTCCAGCAGCAGCTTCATCGCCGGATCCTCAGGCTGACGTCACCGGAAACATAGCGCACGATCCGGTCTCCGACCCGCAACCGCAGCGCGCCTTCGTCGTCGACCCCGTCGGCGATGCCCGTTACCGTTGCGTCGCCACGCTGCAGGTCGACCTCACGCCCGGCGATGGCGTCAACCCCCGCCCAGCGCGCACGGAAGGGGGTGAACCCGCCCTCGCCGAAGCGCGCCAGCGCGGCGGTCAGCCGCTCGAGCAGCCCGGCCGCGAGATCGTTGCGATGCGGCCGCCGCCCGCCCAGGACCTCGTCCAGGTCCACCCAGGGCTGGTCGATGCCGCGGCCGGCCTCCGGCGGCATGCTGACGTTGAGCCCGATGCCCACCACGACGTCGCAGCGTCCCGCGGCCTCGCCGCGGATCTCCAGCAGGACCCCGCCCAGCTTGCGGTCCTGCCAGAGCAGGTCGTTGGGCCACTTGACCCGCACGTCGCCGGCTCCGGCGGCGTGCAGCGCCTCCGCGGACGCCACCCCGATGCACAACGCCAGCGCGGACAGGCCGGGCGGAGTCTCGTCGAAACGCCAGCGGACCGAGAGGTAGATGTTGGCCGCGAAGGGCGAGAGCCATGCCCGCCCGCGCCGGCCGCGACCGGCGCTCTGGTGCTCGGCGAGGCACGCGCGCGCCGGGCGGGGCCCGGCGCTGGCGGGCAGATCCAGAAGATGCGCGTTGGTCGAGGCGATCTGCGGGAAGATCTCCAGGCTTTCCAGGCGCTCCCGGGCGACCGGGCTCAGCGCCTCGAGGATCCGGGCCCGGTCCAGCAGCTCGAGCGGACGGACCAGGCGGTAGCCGCGGCCGGGCTCGGGACGGATCTCCAGCCCGAGCTGCTCCAGCCGTCGCAGCTGCTTCCACACCGCCGCGCGGGTGATCGCGAGCCTCTGCGCCAGATCCTCCCCCGAATGGACCCGACCGTCCGCCAGCAACTGCAGCAAGGCCTCCCGCGTGCTCATGTCCCGGACCGGTCAGCGCCGGCGCAGCCGCCGCAGGAGCATGGCCGATTCGAAACGGTTCTCGTTGCCGCGAAGCATGCGCTGCACGTTGCTCCGGTGGGTATAGAGGATGAACAGGAATACCGCCAGGGCGAAGGCGCCGGGCGGGCCGGCCAGCCCCTCGGGACGGGTGAACAGCACGTAGGCCGGGAGCGTGAACGCGGCCAGGATGGTGGAGATCCCGACGTAGCCGCTAAGGACGATGCCTCCCACCCAGACCGCCAGCGCGGGCAGGACGGCACCCGGGACCAGCGGGGAAGCGACGCCGAACAGGGTCGCGGCGCCCTTGCCGCCGCGGAAACCGAAGAACACCGGGTAAACGTGCCCCAGCATGACCCCGGTCCCGCACACGAATGGCAGCGCCGCCGCCGCGAGACCCGTGGCCGCGCCGCCGTCCGGCCAGGGAAGGGAAGGCAGCACGGTCACCGCGAGCACGCCCTTGCCGATGTCGATGGCCAGTACCGCGAGGGCGAAGGCCCTGCCCTGGGTGCGCAGGGCGTTGGTGGCCCCGGCATTGCCGCTGCCCGAAGCGCGCACGTCGACGCGGCGCACCAGTCCCAGCAACAGGCTGCCGACGACGGACCCCAGCAGGTAGGCCAGGGCCAGCTTGACCAGGAGCTCGATCATGACGGTCCAAGAGCATACCAGAACGACGTGCCGGCCGCCTGCCGGCGCGCGTGGGCGGCTCCGCCCGCTTCAGCCCGCAACGCGGACGTTGCGGGACGCGGCCGTGGCGCTGACCTGGGCGTGGCCCTCGTAGAGGTAGTCGATCAGGTCCTGGTGCGCTTCCAGGATACGCCGGCGACGGAGCTTCATGGTCGGCGTCAGCATGCCGTTCTGCGGCGTCCAGGTCTCCCGCAGGACCGCCATGCGGCGGACCTGGGCGTAGTGCGGGAAGTCCTTGAGCTGCTCCGCGACGCGTTCCAGCAGTGCCGCCTCCAGTCGCTCGTCCCGCAGCTGCTCGTCGCTGGCGGGATCGAAGCCCAGGCCCTTGACGTGCTGGGCTCCGCGCTCGGAAAGCACCACCAGCGCCGCCATGAAGGGACGGGCCTCGCCGATCACCATCACCTGCTCGAAGATCGGGTCGATCATGATGGCCTGCTCCATGTCCACCGGCGAGGTCTTCTCGCCGCTGGCCATGACCACGATCTCCTTGAAGCGGCCGGTCAGGTAGATGCGGTTGTGCTCGAGCCGGGCCACCTTGTCGCCGGTGTGCAGCCAGCCGGTCTCGTCGATTGCCTTGCGGGTCGCCTCCGGATCGCGCCAGTAGCCCTTCATCACCCCGGGGCTGTTGACCAGCAGCTCGCCGTTCTGCTGCATCTTGACCTGTACGCCGCTCAGGCGCGGCCCCACGCTGCTGGGATCGTTGTCGTACAGGCGGTTGGTGCTGACCACCGGGCTGGCCTCGGTCAGGCCGTAGCCCTGCAGCACCGGGATCCCGACGCCGACGAACATGCGCGAGACGTCGGGGGACAGCGCCGCACCGCCCGCGGTGGTAAAGCGCAGGCGGCCGCCGAACAGGGCGCGGATCTTCTTCGCCACCATGGCGTCCAGCAGCGGCCACAGCAGGTGCGACGGATGCCAGCTGTCGCGCCCCTGCTGGCGTTCGAAGCGGCTCCAGCCGACATCGACGGTGAGCTCGAACAGGGCGCGGGCGAAGCCGGACTTGGACGCGAGGCCGTCCTGGATCACGCCGTAGATGCGCTCGAAGATGCGCGGCACGGCGTTGGTAGTCGTCGGGCGGATGGTGGCGAAGTCCTCCATCAGTTGGTCGATGGAGCGGTTGAAGGCGGTCTGCAGGCCGCTCACCAGCGAGTGATAGTAGCCCGAGGTGCGCTCGTAGGCGTGGGCCATGGGCAGGAAGGAGAGCCCGATGTCGTCCGGGTAGGTCGGGACCGCGTCCCAGGTCGCCCGCGCGTTCCAGAGAAGATTGTGATGGGTCAGCATCACCCCCTTGGGTCGGCCGGTCGTGCCGGAGGTGTAGATGATGGTCGCCAGCGCGTTCGGATCCTTGTCCAGCGCCCGCAGCTTGCTCGCCGACGGCGGCAGCCAGCGGTCCAGCGACAGCACCCGCGCATCCTCGCAGCCGGCGGCGGTGTCGACGCATACCACCCGCTGGACCTCGCCGAGGCGGTCCATGTAGGCGTGCAGCGAGGTCCAGTCCGAGCCGGTACGCACGAAGGCCAGTCGGGCACCGGAATGCTCCAGCATGTAGGCGGTGTTGCCCGCGTTGTCATCCAGGTAGAGGGGGACCGTGACCAGCCCGAGGCCCAGCGCCGCCTGGTCCACCGCCACCCACTCCGGGCTGCTCGAAAGCATGATGCCGACCCGGTCGCCGGGCTTGAGCTCCTCCCCCTCCATCGCGGCCTGGAAGCGGGCGACGTACTCGGCCAGCTTGCGCCACGTGATCTGGCGCCACTCGCCGCTGTCGGGATCGAAGTAGTGATGTGCGACGTTGTCGGGCGTGCGCTTGACCCGCTGGCGGAACAGGCCACCGAGCGTACCGGCTTCCTCGACGGTGATCGCGGTGGAATTCGACGCGTCACCGGACGCGCGGGTGTTCTTCTTTGCCATGCTTTCCTCCTGCCGATCTTCCCGCGTCGGCTTTTCAGGGACGTGACCTCGTGTGCGGCGTTCGCCGGCGCCCGGCCGGCTTGCCGTCCCCCCGTTCTGTTCTGGTGCGTGTCGTCCCTGGCGCGCGCCGCCCGGCTTCCGTGCTCACCGGCCGTCTCCGCCCGGCACCGCGGCGCGCGAAGTTTTCAGCATATGCCCGTGCCAGGCTCCGCTCAAGTGGCGCTCATGCAGAGAAATGCCGCCATTAGTCGGATCATTGCCGCATGATCGTGCGTTCCCGCGCTCTCCCTCAGGCTGTGCATCGACCACATGGGATTGCCCACGTCCAGGCAGCGCACCCCCAGCCGGGCAGCGCTGATCGGCCCGATGGTGCTGCCGCAGGGCAGGTCGTTGCGGTGCACGTACTTCTGGCCGGTGACCCCGGCGGCCTCGCACAGGCGGGCGAAGGTCGCCTCGGTCCAGGCGTCGGTGGCGTAGCGCTGCTTCGCGTTGATCTTCAGCACCGGCCCCCCGTTCACCAGGGCACGCTGATGCTCGTCGTAGTAGCGTGCGTAGCCCGGATGGAAGGCGTGGGCCATGTCCGCGCTGAGCAGCGTGCTGGCGGCGATCGCCCGGCGGTACTCGCCCGCCGACAGGCCCAGGCTTTCCGAAACCCGCTGCAGCACGTCGGCGAGAAACGTCCCCTCGGCCCCCTTGAAGCTCTGGCTCCCGACCTCCTCGTGATCGAACAGCGCCACCACCTGCACGCCCGCGCCGGGGGGCGCCTGCAGCAGAGCCTCGGCCGCGGCGTGACAGGACGCGAGGTTGTCGAGCTGGCTGTCGGCGATGAATTCGCGCGACGGGCCGAAGAAGGCGCCCGGCTGGGTGTCCGCCACCGCGAGCTCGAAGGAGAGCATCGCGCCGGGGTCGACGTCGACGGCCCCTGCCACCAGCTCCCGGAAAGCGGCCTCCGGCGCGGTCTCACCGTCCAGCCCGGAAAGCAGCAGCGGCAGCTGGTCCTGCAGGTCGAAGCGCAGGCCCTCCTCGTTGACCTTGCGGTTCATGTGGATCGCCAGGGTGGGCAGCCGCAGGACGGGATCGGGCAGATGCAGCAGCCGGGCGGCCTGGCCGTCGCCGTCGCGGACCATGACGCGGCCGGCCAGGGTCAGGTCGCGATCGGCGAACGTCGCCAGGATGGGGCCGCCGTAGATCTCCACGTCCACCGCCGCGATTGGCCCGCGGGCGCGCGCGCCGCCGGGCTTCACGCGCAATCCCGGGGAATCGGTATGGGCGCCGATGATGCGGAACCCCTCCCGGACCGGATCGCCCTCCCCGACCCGCACGGCCGCGAGGCTGGAACCGTCGCGGACGGCGAAAAACGCGCTTCCGGACCCCCGTGTCCAGTCCTCGCGCTCGTCGAGCTCGCGGTAACCGCCGTCGCGCAGCCGCCCGGCGACGTTCGCCGCGGCGTGCCAGGGACTGGGGGAAGCGTCGATGAAGTCCAGCAGGGCCTGCGCGGGCCCGCTTGCGGCCGGTTCGGCCATGCCGTTCTCCCGTCGGGATGGTGGGCAGGATCGCCGCGTTGATCCTACCGCAGAGTGCGCCCGCCCGCGAAGCGGTGGCGTCCCCCGGGAGCGGGACCGGGAGCCTTGCCGGCGGGGACTCGGCGAGGTCCGGACAAAAAAAACCCCGACCGGTCGCCCGGTCGGGGTTTCACTTCAGGAGCCTGGCGGTGACCTACTCTCGCACGGCGAAACACCGCACTACCATCGGCGCTGAACGGTTTCACTTCCGAGTTCGGAATGGGATCGGGTGGTTCCCGCTCGCTATTGCCGCCAGGCAAACCGGTCGGCAGGGACGATTGTGCTCCTGCCGTCATGTTCGGGAAGTCGTTCCAGGCGCGGGTCGCTGCGCGCTCGTCCGCGATCGGTCTTCAGACCGCTTGGGTGTTATATGGTCAAGCCTCACGGGCAATTAGTACCGGTTAGCTCAACGTGTTGCCACGCTTCCACATCCGGCCTATCAACGTCGTCGTCTACGACGGCCCTTCAGGGACCTCGA
>DASQZJ010000070.1:0-5769 GCA_035638775.1 Gammaproteobacteria bacterium
GAAGTAGGACGCGCCGACGCGGTACTTGGGCTGGATCCAGGCCACCAGGGCGTCCCAGCGGGTCGTATTCTGGGTCGGGACCTGCACGCCCGGTGCCGAGTAGACATTTTCGCCCCGCTTGCCGTTGTAGAAGCCCAGCGCGGTGTGCAGACCCGGTACGAACTGCGCGTCGATGCGGCCGGCGAAGTCGACGGACCGGCTGCGCTTGTCGCTGTGGTAGCCGCTGCCGTTCACGATGGCCACGTTGTAGTCGACCATGCCGTTCGGGGTCTTGCCATTCGCATGCAGACCGAAATCGGCCGAGTTGCCGAAGTGCGTGCGGTCGATCAGCGTGTTCTCCACGTAGCGGAAGCCGTACATGTGCTCCTCGAACGGGATCCACGGCATGTCGTTCTCGCCGAGGGAGAGCTTGAAGGCGTTGGAGAACTTGGCCTGCAGGTAGGCCTGCTTGACATACACGGAGACGTTGGGTTGCCCGGAGCCGTTGGGAGCATCCGTGTAGCGGGCATCGGTGCGCAGACGTACCGACCACATCGAATCGAAGTCGTGGTTGACGTTGAAGTAGAAGCGCTTCACGTCGAAGCCCAGGCCACTGGGATTCACCTTCTGGCCATCCTGCTTGACCGTATGGCTGGTGAAGTCGCCGTAGATCTTGGCGCCCAGGGTGGTGCTGCCGTCCGGGCTGGTGTAGGCGGCCGCCATTGCGGACGTGCTCCCCGCGGCGCAGACGGCGGCGAGCGCGGCTGCGGTCAGGACTTTCTTGTACATGCGTGACTCTCCTTCGGAAAAGACGTTTGGTCGACCGGGCCCGGACCAACGGACCCGCACGGCGGACCCCCGGGGTCTGCCGGGCCCGGCTTCGGCGGGGAATCCCACACGGGTGCATCCGGGTGTATCCGTTCCCCCCGGCGTAGTGCGTGCAACTACGCTTGCCCCGAAGCACGCGGCCACTATGAAAGCGGATCATGACCGCGACGTGAACGGATTATGACAATCCTGTTGCAGCCCGCAACCCGGATGTTGCGGTGGGCTCGGAGCAGGGTCCGGGCGTGGCGTGAGGCGGATCGGCGCGGGTGGGAGAGACCCGCCGGGCAGAGGCGACCGGAGGTGCGCCGGGTGGGACGGAGATCCGCGCGGCCGCGCGTCGGGGCGAGCAGGAAGCGGGCTCAGTGGGAAGCGGTCTTGCCGCTCATCGCACCGGGCAGGACCGGGCGCAGGAACCGGCCCGTGTGCGAGGCCTCGACGCCGGCGACCTGCTCCGGCGTGCCGGTGGCGATCACGCGCCCGCCGCCGTCCCCGCCCTCGGGGCCGAGGTCGATGATCCAGTCGGCGGTCTTGATGACGTCGAGGTTGTGCTCGATGATCACCACCGCGTTGCCCTGGTCACGCAGCCGGGCGACGACCCTCAGCAGCTGCTCGATGTCATGGAAGTGCAGCCCGGTGGTGGGCTCGTCCAGGATGTAGAGGGTCTTGCCGGTGCCGCGCTTGGACAGCTCGCGGGCCAGCTTGACGCGCTGCGCCTCGCCCCCGGAAAGGGTGGTGGCGCTCTGGCCCAGCCGCACGTAGCCGAGCCCCACGTCCATCAGGGTATGCAGCTTGCGCGCGACCACCGGCACGGCGCTGAAGAAGTCCACGGCCTCCTCCACGGTCATCTCCAGCACCTCGTGGATGTTGCGGCCCTTGTAGCGGATCTCCAGGGTCTCGCGGTTGTAGCGCCGGGCGTGGCACACCTCGCAGGGCACGTAGATGTCGGGGAGAAAGTGCATCTCCACCTTGAGCACGCCGTCGCCCTGGCAGGCCTCGCAGCGTCCGCCCTTGACGTTGAAGCTGAACCGCCCCGGCTTGTAGCCGCGGGCGCGTGCTTCCGGGGTGCCGGCGAACAGCTCGCGGATGGGCGTGAACAGGCCGGTGTAGGTGGCCGGGTTGGAGCGCGGCGTGCGCCCGATCGGACTCTGGTCGATGTCGATGATGCGGTCGACGTGCTCCAGGCCCTCGACGCCGTCCACCGGCGCCGGGGTTACGCCGGCGCCGTTGAGCTCGCGGGCCAGGAACCGGTAGAGGGTGTCGTTGATCAGGGTGGACTTGCCGGAGCCGGACACCCCCGTGACGCAGGTCAGCAGCCCCATCGGGATGTCCACGTCCACGCCCTTGAGGTTGTTGCCGCGCGCCCCGCGGACGCGGACCATCCGCTCGGGGTCCGCGGCGTGGCGCCGGTCCGGGACCGCGATCCGGCGCACCCCGGCCAGGTACTGCCCGGTGAGCGAGGCGCTGTCGCCCTTGATCTGTGCGGGGGTGCCGGTGGCCACCACATGTCCGCCGTGGGCCCCGGCCCCCGGGCCCAGGTCGACCACGTGGTCCGCGGTCAGGATGGCCTCCTCGTCGTGCTCCACCACGATCACGGTGTTGCCGAGGTCCCGCAGGTAGATCAGCGTGTTGAGCAGCCGCTCGTTGTCGCGCTGGTGCAGGCCGATGGAGGGCTCGTCCAGTACGTACATCACGCCCACCAGGCCGGCGCCGATCTGGCTTGCCAGGCGGATGCGCTGGGCCTCGCCGCCCGAGAGGGTGTCGGCGCTGCGGCTCAGGGTCAGGTAGTCCAGCCCGACGTTGACCAGGAACTCCAGCCGCTGGCCGATCTCCCTCAGGATCCGGGCGGCGATCTCGCCGCGCTGGCCGCCGATGTCCAGTCCGTTGAAGAACGCGTGGGCGCGCTCGACCGACATCGCGGTGACCTCGGGCAGGGTAATGTCTTCCACGAACACGTGGCGCGCCCCGCGGTTGAGGCGTGCGCCGCCGCAGGTCGGGCACTCGCGCACGCTCAGATACCTGGCCAGCTCCTCGCGGACGGCGGACGAATCGGTCTCCCAGTAGCGCCGCTCCAGGTTGGGCAGGATGCCTTCGAACGGGTGGCGGCGGATGGTCTCGCGCCCGCCGGGGGTGAGGTAGCGGAAGTCGATCACCTCGCCGTCGCTGCCGTACAGGACGACCCGCCGGATGCGCTCGGGCAGCTCCTCGAACGGCGTCTCCAGGTCGAAGCCGTAATGCCGGGCGAGCGAGCTGACCATCTGGAAGTAGTACACGTTGCGGCGGTCCCAGCCGCGGATGGCGCCCCCGGCCAGGCCCAACTGGCGGTGGGTGACCACCCGCGCGGGATCGAAGAACTGGCGCACGCCCAGGCCGTCGCAGTCGGGGCAGGCGCCGGCGGGATTGTTGAAGGAGAACAGCCGCGGCTCCAGCTCGGAAAGGCTGTAGCCGCACTCGGGGCAGGAGAAGCGCTCGGAGAACACCAGCTCCTCCCGCTCCGGCTCGTCCATGAAGCCCACCCGCGCGATCCCCTCGGCCAGGCGCAGCGCGGTCTCGAAGGACTCCGCCAGGCGCTGGGCCAGGTCGGGGCGCACCCGGAAGCGGTCCACCACGGCGTCGATGCTGTGCTTGCGTTTCGGGTCCAGCGCGGGAACCTGGTCCAGCTCGAGAACCTCGCCGTCGACGCGGGCCCGGATGAACCCCTGTGCCCGCAGGCTCTCTAACACCTGCAGGTGCTCGCCCTTGCGTTCCCGGATGATCGGGGCGAGCAGCAGCAGCCGGGTGCCCTCGGGCAGGTCCAGCACCTGGTCCACCATCTCGCTGACCGTCTGGGCCTGCAGCACCGTGCCGTGGTCCGGGCAGTGCGGGATGCCCACGCGGGCATACAGCAGCCGCAGGTAGTCGTAGATCTCGGTGACGGTGCCGACCGTCGAGCGCGGGTTGTGCGAGGTGGACTTCTGCTCGATGGAGATCGCCGGGGAAAGGCCCTCGATGTGGTCCACGTCGGGCTTTTCCATCATTGACAGGAACTGCCGGGCATAGGCCGACAGCGACTCGACGTAGCGGCGCTGTCCCTCGGCGTAGATGGTGTCGAACGCCAGCGACGACTTGCCCGAGCCGGAAAGCCCCGTCAGGACGATGAGCCTGTCCCGGGGCAGGTCCAGGTCGATGTTCTTCAGGTTGTGGGTGCGTGCACCCCGGATCCGGATCGTATCCATCGAATTGTCCGCGCAAAAGGGAACCTGATAATATACGCCGTCTCGCCAGTGTCCATCAAAAGGAACCAACCGTGTCCGAGGAGGCTTCCAGCCGTTCTTCGACGTCCGGCATGACCGCCGGCGAACGCAGATCCAGCTTCTCCCTGGCCTTCATCTTCGCCCTGCGGATGATGGGGCTGTTCATGATCTACCCGGTGTTCGCGGTGTTCGCGCAGCAGCTGCGCGGCTCGACGCCGGCCCTGATCGGCCTCGCGCTGGGCATCTACGGGCTCACCCAGGCCGTGCTCCAGATCCCGTTCGGCATGCTGTCCGACCGCATCGGGCGCAAGCCCGTGATCGCCGGCGGGCTGCTGCTATTCGCCATCGGCAGCGCCGTGGCGGCGATGTCCGGCAGCATCGACGGGGTGATCCTGGGCCGGCTGCTGCAGGGCGCCGGCGCGGTCGGCTCCACCATCCTGGCCCTCGGCGCGGACCTGACCCGCGAGGAGCAGCGCACCAAGGCCATGGCGGTGATCGGCATGACCATCGGCATGTCCTTCGCGCTGGCGGTGGTGCTGGGCCCGGTGCTGAACACCTGGATCGGCGTGCCGGGGATCTTCTGGCTCACCGCGGTGCTGGGCCTGCTGGGCATCGGCGTGCTGCTGTGGGTGACGCCCCGGCCCAGCCGGGTGCGGTTGCACCGCGACACCGAGGCGGTACCGGCGCTGTTCCGGCGGGTACTGACCGACGGCCAGCTGGTGCGGCTGGATTTCGGCATCTTCACCCTGCACGCGATCCTCACCGCCACCTTCGTGGCGCTGCCGCTGGCACTTCACGGCGTGGCGGGCGTCAGCGTGCACGACCAGTGGATCCTGTACCTGCCCGTGCTGGCGGTTTCGGTCTTCGGCATGGTGCCGCTGATCATCATCGCAGAGAAGTATCGGCGCATGAAGCCGGTCTTCATCGGCTCCATCCTCGCCATCGCGGCCGCCCAGTTCGGCCTGATGGCCTGGCACGGCAGCCTCTGGGCCGTGGCGCCGGCGCTGGTGGTGTTCTTCACCGCGTTCAACCTGATGGAGGCCAGCCTGCCCTCGCTGATCTCCAAGGTCGCCCCGCCTACCAGCAAGGGAACGGCCATGGGCGTGTACTCCAGCTCCCAGTTCTTCGGCATCTTCGTCGGCGGCACGCTCGGCGGATGGGTGCAGGGGCACTACGGGCTGCCCGGGGTGTTCGGCTTCGCCGGCTGCCTGGCCCTGGTATGGTTCGGCATCGCGACGACCATGCCGCAGCCGAGCTACCTCAGCAGCTACCTGCTGCGGGTCGGCCGGCTGCACAGCGGCGACGCCGACCGGCTCGCCGAGAAGCTGCTGGCGGTGCGCGGCGTGGCCGACGCCGTGGTCGTGGGCGAGGAGGGCATCGCCTACCTCAAGGTCGACAGCAAGCAGCTGGACGAATCCGCGCTGCGCGAATTCTCCGGCAGCAACGCGGCCTGAGCCGGCGCCCCGGCCGCCCGGGCGCGACACGACCGCAGCGTGGCGCCGGCCGGCAGCGGAGGGTGGTATCGGCGCAGTCCCCTGCGTAACATGATCGGTCACCGGCGGCTTCCGCCGGGCAGCCCGATCGGTCTAGCACACAAGAGGGACCAGCCATGGCGCGGGGAGTGAACAAGGTCATTCTCATCGGCAACCTCGGGGTCGATCCCGAGGTGAAGTACATGCCCAGCGGCAGCGCGGTGGCGAACGTCCGCCTGGCCACGACCGACACCTGGCGT
>DASQZJ010000071.1:0-18923 GCA_035638775.1 Gammaproteobacteria bacterium
GGCACCACCGGCGCCGAGAAGGGGATCCCCGGCGCCCGGTGGCGGAACTCCACGCGCGAGGTGTGCCCGTCCGGGTCGGTGAGGTTGAGCCAGCGGCGGGTGCCGATCTGGCCCGCCGAGAAGTGCCAGGTGCCGTAGGGCGTGGTCAGGGCCCGGATGAAGTCGCCGCCGTTGTAGGCGAAGGAGGAGACCATGCCGTCGGCGTCGGTGATGCGCACCAGGCGTCCCTGGCCGTCGTAGGCGAGCTCGGCGCTGCGCCCGAAGGGCCCGGTGATCTTCGTGATCTCGCGCGGGAAGGCGCTGTCGCCGTAGGCCAGCGTGGTGGCCTGGCCCAGGGCATCGGTGACCGAGGTCAGGCGCTGCTGGCTGTCGTAGTGCAGGGTCAGGGCGTTGCCCTGGGGATCGACGATGCGCGTGAGGAAACACCTTGCGCCCGCGCCCGGCGTGGACCACGTGGGCGTAGACCAGGCGGCTGCCGTCGGGACGGTCGAGGGTGTAGACGATGGGCGAGGTCGAGGTCCGCTCGAGGATGGCGCCGGTCATCTGCTCGCGGCGGAAGCGACCGGTGGCGGCGTTGTAGCCGTGCTCCGGGAAGGCACCGCCGCCGGGCGGCATGCGCACCACGTACGAGCCCATCGCATACGTCTGGTCCTGCACGTAGGACAGCCACCCCGGGGTCCACTTCTGGCCCAGGTTGAAGTAGCGGAAGTTGGCCGGCTGGGTCGCCTCGCGCTGGTTGTAGGTGGCCGTGAAGCGCACCGCCGGCCCCTTGGGCGGGCTGTAGGACAGCGGCGTGTCGGTGAGCCGGAGGCTCACGACCATGGCGCTGACGCCGACCTGGGCCATGCCGGCGCTGCCGCCGGCGCCGGAGGCGCCGTTCCCGTGCTTCTTGTTTTTCTTCTTCCCGTTCCCCGTACTTGCGGGTGTGTACGTGCAGCCGCAGTCCTGGTGGATCGTGGGATCGGCCGAGCTGGTGGCGGCAGGATTCTGGTTGAAGGTACGGCCCATGCCATAGACTTTCTTCGCCTGCGCCGCGGAGACGCTCTTCCAGCCCTTGCCGAACTTGGCCTTCGGGATCAGGAAGTAGCCGTCGCTCTCGGCCAGCAGCGCCTTGCGGGTCAGCCACAGGTCGTGGCCGAAGGTCGGGTCCTCGACGTGATACAGATTCCCCTTGCGCCCGACCACCGCGGCGTAGTGGTGCACCTTCCAGTGCACCACCGCCGGCAGCGGGATCTTTTTGGCAGAGGTACGGTAGGCCATGCGGTAGGGCATGCCGGCCTGGCGGGCGAGCTTCGCGACCGTGGCCAGGCTGCCCCGTGGGGCCCGGAGCGGAAGGCCTCCACCGTGCGCACCGCCTTGCTGTCGGGCCGGTGGGTCAGCAGCAGGATGCTTTTGAGCGCCATCGGGCCGCACAGATAGGAGACGCCCGGATCGTGGCGCATGTGCCACAGGCCGTCCTTTCCGCTGTCGATCATCTCGGTCGCGGGGCCGTCCATGGGGCGATGGCGGACCTGGTGCAGCAGCGCCGCCAGCGCGTGGGCGTGGCCCAGGCGCGCGTGCATCTCGACCAGCTGGCCCACGGCGTCGTCGACCAGCGCCCGCTGGCGCGGGCCCGTTGCGGTGCGCCCGAGCCGCCAGGCGCGGTGGAAGGCGGCGATGGCGCGGTCGAAGTAGCCGTGGCCGTAGTCGGCCAGGCCGAGGTTGGTCAGCAGCGCCACGCGCCAGGGCGAGTGCGGATGCGCCTGCAGATAGCGGGTCAGGGGGGACAGGTCCATGGGACGGGCGTCGGGGTCGTAACGACCCACGGCCGCGAGCAGGGCGCGGTCTTCCCGGCGTGTCGTGGGGCCCATCGGCACCAGCGGCTCGGCGAACGCTGGCGCATTGTACAGGCGCTGTTCCAGCGTGCGCGCCGTGACGTCCGGATGCGTGCTCCCCGAAGACGCCGCGGCCGGCGCGATGGCGACGAGGGCGAAGGTGACAATCCCGCACAGGAGGCGGGCAATCCGTGGCCTCGGCATGCTTCTTGCCCCCCTGGCCCGCTGTCGCCAGAGGGCCGTTTTTCGCTTCTTGTCAATCGCGCGCTTTTGTTTTCGGTGCGCGTCCATTACCAAGTAGCCGAAGGCATGCGGGACATCAAGGTTTGTTATTGCAATTACGTCGGATACAGACGAGTGGTGCCGAAACCCCGACGAACGGTAGCGAAATCCGAGCGGACGCTTGTTAGGGAGGGCCCTTCCGACCAATTTCCGCCCGGTCACGGATAAAGAAGGGGCCGGTTCTCACATTGCAGCAACCCGCCAGGCAGATTCGGCCGCTCAGGCTGGCGGTCGTGGCGGCATTGATCGTAAGGCTGGCATCAGAGCTACCTTCCACGAATATGATGAGCTGGGGAGTTCTGGGGCGCAGCAGCGGAACCCTGTCTGGAAGGGAATCGAGCGGCTGATTGGTGGCCACCTCGAGCCTAAAGCGGCGGCTTGCCGGGGCTTGGCGCATGCGCAGCGGCCGCAGGGGCCCCTTGATTTTCGACATCGGCTTCACTAACGGCAGGCCCGACAACGGGTGGTGCCGACGCTGGAGGGATGCCTGTAGTGCAAGAACGGGCAAGTGCAGATTGAAAGGGATTGCGTTCCCAAGGAAAGGTTCCAGGTTCGAGTCCTGGTCGGGGCGCCAGCCCGCGGTCCCGCTCACCCGGCCTGCTCGACCGGATCCCCGCGCACGGCGAACAGGAAGTAGACCGCGGTCCCCGCCAGCAGTCCCGAGGAGATCAGGAACGGCAGCTGTTCGTGCAGCGCATACAGCGCGCTGGCGACCAGGGGGCCGATGGTTCGGCCGATGCCGATGCAGGTCTGGCGCCAGCCCAGGCTGACCCCCTGCCGGTCTTCCGGAGCGCGCAGCGAGACCGCGGTGGTGAGCGTGGGGAAAGCGAAGCCCCGGGCACCGGCGAAGATCACGATCCCCGCCAGCGCCATCGCCAGGGTCGGGGACATCGCCAGCACCGCGTAGCCGACCGCGCCCATCACGAAGCCCAGCATCAGCGTCATGCGTTCGCGCAGCCGGTCGTACACGCGGGGCAGCAGCGCGAGCTGGATGATGGCGGCGACGCCGCCGTTGACCGCGAAGCCCCAGCCGGCGGTGCTGGAGGCGGTGTGCAGGTGGTCGACGAAGAAGAACGCCAGCACCGTGGCGATGTTGGAGTAGGCCGTGGAGAGCACGATCGAGGCGATGTAGAAGGGCATGAAGCGCCGCCAGAGGGCGCCGTCGAGGCCGCCGAAGATGCGCGGTGCCCGCATGCCGGGGGCGGGCGTGACCGGCCCGGCCCATTGCGCGGGCGGCCCCTCCCGCGGCAGGAAGTACAGTCCCAGCGCGGCGTTGAGCAGGGCCAGCGCGCCGACCCCGACGAAGGGAGCGCGGGCGCTGATCAGTCCCAGCACCGTGCCCACCAGCGGCCCGATGACGAAGCCGATGCCGTTCATGGCCGCGGTGTAGCCGATCACCTTCGCGCGCTCGCGCGGCCCGGTCCAGTCGGCCGCCAGTCCCTGGACGCCCGGCCCGATGGCTCCGACGAACCCCCCGGCGAGTGCGCGCAGCGCCAGCAGGGTGACGACGTTGGGTGCGAGCGCGAGCAGGGCGGAAGCGACGCCGTAACCGGTGACCCCGATCATCAGGATCGGGCGTCGCCCGATCCGGTCGGAGGCGCGGCCCCATAGCGGGCTGCCCAGCAGCTGGGCGATGGAAAACAGCGAGATGGCGAGCCCGAACTCCACGTCGCTGGCATGCAACTGCCGCGCGAGGAAGGGCAGGGTGGGCAGCACCACGCCGAAGCCCACGCTCGCCAGCAGCATGGTGACCAGCAGGAAGGTGATGCGCCAGCGCAGCTGGAACTCGCTTGGGGCGCGTTGGCTCATGTCGGCAGGTGTCCCGGCAGAGGCTCGTTGGCTCGTTGTTGCCTGGTCTCCGGATGCCTTGCGGGCTCCGCGTGCGACGGGTTCGGGCCGTTGCTCCGGGTGGAGGTCAGGCCCGTCGTGACGGGTCCTGAGCGCCGCCCTTGACCGGTGTCAGCCCGTCTGCGGCGGGGTCGGTGCAGAGTGAGCCCGTACTGAGGACGCAGCCACGCAACCGGATCGGAGGTGACCGCCATGGTCGGCATCGCCACGCATGATACACACTCATCTGTCTCGCTGCCGGCGGGCGTGGACGCCGCACCGGAATTCCCCGCGCGCCTGTACGAGCGGTCGCGCCAGCTGGTGGTCCGGCTGCCGCTGGGCTCGCTGCTGCCCGGGGACCTGGCCCTCCGGGTGATCGGTGGCGCGCTCTGGGTGGGACCGGCGCGCGCCGAGGGCCGCATGATCGGATGGCGGGTGCCGCTTCCCCCGGAAGCCGGGAGTCTGCCACGGCGGATCCGCACGGGGGCCGGCTGGATCGAGGTCGCCATTCCGTGGCGGGGGAGGGCCCGGAAGGCCGTCGCGGCCTGAAACGGCGCCTCCGGGTCAGCGGCGGGGCATGTACAGGTCGGTGATGGTGCCTTCGTAGGCCTCGGCCGCCATCCCCACGGTCTCCGAGAGCGTCGGATGCGGGTGGATGGTCAGGGCGATGTCCTCCGCGTCGGCGCCCATCTCGATGGCCAGGGCCAGCTCGGCGATCAGGTCGCCGGCCCCGGCGCCGACCACGCCCGCCCCGATGATGATCCCGCTGTCACGATCGAAAAGCAGCTTGGTCTGGCCCTCGCTCCGGGCCATGCCCAGGGCACGTCCATTCGCGGCCCAGGGGAACACGCCTTTGCCGTAGTTCAGATTCTGCTGCTTCGCCTCCTGCTCCGTCACTCCGGCCCAGGCGACTTCCGGATCCGTATACGCCACCGCCGGGACCACCCGCGCCTGATACGCCCGGCGCTCGCCGGCGGCCACCTCTGCCGCGACCTTGGCCTGGTGCGTGGCCTTGTGGGCCAGCAGCGGTGCACCCACGATGTCGCCGATGGCGAAGATGTGACGCACCGAGGTCCGCATCTGCTGGTTCACCGGGATGAACCCCTTGTCGTCGACCTCGAACCCGGCCTTGTCGGCGCCGATGCGATGGCCGTTCGGCCGGCGGCCGACGGAGACCAGGATGCAGTCGAAACGCGCACGCGAAGGCGCGTTCTCGCCCTTGAAGGTCACCGACAGGCTGGCCCTGTTGGCCTTCACCTGGTCCACGGCGGTGCCGGTGTGAATGCCGTCGCAGATCTTCTCGAGCCGCTTGCGTAGCGGCTTGACCAGGTCCGGATCGGTACCCGGCATGAGGCCGTCGGTGAGCTCGACGATGGTCACCCGGCTGCCCAGGCCGGCATACATGCAGGCCATCTCCAGCCCGATGATGCCGCCGCCCACCACCAGCAGGGTCTTCGGGATCTCGTCGATTTCGAGCGCGGCGGTCGAGTCCATGATCCGGGGATCGTCGGGCAGGTCCGGCAGCATCGCCGGCTGCGAGCCGGCGGCCACGATGGCCTGGCGGAAACTGAGCCTGCGAGTCTTGCCGTCCGGGTCCTCGATCTCGAGCTCGTGTGGTGCCGTGAAGCGTCCCGTGCCCTGGATCACGGTTACCTTGCGGCGCTTGGCCAGCCCCGCGAGACCGTCGGTGAGCGTTTTGACCACGCTCCATTTCCACTCGTCGAGCCTGCCGGTATCAATCGTGGGGTCGCTGAAGCGCACGCCGTGATCGGCCATCTCGCGCGCGTCGGTGATTACCTTGGCGGCGTGCAGCAGCGCCTTGGAGGGGATGCAGCCGACGTTCAGGCACACGCCGCCGAGATCCGGGTAGCGCTCGATCAGGGTCACGTCCAGGCCCAGGTCGGCGGCGCGGAAGGCCGCGGTGTAGCCGCCCGGGCCGGAGCCCAGCACCACCAGGTCGGTGTCGGCGTCGGCCGGCGCGGGGACGCCCTCCTCCGGGCCGGAGGCGGCCGCCGGCCGTTCGGTGGCATCGGGCCCGCCGGGTTCCTCTTCGGCCGCCGGCTGCTCCGCACCCTGCGATCCACCGGCGTCGCCCGTGCGTTCGTCTCCCGATCCGGTCACTTCCAGCGTCAGGACCAGGCTGCCCTCGGACACCTTGTCGCCCACCGAAACGTGCATCTTCTGCACCACGCCGGCTTTGGGCGAGGGCACCTCCAGGGTCGCCTTGTCGCTTTCGAGGGTGATCAGCGACTGTTCCTGCTCGACATGCTGGCCGGTCTCGACCAGCACCTCGATTACGTCGACGTCCTCGAAGTCCCCGATGTCGGGAACCTTGACCTCTTCAGTGGTGCTCATCGCGGATCCCTTGGGGTCGTGTCACAGCAGCAGGCGCCGCAGGTCCCGCAGCAGCCCGGCCAGATGGGTGGTGAAGCGCGCTGCCTGGGCGCCGTCGATCACGCGGTGATCGTAGGAGAACGACAGCGGCAGCATCTTGCGGGGCTGGAATTCGCCGTCCGTCCACACCGGTTTGGTCGTGATCCGTGATACGCCCAGGATGGCGACTTCGGGCGCGTTGATGATGGGCGTGAACGCGGTGCCGCCGATGCCGCCCAGGCTGGAGATGGAAAAGCTCGCCCCCTGCATCTCGCTCGGCGAAAGCTTGCCCCGGCGTGCCCGGTCGGCGAGGTCGGCGAGTTCGCGCGCGATGTCGTAGATGCCCTTGGCGTCGGCGTCCCGGATCACCGGCACCAGCAGCCCGCCGTCGGTGTCCACGGCCACGCCGACGTGCACATAGTGCTTGAGGATCAGCGTCTCGCCGTCGGGGTCGAGCGAGCTGTTCACTTCCGGGAAGGCCTGCAGGGCGCCGGCGCAGGCCTTGACCAGGAACGCCAGGATGGTCAGGTGCACGTCCTGCGCCGCGGCGGTCTCCTTTTCCCCCTTGCGGAAGGATTCCAGGTCGGTGACGTCCGCCTCATCGAACTGGGTCACGTGGGGGAGATTCAGCCAGCTGCGGTGCAGGTTGGGGGCGGCCTTGCGCTTGATGCGCGAAAGCGGCCGGCGCTCGATCTCGCCGAACTTGGAAAAGTCGACCGGCGGGATCGGCGGGATCGCTCCGCCCCGGGTCGCCCCCTGGCGCAGCGACGCCTTGACGTAGGCCTGCACGTCCTCCTTGAGGATGCGTCCCTTGCGGCCGCTGCCCTTGACCTCCAGCAAATCGACGCCGAGTTCGCGCGCGAAGCGACGCACCGAGGGACTGGCGTGCGCCAGGTTCTGGCGGGACGCGTCCAGGTGCTCCCAGCCGGTGACCGGGGCTTCGTGGAGCGGGCCGCCCCCGGCGTTGGCCGGCGGGGCGGGCGCCGCGGCCTCCCGCTGCGGGGACGCCTGTTGCGTGGAGGCCTCCTGCGAAGTACTCGCGGCGGCCTCCGCTTCCGGCTTCCGGGCGGCTTCCTCCGGCGCAGCTTCGCTGCCGGCGGATTCCGCGGGAGCTTCGTCGCCGGAGGCCCCGCCCGAGGCGGGCTGTTGCTGCTCCTGGTCCGGCTCGATGGTGGCGATGGGGCTGCCTTCGGAGACCTGGTCTCCGACCTTGACCCGGAGTTCGCGGATTGTTCCGGACTTCGGGCTGGGCACCTCCAGGGTGGCCTTGTCGCTTTCCAGGGTGATCAGCGACTGTTCCTGTTCGACGTGCTGGCCTGCATCCACCAGGACCTCGATCACGTCGACCTGTTCGAAGTCCCCGATGTCGGGGACCTTGATGAGCTCGGTATCTGCCAAAACGGGTCCTCCGCGGGGGATCAGGTGAGCCAGGGAGCGGGCTTTTCCGGATCGACGCCGTACTTCCGGATGGCCTCGGTCACGGTCTTGCGCTCGATCTGGCCCTGATCCGCCAGCGCGCGTAGCGCGGTGACGGCGATGAAAGCGCTGTCGACCTCGAAGTACTTGCGCAACTCCTCGCGGGTGTCGCTGCGCCCGAACCCGTCCGCGCCCAGCACGTAGTACGGCGCTTCGACGTAGGGACGGATCTGGTCGGGATAGGCGCGCAGGTAGTCGGTGGCCGCCACCACCGGCCCCTCGGCGTCATCCAGGCAGTCCCGGACGTAGCAGCCGCGCGGCTCCTGCTCCGGGTGCAGCACGTTCCAGCGGTCCGCCTCCAGGCCTTCCCGGCGCAGCTCGGTGAAGCTGGTGACGCTCCAGATGTCGGCCCGTACGCCGAAATCACGGCGCAGGCGCTCCCCCGCCTGGATCACCTCCCGGAGGATGGTTCCGGAGCCCAGCAGCTGGACCCGCGGGCCATCGCCGCGGGTCTGCTTGAAGCGGTACATCCCCTTGACGATGCCCTCCTCGGAGCCTTTCGGCAGCGCTGGGTGGGCATAGTTCTCGTTCATCATGGTGATGTAGTAGAAAACGTCCTCCTGGTCGCGGAACATGCGCCTGAGGCCGTCGTGGATGATCACCGCCATCTCGTAGGCGAAGCAGGGGTCGTAGGCCTTGCAGGTGGGCAGAACCGACATCAGCAGGTGGCTGTGGCCGTCCTGGTGCTGCAGGCCCTCGCCCTCCAGCGTGGTGCGGCCTGCGGTCCCGCCCATGAGGAAGCCGCGGGCGCGGCAGTCGCCGGCCGCCCACATGAAGTCGCCCACGCGCTGGTAGCCGAACATGGAGTAGAAGGCGTAGAACGGGATCATCGGGATCCCGTGGTTGCTGTAGCTGGTGGCGGCCGCCAGAAAGGACGACATGGAGCCCGCCTCGGTAATGCCTTCCTCCAGGATCTGCCCGCTCTTGCTCTCGCGGTAGTAGGCGAGCTGCTCGTAGTCCTCCGGCCGGTACAGTTGCCCCTTGGACGAGTAGATGCCGAGCTGGCGGAACAGCCCTTCCATGCCGAAGGTGCGGGCCTCGTCGGGCACGATCGGGACAACCCGCTTGCCGATGTCCCGGTCCCGCGCCAGCGCCGAGAGCAGGCGCACGAAGGCCATGCTGGTGGACATCTCGCGGTCCTCGGTGCCCCGCAGCATGGTGTCGAAGATCGACAGCTCGGGCACCGGGAGGGTCTCCGCGGAACGCTCGCGGCGGGCGGGGAGATAGCCGCCGAGCGCCTCGCGGCGCGCCTTGAGGTACTTGATCTCGGGACTGTCCTCGGGCGGGCGGTAGAAGGGCGCATCCCCGATCTCGTCGTCGGAGATCGGGATGTTGAAACGGTCGCGGAACTTCTTCAGGGCATCCTCGCCCATCTTCTTCTGCTGATGGGTGATGTTCTGCCCCTCGCCGGCTTCGCCCATGCCGTAGCCCTTGACCGTCTTGGCCAGGATCACGGTCGGCTTGCCGGTGGTCTTCATCGCCTCGGCGTAGGCGGCATAGATCTTGTGCGGATCGTGTCCGCCCCGGTTCAGCCGCCAGACGTCCTGGTCGGTCATGCGCGCAACCATCTCCTTGAGCTCGGGATACTTGCCGAAGAAGTGTTCGCGCACGTAGGCCCCGTCACGCGCCTTGTAGGTCTGGTACTCGCCGTCCACCGCCTCTTCCATGCGCCGGCGCAGCAGGCCCCTGGTGTCTGCGGCCAGCAGCGGATCCCAGTAGGAGCCCCAGATGAGCTTGATCACGCTCCAGCCGGCACCGCGGAACTCGCCCTCGAGTTCCTGGATGATCTTGCCGTTGCCCCGCACGGGGCCGTCCAGGCGCTGCAGGTTGCAGTTGACCACGAAGATCAGGTTGTCGAGGCCCTCGCGGGCGGCCAGGCCGATGGCGCCGAGGGACTCCGGTTCGTCCATCTCGCCGTCGCCGCAGAAGACCCACACCTTGCGGCCTTCGGTGTCGGCGATGCCGCGGTTGTGCAGGTACTTCATGAAACGCGCCTGGTAGATCCCCATGATCGGGGACAGGCCCATGGAGACCGTGGGGAACTGCCAGAAGTCCGGCTTCAGCCAGGGATGGGGGTAGGAGGGCAGTCCCGGCGCGTTGGCCTCGCGCCGGAAGCGGTGGAGGTCCTCCTTGTTGAGCCGCCGTTCGAGGTAGGCACGGGCATAGAATCCGGGCGCGGAGTGGCCCTGGAGGAAAACCAGGTCACCGCCGTGGTCCTCGCTCGGGGCGCGGAAGAAGTGATTGAAGCCGACTTCGTAGAGGGTCGCGGCGGAGGCGAAGCTGGCGATGTGGCCGCCCACCCCGGAGTCCTTGTTCGCCTTCACCACCATTGCCATCGCATTCCAGCGGATGATGGAGCGGATGCGCCATTCAAGCTCCTGGTCGCCGGGGTTGCGCTCTTCCAGCGCCGCGGGGATGGTGTTGACGTAGGCGGTATTGGGGCTGAAGGGGATGAAGGCGCCGGAGCGCCGGGCCTTCTCGATCAGCGTCTCGAGGAGATAATGGGCCCGTTCGGGACCTTCGCGTTCGAGGACGGCCTCTAGCGCCTCGATCCACTCACCGGTCTCCTGTGGATCGACGTCGTCGGGGAGTCTGCCCATCGCATGGCCTCCTGCTCTCGTGGTGAGCTGGGCTGCGCGCCCAGGATGGTACGTGGCGTCGCCCTGGCCCCGCACGGCATGGTATCCGCGTTCCCGGGGCTTTTCCAGCGCCGCCGGGCCCGGTGCGCGCGCTCGCGCGGTCGGCGACGGTGCTTGAGAGATGGCCGCCGCGAGCACTATTCTTGTCTGTCAGATCCCGGATACGATCCGGGCTCCCCGTCACGGAGGAATCATGTCCGAGGCACCCCAGACACAACTGATCGACCGCTTCGGCAGGCGCGTGACCTATGTGCGCATGTCGGTGACCGACCGCTGCGACTTCCGGTGCGTCTACTGCATGAGCGAGGACATGCAGTTCCTGCCCAAGCGCGAGATTCTCTCGCTGGAAGAGCTCTACCGCGTCGGCCGGGTGTTCACGGAGCTCGGCGTCCGCAAGATCCGCATCACCGGGGGAGAGCCGCTGGTGCGCCGGGACGTGCTGACGCTGTTCCGCCGCCTGGGGCAGCTGCCCGGGCTCGACGAGCTGGTCATGACCACCAACGGCTCGCAGCTTCCGCGGATGGCGCAGCAGCTGCGTGACGCGGGCGTCAGCCGTCTCAACATCAGCCTGGACAGCCTGGATCCCGATCGGTTCCGCCGGATCACCCGGGTGGGGGATCTCGAGCGCGTGCTGCGCGGCATCGAGGCGGCCCGGTCCGCGGGGTTCGAGCGCATCAAGCTGAACACCGTGATCCTGCGCCACCGCAATCACGACGAGATCCTCGACCTGGTGGAGTTCGCCCGCGATCACGGGCTGGACATCAGCTTCATCGAGGAAATGCCGCTGGGCCGGATCGACGAGCATGACCGCTTCGAGGAGTACTACTCCAGCGATCGCATCCGGGCGGACATCGAGCAGCGCTACCCCCTGATCCCCACGGCGGAGAGCACCGGCGGCCCGTCGCGCTACTTCCGCATGGCGGACAGCGACTCCCGCATCGGCTTCATCTCCCCCCACAGCCACAACTTCTGCGAGAGCTGCAACCGGGTGCGGGTGACGGTCAAGGGGCGGCTGCTGCTGTGTCTGGGCCAGGAGCACTCCGTCGACCTGCGCCAGGTGCTGCGGGAGTCGCCGGGGGACGACGAGCCGCTCCGGCAGGCGATCCACGAGGGTATGGCGATCAAGCCGCGCGGCCACGACTTCGATCTGCGCCGGCAGCCGCAGATCCTGCGCCACATGAATGTCACCGGCGGCTGACGCGGGCGCGCCGGACTATCCCCGGGAACGCATCGGCGGACTGATCCTCGCCGGCGGCGAGGGTCGGCGCATGGGGGGCGGCGCGAAGGGACTGGTGTCGCTCGCCGGCCGCCCGCTGGTGCAGCACGTCTACGCGCGGCTGCAACCGCAGGTCGGCCGGGGCTGGCTGAGCGTGCGCGCCGGCATGCCCGACCACGGTCTCCCGTGGCCGGCGGTGGAGGACGCCCGCAGGGCCGCGTCGGGACCGCTCGCCGGCGTCGCGGCCGGCCTCGCGGCGGCACGCGACGGGAAGCTGGAGCTCCTGCTGGTGGTGCCGTGCGACGCGCCGCGGCTGCCCGATGACCTGGGGCGTCGGCTGCACCGCGCCATGTTGCGGGATCGTGCGCCGGCGGCGGTCGCACGCGCCGGTGGACGCGTGCAGCCGACCTTCGCGCTGCTGCGCACGGCGCTCGCGGATTCGGCCGCGGCGGCCCTCGCGCGCACGGAGGGTGCCCTCTGGCGGTGGCTGGAGCGGGTCGGTGCCGCCGCCGCGGACTGCGACGACGTCGCCCGGGGGCTGGTCAACATCAATACGCCGGAGCAGCTCGGTGTTCTGGAGCAGGCCCTGGAAGGAGAGAACCGATGAACGGGGGCGACAGCAATGCAGGCGTCGGAGCAGGCACGCGCCTCAGCGTGGAGCAGGCGCGCGAGCGGACCGTCGCGGCGGTCGCGCCGGTTTCCGGACACGAGAGGGTGCCGCTGAGCGGGGCACTGGGTCGGGTGCTGCACGCGGACATCACGGCGCCCGCCGATATCCCGGCCTTCGCCGCCTCGGCGATGGACGGCTACGCGCTGCGCGCCGCCGATTTGCCCGGCAGGGACGCCGAGCCGCGCGGCTTTCCGGTGATCGGGGCCGCATTCGCCGGTGCACCGTTCGACGGACGGGTCGGGGCGGGCGAGTGCGTGCGCATCATGACCGGTGCACCCATGCCCGAGGGCGTCGACACGGTGGTGATCCAGGAAGACGTCGAGCGCAGCGGTGACCGGGCGCTCGTCGGAAGCGGGCACGTGGCCGGCCAGCACGTGCGTGCCCCGGGCGAGGACGTCGCCGCCGGCAGCCGGGTGCTCCCCGCCGGCCGGCGCCTGCGCCCGGCCGACCTCGGTATGCTCGCCGGCGTCGGGCTGGGCGAGGTGGACGTGCGCCGGCGCGCGCGGGTGGCGTACTTCTCGACCGGCGACGAGCTGGTCGAGCCGGGCGGTCGCCTGCGCCGGGGCGACATCTACGAGCGCAACCGCTACACCATCGGCGCCATGCTGGAGCGCCTGGGCGTGGAGGCACGCGATCTCGGCATCGTCCCGGACGACCGCGATGCCATTCGCGACACGATGCTCAGGGCGGCCGAAGCGGACGCGGTGATCACCAGCGGCGGGGTGTCGGTGGGGGAGGCCGACTACGTGCGTGAGCTGCTGGAAGAGGTGGGGGAGGTCGACTTCTGGCGTGTCTCGGTCAAGCCCGGCAAGCCGCTGGCGGTCGGCACGGTGCGGGGCGCCCGTTTCTACGGCCTGCCGGGCAACCCCGTGTCCAGCATGGTCACGTTCTACCTGTTCGTGCGTCCGGCACTGGAGCGGATGTCGGGGACCGAGCCGGTGATGCCGGCAACCTGGCGGGTGCGCTGCGCGGAGCGCCTGCGCAAACAGCCCGGGCGCACCGACTTCCAGCGCGGGATCCTGGAACGGGACGGGGGCGAGCCCCGGGTACGGCCCATGCCGGAGCAGGGCTCGTCCATCCTCAGCTCGATGAGCGGAGCGAACTGCTTCATTGTCGTGCCGGCGGAGGCGGGTGACGTCGAGGCCGGCACCCTGGTGGACGTCATCCCCTTCGACGAGACCCTGTAGGCCGCCGGCAGCGCGGCGCTCCCCGATCCCCCTGCGAAGCCCGCCGCGGGCGGGTCGTACGGGGAACATGCGGGCGTGACGGCTGTCACATGCGGTGCGAGCGGGCGTTCCTTCCGGGAGTCAAGTGAGCTAAACTAGGCGCCCACCACCGGGGCCAGGGGGTAAGATCGGAACCGAAATGCCGCAGACAGCCGTTCCGGAACCGCTTGCGCATTCTGTTCGCCGTACCGTCACGGTGCCCCGTTTTCGACCTCCGGCTTCCATACCCGATCTTGCCCGTTCTTCACAACCCATCGGACACGTACGCAGCCCGGGAAGCCCGCGGGGCCGGCTGACGCGCGTGTCGTATCTCGTCAGGTCAGGTTGTCACGCGTATGACCGATGAACTTCTGGAAAAGTACAAGAGCTCTCCTCTTTTCGGCGGCAACGCCGCCTTCGTCGACGCACTGTACGAACAATATCTGAAGGACCCGTCCTCGGTCGACGAACGCTGGCGGGCCTACTTCCGGGGGCTCGGCGAATCCGAGCCCGGCCGGCCCGGCGATGTCCCGCACGGGCCGATCCGCGAGTCCTTCGCCAAGTACGCCCGCAGCCGGGTCAACGGCATTGCCGGGGGCCACGGGATGGCGCCGGAGGCCGCACAGCGCCAGGCCGCGGTGCTGCGGCTGATCAACGGCTACCGGGTGCGCGGCCACCAGGCGGCGCGGCTGGACCCGCTGGAGCTCCACGAACGTCCCTACATCCCCGACCTGGATCCGGCCTTCCACGGGCTCAGCGAGCAGGACATGGACAACCCGTTCAACACCGGGTCGCTGTTCACCAGGGACCAGCTGCCGCTGCGGCGCATCCTGGACCTCATCCGCAACGTGTACACCGGGACCATCGGTTCCGAGTATATGCACATCACCGACACCGCGCAGAAGCGCTGGATCCAGCAGCGCCTCGAGGGCAGTTACGGCGAGGACCAGTTCACCTCCGAGCAGCGCAAGCGCATCCTGCGCATGCTCACGGCGGCGGAAGGCATCGAGAAGTACCTGCACACGCGCTACGTCGGGCAGAAGCGCTTCTCGCTGGAGGGCGGCGAGAGCCTGATCCCGCAGTTCGACGAGCTGGTGGACCGCAGCGTGGGCCACGGGATCGAGGAAATGGTCATCGGCATGGCCCACCGCGGGCGGCTGAACGTGCTGGTGAACATCCTCGGGAAGTCGCCGCGCGAGCTGTTCGAGGAGTTCGAGGGCAAGATCGACACCGAGCACATGCTGGGCTCGGGCGACGTCAAGTACCACATGGGCTTCTCCTCCGACCTGAAGGTGGACGGCAAGCAGGTGCACCTGGCGCTGGCCTTCAACCCCTCCCACCTGGAGATCGTCAATCCGGTCGTGGAGGGCTCGGTACGCGCCCGGCAGCACCGCCGCAAGGACGTCGACGGCGACCAGGTGCTGCCCGTGCTGGTGCACGGCGATGCCTCGTTCTCGGGCCAGGGCGTGGTCATGGAAGGCTTCAACATGTCCCAGGCCCGCGGCTTCGCCACCGGCGGGACGGTGCACATCATCGTCAACAATCAGATCGGCTTCACCACCAGCAACCCGCTGGACGCGCGCTCGACGCTGTACTGCACGGACGTGGCCAAGATGGTCCAGGCGCCGATCTTCCACGTGAACGCGGACGACCCCGAGGCGGTGCTGTTCGTGACGCGCCTGGCCCTGGACTTCCGGATGGAGTTCCACAAGGACGTGGTCATCGACCTGGTGTGCTACCGGCGTCACGGTCACAACGAGGCGGACGAGCCCGCGGTGACCCAGCCGATGATGTACCAGAAGATCAAGCAGCACCCGAGCGCGCGCGCCCTTTACGCCGACCGCCTGGCGGAGCTGGGCGTGCTGAACAAGGACGATGCCTCGGCCCTGGTGGACCGCTACCGCGACGGCCTCGACGAGGGGCGCAACGTGGTGCGGGACACCCTGGGCATGCTGGGCAACGAGTTCACCGCGGACTGGAGCCGCTACAACCGGAACGGCTGGGACGAGGCGGTGAACACCACCATCCCTCTGGAGCGGATCCGGCAGCTCTCCGAGCGCATGACCTCGCTGCCCGAGGGCCTGGATCTGCACCCCCGGGTGGGGCGGATCATCGACGACCGCCGCAAGATGGCCGCCGGGGCGCTGCCCCTGGACTGGGGGTTCGCCGAGACCATGGCCTATGCCGCGCTGCTGGAGGACGGCTACCCGGTGCGCCTGGTGGGACAGGATACCGCCCGGGGCACGTTCTTCCACCGCCATTCGGTGCTCTACAACCAGAGCGCCAACGGCCGCTACGTGCCGCTGGCCCACATCAGCGACGACCAGGCCGATTTCATCGTCATCGACTCGCTGTTGTCCGAGGAGGCCGTGCTCGGTTTCGAATACGGCTATGCCACCGCCGATCCCAATACCCTGGTGATCTGGGAGGCCCAGTTCGGCGACTTCGCCAACGGAGGCCAGGTGGTGATCGACCAGTTCATCAGCTCCGGCGAGGCCAAGTGGCGGCGCCTTTGCGGCCTGGTCATGTTCCTGCCTCACGGGCACGAGGGCCAGGGACCCGAGCACTCCTCGGCGCGCCTGGAGCGTTACCTGCAGCTGTGCGCCGAGCACAACATGCAGGTCTGCGTCCCGAGCACTCCGGCACAGATGTTCCACATGCTGCGGCGGCAGATGCTGCGGCCGTATCGCAAGCCGCTGGTGGTGATGACGCCCAAGAGCCTGCTGCGCCGCCGGCTGTCGACATCCAGCCTGGAGGACCTGTCGGACGGGCACTTCCACTGCGTGATCCCCGAGATCGACGATCTGACCAAGTCGCGGGTCAAGAAGCTGGTCTTCTGCAGCGGCAAGGTCTACTACGATCTGCTGGAGAAGCGCCGCCAGGAGGAAATCACCGATATCGCGCTGGTTCGAATCGAGCAGCTCTATCCCTTCCCCACGGAAGAGTTCGCCAAGCTGATCAAGAGCTACCCCAACGCCCGCGAGATCGTCTGGTGTCAGGAAGAGCCGCGCAACCAGGGCGCCTGGTACCAGATCCAGCATCGGCTGCGCGAGGGCATGAAGAACACGCAGACGCTCACCTACGCGGGCCGCGCGCCTTCCGCGTCGACCGCGCCGGGCTACCATGAGCTCTTCGTGAAGCAGCAGAAGGCGCTGATCAACGACGCGCTCGGACTTTCCGGGGAAGAGGGAAGCGGGGGCAGTGCCTCGCCGAAGAAGAAATCGGGTCGCAAGAAAACCGCGGAGACAGCATGAGCATCGAAGTCAAGGTACCCCAACTGCCGGAGTCCGTTGAGGACGCGACCGTCTCGGCCTGGCACAAGCAGCCCGGCGACCAGGTGGCCCGGGACGAGAACCTGGTCGACCTGGAAACCGACAAGGTCATGCTGGAAGTGCCCTCCCCGTCGGAAGGCGTCCTGGGCGAGATCAAGGCCCAGGAGGGTGAAGTGGTCAAGCCCGGCGACGTCATCGCGCTGCTCGAGGAGAGTGCCGCCGGCGGTTCCAGGGGCCGTCAGCAGGCCGGCTCGGGCGGTGCCGGGCAGCAGGCGGAAGAGGACACCGACGAGGCGGCCGGCGCCGAGCGCGAACCGGAAGCCGAGGCGGCCGAGTCCGGTGGCGGACAGCCGGGGCCGCTCAGCCCGGCCGTGCGGCGGCTGGTCGAGGAGAACGACCTCGATCCCTCCCGCATAAAGGGCACCGGCAAGGGCGGCCGGCTGACCAAGGGCGACGTGCTGGCGTACATGGAATCGGACGAGGCCGCCGCGCCGCAGCAGGGACAGGCGCAGGCGGCGCCGCAGTCCGAGGCTGCGCAGCCCGCGCGTTCCGAGGCACCGGCCTCCGAGCCCCGGTCACAGGCCCGCGGGGGGGCGGCGGCCGCCGAGCCGCAGTTGCCCGAGGGCCGCGAGCGCCTGGAACAGCGCGTGCCCATGACCCGGCTGCGGGCGCGGATCGCCGAGCGCCTGGTGCAGGCGCAGCAGAACGCGGCGATCCTGACCACCTTCAACGAGGTGGACCTGCAGGCGGTCAACGACATCCGCCGCCGCTACCGGGACAAGTTCGAGCAGGAGCACGGGGTTCGCCTGGGCTTCATGTCGTTCTTCGTCAAGGCGGCCGTGGAAGCGCTCAAGCGCTTTCCGGTGGTCAACGCGTCGATCGACGGCAGCGACATCGTCTATCACGGTTACTTCGACATCGGCATCGCGATCGCCTCCCCCCGCGGCCTGGTGGTGCCGATCCTGCGCGATGCCGACCAGCTCGGCTTCGCGGAGATCGAGAAGCAGATCCTGGAATTCACGGAGAAGGCACGCGAGTCGGCGCTGACCCTCGACGATCTGGCCGGCGGGACCTTCAGCATCACCAACGGCGGGGTGTTCGGCTCGCTGGTCTCCACGCCGATCCTGAATCCGCCGCAGAGCGCCATCCTGGGCATGCACACGATCCAGCAGCGCCCGGTGGTGCGCGACGGCGAGATCGTGGTGCGGCCGATGATGTACCTGGCGGTGTCCTACGATCACCGCCTCATCGACGGCAAGGAGGCGGTCCAGTTCCTGGTGGCGATCAAGGAGCTGCTCGAGGATCCCTCCCGGCTGATGCTGCAGATCTAGGCGGCCGCCGGTGCCGGGCTGTCCGCTGGCAGCTCCGCGTGCGGCCGTGCCTTCGACACCAGAAGAATTCAGGGGCAGAACATGGCGAAATCTTTCGACGTGGTGGTGATCGGCGCCGGACCGGCCGGCTACGTGGCGGCGATCCGCTGCGCCCAGCTCGGGCTGAGCGCGGCCTGTATCGACGAATGGGTCAACCCGGATGGCAAGACCGCGCTCGGAGGGACCTGCCTGAACGCCGGCTGCATCCCGTCCAAGGCGCTGCTGGAGTCCTCCGAGCTCTACGAGCGCACCCGCAATGACTTCGCGGACCACGGCATCAAGGTCGGCAGCGTGTCGCTCGACCTGGCGCAGATGCAATCGCGCAAGCAGCAGGTGGTGCGGAAGCTCACCTCCGGCATCGCGAGCCTGTTCAAGGCCAACAAGATCACCCGTTACGAGGGGCACGGCAAGCTGCTCGGCAACAACCGGGTCCAGTTCACGCCGAGGAACAAGGGGGACGCCGAGGAGCTCGAGACACGCAACGTGATCATCGCCAGCGGCTCCCGGCCGGTCGACCTGGAGGCGGCGCCGCTGGACGGGGACCGCATCGTGGACTCGTGGGGCGCGCTGGAATTCGACGAGGTGCCGCGGCGCGTGGGGGTGATCGGCGCCGGTGTGATCGGACTCGAGCTGGGCAGCGTCTGGCGGCGGCTCGGCTCACAGGTCACGCTGCTGGAGGCGCAGGACCGGTTCCTGGCCTTCGCCGACCAGGACATCGCGCGCCAGGCACAGCGCTCGTTCAGCAAGCAGGGCCTGGACATCCGTCTCGGTGCCCGCGT
>DASQZJ010000072.1:0-64767 GCA_035638775.1 Gammaproteobacteria bacterium
ATGAGCACCAGGAAGGTGAAGGCGAACACCAGCAGCGCGAGCTTGTAGATCGGTCCGCGGTAGCGGTGCGACTTCACCGGGTTGCGGTCCAGGGCCGGCATGATGAACAGGATCAGCACCGCGGCACCCAGCGACAGCACGCCTATCAGCTTGTTGGGGATGGAGCGCAGGATCGCGTAGAAGGGCATGAAGTACCACAGCGGGCTGATCTCGGGCGGCGTGTGCAGCGGGTTGGCCGGCTGGAAGTTGTCCGGCTCCAGGAAATGACCGTGCATGCCCGGGATGAAGAACACCACGGCGGCGAATGCGATCAGGAACACGCCGATGCCGAACAGGTCCTTGACCGAGTAGTACGGGTGGAACGGTATGCCGTCCTTCGGCACGCCGTGCTCGTCCTTGTGCTTCTTGATCTCGATGCCGTCCGGGTTGTTGGAGCCGACCCGGTGCAGCGCCATCAGGTGGAAGAACACCAGGCCCAGCAGCAGGATCGGGATCAGCACCACGTGCCAGGCGAAGAAGCGCGTCAGGGTGGCGTTGGTGACGGCGAAGCCGCCGCGGATCCAGACTTCCAGCGGCTGCCCGATGACCGGGATGGCCCCGAACAGCGAGGTGATCACGCCCGCGCCCCAGAAGGACATCTGGCCCCAGGGAAGCAGGTAGCCCATGAAGGCCTCGGCCATCAGCAGCAGGAAGATCAGCATCCCGATCAGCCAGACCATTTCGCGCGGCTTCTTGTAGGAGCCGTACAGCAGCCCGCGGAACATGTGCAGGTAGATCACGATGAAGAAGGCCGACGCGCCCACCGCGTGCATGTAGCGGATCAGCCAGCCGAAGTTCACGTCGCGCATGATGTGCTCGACGGAGCCGAAGGCCAGGTGGGCGTTCGGGGTGTAGTTCATCGCCAGCCAGATCCCGGTGAGGATCTGCATCACCAGGATCAGCAGCGCGATGGAACCGAAGAAATACCAGAAGTTGAAATTCTTGGGTGCCCAGTACCCGGTCATGTGGTCCTGCCAGAACTCCCGGATGGGCAGTCGGGCGGCGATCCAGTCGCCCACTGAATTCGAGTTGTTGCTCATGGGTCGGGGCCTCCGGGGCGCTGTTACCAGATCTTGGGTGTCCAGTTCTGATGACCGCCGTTCTCCGTTTCACCCACGCGGATGACGGTGTCCTTCCTGTAGTAATTCGGCGGTATCGGGATGTTCAGCGGCGCCGGAGAGCCGTCGAACACGCGGGCCGCCAGGTCGTAGCGGGACCCGTGGCAGGGACAGAAGAAGCCGCCCTTCCACTGGGGCCCGAGGTCCGGGGGCGCGATCTCCGGGCGGTAGGTCGGGATGCATCCGAGGTGAGTGCAGATCGCCACGGCCACCAGGTACTCGGGCTTGATCGAGCGATGCGGGTTGGCGTAGCGCGGCAGCTGCTGCGGTGCCTTGGAGTGCGGGTCCTTCAGGTCGGCGTCGCGGTCCTGCAGGATGCCGAGCTGCTTCTTGCTGCGGTGCAGCACCCAGATCGGCCGTGACCGCCAGGTGACGGTAATCAACTCGGCGGGCTTGAGCTTGCTGATGTCGACGTCGATCGGAGCGCCGGCGGCCTTGGTGGCGTCACTGGGCGCCATCGAGGCCAGGAACGGGATGGATGCTCCCGCGACCGCGACCCCACCGACGACGGAGGTTGCCGCGAGCAGGAAGCGGCGACGCCTCAGGTCCACCTCGCCGCCGAGGACGCTGCCCTTGCCAGCGCCCGTTACGTCTGGATTTGCCGAGGTCAAGGCTTTCTCCTCCTCATCTGACAGACAGGTTGTGGTGCGCCGGACCGGCCGGCCGCGCCGTGGTCACGCGCCGGAGCGCCGGCCGCGCTTTGCGACCAACTCCCGATCACCGTGGCCGCACGGTCCGGTGCCTTTGTGTTATCCGGGATACAGTCTGTCAGGCTCCGCTCCGAGGCCGAGCCATGCCCCCCGAGGACAGTACGCAGGCATCCGCACCGGACTGCGTGCTGCCGGTCGATGCTGCCACTGTAGTCCTGGCGCGCAATCAGACACCCATGGTCCGGAAAAAGTTCGGCCCCCGGAGGAATCTGTGCGTACCGGCACCTGCCGGCGCAGTGTACCGCCGGACCCGGCCGGCCACCCGTTCGGCGGTCCGGCACTCGCGTGCTCATCGCCCCGCGGTCCCGACGTCGATCGGGACGGGGCAGTTTTTGCTCGTGGCGAATGCGCGGCCCGCCGGGCCTGCCGAGGCCCACACAGTCTAACGCAAAAGTTCCGCGGATGCGCATGCCGGGCGCACGCTGCGGTCGCGGGTGCCGGGGCGAGCGCTCCGACCCGGGCGTGGCATGGCGGCTGGCGATGCGGTATACAGTGGGGCGGTTTCCACCCGGGAGCAGCCATGCCGCGCATCATCGTCTTCGCCGTGCCCTTCTTCCTCGCCACGGTGCTGCTGGAGAGCCTCTACAGCAGCTGGCGCCGCATGCGCCTCTACGAGCGCCGGGACACCTTCGCCAGCCTTGCCATGGGGACGGGGAACCTGGTTCTCGGCCTGGCCTTCAAGGGCGTCCAGCTGGGGGTCTATACGCTGGTCTGGCAGCACCGGCTGTTCGACCTGCCGGCGCACGCGTGGTGGGTATGGCTGGCGCTGCTGTTCGCGGACGATTTCTGCTACTACTGGGTCCACCGGTTCAACCATCGCGTGCGGCTGGGCTGGGCCGGTCATGTCAACCACCATTCCAGCCGGCACTTCAACCTGTCGACGGCGCTGCGGCAGTCCTGGACCACCCTGTTCATCTCGCCCTGGTTCTACCTGCCCCTGGCCCTGCTGGGATTCCCGCCGCTGATGATCCTGGCGATGCAGTCGCTCAACCTGCTCTACCAGTACTGGATCCATACCGAAACCGTGCACCGGATGGGCCCCCTGGAGTGGGTGCTCAATACGCCGTCGCACCACCGGGTGCATCACGGCGCGAATCCGCAGTACATCGACCGCAACTATGCCGGGATCTTCATTCTCTGGGACCGGCTGTTCGGCACGTTCGAGCCGGAACGGGAGCCGGTCCGGTACGGACTCACGCGAAACATCGGGACTTTCAACCCGTTGCGGATCGCGTTCCACGAGTGGCGGGACCTGTTCCGCGATATCTCCGGCACGCGGCGCCTGCGCCATGCACTGGGATACCTGGTGATGCCGCCCGGCTGGTCGCCGCGGTACCGGCAGGAGACGGGCGCGGGGGAGTGACCGGCCGGCCGGACCGGTCAGCCACTCTCTCCCAGCGCCAGGATGTGCTCCAGGCTGGTGACGTGGGCGATGTCACGCATCTGCTGCGGAACGTGGGAGAAGCGCAGCGCCAGGTTGCCCCGCCGCGCCTGCCGCAGCCACTCGACGAGCAGCGCCAGCCCGGCGCTGTCGCTGTGAGTGACCGCGGAGAGGTCGATCTCGAGCGTGCCGTGGGCGTCGCGCATGCGGTCCCGCAGCGCGTTCACCATGGTCGGCACGGTGGCGAAGGTCAGGTCGCCTTCGACCCGGAGCGCGCCGCTGTCGGCCGTCCGGACCTGCGCGCGCGCAGCGCCGGCGTCAGCCGTGTTGGGTCGGTTTGACACTCTTGATCTGCTTGTTGTGGAGCTTCCTGATCAGGCCGTCGATGCCGTCGCTGCGGATCACGTCGGCGAAGGTGGTGCGATAGTTCGTCACCAGGCTGATGTTGTCGACGGTGACGTCGTAGACCATCCAGTGGCCCTGGTCATCGAGATAGAGCCGGTAGCTGACGGGGATCGGCTGGCCGTCCTCGGGGACGATGTTCATGTTGACCGTGGCGTCGGTGGCGCCCTGCTTGCCGCGATAGGGCTTGTAGTCGAGCTTCTGGTGGTCGTAGGACAGCAGCGCATTGGAGTAGGTGCGCACCAGCATCTGCCGGAACGCGTCGGTCACTGCCTTCTTCTGCTGGTCGCTGGCCTGGCGCCAGTAGCGTCCCATCACCAGCTGCGTCATGTACTGGAAGTCGAAGTGGGGCAGCACGATGCGATCGACCAGCTTGTACACCGCGTCGGGGTTCTTCTTCAGGGATTCCTTGTTGTGCTGCACCTCGCTCAGCAGCTGGCCGGTCACCGACTTGACCATCTCTTCCGGGCCCCGTTGCGCCTTCGGGGGCTGGGAAGAGGCGAACGCGGGAACGCTCAGGCCCACCACCGCCACGGCGAGAACCAGTTTCTTCCACATCGACGAAATCCTCCGATGCCGCAAAGCCGCCCGGACATCCATTGTACGCGCAGCGCCCCGCGGGGGTCGCTTCCACGCGCCGTCAGCTGCCGGGGGACTGCTGGGCCTTGTTGAACAGGAACTGCCCGATGACATGCTCCAGGATCAGCGCGGACTGGGTGAAGCGGATGCGGTCGCCGTTCTTGAGCATCTTCGGGGATCCGCCCGGGGTCAGCCCGATGTACTGCTCGCCCAGCAGGCCCTTGGTCAGGATGCTGGCGCTGGTGTCCTTGGGCAGCATGTCGTACTGGTCGCTGATCTGCATGGTCACCTTCGCCTCGTAGGTATCCGGGTCGAAGCTGATCCCAGTGACCCGCCCGACCTTGACCCCGGCGACCGTCACCGGCGCCCGGTCGGTCAGGCTGCCGATGTTGTTGAATTCCGCGGTGACCCGGTAGGTATCGCCCCCGCCGATCTGGTTCGTGGTGCTGGCCTGGAGCGTCAGGATGAACAGTGCCGCGACGCCCAGGCAGACGAACAGTCCGACCACGAGCTCCATCAGACGATTCTGGGCCATGGCTATACTCCCGTGAACATCAGGCCGGTTAGCACGAAATCGAGCCCGAGGACCACCAGCGAGGCCACCACCACCGTGGTGGTCGTGGCACGGCTGACCCCCTCGGAAGTGGGCGTTGCGGAGTAGCCCTGGAAGACCGCGATCCAGGTCACGGCGATCCCGAAAACGATGCTCTTGATCACGCCGTTGAGCACGTCGTCCATCAGGTCGAGATTCTGGTGGATCTGGGTCCAGTAGGCACCCGAATCGACCCCCAGCAGGTCGACTCCGATCAGGTAGCCGCCGAGGATGCCGATGACGCTGAAGATCGCGGCCAGCAACGGCATGGAGATCACGCCGGCCAGGAATCGCGGCGCCACCACCCGCTTGACCGGATCGACCGCCATCATCTCCATCGCGGAGAGCTGCTCGGTCGCCTTCATCAGCCCGATCTCGGCGGCCAGCGCGGAGCCGGCCCGGCCGGCGAACAGCAGCGCCGTGATCACCGGTCCCAGCTCGCGCACCAGGCCCAGCGCCACCACCACGCCCAGCGAGCTCTCCGCGCCGAAGCCGGACAGGGTGTTGTAGCCCTGCAGCCCGAGCACCATCCCGACGAACATGCCGGAGACGACGATGATCACCAGCGACAGCACGCCGATGTTGTAGATCTGCTGGACGACCAGGAACGGGCGAGTGACCACGGCCGGGATGCCGGCCACGGTGCGGCCGAGGAAGAACACGCTCCGCCCCAGGGCGGCGAGCCCGTCCCCGGTGCCGCGCAGCAGACGCAGGCTCACGCGGGCGTCTCCCCGAGCAGGTCGTCACCGAAGTCCCGCGAGGGGTAGTGGAACGGCACCGGACCGTCGTCCAGGCCGTCCATGAACTGACGCACCCAGTCCGAGCGCGATCGGCCGAGCTCCTCCGGGGTCCCGGCTCCCATGACGCGGCCCTCGGCGATCAGGATGCAGCGGTCGGCGATCGAGACCACCTCCGGCACGTCGTGGGTGACCGCAATGGAGGTCAGGCCGAGGGCGTCGTTGACCAGCCGCAGCAGTCGCACGATGACGCCCATGGAGATCGGGTCGAGCCCGACGAAGGGCTCATCGTACATGATCATCTCCGGGTCGAGCGCGATCGCGCGTGCCAGCGCCACGCGACGCGCCATGCCGCCGGAAAGCTCGGACGGCATCAGGCGGCGCGCCCCGCGCAGGCCCACCAGCTCGAGCTTCATCAGCACCAGGTCCCGGATCAGGCGCTCGGGCAGCCGCGTGTGCTCGCGAACGGGGAAGGCAATGTTCTCGAACACGTCGAGATCGGTCAGCAGGGCACCGCTCTGGAACAGCATGCCCATGTTCTTGCGCAGCTCGTACAGGCGCCGCGTATCGAGCTCCGGCACTTCCTGGCCGGCGACGCGGATGCTGCCGGCGTCCGGACGCAGCTGGCCGCTGATCAGCCGCAGCAGCGTGGTCTTGCCGGTGCCGCTCGGACCCATGACGGCGGTGACCTCGCCCTTGTGTATGTCCATGTCGACGCCGTCGAAGATCACCCGCTCGCCACGGGAGAAGCGCAGCCCGCGGATCCGGACGTAGGGCTCGTTGGGGGATTGCGTGGCGCTCATGGCGTGCTGCGGGCTCCCAGCGTCGCTGCCGGCAAAAGGCACAATGCTAACGGAAAGCCGAGCCGAACACACGTGCCGCCGGCCGATCCGGGCCGGGCTTTTCAACTTTGCCGGGGACCGGTAGTTTAGCGGTGTCGGGTCCGGTCACCAGCGGCGGCGCGCGGCGGATGCCTGCTGACCGGGCGTGGCGCAGAACAAGACCAAGCAACACCAACAGACCGGCAAGGCCGCCGGGCTTCCCGTTGCGGAGGAACACGCATGTCGAGCAATCCCTGGATCATTGCGGCGATCGTCATCGTGGCGGTCATCGTGGCCGTGTACCTGTTGCGCCAGCTCCAGCTTCGGCGGGAGCAGCCGCCCCGCAACGACGAGCCGTTCGAAGGAAACCTGTTTCGCGTGGGCGAGGCCTTCGTATCGGTGCGTGCCGGCGGCGACAGCCCCCGGTGCAGCGTGATCGCGATGCACGGGTTTCTGGAGGACCACCGCTACTTCACCGAGCTCTACCGCGACCCTGCGATCGATCTGATCCTGGTCACGAGCGGCGATTACAACGTCCCGGTGCGCGGCGTGCAGCCGGCCGCGGCGCCCTGGGCGCGTCCGGTCGAATACGAGGTCGGCACCATCGAGTATGACGCGGCGGTGCTGAACCAGGCGCTGGAGAACGTGCCGCGCAGCGAACGGGTGCGCATCCACGGGCATTCGCGCGGGGGTGCGGTGGTGCTGGAGGCGGCCCGCCAGCGCCCGGACCTGCATCGCGACGAGAGCCGTGACATCGAGGTGGTGCTGGAGGCCGCCTGCCTGCCGCAGGGCAAGCCTCACCGGAACATGGAGGCGAACATGTCGACGCCCGGCCGATTCCTGCTGCCGTTCAGCATGCCACTGATGAAACACCTGCCCCCGGAGGTCTACGGCCGCAAGCTCTACGGCGAGATCTCCGGCCGCAAGCGGGAGCTGCTGGCGAGCTATCCGTACAATCCGCGCCACTACGCCACGATCCTGGTCAATGCCGGCAACATCCAGGACTGGATGGAGGGTCACGGGGAGGAGCTGTACGAAGGCGCGCGCCGGGGCTGGATCCTGATCGGGGAGGACGAGCGCATCCTCGACCGCGAGAGCATGCTGGCCAGCGCCCGGCGCGCCGGTGAACGGCTGGAAGTGGTGGAAACCGCCGGCACCACCCACTTCATCACCCTGGATGCGCCCGACCAGGTGCCGGTACCGTTTCCGGCCTAGCGCCCCCGTTCGAGCCCGAGCCGGCCGGCCGCGTCCCGGGCGAACTGCCATGCCACGCGCCCGCTGCGGGCCCCGCGGGCCAGCGCCCACTGCAGGGCCCGGCGACGGATCTCCTCGCGCGTGGCGGCGTCGGTCGGGGCCATCCCGAAGCGTTCCAGCCAGTGGTCCACCGCCTGCAGGTAAAGATCCTGGCCGAACGGATGGAAGGACAGCCACAGTCCGAAGCGGTCCGAGAGCGAGATCTTCTCCTCCACCGTCTCCCCGTGATGCACTTCGCCGCCGATCATGCGGCTCTGCTGGTTCTCCTGCTGGAACTCGGGCATCAGGTGGCGCCGGTTCGAGGTGGCATAGACCAGCGCGTTCTCGGGCGCGGCGGCGACGGAGCCGTCCAGCGCCGCCTTCAGGCCCTTGTAGGCGGATTCTCCGGCCTCGAACGAGAGATCGTCGCAGAACAGGATGAAGCGTTCGGGACGGCCCTCCAGCGTCCGGACGATCGCCGGCAGGTTGATCAGCTGGTGCTTTTCCACCTCGATCACGCGCAGGCCGTCGCCGGCATGCTCGTTCAGCAGCGCCTTGACCAGGGACGACTTCCCGGTGCCACGCGAGCCCCACAGCAGGGCGTTGTTGGCCGGCAGTCCCGCCAGGAACTGGCGCGTGTTGCGCTCCAGCGCCTGCTTCTGCTCGTCGATGCCGCGCAGGTCTTCCAGGCGGATCCCGTGGGGGTGAGCCACGGGCTCGAGAAAGCCGCCACCGCGCTGGCCGTCGCGCCACCGGAACGCGGTCACCGCGGCGAAGTCCGGCTCCGGCGGCGGAGGCGGCAGCAGGCCCTCGAGCCGGTCCAGCAGGGCATGGGCCCGTTCCAGCAAGCGCTGCCAGTCGTCGCTCATCGGCACCGCGCTCCTCAGGTGGTGAGGCGGCGGTACTTGATGCGGTGGGGCTGGTCGGCCTCGTCCCCGAGCCGTCGCCGCCGGTCTGCCTCGTAATCCGCGTAGTTGCCCTCGAACCAGCGCACCTCGCTGTCGCCCTCGAAGGCGATGATGTGGGTGGCGATCCGGTCGAGGAACCAGCGGTCGTGGGAGATCACGACCGCGCAGCCGGGGAATGCGAGCAGAGCCTCCTCCAGCGCGCGCAGCGTCTCCACGTCGAGGTCGTTGGTGGGCTCGTCGAGCAGCAGCAGGTTGCCGCCGCTGCGCAGCACCTTGGCCAGGTGCACCCGGTTGCGCTCGCCGCCGGACAGCTCGCCGATGCGCTTCTGCTGGTCGGGTCCCTTGAAGTTGAAGCGCCCGACGTAGGCCCGTGACGGCACCTCGTAGCTGCCGATGCGGATCACGTCCTGGCCCTCCGAGATCTCCTCCCAGACGGTCTTGCCGTCGTCGAGGCTGTCACGGCTCTGGTCGACGTAGCCCAGCTGCACGGTATCGCCCAGGCGGATGCTGCCGGCGTCCGGTTTCTCGTTTCCGACGATCATGCGGAACAGGGTGGTCTTGCCGGCTCCGTTGGGCCCGATCACGCCCACCAGCGCCCCGGGGGGCACGCTGAAGCTGAGCTCGTCGAACAGCAGCCGCTCGCCGAACGCCTTGCGCACGCCGTCCGCCTGGATCACCAGGTCGCCCAGGCGCGGTCCGGGCGGGATGTAGATCTCCTTGGTCTCGTTGCGCTTCTGGAATTCCTGGTTGTTGAGCTCCTCGAAACGGGCCAGGCGGGCCTTGTTCTTGGCCCGGCGACCCTTCGGATTGGCGTGCACCCATTCCAGCTCGGCCCGGATCGCCTTGCGTCGCGCGGACTCCTGCTTCTCCTCCTGCTCCAGGCGCTTCTCCTTCTGGTCCAGCCAGGAGGAATAGTTGCCCTGCCAGGGGATGCCGTGACCGCGGTCGAGCTCCAGGATCCAGCCGGCGACATTGTCGAGGAAATAGCGATCATGGGTCACCGCCACCACGGTGCCCCGGTACTCCAGCAGGAAGCGTTCGAGCCAGGCAACGCTGGCCGCGTCCAGGTGGTTGGTGGGCTCGTCCAGCAGCAGCATGTCCGGCTCCGAGAGCAGCAGGCGGCACAGCGCTACCCGGCGACGCTCGCCACCGGACAGGCTCGCGACGTCCCGCTCCCAAGGCGGCAGCCGCAGGGCCTCGGCCGCGATCTCCAGGCGCCGGTCCAGCTCCCAGCCACCGGCGGCGTCGATGCGGTCCTGCAGCGACGCCTGCTCGGCCAGCAGCTCGTTCATCTCCTCGTCCGACATGGGCTCGGCGAAGCGCATGCTGATCTCGTTGAAGCGATCCAGCAGCGCCTTGGTCTCGCCGAGGCCCTCCTCCACGTTGCCGCGCACGTCCTTGTCCGGGTCCAGCTGCGGTTCCTGCGGCAGGAAGCCCACGCGGATGCCCGGCTGCGGGCGCGCCTCGCCCTCGTATTCCCGGTCCACGCCGGCCATGATCCGCAGAAGGGTCGACTTGCCGGACCCGTTCAGCCCCAGCACGCCGATCTTGGCCCCGGGAAAGAACGAGAGCGAGATGTCCCGCAGGATCTCCCGCTTCGGGGGCACGATCTTGCTGACGCGGTTCATGGTGTAGATGTACTGGGCCATTCCTGCTCACCGTTGCCGTTGGTGCGCCCCGCGGCCGACCGTGGCCCCGCCGGGCGGAAGGGTTGCTCCGGGGCGCACATTATCGGGGATCAACCGTCGGATGTCATATGGCTGCCTTGCCGTTCGCGCCGCGACTGCGCCGGGAGGGCTCGGAACCCTGATCCGGCCAGCCCGGCGGCGGCCCGGCTCCGCTTGCGGCCGGGGACAGCCACTGGCCGGAGGGCTCTCTTGCCCGGGCGCCGGGCTGGGGTTGCCCCGGCCGGTGCGCTACAATGCCGTTGACCCGGTCCGGGGTAATACCGCATCCCAGCGCAACTGTCGGTCGGACCGGCAAGGCGTGAGGAGCGGAGCCCGGTGTGCACTGCAGAGCAACGAGCAACGCCGTGCGGACGGCTCGATACGAGTGCCCTCGCCAGGGCGCGCAAGCGGCTGCGGCGGTGTTGCATCGGCGTGCCGTAGTGTGGCCGGGCCTTCGCTTCCGGGCCTCGCGGCCACCGTGCACGCCTCCTCTGGGATGTGGCATTACTCCTGGCCGGGTTAATAATTCCCTTGGATCACGACGGAGTGCCCTTGATGTTCAGCGAGGAAATGCAGATCGCAGGATACGATGACGAACTCTGGTCCGCGATGCAGCAGGAGCTGCAGCGGCAGGAGGATCACATCGAGCTGATCGCCTCGGAGAACTACGCCAGCCCTCGCGTGATGCAGGCCCAGGGGTCCGTCCTGACCAACAAGTACGCCGAGGGGTATCCGGGCAAGCGCTACTACGGCGGCTGCGAGTTCGTGGACATCGCGGAGCGGCTGGCGATCGAGCGGGCGAAGGCCCTGTTCGGCGCGGATTATGCCAACGTCCAGCCGCACTCCGGATCGCAGGCGAACATGGCCGCGTATCTGGCCATGCTGCAGCCGGGCGACACGGTGCTCGGCATGAGCCTCGACCAGGGTGGGCACCTCACGCACGGCGCGAAAGTCAATTTCTCGGGCAAGCTGTTCAACGTCGTGCCCTACGGCGTGCGCCGGGAGGACGGGTGCATCGACTACGATGAGCTGGAATCGCTGGCGCTCGAGCACCGGCCGAAGATGATCCTGGGGGGGTTCTCCGCCTATTCCCGGTTCATCGACTGGGCCCGTTTCCGCCGGATCGCCGACCGGGTCGGGGCGTTCCTGATGGTGGACATCGCCCACGTGGCCGGGCTGATCGCTGCCGGGCTCTACCCCAACCCGGTGCCGCACGCGGACGTGGTCACCAGCACCACCCACAAGACGCTCCGGGGCCCGCGCGGCGGCCTGATCCTGGCGCGCGAGAACCGGGAGCTCACGCGGCGGCTGGATTCCCTGGTATTCCCGGGTACCCAGGGCGGACCCCTGATGCACGTTATCGCTGCCAAGGCGGTCGCCTTCCTGGAGGCGCAGGAACCCGCCTTCCGGGACTACCAGGCGCAGATCGTGGCCAATTCCCGAACGATGGCGGAAACCGTGATCGACAACGGCTACGACGTGGTTTCCGGCGGGACCGACAACCACCTGTTCCTGGTGGACTTCATCCGCAAGGGCATTACCGGCAAGGACGCGGAGGCGGCGCTGGGCCGGGCCAACATCACGGTGAACAAGAACACGGTACCGAATGACCCCCAGTCCCCGTTCGTGACCAGCGGCCTGCGCATCGGCAGCCCGGCACTGACCACCCGCGGCATGGGCGAGGCGGAGGCCGCCCAGGTGGCTTCCTGGATGTGCGAGGTAATCGACGCCATGGGCGACGAGGGGACCATCGAGCGGGTGCGCAACGAGGTGGTGGCCTTGTGCCGTCGTTTTCCGGTGTACGGGAGCTCCGCCCGCTGACGGGCCCGGGTCGTGGCCGATCATGCGTTGTCCGTACTGCGGAGCCCACGAGACCAAGGTGACCGACTCGCGCCTGGCCGGCGACGGCGACCAGGTGCGTCGGCGCCGGGAGTGCACGCGCTGCCACGAACGCTTCACGACCTTCGAGCGCGCCGAGCTGGTGCTCCCGCGCGTGGTCAAGCGCGACGGCACGCGTGAGCCGTTCAGCGAGGACAAGCTGCGCAACGGCATGCTGCGCGCGCTGGAGAAGCGTCCGGTGGGGGTCGAGGCGGTCGACGTGGCGCTGGACCGCATCACGCGCCGGGTCCGCGCGGGCGGGGAGCGGGAGATCCCGGCCCGGCGGATCGGCGACTGGGTGATGGACGAGCTGCGCGAGCTGGATCCGGTGGCCTACGTGCGTTTCGCGTCGGTGTATCGCAGCTTCGAGGACGTGGAAGCCTTCCGCGAGGAGATCGAGCGGCTGAAGCGGCGCCCGCCCGCCGGCAGCGACCGCGGGCAGATGCCCTTGCTGCCGGACGACGACGAAGGGGACGGCGGCCGCTGAGCGCGGCGGACATGCCCATGGCGCGAGATGCCGACAACGTGCACATGGCGCGCGCCCTGCGCCTGGCCGAGCGCGGGTGGTTCACCACCCGCCCGAATCCGCGGGTGGGCTGCGTGCTCGTGCGGGACGGATCGGTAGTCGGCGAGGGCTGGCATGAGCGGGCGGGCGGGCCCCATGCCGAGCTGATGGCGCTGCGCCGGGCGGGAGCCGCGGCCGCCGGCGCTACCGCCTATGTCACCCTCGAGCCCTGCAGCCACCACGGACGCACCGCCCCCTGCGTGGATGCGCTTCAGGCCGCAGGCATCGCCCGCGTGGTGGCGGCGATGCGCGATCCCAATCCGCTGGTGGCGGGGACCGGGCTGGCTCGGCTGGAAGCCGCCGGTATCGAGACCGTGGTCGGCCCGTGCGGCGACGAGGCGCGCGCGCTCAATGCCGGGTTCGTCTCGCGCATGGAACGCGGGCGGCCGCGGGTTCGGGTCAAGCTGGCGGCCAGCCTGGATGGGCGGACCGCGATGGCGACCGGCGAGAGCCGGTGGATCACGGGCGAGGCGGCGCGCGGCGACGTGCACCGCCTGCGCGCGGAGTGCGGTGCGTTGATCACCGGCATCGGTACCGTGCTCGCCGACGATCCCTCGCTCAACGTGCGCCTGGACCTGCCGGTGCCCGGACTGTCCGATCCCGGTGCGTGCTGGCCCCAGCCACTGCGCGTGATCCTGGACAGCGGCCTGCGCTGCCCGGGACGTGCGCGCACGCTGTCCCTGCCGGGCGGCGTGCTGGTGGTGACCACCGGGGAAGAACCCCGTGACGCCCGTGACCGCCTCGCGGCAGCCGGAGCCGAGGTGGTGGTCGTGCCGCCGGACCGGTCGCGGCCGGCGCTCGCGCCGGTGCTGGAGCTGCTCGCGGAGCGCGAGATCAACGACGTGCTGGTCGAGGCCGGAGCGACGCTGGCCGGGGCGTTCCTGCAGGCGGGTCTGGTGGACGAACTGGTACTCTATCTCGCGCCCCACCTGATGGGCGACGCCGCCCGCGGCCTGGTCCACCTGCCGGGGCTGCTGGGGATGGCGGACAGGGTTGCGCTCGCGATCACGGATATCCGTGCCGTGGGTCGGGACTGGCGGGTGCGGGCGTGCCCGGTGCCGGACCGCGCGGCCGGGGGGGAATGAACGAACATGTTCACGGGAATCATCGAGGCGGTGGGCACGGTGCGCGAGCTGAAGCGGGACGGCGTGGACCTGCGCCTGGTGCTCGAGGCCGGCCCGCTCGACCTCTCGGACGTGGCGATCGGCGAGAGCATCAGCGTGAGCGGCGCCTGCCTGACCGCCACGGCGATCGAGCACGGATGCTTCGCCGCCGACGTCTCGCGCGAGACGCTGGAGCACACCACGCTCGGGGAGCTCGAGGCGGGCTCGCGGGTGAACCTGGAGCGCGCGGCAACACCGGCCAGCCGCCTGGGGGGGCACCTGGTGAGCGGACACGTCGACGGGGTGGGTACGGTGGAGTCCTTCGCCCCGGAGGGACGTTCCCGGCGCCTGGGCATACGCGTGCCGGAGCCGCTGGCGCGCTACGTGGCGCGCAAGGGCTCGGTGTGCGTGGACGGCGTGAGCCTGACGGTCAACGAGGTCGAGGGCAGCCGCTTCGGCGTGAACATCGTCCCCCACACCCTGGCGGGGACCACCATCGGCGACTGTCGGCCGGGTCGTCGCGTCAACCTCGAGGTCGACGTCGTGGCCCGCTACCTGGAGCGCCTGGTCCAGGCCGGCGCCGGCGAGAACGGCGGCGGGCTGGACCTGGAGACCCTCGCCCGGCACGGCTTCCTGCAGCCGCGCGGCGAACGCGGAGCATGACGGCATGTCACTGAGTCCGACCGAGGAAATCGTCGAGGAAATCCGCCGCGGCCGCATGGTCGTGATGATGGACGACGAGGATCGGGAGAACGAGGGCGACCTGATCATGGCTGCGGTGCACGTGCGCCCGGAGGATATCAACTTCATGGCGCGCTACGGGCGCGGGCTGATCTGCCTGACCCTGACCCGGGACCGCTGCCGCCAGCTGCAGCTGCCGCTGATGGTCGGCGACACCGATGACAAGCACGGCACCAACTTCACCGTCTCGATCGAGGCCGCGGAGGGCGTGACCACCGGCATCTCGGCCGCCGACCGGGCGCGCACCATCCAGGTGGCGGTGCGGCCCGACGCGCGCCCCCCGGACATCGTCTCTCCCGGGCACGTGTTCCCGCTCATGGCGCAGCCCGGCGGCGTGCTCACCCGCGCCGGCCATACCGAAACCGGATGCGATCTGGCGCGCCTGGCGGGCCTGGAGCCGGCGGCGACCATCGTCGAGATCCTCAACGAGGACGGCAGCATGGCCCGCCGGCCGGACCTCGAGCGCTTCGCCGCCCAGCACGGGCTGAAGCTGGGCACGGTGGCGGACCTGATCCGTTACCGCATGGCAAACGAGAAGACCGTCGAACGGGCCACGGAGACCACGGTGGAAACCGAGTACGGGGAATTCCGCATGGTGGCGTACGAGGACGTGGTCGACCGCACGGTCCACCTCGCGCTGGTGCGCGGTTCGCCGGAGCCGGATCGCCCGACGCTGGTGCGGGTGCACGTCCAGAACACGCTGGCGGATTTCCTGGCGGTGCGCGACGAGGCCTTCGGGTGGCCGCTGCGCAGCGCCATGCGCCGGCTCGCGGAGGAGGGCGAGGGCATCGTCGTGGTGCTGCGCAAGCCGGAGAGTCCGCAGGACTTTCTTGCGCGGCTGGGCCAGCTCCACCTGCCCCAGCGGGGCGACGTCCCGGGGGGCAGCCAGGTGCTGCGGACCTACGGCATCGGTGCCCAGATCCTCAAGGACCTGGGCGTGCAGCGCATGCGTGTGCTGAGCGCACCCAAGCGCATGCACGGGCTCTCCGGATTCGGCCTGGAAGTGACCGAGTACGTCGACTGCGATTAGAATGACCGGCGCAGCGGGCGGCCGCCGGCGACACATCGTCAGGATTCGGACAATGCGCAATCTGAAGGTGATCCAGGGGGATTTCGTCGTGCGCGACGCGCGTTTCGCGCTGGTCGCCGCGCGCTGGAATGATTTCATCGTGGAACGGCTGGTGGACGGCGCGGTGGGCGCCCTGCGCCGGCATGGCGTGGCCGAGGCCGACCTGACCCTGGTACGGGTACCCGGGTCGTTCGAGCTGCCGCTGGCGGTGCAGAAGGTCGCCGCCAGCCGTGAGTATGACGCGGTGATCGCTCTCGGCGCCGTGATCCGGGGCGGCACGCCGCATTTCGAGTACGTGGCCGGGGAGTGCGTCAAGGGGCTGGGCCAGGTCTCGCTGTCCGCCGGGAAACCGGTCGCCTTCGGGGTGCTGACCGTGGACAGCGTCGAGCAGGCGGTGGAGCGTGCGGGCGCCAAGGCCGGCAACAAGGGCGCCGAGGCGGCGATGTCGGCGCTGGAGATGGTGAGCCTGCTGCGCCGGCTCGGGGACTGACATGCCCCCCCGTGCGCGCAGCCTGGGCCGCGCCCGCAGCGCGGCGCGCCGGCTTGCAATGCAGGCCCTGTACCAGTGGCAGATCGGCCGGGAGGAAGCGGGTGAACTGGTGACGCAGTTCACCGAGCGGCCGGAGATGGACGCGGCGGACCGCGAGTACTTCATCGCCCTGGTCCGCGGCTGCGTGCAGGAACACGCCGCGCTCGAGGGGCTGATGGCACCGTGCCTGGACCGGCCGGTGGAGCAGCTCGATCCGGTGGAGCGGGCGATTCTGCTGGTCGGGACCTTCGAGCTGCGCGGGCGGCCGGACGTGCCCTACCGCGTGGTGATCAACGAGGCGGTGGAGCTGGCCAAGGTGTTCGGCGCCCAGAAGAGCCACCTGTACGTCAACGGTGTCCTGGACCGCCTGGCGGGCTCGCTGCGAACGACAGAAAGAGGCCGCGCGGGAGCACGCTGATCCGCGGGCAGCCGCGCCGGATATTCGGGAGGGTGCCCCGTGGGACAGGCATCCGCGGACCGGCCGTCCCGACGATCGCTCTACGAGGGAGCCTGCCGGTGGCGCTGAGCGAATTCGAGATCATCGACCGCTACTTCCGTTCGCGGGCGCCGCGCCGGCGCGACGTCATCGTCGGCATCGGTGACGACGGCGCCGTCCTGAGCGTGCCCGACGGACAGCACCTGGTGGTATCGATGGACACCCTGGTGCGTGACGTGCATTTCCCCGCGTCCGCCCCCGCCCGGGCCGTGGGACACAAGGCGCTGGCGGTCAATCTCAGCGACCTGGCGGCGATGGGGGCCGAGCCGGCGTGGGCCACGCTCGCCCTGACGCTGCCGGAGGCCGACGAGGCGTGGATCCACGGCTTTGCCGAGGGATTCTTCTCCCTCGCCGAGAGCTTCGACGTGGACCTGGTGGGTGGAGATACCACGCGCGGCCCGCTCTCGGTCACCGTGCAGGTGCACGGCTTCGTGCCCCCGGGCGGCGCCACCTGTCGTCGCGGTGCGCGGCCGGGGGACGGCATCTTCGTGACCGGAACCCTGGGCGATGCCGCGCTGGCACTGTCGCTGATGGAGGACCGGCGGCGCGGGGGCGCGCGCGAACGGGCCTACCTGCTGTCACGCCTGCACACCCCGCTGCCGCGGGTATCCGTGGGCATGGCGCTGCGCGAATATGCCAGCGCCGCGATCGATCTCTCCGACGGGTTGCTCGGGGATCTCGAGCATGTCTGCCACTCCAGCGGGGTGGGTGCCAGCGTGTGGGTCGACAAGCTGCCCCGCTCCGAGGCCTTCGCCGCGATCGCCGGGGAGCAGGAAGGCCACCGCCTCGCGCTCCTGGGCGGGGACGACTATGAGCTCTGCCTCGCGGTGCCGCCCGAGCACCAGAGCGCCCTGAAGCAGGCGGCGGGCTCGCTGGACTGTCCGCTCACCCGGATCGGCATCGTCGAGCGCGAATCCGCGCTGCGTTGCCTGCACGATGACGGCAGCGAGCTTCGTATCCGGGACGGCGCCTGGCAGCACTTCCGCCGGGAGTCGGATGGGTGAGCCCGGCCGCGGGCGATCCCGGCCGGGGACTGAGCGCCCGGCGGGTGTTCACCGACCCGGTGCTGTTCCTGGCGGCCGGCTTCGGCGCGGGGCTCGCCCCGCTGGCGCCGGGCACCGCCGGCAGCCTCGTGGGGCTGGCCCTGTACTTCCTGCTGGCGCAACTGCCGGCGTGGGGCTACGGGCTGGCGCTGGCACTGGCGAGCATCGCCGGGATCCCCATCTGCTCGGGCGCGAGCGCCCGCCTCGGCGTGCACGACCATGCCGGCGTGGTATGGGACGAGATCGCCGGCATGCTCCTGGCCATGCTGCCGGCGGCCGTCCTGCCGGCGGGATGGCTGGCGCCGGTGGCCGGGTTTGTCCTGTTCCGCCTGTTCGATATTGCCAAGCCCGGCCCGATCGGCCGTGCCGACCGTACGCTCGGCGGCGGTGCCGGAGTGATGGCGGATGACCTGCTTGCCGGTGCCTGCGCAGCGGTCGTGCTCTGGGCCCTGCTTTGGTGGCGGGTCGCCTGAGGCCGGCGGGCGCCGGCCTTACTCCCCGTCGGGCTCCGGAGCGTCGCGGTCCTTGTCGAACTCGACGTGCGCGTACGCCGAATGGTTGTGGATGGACTCGAAGTTCTCGGACTCGACCGTGTAGGCGCGGATGCGGTCGTCGCCATTCAGGCGCACTGCCACGTCACGCACCATGTCCTCGACGAACTTGGGATTGTCGTACGCGCGCTCGGTGACGTGCTTCTCGTCGGGGCGCTTGAGCAGACCATACAGCTCACAGGACGCCTCGTCCTCGACCAGGTCGATCAGATCCTCGATCCATACGGACGAGTGCGTGCGCACCTCGACGGTGACGTGGGAGCGCTGGTTGTGCGCGCCGTAGTCCGAAATCTCCTTGGAACAGGGACACAGACTGGTCACGGGGACCTGAACCCGGATCCATGCCTCCGTGGTATCGTGCTGGCGCACGCCGGTGAGGGTGACCTCGTAGTCCATCAGGCTCTCGACGCCCGATACGGGGGCCGCCTTGCGCACGAAGTAGGGGAAGGAGATCTCGACGTACCCGGCGTCGGCCTCCAGGCGCGCGGTCATCAGCCGGGTGAGGTCCTGCAGCGATTCCACCGTCAGCACCTGGTCGTGCTCCGTCATGATCGCGACGAAGCGCGACATGTGCGTCCCCTTCTGGTGGTGGGGCAGGTTCACGTACATGTTCAGCCGCCCGATGGTGTGCTGCACGTCCCCGGACCGGTCGCGCACGCGCACGGGGTGACGCAGCTCGCGGATCCCCACCCGGTTGATGGCGATCCGGCGCGTATCGGGACTGCCCTGTACGTCTGCGATCTTGCTCACCACTGCGGCGGCCTGGCTCATCTGACTCATCTCTGGTCCCCTGCTGGACGTGCCCGCGCGGCCGTTCGGCCGCCTTCCGGACGCATCCCGTGCCCGTCCGGAGGGGGCGCCGGCGGTGTCCGGTCAATCCTCGGTATAACGGACGCAGGCCCGGTCGGTTTCCCACAGCGTCACCGCGCTGATCCGCACGGTGTCGCTGTCGAGTGCCTGCGCCAGCTCCCGGTAAAGGTAGCGCGAAACATGCTCGGCGGTGGGATTGATCTCGTCGAACGGCGGGATCTCGTTGAGATAACGATGATCCAGCCGCCCGGTGATCTCCCGGGCCGCCTGCTTGATGCGCCGGAAATCCACTCCCATGCCCGCGCGGTCGAGCTCACGCGCCACCATCTCGACTTCGACCTTCCAGTTGTGGCCGTGCATGCGGCTGCAGGCTCCCGGGTAATGCCGGAGCGTATGCGCGGACGCGAAGTCAGTGAGTATTTTCAGCGTGTAGCTGGCGGGCATCAAGTCAATCCTGACCAAATTACTGAGATATTACTGGGCCCGGGCCCCGTTGACAATGAAGGATCGCCTCCGGAGCCGGCGTGGCAAACGTGCCCTGCGCATGCCGGGCCACCCGCGCCCGTCGCGGCAATCGCTGCCGGGATTCGTTCGGCGCCGCGGGAATCCGGGCCGAAGCGGGGATCTCTCGCGATCGCCCGTTCGCGGCAATCGGGGCCGCCGGCCCTTGCGCGGGTCAGCTTCGGCGCTCCACGATGGTGTTGCACAGGGTGCGCAACGGCTCCGCCGGGCTCCCCAGGGGCTCGAGAGCGCCAAGCGCCTCGCGGTGCAGCTCCGCCAGGCGTTCGCGCGCACCGTCGAGGCCGAGAGCCGAGACATAGGTGCATTTGCCGCGCTCGGCGTCGGCGCCACTGCGCTTGCCCAGCTCGCCGGTGTCCCCTTCCACGTCGAGCAGGTCGTCACGGATCTGGAACGCCAGCCCGATGCACTTCGCCATGTGGTCCAGAGCCTGGCGGCGCTCGACAGCGAGCCCGGGCAGCGCCAGCGCCGCCAGCATCACGCTGGCCCGGATCAGGGCGCCGGTCTTGTGGATGTGCATGAACTCGAGCTCGGCCACGTCGAGGCTGCGTCCCTCGGCCTGCAGGTCCAGCATCTGGCCGCCGACCATGCCGCGCGAGCCGCACGCCAGGGCAAGCTCCGCGACCATCCCGAGGCGCGCCTGGGGCGTCACGTCCAGCGCCGGATCGTGACACAGCGTATGGAACGCCAGTGACTGCAGGGCGTCGCCGGCGAGGATCGCCGTGGCCTCGTCGAAGGCGCGGTGGCAGGTGGGACGCCCGCGGCGCAGCTCGTCGTCGTCCATCGCCGGCAGGTCGTCGTGCACCAGGGAGTAGGCGTGGATGAACTCTACCGAGCATGCCGGCGCGTCCAGTATCTCCGGCGGTATCGCCAGGGCCTCGCCCGTGGCATAGCACAGGGCCGGACGCAGGCGCTTGCCCCCGCCGGTGACGGCGTAGCGCATGGCAGCGTGCAGCCGCTCGGGCGCCAGCGACGCGTCGGGCAGGCGCGCTTCCAGGGCGGCGTCCGCCCGCGCGCGGTAGCGCGCCAGGAGAGGGATCGTCGTGGTGCTCATGAGCCGTCTTCGCCCTCGAAAGGCTCCAGCGTGGCGGCGCCGCCTTCCTCGCTGAGCCTGCGGACCTTCTGTTCGGCCGCCTGCAGTGCCTGCTGACAGGCGCGAGTGAGCGTGACGCCGCGCTCGAACTGGCGCAGGGATTCCTCCAGGCTGAGCTCGCCGCTCTCGAGCCGCTCCACCAGGGATTCCAGCTCGGCGAGGGTCTTTTCGAAATCCACCGATTCGGTGTTTCCGGTTTCCTTCTTGCTGCTCACGATCAGGGTGTGCTCGCTTCCGGGCAGGTAGCCGCATGGTGCCTTATCGCGGGTATTCGGGTCCAGTAGGCGCGGGCGGTTGACTTTGCGCGGGACAGGGTTAAACTGGGTACGCATTTAGACACAGTCTAAATATTATCCGGTTCCCGGCCGGCGTTCGACCGCCGGAATGCGGGTACCGTCAATCCGTGTGCCCATCCAACAGTCGATGGAGGTCAACAGGCTATGGACCTGAAGGACAGCAACACCCTGCAGAACCTCAAGGACGCATTCGCGGGCGAGAGCCAGGCCAACCGCCGCTACCTGTATTTCGCGGGCAAGGCCGACATCGAGGGATTCAACGACGTGTCCGCGGTGTTCCGGTCTACCGCCGAGGGCGAGACGGGGCACGCGCATGGCCACCTCGAATATCTGGAACAGGTGGGCGATCCGGTCACCGATCTGCCGATCGGCGAGACCGAGGCCAACCTGAAGTCGGCCATCGCCGGCGAAACCTACGAGTACACCGACATGTACCCCGGCATGGCCAAGACCGCCCGCGACGAGGGCTTCGACGAGATCGCGGACTGGTTCGAGACGCTGGCGAAGGCAGAGCGTTCGCACGCCAACCGCTTCCAGAAGGCGCTGGACGGCCTCGAGTAAGCGGTCCGTCACCCGGCCAGGGGGCCTCGGGCGCGACGCCCGTCGGCCCCCTGTGCTTGCCGGGGCGGTCAGGGAAGCGCTCCGTCCCGGAGGTCGCAGGAGTTGCGCGGGCGGCGCCGGGGAGAGCGTGCCGGCGCGCGCGGCCCCGCCGTGCGGGACGGGCCGACAGCAGCGCCCGGGCGAGGCATCGGCCCTGACCGGATGGATGATAGGGAGCCGCCTGGCCCGGAATGACGCAACGGGGGACAGTGATGGACGACAACGAGGGCGAACGGCAGAAAGGCAGCACCGCGGCGCCGACCCGTCATCCGCTGCGGTGGCAGGAGCAGGAATTCTACGACGAGTCGGCCCTGTTCGAAGAGATGGAGCGGGTCTTCGACATCTGCCACAGCTGTCGCCGGTGCTTCAGCCTGTGCCACGCATTTCCGACCCTGTTCGATCTGGTCGACGAGTCGGAAACCGGGGAGCTGGATTCCGTCGGGCACGAGGCGTACTGGGACGTGGTCGACAACTGCTACCTGTGCGACATGTGCTTCATGACGAAATGTCCGTACGTTCCACCGCATCCCTGGAACGTGGACTTCCCTCACCTGATGCTGCGCGCCAAGGCGGTGAAGTACCAGCGGGGCGACGTCAAGCTGCGTGACCGGGTACTGACCTCGACGGATCGTGTCGGCACCCTCGCGGGCATCCCCGTGGTGGCCCGGACGGTCAATCGTGTCAACCGGATCCCGGCCGCGCGCAAGGCGCTGGAGAAGACCTTCGGTGTTCACCACCAGGCGCCGGTGCCGGAGTACCACAGCGACACCCTGCGCCGGCGAATGAAGAACCGCGCGGCTCCGGAGCTGCGCGCCGAGCCCACCGATGACACGACCGGCCGCGTGGCGCTGTTCGCCACCTGTTACTGCAACTACAATCGGCCGGACATGGGCGAGGACCTGGTGGCGGTGTTCGAGCACAACGGGATACCCGTGCGGCTGGCGGAGAAGGAGCGCTGCTGCGGCATGCCCAAGCTCGAGGCCGGCGACCTGGAATCCGTGAACCGGGCACGGCAGGCCAATATTCCGGTCCTGGCACGGCTGGTCGACGAGGGCTGGGATATCGTCGCGCCGGTGCCGTCCTGCGTGCTGATGTTCAAGCAGGAGCTGCCGCTGATGTTCCCGGACGATCCCGAAGTGCAGAAGGTCAGGCAGCGCTTCTTCGATCCCTTCGAATACCTCGAGCGCCGCCACAAGGCAGGCAAGCTGCGTACGGACTTCGAGCAGTCCCTGGGCAGGGTCTCGTATCATGTGCCCTGTCACCTGCGGGTCCAGAATATCGGTCTCAAGACCCGGGACGTCCTGAAGCTGGTGCCCGACACCAAGATCTCACCCATCGCGCGCTGTTCCGGGCACGACGGAACCTACGCGGTGAAGGCCGAGTTCTACGAGACCGCGCAGAAGATCGCGCGACCGGTGGTCAACAAGGTGCGCCAGGCGGGGCCCGATCACTATACCAGCGACTGTCCCATGGCCGGCGACCAGATCGGGCACGGCGTCGGACAGGGCGCCGCGGAGCATCCGCTGCGGCTGCTGCGCACCGCTTACGGAATCTGAAGCGCCCCGAGCGGACGGCATTCACGAAGGAACACGAGGAGGATCGAGAATGGCGAGCGAGGGATATCACGAGCCGGTAGCGGAGCTCTCCGACGAGACCAGGGACTTCCATCGGGCGGTGGTGTCGCTGATGGAGGAGCTGGAAGCGGTCGACTGGTACAACCAGCGGGTGCAGGCATGCCGCGACGAGGATCTCAAGGCGATCCTGGCGCACAACCGCGACGAGGAGATGGAGCACGCGGCGATGGTGCTCGAATGGCTGCGCCGGAGCAACGGGCACCTGGACGCGCAGCTTCGCGAGTACCTGTTCAGCGACAAGCCGCTCAAGGACATCGTTCGCCACGAGTCGGACTAGCGGGAGGTTCCCATGAGCCAGTTGCAGCGCGGCGATCTCCACAGTCTCGAGAAATACGCGGAGATCCGGCCGGAATTCCGACGCGAGATCATGGCCTACAAGCGCGATCGGCAGCTGCCGGTCGGGCCCAACGCCACCCTGTATTTCGAGGATCGCCGGACGATCCAGTACCAGGTGCAGGAGATCCTGCGGGTCGAGCGGATCTTCGATCCGGACGAGATCGAGGACGAGCTGGCCGCGTACAATCCACTGATTCCCGACGGCCACAACTGGAAGGCCACCTTCATGCTCGAGTATCCGGACGCGGAGGAGCGGCGCCGCCAGCTGGCACGCCTGGTGGGGATCGAGAACCGGGTCTGGATTCAAATCGGGGACCACGACCCGGTCCGGCCCGTCGCCGACGAGGACCTGGAGCGGTCCACGCCGGAGAAGACCTCCTCGGTGCATTTCCTGCGCTTTGAGCTGACGCCCGCCATGGTGCGCGATGCCCGGGACGGGGCGACCCTGCGCGCCGGCATCGACCACGACAACTACCGCTATCGGGTCGACCCCGTGCCGGACAACGTGGCGCGTGCCCTGGCGGGCGACCTGGCCGCTGCGGACTGAACCGGGCGTCTCCGCAATTGGCCTGGCGCGGACCCTGGCGTACACTGCGCGCCGAGTGGTCCGCGCCCGGGCGACCGGGCGCGGCACCGGGACGACGAAAACCAAGACGGTGCCTATGAACGAGGTCTACGACGCCTCGGCCATCGAAGTCCTGAGTGGCCTGGACCCGGTCCGCCGGCGGCCGGGCATGTACACCGACACCAGCCGGCCCAACCATCTCGCCCAGGAAGTCATCGACAACAGCGTGGACGAGGCCATCGCGGGATACGCGACACGCCTCGACGTGACCCTGTACGCGGATGGCTCGCTGGAGGTCGAGGACGACGGGCGCGGCATGCCGGTGGACCTCCACCCCGGGGAAGGCGTCCCGGGCGTGGAGCTGATCCTTACCCGCCTGCATGCCGGCGGCAAGTTCTCGCACAAGAGCTACCAGTTCGCCGGGGGCCTGCACGGGGTCGGCGTGTCGGTGGTCAATGCGCTGTCGGAGCGCCTCGAGGTCACGGTCCGGCGCGACGGGCACGAATGGACCATGGCCTTCGCGCACGGCGAGAAGGTTTCCGGGCTGGACGATTCGGGGCGGGCACGCCGGGGAGCCCGCGGGACGCGACTCCGGTTCTGGCCGGACGCCGGGTATTTCGACAGCCCGGCCTTCGCCCTGGCGCCGCTGCGCCACGCCCTGCGCGCCAAGGCGGTGCTCTGTCCCGGGCTCGCGGTGACGTTGCGCCTCGAGGCGAGCGGCGAGACGCTGGAGTGGCAATACCAGGGGGGGCTGTCGGACTACCTGGGGGAGCAGCTCGGGGACAGCGAACGGCTGCCCGCCGAGCCGTTCGACGGCAGCTTCACGGGGGAACGGGAAAGCGTCGAGTGGTCCCTGGCCTGGCTCCCGGCGGGTGGTGACGGACTCGCCGAGAGCTACGTCAACCTCATCCCGACCACGCAGGGGGGCACCCACGTCAACGGCCTGCGCGCGGGGCTGACCGAGGCGCTGCGCGAGTTCTGCGACTTCCGTGGCCTGCTGCCGCGCGGGCTGCGGCTGGCCCCGGAAGACGTATGGGCCGGGTGCGCCTACGTGCTCTCCGTCAAGCTCCAGGAGCCCCAGTTCTCCGGCCAGACCAAGGAACGGCTGTCGTCGCGCGAGTGCGCCGCGTTCGTCTCGGGGGTGGTCAAGGACAGCCTCAGCCTCTGGCTGAACCAGCACTCGGACGTCGGCGACGCCCTGGCGCAGCTCGCGATCGGCAACGCCCAGGCGCGCGCGCGCGCCAGCCGCAAGGTGCAGCGCAAGCGCGTGGCCGCCGGCCCGGCCCTGCCGGGCAAGCTGGCGGACTGCATCTCCCAGGACCCCGGGCGCACCGAACTGTTCCTGGTGGAGGGGGATTCCGCGGGCGGTTCCGCCAAGCAGGCACGCGACCGCGAGTTCCAGGCGGTGATGCCCCTGCGCGGCAAGATTCTCAATACCTGGGAAGTGGCGCCGTCGGAAGTGCTGGCGTCCCAGGAGGTCCAGGCGATCGCGGTCGCCATCGGGGTGGAGCCGGGCCCGGGTCGCCTCGAGGGCCTGCGCTACGGCAAGATCTGCGTCCTGGCGGACGCCGATTCCGACGGCCGGCATATCGCCACCCTCCTCGCCGCGCTGTTCCTGCGCCACTTCCGGCCGCTGGTCGAAGCGGGGCACGTGTACATCGCGATGCCGCCGCTGTACCGCATCGACGTGGGCAAGGACGTGTTCTACGCTCTCGACGACCAGGAGCGCGACGGCGTGCTGGACCGCATCGCGGCGGAGAAGCGCCGCGGCAAGGTCAGCGTGACCCGCTTCAAGGGCCTGGGCGAGATGAGCGCGGTGCAGCTGCGCGAAACCACCATCTCCCCCGACAGCCGCCGCCTGGTGCAGCTCACGGTCGAGGAGGACGACACCGAGCAGCTGATGGACATGCTGCTGGGCAAGAAGCGGGCCGCCGACCGGCGCGCGTGGCTGGAGAGCAAGGGGGATATGGCGGAGCTGGATTTATTGTGAGTCGTGGAGTTTTAAGTTATTAAGTTATTAAGTTATTAAGTTGTTAAGTTGTTAAGGGGAAGGTCCGGGTGCGGCTGGAGTGTCCAGCGTCGACAACGTGGACAAACGCCCGCCAGGATCGCGCACCACTTGCCTTGCGTTGCACGTCCGACGTCTCCTCGCCCCGCAACTTTGACTCAATAGCTTAATAACTTAACAACTTAACATCTTAATAACTTAATAACTTAAAACTGGATCCCTCGTGCCCGGATCCACGCTCCGCCCTCACCACTCAACTTGAACGCGAGTCCCGAATGGCCGACACCCCCGAGCTGAATTTCGAAGGAGTCGAGCGCCTGCCGCTCAAGGTGTTCACCGAGCAGGCCTATCTGGACTACTCGATGTACGTGATCCTGGACCGGGCCTTGCCGCATATCGGCGACGGGCTCAAGCCGGTGCAGCGGCGCATCCTCTACGCCATGTCGGAGCTGGGGCTGTCGGCCGCGTCCAAGCCCAAGAAGTCCGCGCGCACGGTCGGCGACGTGCTCGGCAAGTTCCATCCCCACGGAGACACCGCCTGCTACGAGGCCATGGTGATCATGGCCCAGGATTTCACCTACCGTTATCCCCTGATCGACGGCCAGGGCAACTGGGGCACCGCCGACGACCCCAAGTCCTTCGCCGCGATGCGCTACACCGAGGCGCGCCTGACACCGTTCGCGGCATTGCTGTTGTCCGAGCTGGGGCAGGGCACCGTGGACTGGACGCCGAACTTCGACGGTACCCTGGAGGAGCCGGAGCGCCTGCCGGCGCGGGTGCCGCACGTGCTCCTGAACGGCGCCACCGGGATCGCGGTGGGCATGGCGACGGACATCCCGCCACACAACCTGCGCGAGGTCGCGGCCGCGTGCGTGGCGCTGCTGGAGAATCCGCAAGCGGACATCGATACCCTGTGCGGGCACGTCCCGGCGCCCGATTTCCCGACCGACGCCGAGATCATCACCCCGCCGGAGGAAATCCGGGACATCTACCACAGCGGCAGCGGCAGCCTGCGCATGCGCGCGCGCTACCAGCGCGAGAACGGCGACCTGGTGGTCACCGCGCTGCCGTACCAGGTCTCGGGCAGCAAGGTACTCGAGCAGATCGCCGGCCAGATGCGGGCCCGGAAGCTGCCGATGGTGGAGGACCTGCGCGACGAGTCGGATCACGAGAATCCCACCCGGCTGGTGATCGTGCCGCGATCCCGTCGCATCGACGTCGAGGCGCTGATGCGGCACCTGTTCGCCACGACCGACCTGGAACGCAGCTACCGCGTCAATCTCAACGTGATCGGGCTGGACGGCCGGCCGCGGGTGAAGGATCTGCGCGAGATCCTGCTGGAGTGGCTGGAGTTCCGCACCGTCACGCTGCGCCGGCGTCTGCAGTTCCGGCTCGCGAAGGTGCGCGACCGGTTGCACGTGCTCGAGGGCCTGCTGGCCGCCTACCTGAACATCGACGAGGTGATCGCGATCATCCGGCGGGAGGACGAGCCGAAGCCGGTACTGATGCAGCGCTTCGGCCTGAGCGAGGTCCAGGCGGAGGCGATCCTGGAGCTCCGGCTGCGTCACCTCGCGCGCCTGGAGGAGATGAAGATCCGGGCCGAGCAGGAAGAGCTGGAGGGCGAGCGCGCCGGGCTCGAGCGGACCCTGGGTTCCGATGCGCGCCTGCGGCGCCAGCTCCGCGGAGAGCTGGAAGCGGACGCGCAGCGGTACGGCGACGCGCGCCGGTCCCGCCTGGTCGAGCGGGCCGCGGCCCGGCCCATGGACGAGAGCGAGCTGGCGCCGTCCGAGCCGGTCACCGTGGTACTTTCCCGGCGGGGCTGGATCCGGGCGGCCAAGGGACACGAGATCGACCCCGAAAGCCTGAGCTACAAGGCCGGCGACGAGTATGCCCATGCGGCGCGCGGGCGCAGCAACCAGCAGGCGATCGTGCTCGATTCCGCCGGGCGCACCTATGCCCTGCCGGCGCATACGCTGCCGTCGGCACGCAGCCAGGGCGAACCTCTGAGCGGCCGCCTCGATCCGCCCGACGGCGCCTGGTTCGTGGGGGTGATGCTGGGCGAGGTCGAGGATCATTACCTGCTGGCCACCGACCGGGGCCATGGCTTCCTGGTGCGCCTGCGTGACCTGTACACCCGCAACCGCGCGGGCAAGGCGGTGCTGCGCGTTCCCGAGGGTGCGCGGATCCTGGCGCCGGTGCCGGTGCGCGACCTGCAGAAGGACGTGCTCGCCGCGGCCAGCACCGCGGGCCGGGCGCTGCTGTTCCCGGTGCGGGATCTGCCGGTTCTGGCCCGCGGCAAGGGCAACAAGATCCTCGGCATCCCGCCGCGACGGCTGTCCGACGGCGAGCGGATGGTCTCGGTGGCGGTGGTCGAGCCGGGCCAGAGCGTCGCGGTACTCAGCGGCAGGAGGCGCATGTACATCCGGCCCACCGAGCGCGACGCCTACCTCGGCGAACGCGGGCGGCGCGGCACGCTCCTGCCGCGGGGCTGGCAGAAGGTGGATCGTCTCGAGAGCCAGGACTAGGCGCTCTTGTCGATGCCGCGCGCTGGCGCCGCATGACTGCGGCTTTCCCGTATTGAAAAGATGTTCCGGCGGCCCGATATTCCGGCCAATCACCGGCCGGAGGGCTGTCCATGAGCTGGTTCAAACGGATCCTGCTGTTCGGCGTCACCAACCTGGCCGTCATCCTGGTGCTGACGGTCGTGCTGCGCCTGCTGGGAATCGACCGGCTGCTGGCGCAGCACGGCGGCCTGGATTACCGTGCGCTTCTGGTTCTGGCGCTGGTCCTGGGCATGGGCGGCTCGCTGGTGTCGCTGGCCCTGTCGCGCTGGATGGCCATGCGCTTCACCGGCGCGGAAGTGATCGAACAGGCACGCAGCGAGACCGAATCCTGGCTGCTCTCCACGGTGTCGGATCTGGCAAGGCGCAAGGGCATCGGCACGCCCGGGGTGGCCATCTACGAGGCCGCCGATATGAACGCCTTCGCCACGGGGATGTCGCGCGACCGGGCCCTGGTGGCGGTCAGTACCGGCCTGTTGCGGGGGATGGACCGGCAGCAGGTGCGCGCGGTGCTGGGCCACGAGCTCAGCCACGTGGCCAACGGCGACATGGTGACGCTCGCCCTCATCCAGGGCGTGGTCAATACTTTTGTGCTGTTCCTCTCGCGGGTGGCGGGTTACCTCGTGGACCGGGTCGTATTCCGCACCGAGCGCGGGGTGGGACCCGGCTATTTCGTCACCGTGATCGTGACGGAGATCGCGTTCGGGCTGCTGGCGACGATGGTGGTGATGTGGTTCTCGCGCTGGCGGGAGTTCCGGGCCGACGCGGGGTCGGCCGCGGTGCTCGGTGCGGCACCGATGATCAGCGCACTGGAGCGACTGCGTGATGCCGCGGAACCGGCAACGCTGCCCCGGCAGCTCAGCGCCTTCGGCATCGCCGGGCGTCCCGGCAGGGGACTGAGGTCGCTGTTCCTGAGCCATCCGCCGCTGGCGGACCGGATCGAGGCACTGCGGCGGCCGGGCTGAACGGCTCCGGGAGAGGCTGCGACCGGCCGGCTAGCGGGCCTCGGTCTCGCCGGTGTTCCACTGGAAACCCTGGGCCGAGGCCAATACGACTTCGGGTTCCTGCACGTAGTTGCCCTGGATGAAGTTGACCCCGAGCTGCCACAGCACCGCCAGCGCCCGGGCATCCTCGACGTGACCGGCGATGCTCAGGATGCCCTTCTCCCGGGCGGCCTCGACCATGCGGCTGAAGCGTTCGCGCTTGGCCTTGTCGCGGTCCAGGTCGGACATGAACGAGTCGTCGAGCTTGACGTAGTTGACCGGAATCTGTTCCAGCACGTCGAGCGCCGTCTCGCCGGTGCCGAAGTGGTCGATCACCAGGCCCGACCGGAGCTCGATCAGGAGCGGAGCGAGCTTCGATACCACGTTGATATGGTTTTCCGCGACCGCCTGCGACACTTCGAACAGCAGCTGCACGCCGAGCTCCCGGGCGCGATCGCAGATCTCCCGCACCCAATCCTCCAGCCCTTCCGCGCGCAGCGTGGCCCCCGAGAGCTTGACGAGGAACTCGGTCCCGGGCCGGATCTCGTCCTGCTCCTGCACCATCGTCAGGGTCCGGTCCGCAACCCAGCGGTCGATCCGGGGCATCAGTCCGCTGCGCTCGGCGGGGGGCAGGAAGGCCCGCGGCAGGATCTCCTCGCCGGAGCCGTCCTCCAGCCGCAGGCGCACCTCGTAGGCGCTCGACGAGCTGCCGTCCAGGGCGGCGATCGGCTGGTAGACGAGGTGGAATCCCTCGCCGTCGAGTGCCTGCCGCAGGCGTTGTGCCCAGGCATCATCGCTGTCCGGCTCGGCGTCCTGTGCCCCCGCGGACCCGTCGTCGACCACCGGGTCGCCGCCCGCGTCCGAAGTGTCCAGGGCCATCAGGTAGGCCTCCCGCATCAGCTCGTCCGCGCTGGCCCGGGTGCTGCCGGTGACCGGCCGCACCCCGATGCTGCAGGAGAGGTGGCGCGAACGCCCGTCGGCCTCGAAGACCGCGGAGCGGATCGCTTCCCGGGCCCGCTCCAGCTGTCTCTCGGCCTCCTCCACCCGCGACCGGCTCAGATGGGCCGCGAGCGTACCGTCACCGAAGCGTCCGATCAGATCGTCCGCTTGCAGCTGCTCGCGCACCGTCCGCTCGATCTGGTCCATGAACCCGTCCACGGCCCGGAACCCGAGCTCGCGCACCAGCGCGTCGTGGCCGTCCAGGTGCAGGCAGGCCACCGCGGCCTCCCGGTCTCCGGCGGCATCCGGGGCCAGCCGGTCTCCGAGCATGTCGATGAAGCGGCTGTGGGAGCGCCCCTGCTCCGGCGCATCGCCGGAAATGCGGCGCTCCACTTCCTGCACCGTCCGCCGGGTTTCGGCCAGGCCTTCCGCGGCACGGTCGCGGCCGGCGCGCCGGAGCTTTGCATGCTCGACGGTCAGGATCTGGTACTTGCGCTCGAGACGGGCATGGCGCTCACGCAGGCTCTCCAGCGCCTGGTCGGCCCCGCTGTCACCCATGCCGGCGGGGATCAGGACCTGCAGGGAGCGCTCGCCGTCCACGGAGATGCCGGCAAGGTGCAGCCGCGCGGCGAAGGTGCTGCCGTCGGCGCGCCGGGCCTCGATCTCGTGCGGGCCCGGCTCGGGGGATTCACCCCGCTCGAACACGCGCAGCAGGTTCTTCACCGTCGCCTGGTGCGCGGGCGCGACGAAGTCCATGAAGGGCAGGCCCTCGACCTGGGCCGGGAGTTCGTAACCGAACGCGCGTGCGTAGGCCGGATTGGAGGCCGCATGGATGCCCTCGGTAATGAAGGCGACCGCGTCGGTGGTCGCCTCGAGGAAGCTCTGCGTCTGCTGGCGAGCTTCCCGCGCGAGCTGGCGGGCGTCCAGCAGCTCGAGGTACTGGCGGCGGGAGGCCAGCTCGCGCGCCACCACCTGGTGCAGGTGCGCGGTCGCGGTGCGCGCCACCAGATCCCGGGCGCCGTCCTCCATGGCGCCGGCGATGGCGTCGACGGTGGGCTCGCCGGCCACCGCGATCACCGGGATCGAGGCATCGGCGTCGGCGACGACCGCGACACAGGCACGCAGATCGATGGACTCGATGTCGGCGGCACAGAACACCAGATCCGGGAGATCGTTGTGCAGCTGCTCCCGGAGGTCCTTGCGGCGCCGGAACTGGCTGCTGCGGATCCGGTGGCCGGCGTTGCGCAGCGCGCTCGCCAGCAGTTCGGCATCGTTCTGGGATTCGTCGATGACCCAGATTGTGAGCACATTGTTGGCGGTCAATTCGAATCCTCGCTTGCGGCGCTCCGGCATACGGGCGCACGGGCCCATTTCTATCCGATTTGCGGTGTGTTTTCCACCGCGCCGGGCCAGCGCTTGGAAGTCGCCCCGGGGACCTCCTGCGCCAGCCGCGGTACCAGGTATCCCGGCAGGCGCGCGGCCAGCACCTCGATCAGCCGGCGCGCGGTCCGTTCGGGGACCTCGAAGTGGCTCGCGCCCGCGACCGGGTCGAGCAGGTGCAGGTAGTACGGCAGAACGCCCGCAGTGAACAGGCGTCGGCTGAGCGCCTCGAGGGCCCCGACGCTGTCGTTGACCCCACGCAGGAGCACCGCCTGGTTGAGCAGCCGGGCTCCGGCCCCGGCGAGCGCCCGGGCGGCCTCCGCGACCTGCGCGTCGATCTCCCGTGCATGGTTGGCGTGCAGCACCACCACCCGGGTCCGCGGCCAGCCCGACAGCCACGCGAGCAGGTCGCCGTCGACGCGCTCCGGCAATACCACGGGCGTGCGTGTGTGCACGCGCAGGATCTCCACGTGAGGGATCTCCGCGAGCGCAGCGGTCAGTTCCGCCAGGCGCTCGTCGCTCAGCGAGAGGGGATCGCCACCGCTCAGGATCACCTCGCGGATCGAGGGATCGGCGCGGATGTAGTCGAGTGCCGCCTGCAACCGCTTGCCGCGTGCGGTTTCCCCAGAGTACGGGAAATGCCGCCGGAAGCAGTAGCGGCAATGCACGGCGCATGCCCCGGTGGCGACCAGCAGCACCCGCCCGGCGTACTTGTGCAACAGGCCCGGCCGGACGGCGCTCGCCAGGTCGCCGACCGGGTCGGCGGAATAGCCGGCTGCCACGCGTCGCTCCGCGGCGACCGGCAACACCTGGCGCAGCAGGGGATCGTCGGGGTCGCCGGGCTGCATCCGCCGGACGTAGCTCTCCGGCACCCGCAGGGGGAATCCGCTGTCGGCCGCGGACAGGTCGACCGCGGCAGGATCCAGTGCCAGCCGCCGGAGCAGCTCGCGCGGGTCGCTGATCGCGCGCGCGAGCGCCCGCTGCCAGGGGCGGGATTGGGTTGCGGGATCGGATTTGGTTATCATAGCGCGCTTGGCGAGCCGGGCCTTGAGGTGCCCCGCGGGGTGCCGGCACGTGACCGGCAGTGTGCAACAATCGGAGCGCAGATGGCCAGCTACAGCACCAGCGAATTCAAGGCCGGACTCAAGATCATGCTGGACGGCGCACCCTGCGCCATCGTCGAGAACGAATTCGTCAAGCCGGGCAAGGGCCAGGCCTTCAACCGGGTCAAGGTGCGCAACCTCCGCACCGGCCGGGTGGTGGAACGCACGTTCAAGTCCGGCGATACGGTCGAGGCGGCCGACGTGCTGGAGCTGGAGCTCCAGTACCTGTACGCGGACGGCGAGTTCTGGCACTTCATGGACCCCGGCAGCTTCGAGCAGTATGCCGCGAGCAAGGAGGCCGTGGGCGAGGCGGCGCAGTGGCTCAAGGAGCAGGACATGTGCCAGGTCACCCTCTGGGACGGTGCACCGCTGACGGTGTCGGCCCCGAGCTTCGTCACCCTGCGCATCACCGAGACCGACCCCGGGGTACGCGGCGATACGTCCAGCGGCGGCAGCAAGCCCGCCACTCTCGAAACCGGCGCCGTGGTGCGGGTGCCGCTGTTCATCGAGGAGGGCGAGCGGATCAAGGTCGATACCCGTACCGGCGAGTACGTCGGGCGGGGCAAGGAGTAGCGGCCTGTCGCGACGGGCCGGAGTGCCGGCCACGGCAGGTCTGCCGGACCAGTCCATGAACGACGCCACCGACTGGCGCCCCGCGGCCGACCTGGAGACGCTGCGCTGGCGCGCGCAACGCATCGCGGGGATCCGCGCGTTCTTCGCCGAGCGCGGTGTGTGGGAGGTGGAAACTCCCATGCTTTCCCGCGCCGCCGCGACCGATCCTGCGCTGCACAGCCTGCGCAGCGAGGTCGCGGTGCCGGCTCCCCACCACCGCTACTGGCACACCTCCCCCGAGTTCCCCATGAAGCGGCTGCTGGCCGCGGGCTCGGGCCCGATCTACCAGATCTGCCGGGTTTTCCGCGACGGCGAGCTGGGGCGCCTGCACAGCCCCGAGTTCACGCTTCTCGAATGGTACCGGCCGGGGTTCGACGAACACGCGCTGATGGACGAGGTGGCCGGGCTGCTCGGGGCGGTCCTGGGGCGGACGGTGCGGGACGAGCGCATCACCTACCGGGACGCTTTCCTGCGGCATGCGGGCCTGGACCCGATGACGGCCGATCCGGCGCACTGCCGGCGCTGCTGCCTGGACCGCGGGATATGCCCGGACCCCGGCGCAACGGGCGATCGCGACTTCTGGCTCGACCTGCTGATGAGCCACGTGGTCGGACCCGCGTTGGGCCGGGGCGAGCCGTGTTTCGTTTTCGACTATCCCCCGAGCCAGGCGGCGCTGGCGCGCATCCGGCCCGGTCCGCCCGCGGTTGCGGCCCGCTTCGAGTTGTATTTGAATGGCGTGGAGCTCGCCAACGGCTTTCATGAGCTGACCGACCCGGCCGAGCAGGCCGGCCGGTTCCGCGCGGAGCTGGCGCGCCGGCGGCAGCTGGGGCTGGCGCTCCCCCCGGTGGACGAGCGCCTGCTGGCCGCGATGCAGGCGGGGCTGCCCGACTGCTCCGGGGTCGCGGTGGGCGTCGACCGGCTGCTCATGGTCGTCGCCGGCGTCGCTCGCCTGGAGCGGGTGCTGCCGTTCGCCTTCGACCGCAGCTGACCGGAGTCCCGTCCGACCACGAGAGAGCGCATGATCATACCGGAGTTCGAGATCCAGGCGCCGTTCGAGCCGGCGGTCGAGGGGCCGCCGCCCGGTTCCGGCGAGTCGCACTGGTTCATCTACGCCGACAGCCGCCTCCTGGTGGAGCAGCTGGGCGGGGCGCTGCTGCCCCCGCGAGTGAGCGACCCGCGGCAGCTGGGGCTGGAGCCGCTGGGTACCCAGTATCTCGGCAGGCTGGCCGGGGAGCACTGCTACGCGGCCGAGGTCGCAGAAGACAGCCGGGCGCCGTCGGGAATGAGCTTCCACGGCCTGATGTCGGCCTGGGAGGGCCTGCCCCCGGACCTGTACGTGCTTGCCGGGCGCGCGCTGCAGATCATCGACTGGGATCGCAAGCACCGGTATTGCGGCCGCTGCGGCACCGCGCTGGTGGATCGGGGCAACAACGACCGCGCCCGCGAATGCCCCGAGTGCGGGCTGGTCCAGTTCCCGCGCATTTCGCCCGCGGTCATGGCGCTGGTGCGGCGCGACGATCGCCTGCTGCTGGCGCGTTCCCCGCATTTTCCGCGCGGCTTCTACAGCGTGCTGGCGGGGTTCGTCGACCCGGGCGAGACACTCGAGGCGTGCGTTCGCCGGGAGGTGCGCGAGGAGGTCGGGCTGGAGGTCGACAACATCGAGTACTTCGCCTCCCAGCCCTGGCCCTTTCCCCATTCGCTGATGGTCGCCTTCCGCTGCGATTACGCCGGCGGCGAGATCCGGGTCGATGGCGAGGAGATCATCGAGGCCGACTGGTACACGCCCGGTGAGCTGCCCCGGCGTCCCGGACCGATCAGCATCGCCGGGCGCCTGATCGACTGGTTCCTGCAGCAGCATGCGGGACGGTGAGGGCCCGGATCAGGCGTAGTCCCCCAGCCGCTCGCCCACCCGGACCTCCTGCCCGGGGCACAGGTCGGCGCGCCGGTGCAGGCCCCGCTCGGCCAGCACGATCACGGTCGATCCCATGTTGAAGCGCCCCAGTTCCGCGCCGGCCTCCAGCCGTGGCGGCCGGGTGCCATAGCTCACGTCGTGCACGCCCCGGCCGCGTGGCGGCGTGATCTCGCCTGCCCAGACCGTCTCGATGCTGCCCACCAGCATGGCCCCCACCAGCACCACCGCAAGGCTGCCGCGGGTCCCTTCGAGCAGGCACACGACCCGCTCGTTGCGGGCGAACAGCCGGGGCACCGCGCGCGTGGTCGCCGGGTTGACGCTGAACAGGCGTCCCGGCACATGGATCATGCGCGTGACCATGCCGGATACCGGAGCGTGCACACGATGGTAGTCGTGCGGAGCCAGGTACAGGGTGGCGAAGATCCCGTCCCGGAACCGCGTTGCCAGTCGCTCGTCGCCGAGCAGGCCGGCGACGTCGAAGCGGCGCCCTTTCGCCTGCAGGATGCGACCCGCGGTCACCGGCCCGATCTGGCTTATGCGGCAGTCGACCGGGCAGAGCACGCGGCCGGCGCCGCCGGCCAGCGGGCGCGCGCCCCCGCGCAGGGGGCGGGTGAAGAAGGCATTGAAGTCGCGATAGGTTCGTGGGTCGGGCCGCTCGGCCTCGCTCATGTCGACGCCGTAACGGCGGATGAAACGCCGGATCAGGAAATCCCTTAGCCAGGGGCGCGGGCTGCGGGCGACCGCGCGGACCATGCGCGAGAGGAGATGCTGCGGCAACGGGTATTGTGCCGCGGCCAGGGCGCGGTCCCACGGGGAGGCGGCGAAACGGTGAGACGAGGGCATGCAGGCGGCACCATCCTTGCGGTATCCGGCCGGTGTTGTCAGTTGCTCCGGACCGGGGTGGCGCGGACCGGAGCCGGATTATCGCACATGCGTGGCGCCGGTTCACCGATGTCGGCTATGATCCCCGCCTCGGAGCTTTCGTGCATGCCGATGGACGACCTGGAAACCCTGTGTGACGAGCTGATCACCCTGGCGGATTGCGTCCGCTGGGGGGCGAGCCGGTTCGGCGAGGCGGGACTGAGCTTCGGCCACGGCACGGACAACGCGTTCGACGAGGCCTGGGCGTTGACCATGCATGTGCTCAGCCTGCCGTTCGACACGCCCGCGCCGTACCTTGCCAGCCGCCTCACGCGCGCGGAGCGGCGCCGGGTGCTGGCGATGCTCCAGCGCCGCGTCGACGAGCGCCGCCCTGCCGCCTACCTCACCGGCGAGGCATGGTTCGCCGGGCTGCCGTTCCGGGTGGACGAACGGGTACTGGTGCCGCGGTCGCCCATCGCGGAGCTGATCGAGGAACGGTTCGCGCCCTGGCTTGCCGAGCCGGACCGGGTGGGCCGGATCCTGGACCTGGGCACCGGCAGCGGGTGCATCGCGATCGCCTGCGCTTTCGCTTTCCCCGCCGCCAGGGTGGATGCCGTGGACGTCGCCGGGGCCGCGCTCGAGGTGGCCCGGGAGAACGTCCGCAGGCACGCCCTGGAGGAGCGTGTGACGGCGCTCCGCTGCGATCTGTTCGAGGCCCTCGGCGATACGCGCTACGATCTGATCGTGAGCAATCCGCCCTATGTCACCCGCGCCGCCATGGCCTCGCTGCCGGAAGAGTACCGGCACGAGCCGGCGGAGGCCCTGGCGGCCGGAGAGGACGGGCTGGACGTGATCCTGCGGATCCTGGACGCGGCCGGTGCGCACCTGGCCCCGGAGGGGCTGCTGGTAGGCGAGGTCGGCGACGCCGCGGCGGCCCTGGAGCAGGCGCGGCCGGACCTGCCCTTCGCATGGCCGGAGTTCCGCCGCGGCGGGCACGGCGTGTTCGTGCTGGCCGCCCGGGACCTGGACGCCGCGCGCGGCAACGGGGAGCGCTGATGTCGGGAAACACCATCGGAAGGCTGTTCTGCGTGACCACCTTCGGCGAAAGCCACGGTCCGGCGCTGGGTGCCGTGGTGGACGGCTGTCCGCCCGGGATGGCGCTCTCGGAGGGGGACCTGCAGAAAGACCTGGAGCGGCGCCGGCCCGGGCGCTCGCGGCACACCACGCAGCGCCGCGAAGCCGACCGGGTGCGCATCCTTTCGGGGGTGTTCGAGGGCGAGACCACGGGGACGTCGATCGGACTGCTGATCGAGAACACCGACCAGCGCTCCCGGGACTACGGCAAGATCCGTGACCGATTCCGTCCCGGGCATGCCGACTACACCTACCAGCAGAAGTACGGGCGCCGCGACTATCGTGGCGGCGGGCGCTCGTCCGCGCGCGAGACCGCGCTGCGGGTCGCGGCGGGCGCGATCGCCCGCAAGTACCTGCGCGAGCGGCTGGGCGTCGTGGTGCGCGGCTACCTCGCGCAGCTGGGGCCGATCCACCTGGATCTGCTCGACTGGGACGAGACCGATCGCAACCCGTTCTTCTGCCCGGACCCGGCCCGGGTTTCCGAGCTGGAGGCCTACATGGACGCCCTGCGCAAGGAGGGCGATTCGGTCGGCGCCCGGGTCAACGTGGTGGCGACCGGGGTGCCGCCCGGGCTGGGCGAGCCGGTGTTCGATCGCCTCGATGCCGAGCTGGCGCGGGCCCTGATGAGCATCAACGCGGTCAAGGGGGTTGAGATCGGCGACGGCTTCCGCTGCGTCGAGGCCAAAGGCACGCAGTTCCGCGACGAGATGAGCCCGCAGGGGTTCCTGAGCAATCACGCCGGCGGGGTGCTCGGCGGCATCTCGTCGGGCCAGGAGATCGTCGCCTCGATCGGGCTCAAGCCCACCTCCAGCCTGCGCCTGCCCGGGCGCACGGTGGACGTCGAGGGCAACCCGGTGGAGATCGTGACCACCGGACGTCACGACCCCTGCGTCGGGATCCGCGCCACCCCCATCGCCGAGGCGATGACCGCCATCGTGCTGCTGGATCACTACCTGCGTCAGCGCGGCCAGAACGCCGATGCGGAATCGTCCACCCCGGTGATACCGGGCTCGGCTCCCTGACCATGCGGGGGCGGATCCCGTACTTCCGCCTGTCCGGCTTCTATTTCTTCTATTTCGCCACGCTGGGCGTGGTGATGCCCTACTGGGCGGTCTACCTGCAGAGCCTGGGCTTCGGCGGCGCCACCATCGGCGAGCTGATGGCGGTGCTGGCCGCCACCAAGATCATTGCGCCCAATGTTTGGGGATGGATCGCCGATCGCAGCGGCCGGCTGGTGCGCGTGATCCGTCTCGCCGCGCTGCTCGCGCCGGCCTGTTTTACCGCCACCTTCTTCGCCCGCGATGCCGCCTCGATGGCCCTCGCGATGGCGGGCTTCGGCTTCTTCTGGAACGCCGCACTCCCGCAGTTCGAGGCAGTGACCCTGAATCACCTCGGCGACCAGAGTCATCGCTACACGCGCATCCGCCTGTGGGGCTCGCTGGGCTTCATCACCACGGTGGGCAGCCTGGGGATGGTGCTGGAGCACGCCCGCCCGGCGGTCATCCTGCCGGTACTGATGGGACTGTACGGGGCGATCTGGCTGACCAGCCTGACGGTGCCCGAGCGCGTCTCGCACCAGCGCCAGCAGGCGCAGGCGTCCCTGAAACGACTGTTGCGAAAGCGCGAGGTGCTGGCGCTGTTCGGCGTGTGCTTCCTGGTGCAGGCCAGCCACGGGCCCTATTACACCTTCTTCACCATCTACCTGCAGCAGCTGGGCTACTCCTCGGGAGTCGTGGGCCAGCTGTGGGCCCTGGGCGTGGCGGCCGAGATCGGGATCTTCCTGGCGATGCCGCGGCTGATGCGGGGCGTGGGCACCCGACGCCTGCTGCTGGCGGCGCTGGCGCTATCGGTGGTGCGCTGGACCGGCACCGCCACGCTGGCGGCGTACCCGGCGGCCGTGGTCGCGGCCCAGACCCTGCACCTGGCGAGCTTTGGCATCAACCACGCGGTCGCCATCGACTACATCCACCGCTTCTTCCGGGGACGCAACCAGGGGCGCGGGCAGGCGCTGTACAGCAGCATCGGGTTCGGTGCGGGGGTCGCGGCCGGCAGCCTGGCCAGCGGCTACGTATGGGATCTCGGGGGTGGGCCCGCCATCTTCGGCATGGCGGCGGCGCTGGCAGCGGCAGCGCTGCTCCTGGCGGCCCTGGCGATCCCGCCGGATGCGGAACAGCGGGTCAACGAGCCCGCCCTGCGGACGCTTCCTCGAGCAGTGTGATCATCTCCTCCCCGGCCCGGGACAGGCTGCGCCCGCGGTGCACCACCAGTCCCAGCTGCCGGCGCATCTCCAGACCGGGGGTGTCCAGCGGCACCAGGCCGTTGCCGATCATGGTCACGGGCAGCGCGCTCCAGCCCAGGCCGATGCTGACCAGCATGCGGATGGTCTCCAGGTAGTTGGTCGACAGCCGGGCGCCGGGTTCGACCCCGAACGGCTCGAAGGCCGCATCGATCACCCGCCGGGTGAAGGTGCCGTGGTCCGGCAGGATCGCCGGGTGGGAGGCCAGCTCGCGCGGGTCGGGGCTCGCCGCTGTCGCCAGCGGGTGCTCGGGCGCGACCGTCACCCGCATGGGGTCGTCCCAGACCGGCCGGATTTCGAGCGGCGGGGAAGGGCTGAGCGGCAACGTCACGATGCCCAGCTCCAGGTCGCCGCGCTCGACGCTCTGGCAGGCCTGCTCGGAGTCCATGAACTGCATGTCCAGGTGCACGTCCGGGTGCCGCCGCGTGTATTCCCGCAACACCGGCGGCAGCCGGTGCAGCCCGATGTGATGGCTGGTGCCCACCCGCAGCGGCCCGACCACGTGCCGGTTGATGCGCGAGAGCGCACGGCGGCTGTCCTCCACCTCCAGCAGGATGCGCCGCGCGCGGGGCAGGAGCGCCCGCCCGGCCTCGGTCAGGCTCACCTGGCGTCCGATCCGGTCGAAAACCCGCAGGTCCACCTCGGCTTCCAGCGCCGCGATGCGCTTGCTGACCGCGGGCTGGGTCAGATGGAGCTGCTCCGCCGCGCGCGAGAACGATCCGGTGTCGGCGACGGCCACGAAGGTCTGCAGGTTCAGGATGTCCATAGGTCGGGTTCCAGTAGAGTACATTCCGTGAAAGAATTCAAGATATGAAAAGGATGAATTTGCGTTATGCAGTCACCCTCGCTATGGTGAGCGCATCATCCGGAGGTGACGCATGAGCGGAAAGACGCTGTACGACAAGCTTTGGGACGCCCACGTCGTCGACACCGACGGCAACGGGACCAGCCTGCTCTACATCGACCGGCACCTGGTGCACGAGGTGACCTCGCCCCAGGCCTTCGAGGGGCTGCGCCTGGCCGGCCGCAAGCCCTGGCGGGTGGATGCCAACCTGGCGGTGCCGGACCACAACGTGCCCACGACCGACCGCAGCCGCGGCGTGAGCGATCCGATTTCGCGGGCGCAGCTCGAGGCGCTCGACCGGAACTGCCGCGAGTTCGGCATCCGGGAATTCGCGATGAACGACGTGCGCCAGGGCATCGTGCACATCATCGGGCCCGAGCAGGGCGCGACGCTGCCCGGCATGACGGTGGTCTGCGGCGACTCCCACACGCCCACCAACGGTGCGCTGGGGGCCCTGGCTTTCGGCATCGGCACCTCCGAGGTCGAGCATGTCCTCGCGACGCAGTGCCTGGTGCTGAAGAAGTCGAAGAACATGCGCGTGTACGTCGACGGGCACGTGGCGCCCGGGATCACCGCGAAGGACATCGTTCTGGCGATCATCGGCGAGATCGGCACCGCGGGGGGTACCGGCTACACCATCGAGTTCGCCGGGGAGGCCATCCGCAACCTGTCGATGGAGGGCCGGATGACGGTGTGCAACATGGCGATCGAGGCCGGCGCCCGTTCCGGGATCATCGCGGTGGACGAACGCACCATCGACTACGTGCGCGGCCGGCCCATGGCGCCCGGCGGCGAACTCTGGGATGGGGCGGTGGAGGCCTGGCGGGATCTGCACTCGGACCCCGACGCGGCGTTCGACCGGGAGGTGCACATCGACGCGGGCGCGATCGCGCCACAGGTGACCTGGGGCACCTCGCCCGGCATGGTGCTCCCGGTGGACGCGGCAGTGCCGGACCCGCAGCAGGAGAGCGATCCCGTGCGCGCCTCCGGCATGCGCCGGGCGCTGGAGTACATGGACCTCGCGCCGGGCACGCCGCTCATGGACATCCGGATCGACAAGGTCTTCATCGGTTCGTGCACCAACGCCCGCATCGAGGACCTGCGGGCAGCCGCGCAGCAGGTGCGCGGGCGCCGCGTCGCCGACAGCGTCCGGCTCGCGATGGTCGTTCCGGGCTCGGGGCTGGTGAAGAAGCAGGCCGAGGACGAGGGCCTCGACCGCGTCTTCCTCGAGGCCGGTTTCGAGTGGCGCGAGCCCGGCTGCTCGATGTGCCTGGCGATGAACGCCGACCGGCTGGAGCCCGGGGAGCGCTGCGCATCGACCTCCAACCGCAATTTCGAGGGTCGGCAGGGCCAGGGCGGCCGGACCCACCTGGTGAGCCCGGCGATGGCGGCCGCTGCGGCGGTGCACGGGCATTTCGTGGACATTCGCCAGACCGCGGGCGCGGCCTGAGGGAGCACGCACATGGAACCCTTCATCCGTCACAAGGGGCTGCTGGCCCCCATCGATCGCCCCAACGTGGATACCGACGCGATCATTCCGAAACAGTACCTGAAGTCGATCAAGCGCACCGGCTTCGGCCCCAACCTGTTCGACGATTGGCGCTACCTGGATCCGGGCGGGCTGGATATCGACAACGCCACGCGCCGGCGCAACCCGGATTTCGTCCTGAACCAGCCGCGCTACCAGGGCGCCAGCATCCTGCTCGCGCGCGAGAATTTCGGCTGCGGCTCGTCCCGAGAGCACGCCGTCTGGGCCCTGCACGACGCCGGCTTCCGCGCCGTGATCGCCCCCAGCTATGCCGATATCTTCTACAGCAACTGCTTCAAGAACGGGCTGCTGCCGGTGACGCTCGACGCGACAGAAGTGGATCGCCTGTTCCGGGAAGTCGAGGCGACCCCGGGTTACGAGCTGGAGGTGGACCTCGAGGCCCGGACGGTCACGACGCCCGACGGCGCCGTGCTGCGCTTCGACATCGACGACTTCCGCCGCGAAACCCTGCTCAAGGGGCTCGACGATATCGGCCTGACGCTGGAAAAGCAGGACCGTATCCGGGCATACGAGCAGCGGCGGCGGCGCGAGGCCCCCTGGTTGTTCGCCGACACCGCCCGCGGGGCGGGCTGAGGGATCGTCCATGAGCAGGGTACTGCTGTTGCCGGGTGACGGGATCGGCCCGGAAATCGTCGCCGAAGCGGTGAAGGTGCTCGAGACGCTGCAGCACGACTTCGGTCTCGAGCTGGACCTGGATGAAGCCCTGGTGGGCGGCGCCGCGTATGAAAAGCGCGGCTCGCCGCTGCCGGACGAGACCCTTGCACGAGCGCGCGCCGCCGACGCCGTGCTGCTCGGAGCCGTGGGCGGACCGCAGTGGGACGGCCTCGAACGCGAGCTGCGGCCCGAGCGCGGGCTGCTGCGGCTGCGCGCCGAGCTGGAGCTGTTCGCCAACCTCCGGCCGGCGATCCTGTATCCGGAGCTGGCGGAGGCTTCCAGCCTGAAACCGTCGGTGGTCTCGGGACTCGACATCATGATTGTGCGCGAGCTGACCGGCGGCATCTACTTCGGGCAACCGCGCGGCATACGTACACTCGACAGCGGAGAGCGCGAGGGGTTCAACACGCTGGTGTACCGCGAATCCGAAATCGAGCGCATCGGCCGGGTCGCGTTCGACATCGCGCGCCAGCGCGACGGACGCGTCTGTTCCGTGGACAAGGCGAACGTGCTCGAGGTTTCCGAGCTGTGGCGCGAGGTGATGGAGCGCGTGAGCCGGGACTACCCGGACGTCGCGCTCAGCCACATGTACGTGGACAACGCCTCCATGCAGCTCGTCCGGGCGCCGAAGCAGTTCGACGTCGTGGTCACGACCAACATGTTCGGTGATATTCTTTCCGACACGGCCGCGATGCTCACGGGCTCCATCGGCATGCTCCCGTCCGCCTCGCTGGCCGCCGACGGCAGCGGCATGTACGAGCCGATCCACGGATCGGCGCCCGACCTCGCCGGAAAGGGCGTGGCCAACCCGCTGGCGACGATCCTGTCGGTGGCGATGATGCTGCGCTACTCGCTGCGGGAGCCGCAGCTGGCGGATCGCGTTCAGGCGGCGGTGGGGGCGATGCTCGAGTCGGGCCTGCGCACCGCGGATCTGGCCGGCGAAGGCGGTGTCGCCACGGGGACCGCGGGCATGGGCGATGCGGTGGTGTCGGCCCTGAAGGCCTGAGCCTGCCGCGACGTACCGGACATTCGCCGGCCCCGGGGCCGGCCGGAACGGCGGCCGGTGCCGCCGTTCGTACAACGGGACATCAGGAGCGAGTCGACATGAGCAAGACAGTCGATGTGGCCGTAGTCGGAGCGACCGGCGCGGTCGGTCAGACCATGCTTTCCATCCTGGAGCAGCGCGAGTTCCCCGCCGGCCGCGTGTACCCGCTGGCGAGCAGCCGCTCCGCCGGCAAGACCGTACGCTTCCGCGGGCACGACCTGACGGTGGAGGACCTGGCGGAGTTCGACTTCTCGCGGGTGCAGGTCGGGCTGTTCTCGGCCGGCGGCTCGGTGTCGGCCGAGCACGCTCCGCGGGCGGCCGACGCCGGGTGCGTCGTGGTGGACAACACCTCCCACTTCCGCTACGACGACGACATCCCGCTGGTGGTGCCGGAGATCAACCGCCACGCGATCGCCGAATACACCCGGCGCGGCATCATCGCCAACCCGAACTGTTCGACCATCCAGATGGTGGTGGCGCTCAAGCCGCTGCACGACGAGGCCGGTCTCACGCGCATCAATGTCGCCACCTACCAGGCGGTGTCCGGCTCCGGCGCCTCGGCGATCCGGGAGCTGGCCGACCAGACCGCGAATCTGCTCAACGGCAGGCCGGTGGAGCCGGAGGTCTATCCCAAGCAGATCGCGTTCAACGTCCTGCCCCACATCGACGTCTTCCTCGAGAACGGCTACACCAAGGAGGAGATGAAGATGGTCTGGGAGACGCACAAGATCCTGGAGGACGAGAGCATCCAGGTGAATCCCACTGCGGCGCGCGTGCCCGTGTTCTACGGCCACTCCGAAGCGGTGCACATCGAGACCCGCGACAAGCTCACGGTCGCGCGCGCCCGCGAGGTCCTCGGCAGCTTTCCGGGCGTGACGGTCCTGGACACGCGGGAGCCGGGCGGCTACCCGACGGCCGTGACCGAGGCCGCAAACCACGACGCCGTGTTCGTCGGCCGCATCCGCGAGGACATCTCGCACCCCCGCGGGCTGAACTTCTGGGTCGTCTCCGACAATGTCCGGAAGGGCGCGGCGCTGAACAGTGTGCAGATTGCGGAAATTCTGGTAAAAGAGTATCTATAGATATAGTTAGAAAACAGATGTAAAGTGCAGTATCAAGAAGAAGACGACCCCGGACGATCCGCCGGCGTGCCCTGCGTCGACAGGATCAACGTGGAGTGACAATGTACAAGAAACCGGCTTGCGTCCTCGCGCTGTTGTCCCTGGTTCTGCCGGCGACCGTCTGGGCACTCGGTCTGGGCAGCATCCGGACCCAGTCCGCCCTCAACCAGCCGTTCAAGGCCGAGATTCCGCTGGTCGCCGCCAGCGGCCAGGACCTGTCGGGCATCCAGGCCGGCCTCGCCTCGCGCCAGGCCTACCAGCAGGCCGGGCTGGACTACTCGGGCGAGCTCGACGAGCTGCGCTTCAGCGTGGTCAAGACGGCGCACGGGCCGGCCATCCGCATTACCAGCGACAAGCCGATCAAGGAGCCGCTGCTCAACCTGCTGGTGGACGTCCAGTGGAGCCAGGGGCAGCTCGAGCGCGAATACGACGTGCTGCTGGATCCACCGACCATGATGGCGCGGGAAAGCCATCCGTCGCCGCAGAGTGCCACGGTGTCGCCGTCGTCCGGTCAGCCCGGCGGGCAGGCGGGGGCGACGGCGCAGCATGCGCCCCGGCATCCGCAGCGGCATCTCCCCGGGACCTACCGGGTCGGCCGCAACGACACCCTCTGGGGCATCGCGCGCAAGCTGCGGCCCGACCACTCGGTCACCGTCAACCAGATGATGGTGGCTCTCTACCAGCGCAACCCGCATGCGTTTCGGGGCAACATGAACCGGCTCAAGCGCGGCGCCGTCCTGCGCGTGCCGTCGATGCCCGACGTGGCGGCGGTGGGCCGGCTGGACGCCTATCGCGAGGCTCGCCGGCAGCACCGCGCGTGGGTTGCGGCACGGGGCCATGCGCAGCAGCACAGGGTGGCGTCCGCCTCCGGGCATCGCGCGCGCCTGGAGCTGGTGGCGCCGGGCTCTTCGCACAAGGGCGGCAAGAGCTCCGGGCAGGCGGCGCAGGGCGGGGCATCCGCGAGCGGCGGCGGCAGCTCCGCCGGTTCCGGCGGCAAGCAGCTGGCGACGCTGCAGAACCAGGTCCAGCAGCTGCAGCAGCAGGTGGGCAAGCTGCAGCACATGATGAACGTCCGGAACAATCAGCTGGCCCAGCTCCAGGCGGAGCTGAAAAAGCAGCAGGCGGGCGCGACGGGAGCGGCCGCTGCCGGCACCTCGGGTGCCGCCTCGCAGCACGCGTCGGCATCGCAGACCGGCCCGGGCGGTCCGTCCGCCGGAGCGTCCGCTTCGGGCGGGGGGCCGCAGAAGCCTGCGAACGGCGGTCCCGGCGCTGCCAGGCAGGCGGCGGGGACCACGTCCGGCAGCCAGGCGGGCGGCACTGCCTCCGCCCCGCAGAAGATAGCGGAGAATAACCCTGCCCCGGCCGCCGGCACGGCATCGTCGGGCGGCGGCCCGGCCAGCACCGGCAAGGCCGCGAATGCTGGCAAGCCGGCTGGTTCCGCAAAGGCATCCGGCTCCGGCAGCCCGCCGGCCGGAGGGCAGGGCCAGCACGCCGGCAAGCCGGCGACGAAGCATGCGGCTGTGGCGCCGAAGAAGGCGGCCGGTACCGCCCATCCCGCGCCGGCCCCGAAGCCCTCGATCATGGACCGCGTCATGGCCGTCGTCGCCGTGATCGGACAGGTCCTGCGCAATCCGCTGGCGCTGGCGGCGGTGGTGGGACTGCCCCTGCTGCTCGGGTTGCTGGTAGCCGTACGGCGGCGCCGCCAGGCGGCCGAGGCCGGCGGAGTGCTGGAGTCGGAGGATATCGGCGGCCTTGATCTCGACGAGGATCCCTTCGGCACGGGCGCCGCCGGCGACACGGACAGCCTGGCGATCACCGGGGATACCGGTCCGGTGACGGAGGGCTCCGACGACGGGACCATGCAGGTGGAGGCCGGAAGCACCGCGCCCTACGTGGCCGGAGACGAGATCGCACCGGGTGCGGAGAGAGACTACGGCAGCAGCGCCGAACCGGAAGAGGACGTCGCGGTGGAGGTCGAGGACCCGGTATCCGAGGTCGATTTCCACCTGGCTTACGGTCTCTACGACGAGGCCCTGGGCATCGTGGACAAGGCGATCGAGAACGAGCCGTCCCGGCGCGACCTCAAGCTCAAGAAGCTGGAGGTCCTGTTCGCTGCCGGGCGTGCCGAGGCGTTCCTCGAGGACGCGCGCAAGCTCGCCGAGGAGCCGCAGGGCACCTCCGATTCGAACTGGGACAAGGCTGCCATCATGGGCCGCCAGCTGTTCCCCGAGGAGCCGCTGTTCAGCGCCGACGGTGGTGGTCCGGGAGACATCGAGGACGATTTCCTGGATATCGATCTGCCGGCGGAGGAAGCTGCCGGCGGTGAACCGGCAGAGGCGTCACCGGAGCCGGAGAAGGGGCGCGACGCCGGCGAGGAGGACGGGGAAGACGAGACCGGGATCAGCCTGGACGACCTGATGCCGGACGAGGAGGACGTGTCCCCGGACGCGACCACCGCGTCGATGGCGGACCGGGGCCGGGGTGACCGGCCGGAGGGGGTCCGGACGACCGGCGCGGAGAGCCCGGGCGCCGGCCAGCCGCGCGAGGGAGCCCCGCAGGGCGCGGGCGACGACGCGCTGGAGTTCGACCTTGACGACCTGCAGCCGGCTGCAGCGGGTGGCGGGGAGCAGCGGCCGGCGGACGAGTCCGCGCAGACTGCCGACGACGCCGACGGGCTGGATTTCGATCTGGACGCGCTCACGGCCGGCGCGGACGAGGGGGACGAGTTTCGCTGGAGCGAAGAGCAGGCCGGCGGCACCGACGGTGGTGCAGCCGGCGACGAGGACGCCCTCGAATTCGACCTCAGCGAGGAATGGGCGGGCGCCACCGCCGGGGAGAGCGAACCCGCGGCCCGGGAGTCGCAGTCCCCGGAGACGGAGGATGCGACCGAAGCCGCTGGCGAGGCCGAGAGCGATTCCGGCCAGGATCCGGACCTCGATGAGTTCGATATCGACCTGGGCGAGGAATCGACCTCGGGCGAACCGGCCGCACGCGGGCAGCAAGCACAGGATTCCGCCGGGCCCGCGGCCCCTGCGGGCGACGGCGAGGCCGGCGGGGAGATCGACGAGGACGAGGTCGCCACCAAGCTGGATCTGGCGGAGGCCTATCTCGGCATGGAAGACACCGAAGGCGCCCGTGCCCTGCTCGAGGAAGTCCTCGCGGAGGGCACCGGCGAGCAGCGCGAGCGCGCCCGCCAGATGCTCGCGCAGGCCGACGGAGCCGGCACGGGGGCGGCGGCCGGGGAGGAGACGTCCGCCGGGGAATCAGTCGGGGCGCCCGCGTCCGCCCGCGACGGCGGCCGGGATGAGCCGGTCGGATACGGTGACGATGTCGGCACCAAGCTGGACCTCGCGCGCGCCTACATCGGCATGGAAGACACCGAGGCGGCGCGGCGGATGCTCGACGAGGTGCTGCAGGAAGGCGACGAGGCGCAGAAGCAGGAAGCACGGTCGCTGCTCGACGAGCTCGGCTGAGCGACGCCCCGGGACGACCGACAGCCGGTCGCGCCCGCGGAGCGCCGGTATCCGGATCCCGCAGGTTCTATACCACTGATGTCCGACGTACAGCGCGTGGCGCTCGGCCTGGAGTACGACGGCAGCCGCTACAGCGGCTGGCAGGTACAGAGCCACGCCGACAGCGTGCAGGCGCGGGTCGAGGCGGCGCTCGCGCGGATCGCCGACCACCCGGTGAGCGTTGCCTGCGCCGGGCGCACCGATGCGGGTGTACACGCCCTCGGGCAGGTGGTCCACTTCGACACCCGGGCCCGGCGTCCGGGTCACGCCTGGATGCTGGGCGGGAACACCTGGCTGCCTGGCGATATCAGCATCGCCTGGGCCAGGCCCGTGGCACCGGAGTTTCATGCGCGCTTCAGCGCGCGCTGGCGCCGGTACCGCTACGTGATCTTCAACCGCCGGTCCCGTTCAGGCCCGTACCGGGCCCGCGCCTGCTGGAGTCACCGTCGGCTGGACGTCGAGGCCATGCGCAGGGCCTCGCGGCACCTGCTCGGAAGGCACGATTTCAGCAGCTTCCGGGCGGCCGCCTGCCAGGCGCGCAGCCCGACGCGCTGCATCCACGCGATTACCCTGCAACGTCGGGGCCCGGTGGTCGTCATGGACGTCTGGGCGGACGGTTTCCTGCATCACATGGTGCGCAACGTCGCGGGCACCCTGATGACCGTCGGACGGCATGAGCGCGGCCCGTCGTGGGTGGCGGACGTGCTTTCGGCCAGGGACCGCAGGCTGGCGGGCATCACGGCGCCGGCGCAGGGCCTGTATTTCCTGGCCGTCGGCTACCCGGCACGGTTCGGGGTCCCGCCCGTGGGTGCGCCACCGGCCGTGGCGGATGGGCTGCCGGTGTGCTGATCCGGCCGGACAGGCAATGCTCATGCTGACCGGGCCGGAATCTGGTAATCTGTAATGCTTGGCTGGACGGACTCCATAAACGGGATCAGCGGGTTGCGGCGCACTCGGGTCAAGGTTTGCGGGATCACCCGGAGCGAGGATGCCCGCGACGCGGTCGGACTGGGGGTGGATGCCCTGGGGCTGGTGTTCTATCCGCCCAGCGCACGTTACCTGTCGCCCGGGGAGGCGGCACATCTGGTCAGGGGGCTGCCGCCGTTCGTGACCACCGTCGGCCTGTTCCTGGACCCCGAGCCGGGGTTCGTGAACGAGGTGCTCGAGCGCGTGCCCCTGGACCTCCTGCAGTTCCACGGGCGGGAGTCACCGGCGCAGTGCGAGCAGGCCGGCCGACCCTACATCAAGGCGATCGCCATGGGTGGAGGGGCCGACCCGGAGGAACAGGCGCGACGTTTCGCCAGCGCCCGCGGTCTGCTGGTCGACAGTCACGTGGCCGGTGCGCCCGGCGGCTCGGGCCGCCGCTTCGACTGGCGGGCGGTCGGCTCGCTGCCCGACGGTCCGCCGCTGATCCTGGCGGGGGGGCTGACCCCGGAGAACGTGGGCGAGGCGATCCGCGTCGTGCGGCCGTGGGCCGTGGACGTGAGCAGCGGAGTGGAAGACTCGCCGGGGCTGAAGAGCCCGGTGATGATGCGCCGATTCATGGAGGCGGTCGCCGATGCCGACGACCGCTGACAGGGGTATCCGGACTTGACGACCGAAACCGAAACACGCGTGCCGCCGTCGACGGGCCACCCCGATGCGCAGGGCCACTTCGGGCCCTATGGTGGCTGCTTCGTGCCCGAGACCCTGATGCAGCCGCTGATCGAGCTCCGCGAGGCGTGGCAGGAATGCCGTCGCGACCCGGCCTTCCGCCGGGAGCTGGACCGGGACCTGGCGGACTACGTCGGGCGCCCGTCGCCGCTTTATCGCGCCGATCGCTGGAGCGCCGAAGCCGGCGGTGCGATGGTCTACCTCAAGCGCGAGGATCTCAACCACACCGGCGCGCACAAAATCAACAACACGGTCGGACAGGCCCTGCTCGCGCGATACATGGGCAAGACACGCCTGATCGCCGAGACCGGGGCCGGGCAGCACGGGGTCGCGACCGCGACCGTGGCGGCCCGCTCCGGCATGCGTTGCGTGATCTACATGGGTGCCGAGGACATCCGTCGCCAGGCCGCCAACGTCTACCGGATGCGCCTGCTGGGCGCAGAGGTGGTAGCGGTGGAGTCGGGATCCCGTACGCTCAAGGACGCCATGAACGAGGCCATGCGCGACTGGGCCACCAACGTCGACGACACCTTCTACGTGATCGGCACCGTGGCGGGCCCGCACCCCTATCCGGTGATGGTCCGCGAGTTCCAGTCGGTGATCGGCCGGGAAGCCCGTGCCCAGGTCCTGACCCAGGCGGGCCGGCTGCCGGATGCCCTGGTAGCCTGCGTGGGCGGCGGTTCCAATGCGATGGGCCTGTTCCACCCGTTTCTGGACGATGCCGGAGTCGCGCTCTACGGGGTGGAGGCGGCCGGCGAAGGCATCGAGACCGGGCGCCATTCGGCGCCGCTCAGCGCAGGGCATCCGGGAGTGCTGCACGGCAACCGGACCTACCTGATGCAGGACGAGGACGGCCAGATCATGGAGACCCACTCGATCTCGGCCGGCCTGGACTACCCCGGCGTGGGACCCGAGCACGCCTGGCTCAAGGACAGCGGACGCGCCCGCTACGTCTCGGTGACCGACGACGAGGCGGTCGCCGCGTTCCACCGCCTGACCCGTACCGAGGGGATCATCCCGGCGCTCGAGCCCAGCCACGCGCTCGCCTTCGCCGAGCGGCTGGCGCCGGAGCTGGGCCGCGAGGCGGTGATGGTGGTGAGCCTGTCGGGCCGCGGTGACAAGGACGTGGCCACCATCGCCGAGCGCGAGGGCATCCGCCTGTGAGCCGCCTGCGCGAACGCTTCACCGGGCTGCGGGAGCAGGGGAGGACCGCGCTGGTGCCCTACCTGATGGCGGGGGATCCGTCCGCCGGCGCCACGCCCGCGCTGATGCACGCCATGGTCGCGGCCGGAGCGGACGTGATCGAGCTCGGCATGCCGTTCTCCGATCCGGTGGCCGACGGCCCGGTGATCCAGGCAGCCTGTGAGCGCGCGCTGGCCGGCGGCATGACGCTGGCGGGGGTGCTCGAGATCGTTCGCGGCTTCCGGCGGCAGGATCCGGATACGCCGGTCGTATTGATGGGCTACACCAATCCCGTCGAGCGCATGGGCTACGAGCGCTTCGCCCGCGCGGCCGCGGATGCCGGCGCCGACGGGGTGCTGACCGTCGACCTGCCGGCTGCGGAGGGGCGGGAGTTCCTCGGGCTGCTGCGCGACGCGGGACTGGACCCGATTTTCCTGGTGGCCCCGACCACGTCGCCGGCGCGAATCGGCGAGGTATGTGCGGCGGCGAGCGGGTTTGTCTACTATGTTTCGCTCAAGGGGGTCACGGGCGCGGCGAGCCTGGACGTGGATGAGGTGGCGCACCGGCTGGAGCCCTTGCGCGAAGCCACCGACCTCCCCGTGGGGGTGGGCTTCGGCATCCGCGACGCGGACGCGGCGGCCCGGGTGGCCAGGGTCGCCGATGCCGTCGTGGTCGGCAGCGCGGTGGTCCGGCGCATCGCGGACAGCGGCGGGGACGTGGAGCGCGCGCGAACATCGGTGACCGCGCTGCTCGGAGCCATGCGCCGGGCGATCGACGAATCCAGAACGACCGCCTGACCCCGCTCGGGGCCGGGCCGCAAGGACACGAAGCCAGAACGATGAGTTGGTTCAGCAAGCTTGTACCCACGCGCATCCGGACCCAGGGAGGCAGCCGACGCCAGGTGCCCGAAGGATTGTGGACCAAGTGCCAGTTCTGCGGGGCGGTGCTGTACCGCCCCGAGCTGGAGCGCAGCCTGGGAGTCTGTCCCAAGTGCGACGGGCACATGCGTCTCGGCGCCCGCCGGCGGCTGGAGAGCCTGTTCGATTCGGGCGCGATGACCGAGCTGGCGGCGGGTATCGAGCCCACCGATCCGCTGCGCTTCCGCGATACGAAGAAGTACAAGGACCGGCTGGTCCAGGCGCAGAAGAGCACCGGCGAGCGGGACGCGCTGGTGGTCGGGCAGGGCGAGCTCAACGGCATTCCCCTGGTCGCCTGCGCGTTCGAGTTCCGGTTCCTGGGCGGATCCATGGGCTCCGTGGTGGGCGAGAAGTTCGCGCGTGCCGTGGGTGCGTGCCTGGAGCAGGGCCTGCCGCTGGTCTGCTTCGCCGCCACCGGCGGCGCGCGCATGCAGGAGTCGCTGCTGTCGCTGATGCAGATGGCCAAGACCAGTGCGGCGCTGGCGCGCCTGTCGGAGCGCGGGCTGCCCTACGTCTCGGTGCTGACCGACCCGACCACCGGCGGTGTTTCGGCCAGCCTGGCGATGCTGGGTGACGTGAACATCGGCGAGCCCGGTGCACTGATCGGCTTCGCCGGACCCCGCGTGATCCAGCAGACGGTCGGCCAGACCCTGCCCGAAGGCTTCCAGCGCAGCGAATTCCTGCTCGAGCACGGCACCCTGGACATGATCGTTCACCGGCACGAGATGCGTGATCGCATCGCCGAGCTGCTGGCGATGCTCACCCGCCGCGCCGAAGCGTGACCGGCGTCGGCCGGTCGGCAACCCACCCGCTGGTGGCGATGATGCGATTCCAGAGGCTGTCCGACTGGCTCGCCTGGCAGGAAACCCTCCATCCGACCGAAATCGATCTGGGCCTGGAGCGCCTGCGTCCGGTGGTGCGGCGCATGGGGCCGGAGCGCATCGCCCCGGTGATCATCACGGTCGGCGGCACCAACGGCAAGGGATCCGTGGTGCGGTTGATGGAGGCGATCTGCCGGGCGGCCGGTCTGCGTACCGGGTGCTACACCTCGCCGCACCTGCTGCGATACAACGAGCGCATCCGCATAGACGGCCGCGAGATCGACGACGACAGCCTGTGCCGGCTGTTCGCGGAGGTCGACGACGCGCGCGACGACGAGTCCCTGACGTATTTCGAGTTCGGCACGCTGGCGGCCTTCGCCGGCATCCGCCGTGCGGCGGTGGACGTGGCCCTGCTGGAGGTCGGCCTGGGCGGGAGGCTGGATGCGGTCAACGCGATCGACCCCGACGTTGCCGTGATCACGTCCGTCGGCATCGATCACGTCGACTGGCTGGGGCCCGACCGGGAGTCCATCGCGCGCGAGAAGGCCGGTATCTTCCGCCCGGGGCGCCCGGCCGTCTGCGGGGACCCGGACCTGCCCGCGGCCCTGGCGTCGGCCGCCGCGCGGCTGGGGGCCGGACTGCTGCATGTCGGCAGGGACTTCCGATGGTGCCGGACCGGCGAGCGCTGGCACTTCGCCGGCGCGTCGCTGGAGATGGCGGACCTGCCGATGCCCGCGGCGCCCGGGGAAGTCCAGCTCGGCAACGCGGCCACGGCCCTGCAGGCACTCGCCAGCGCCGGACTGGACCACGCGCTGTCGCGGGCGGCGGTGGAGACGGGCCTGCGTCAGGCCACGCTGCCGGGGCGGCTGCAACGGGTTCCCGGCGAGGTGGAGTGGGTCCTGGACGTGGGGCACAATCCCCAGAGCGCGCGGGCCCTGGCGGCCGTGCTGGCCGCGGACCCGGTCGACGGACGGCGACTGACGGTCCTGGGCATGCTGCGGGACAAGGACGTCGAGCAGGTGGCCGCCGCGCTCGCAGCCGGGACGGATGCCTGGTACGTGGCGGGACTGCCGGGGCACCGCGGCCAAGGCGCAGCGGAGACGGCCCGCCGCCTGGGCGCGGTCCTGCCCGATGCGCGCACGCGCACGTTCCCCAGCGTGACCGATGCGTGCCGCCGGGCCCGCGCCGACGCCCGTCCCGGCGACCGCATCCTGGTGGCGGGGTCGTTCCTCACCGTGGCTGAGGCCCTCCGCACGGGGCTATACTAGCGGCGGCCGGTGGCGGCATCGTCGGGTGGCCGGACCATGACCAGGCCGGTCAGCATCGACCGGGCGGGCACCAAGCTGCAAGCGGGAGCACCGATGGACTCACGCCTCAAGCAACGACTGATCGGGGCCGCCGTTCTCTGGCTGCTGGCCTTCATCTTCCTGCCACCGCTGCTGCATTCCTCGTCGGGGCAGAAGACGGTGCAGAAGTCGATCAGCGTGCCCGCGCCGGGCCAAACGCAGCAGACCCGCAGCATCGTCCTCGATCATTCCGGCGGCGACCAGGCGGCGACCGGCCACGGGCAGGCGCAACCGTCCGCCGCGGCGGACCACGCCGCCGGCCCGTCGGCCGCCCCGGCGCCGCCCGCGGGGGCGGCCGGAAAGACGACGCCCGCGGCCCGGCCGAAGCGGCAGTCGGCCGGCGGGGGATCGGGCGAATCCGGCCCGCACGGGTCCAACGCGGCTACCGGCGGCAGCGGCGGATCCTCCGGCGCGAAAGCGGCCGCGAGCGGGAAATGGGCGGTCCAGGTCGGCAGCTTCAGCAAAAAGAGCAACGCCCTGGATCTGCGCAAGCGTCTGCGTGACCGCCAGTACCCCGTGATGGTGATCCCGTTCCGGCTCGAGGGCGAGACCCTCTACCGGGTCCGGGTGGGGCCCCGGCCGAGCAAGCAGGCGGCGACCAGGCTCAAGGCGGAGCTGTCGCAGCGAATGGGGCTTGATGGCCGCGTGGTCAGTCAGGACCAGTGAAGGCGGTACCGCGGGCAGTGCCGGGGTCGCCGCCGGGCCGGTGCGAGGTGGCGTTATCCGCAACCGCGTTAGTAGCATGTGCGCTTCATCGCACCGTGCGGGTCTTCCCGGCCGGGGCGGGGCACATCCGGGGCGGGGCATCTGTTCAGAAACATGATTTGGATTGATTTCGTCGTCCTCGCGATCATCGGGCTGTCGGCGCTGGTCAGCCTGTGGCGCGGGTTCATGCGGGAGTTCCTGTCCCTGCTGACCTGGATCGCCGCGTTCTGGGCGGGGGTCCTGCTCACGCAGCACGTGGCGCCGGTGCTGGCCGGCGTGATCGCCTCCCAGTCCGTGCGTGTCGTGGTCGCGTTCGCCGCACTGTTCATCGTCACCCTGCTGCTCGGTGCCATGATCAACCACTTCGCGGGGCTCGCGGTGCAGAAGACCGGGCTGGCCGGCACCGACCGGATGCTCGGCATCGTGTTCGGCGTGCTCAGGGGCGTGGCCATCGTCGCCCTGCTGGTCCTGCTTGCAGGCCTGACCACGATCCCGCGGGAAAACTGGTGGCATGCATCGCTGTTCATGCCCTATTTCCAGCGCCTGGCCGTGTGGGCGACCGGGTTCATGCCACCGGACCTCGCCAGCCATTTTGCGTATTACTGACGCCGTCCCGGGTTAGAATGGTCGTCTGTCGCCGACCCCCCGGGGGCCGGCTGGCAATCGGAAAGGGACGGGACGGGCCCGTTCCGGACATGGCAGGCGCAGCGGATGCGCGCGAAGGCGGAGTTCGAGATCGACTGATGTGCGGGATAGCGGGAATCGTCGCCAACGGGCCGGTGAACCAGGATCTCTACGAGGCCCTGACGGTCCTCCAGCATCGCGGCCAGGACGCCAGCGGCATCATGACCTGCCAGGACGATCGGCTGTACCTGCGCAAGGACAACGGGCTGGTACGGGACGTCTTTCAGGCGCGCCACATGCTCCGCCTGAACGGGAGCATGGGTATCGCCCATTGCCGTTACCCGACCGCGGGCTGCACGTCGTCGGCCGAGGCCCAGCCGTTCTACGTGAACTCGCCGTTCGGCATCTCGCTGGCACACAACGGCAACCTGACCAATGCCGACGCGCTCAAGCATGACCTCTTTCTCGAGGACATGCGCCACATCAACACCAATTCCGACTCCGAAATCCTGCTGAACGTGTTTGCGCACGAGCTCCAGCGCCAGGGACGCATCCGTATCAGCCACGACGACGTCTTCGAAGCGGTGAGCCGGGTCCACCAGCGCTGCCGCGGCGCCTACGCGGCGGTGGCCATGATCACGGGCTACGGGATGGTCGCGTTCCGGGACCCCAACGGCATCCGGCCGGTGGTGTACGGCAAGCGCGAGACGCCCGAGGGCATCGACTACATGATCGCATCCGAGAGTGTCGCTCTCGATGTCCTGGGATTCGAGCTTATCGCCGACCTGAAGCCCGGCGAGGCGGTGGTGGTCGATCGCCGGGGCGTGGTTCGCACGCAGCAGTGCGCGGCGGACTGGCAGCACAGCCCGTGCATCTTCGAGTACGTCTACTTCGCCCGGCCCGACTCGATCATCGACGACATCTCGGTGTACAAGGCCCGCCTGCGAATGGGCGACTACCTGGCCAGCAAGATCCTCGCCCAATGGCCGGACCACGATATCGACGTGGTGATCCCGATCCCCGACACCAGCCGTACTGCCGCGGTCCAGCTCGCGCACCATCTCGGAGTGAAGTACCGCGAGGGCTTCATCAAGAACCGCTACATCGGCCGGACCTTCATCATGCCCGGCCAGAAGATGCGCCAGAAATCGGTGCGCCAGAAGCTCAACGGCATCGACCTCGAGTTCCGCGGCAAGAACGTGCTGCTGGTGGACGACTCCATCGTCCGCGGCACGACCTCGCAGCAGATCATCCAGATGGCCCGGGGACTGGGGGCGCGGCGCGTGTATTTCGCCTCGGCGGCGCCGCCGGTGCGCTTTCCCAACGTCTACGGCATCGACATGCCGAGCCCCGAGGAGTTGGTGGGCCACGGCCGCACGGAGGACGAGATCCGGGACGTCATCGGAGCCGACCGGCTCATCTACCAGAACATCGAGGACCTGGTCGAGGCCGTGCGGCGCGGCAATCCGAGCGTGAAGCGCTTCGACACCTCCTGCTTCGACGGCGAGTACGTGACCGGCGACGTCACCTCCGAGTACCTGGACCGGGTCGCGCGGCTGCGCTCCGACGACGCGAAACAGCGGGCCCTGGACGAGGACCAGGCCGCGATCGAAATGTACAACGCGTCCTGATCCCGCCCGGTTGACACCCGCCGGGGCCGGGCATACGGTTATTCCCCCGGTCCGGGGTGCCGGACAGGGCGGCCGGCGGGCCTTCGCAGTACGGCCGCAGGCACCCTGTCGCCCGGGGCTCCGCGCCGGAGCGCGGGCGCGGGGCAGCGCCGAAGGGAGCCACCCATGGCTGCCTTCAGCGACGCGACCGGACAACGCGGTTTTCCGGTCGTCCCGTTCCCGGGCATCTGCCATGCATGAAGATCGTGCTGCGTCCCTGCACGGGGCGAGCCCGTTCGGAACCAGGAACAGGAAATGTCCCGGAAGAAGGAGCCCCCGCTCGGCTTCGATACGCTGTCCATCCGCGCCGGGCAGCGCCGCACCGACGAGCAGGAACATTCGGATCCGATCTTCGCCACCTCGAGCTTCGTCTTCCGGAGCGCGCAAGAGGCGGCTGCGCGTTTCTCCGGCGAGTTGCCCGGGAACATCTATTCGCGCTTCACCAACCCGACCGTAAGGGCGTTCCAGGACCGGCTCGCAGCGCTCGAGGGCGGCGAGGCGTGCGTCGCCACCGCCTCGGGCATGGCAGCCATCCTCGCCACCAGCATGGCGCTGCTCGGCAGCGGCGATCATATCGTGGCGGCGCGGGGGCTGTTCGGCACCACCACGGGATTGTTCGCCAATCACCTGACACGCTTCGGGGTCGAGGTTTCCTTCGTGCCGGCCACGGATCCGGACGCCTGGCGCGATGCCCTGCGGTCGCGGACGCGGTTCCTGTTCCTCGAAACCCCGACCAACCCGATGATCGAGGTCGCGGACATCGCGCGCCTGGCCGAGATCGCGCATGCCAACGGCTCGCTGCTGATCGTCGACAACTGCTTCTGCACGCCGGCCCTGCAGCGGCCGCTGCAGCTCGGCGCCGACCTCGTGGTGCACTCGGCCACCAAGTTCCTGGACGGGCAGGGCCGCTGCGTGGGCGGCGCCGTGGTCGGCGACGCGACCACCGTCGGCCGCGACATCTTCGGCTTCCTGCGCACCGCGGGCCCGAGCATGAGCCCGTTCAACGCCTGGGTGTTCCTCAAGGGGCTGGAAACGCTGGGGCTGCGGATGCGCGCACACAGCGAGAATGCGTTGGCGCTGGCGCGCTGGCTGGCCGAGCACCCGGCGGTCAAGCGGGTTCACTACCCGGGCCTGCCGCAGCATCCGCAGCACGAGCTGGCGGCGCGCCAGCAGAGCGGCTCCGGCGGGCTGCTGTCGTTCGAAGTGGGGGGCGGGCGCGAAGCCGCCTGGGGCGTGATCGACAACAGTCGCCTGCTCTCGATCACCGCCAACCTCGGGGACGTCCGGACCACCATCACCCACCCCGCGTCCACGACGCACGGCCGGCTCTCCGAGGCGCAGCGACGCGACGCGGGAATCACCGCCGGGCTGCTGCGGCTGTCGGTAGGCCTGGAATCACTCGCCGACCTGCAGGCGGATCTGGCTCGCGGACTGGACCGGATTGAGCTATAGAAACAGAGGGGACGCAATCCGGGGCGATGCATCCGGAAGACGCGCAAGCTCTTGAATAGACTAATAAACGGACAACGGGACGGCCCCGCGGGGCCCGTGGCGAGGAGGAGATCGTGACGGCGGCCGAGAACGGCTTCTTCGAGAACACGCGGGCGGTCCTGCTGGAGCCGGATCCGGAGATCCGGCTGCGCCTGCTCCCGTCTCTGGCAGCGCAGGCGGATGCCATGTCCACGCAAGGCGTGCGCCGCGCCGTGGTGGATCCGGGGGCCCCGCCGGCACCCGCGGGCGGGCTTTCGGACGAGGCGGCCCTGGCGGTCCTGGCGCTGGACCTGTCCCTCGATTGCGCCGCGCGGTTCCGGGGACTGCCGTGCGCCTATTACCGGGACTGGGTGGCGTGCGCCATCGCCGTGGGCAGGGTGTACCGCGGGTTGTCCGGGCGCCCGGTTGCGGGAGCCGTCGAGCGGCTCCGGGAAACGCTTTGGCCACTGGTGATGAAGACCGGTCACGACGTGCTGGTGAGGATGGCGCTCGCCCCCCGCCTGCTGGCCGCAAACATGGACGGGTACGGAAGCCGTCACGATTTGCGGCCCGAATCGCGTGCGGCTGCCGCAGCGGGCATCCGTAGCGGGGCTCTCCGTTCCGGGGCCGGGATGCTTCTGGGCACCGGGGACCGCTGGTTCGTATACGCGTGCGGGGAGCGCGGCATCGAACCGGGCCCGTGCCTGGCGAGACTGCTGAGCACCTATACACGCGGCGAGCAGCGCGAGCGCATTCACCGGCTGGGCCTGGCGGGCATGGTCCAGCGCGAGCCGGCGATGCCGCCTCGCTCGGCGTGATCGTGCAGGCGGCACCGCCTCGCGCCCGGCTGCGGCAGCCGGGCGATTCATGCGTACCACGCCACCCGGCGGTACCACCGGACGGTCTTCGCGCTGCCGGAGGGTGCCGCAGCCCGATCATCGCCCGCAGCCAGGGTGGTGAGCGTCCGGCATGAGCATCCTGTTCCTCTCCGACCTGCACCTCGATCCGGACCGGCCCGCGATTACCGAGCTGTTTCTGTCGTTCCTGCGGGGTCCGGCCGCGGCGGCCCGGGACCTCTACATACTCGGCGACCTGTTCGAGGCGTGGGTGGGCGATGATGCGCCGCTCGCCGACTACCGCCGCGTGATCCGCGGCCTCGCCGGGCTGGGCGAGCGGGGCGTGGGCGTGCACGTCATGCACGGCAACCGGGATTTCCTGCTGGGCCGGCGCTTCGCGAACGCTGCCGGCGCCACGCTGCTGGACGACCCCACCGTGATCGACCTGTACGGTCGGCCCACGGCAATCATGCACGGCGACACCCTGTGCACGGACGACGTCGCCTACCAGGAATTTCGCCGCAAGGTCCGACGCCGCTGGCTGCAACGGGCCTTCCTGAGCCTGCCGAGGCGGATGCGCTATCGCATCGCGGCCGACATGCGCCACCGCAGCCGCCAGCACCAGACGCACAAGCCCCCGGAGATCATGGACGTGAATGCACAGGCCGTGCGTGACGCGTTCCGCCGCATCGGCGTGACGCAGATCATCCACGGTCACACCCACCGCCCCGGGGTGCACGCCTACACAGTGGACGGGCGGGCCTGCCGGCGCATCGTGCTGGGCGACTGGTACGAGCAGGGCAGCGTGCTCTGGTGCGACCGCGACGGATGCCGCCTGCAGATGCTGACACCGGGAACCGAGCGCGGCGCCGGCAGGGAAGATTTGCCCGATGCGGCTGCCAGGGGCGCTGAGACGTGGCATTGCCCCTGGTCGGGTTAGTACTATTCGCGCCATGATGCGGACCCAGATCAAGACGCGCTTTGCGCCCAGCCCCACCGGACACCTGCACCCGGGCAACGCCCGCACCGCGCTGTTCAACTTCCTGCTGGCCCGGCGGGAAGGCGGCCGCTTCCTGCTGCGCCTGGAGGACACCGACGCCGCGCGGGGGGACGAGGCCAGCGCCGACGCGCTCGAGCGGGATCTCGCCTGGCTCGGCATCGAATGGGACGAGGGCGGCCGCGACTGCCGGCAGTCGCGGCGGGGCGCGGTGTACGCCGAGCAGTTCCGCCGACTCGAGGAAGGCGGGCAGGTCTATCCCTGCTTCTGCAATGCCGACGAGCTGGAACGGGCGCGGCGGAGCCAGCTCGCCCGGGGAGAGGCGCCGCGTTATCCGGGCACCTGCGCCGGCCTCTCCGCGCAGGAGCGGCGGCACCGGTTGCAGGCCGGTGAGCCGGCGGCGCTGCGCTTCCGGGTCGGCGCCGGCGAGGAGATCCGCTTCCACGATCTGGTCCGCGGGGAGCAGCGGTTTCGCGGCTCCGACTTCGGCGATTTCGTGATCCGGCGTGCCGACGGCAGTCCGGCGTTCTTCTTCAGCAACGCGGTGGACGACGCACTGATGGGGGTGACGCACGTGCTGCGGGGCGACGACCATCTCGCCAATACCCCGCGGCAGCTGATGCTGCTGGAAGCTCTGGGATTGCCGGCGCCGGCCTACGGCCACCTCGGTCTGCTGGTCGACGAGAACGGTGCGCCCCTGTCGAAGCGGCGCGGCAGCACGACGCTGGCGCAGCTGCGCGCGCAGGGCTACCTGCCCGGGGCGCTGCGCAATTACCTGGCACGCCTGGGGCACTCCCTGGGGCCCGACGAGCTCCTGGACATGGCGACGCTCGCCCGCCGATTCACCACGGAACGGCTCGGCCGGGCACCGGCGCGCTTCGAATCGGGGCAGTTGCGCCACTGGCAGAAGCTGGCCGTGGCCGGCCTGGATCCGGGAGAGATGCGGGACTGGCTGGGCCCGGAGGTCCGGGACCGGGTTCCGGCCGGGTCCCTGGACGCGTTCGTGGAATGCATCCGACCCAACGTGCTGTTCCCGGATGAAGCGGCTTTGTGGGCGCGCGTGTTGTTCGGCGACGGGATCCACTGGGACCGGTCCGCGCGCGTGGTGTTGCGGGACGCGGGAGGAGCGTTCTTCGCGCAGGCGCGGCAGGCGCTGGAGGCGGGTGCGGACGACGCTTCCCTGGAACGGGTCAGGCAGGCCACGGGACGCAGGGGGGCCGCCCTGTTCCGGCCCTTGCGGATCGCGCTGACCGGCCTGGACCATGGGCCGGGGATCGCGGCGCTGATCGCGCTGATCCCGGCGCCCGAGCTGGCCCGCCGCCTGGCGGCGGCCGAGCGCGAGGCGGCCGATACCGACTGAGGCCAGTTCATGCTATCGATCCACAACAGCCTGGGGGGCGGCAGGGCGTCGCTGGACCCCATCGAGCCCGGTCACGTGCGCATGTACGTGTGCGGGGTGACCACCTACGACTACTGTCACCTGGGTCACGCGCGCGTGATGGTGGTATTCGACGTCGTTGCCCGCTACCTGCGCAGCCTGGGCTACCGCGTCACCTACGTGCGCAATATCACCGATATCGACGACAAGATCATCCGGCGCGCGGACGAGACCGGCGAGTCGTGGACGGAGCTCACCCGGCGCTTCACCCGTGCGATGCACGAGGACGCCGCGGCGCTGCGAGTGTTGCCCCCGGACGAGGAACCCCGTGCCACGGCACACATCGACGAGATCATCGCCATGATCCGGCGTCTCGAAGAGCGCGGCTACGCCTATCGGGGGGAGAACGGCGACGTGTATTACGACGTCAGCCGCTTCCGGGACTATGGGCGGTTGTCCGGGGAGCGCCCGGAGGCGCTGCGTGCCGGCGCCCGGGTGGAGGTGGAGGCAGCCAAGACGGACCCTCTGGACTTCGTGCTGTGGAAAGCGGCGAAGCCAGGCGAGCCGGCGTGGGAATCCCCGTGGGGACCGGGGCGGCCGGGCTGGCACATCGAGTGCTCGGCGATGTCGACGCACTGTCTCGGCGCGCACTTCGACATCCACGGGGGTGGCCTGGACCTGAAATTCCCCCACCACGAGAACGAGATCGCACAGTCGGTCGCCGCGACCGGGGAGCCGTTCGCCGACATCTGGATGCACAACGGCTTCGTGCAGGTCGACCAGGAGAAGATGTCCAAGTCGCTGGGCAATTTCTTCACCATCCGCGACATTCTTGCCCGCTACCGCCCGGAGACGGTCCGCTACTTCATCGTGGCCAGCCACTACCGCAGCCCGCTGAGCTACTCGGATGCCAATCTCGAGGACGCCCGGGCCTCGCTCGCCCGGCTCTACCTCGCGCTGCGCGACCTCCCGCCCGGCCGCACACCGGGCCCGGACGAGCAGACACCCTGGCGGGAACGCTTCCGCGCCGCGATGGACGATGACTTCAACACGCCCCGGGCGCTGGCCGTGCTGTTCGAGCTCGCAAGGGAGATCAATCGCCGGCGCCAGCAGGGGGACACGGACAATGCCGGCGTCCTGGGCCGGATCCTGGTGTCGCTGGCGGAACCCCTGGGGCTGTTGCAGGACGACCCCGAGGCCTTTCTTCAGGGTGGTGCGGGAGACGAGGAGGCCGACAGCGGCGAGATCGAGGCGCTGGTGCGTCGTCGCGCCGAGGCGCGCGCGCGCCGGGACTGGGCCGAAGCGGATCGCATCCGGGACCAGCTTGCGGCACGGGGCATCGAGCTCGAGGACGGCCCCGGGGGAACGACCTGGCGGCGTGGCTGAAGCCGTCGCTCGCGATTATGCCCTTCCCGGGGGGCGGTCGGAGGAAGCGGCGAGCCCCTGGTGGCGCAGCGCGGCCTCCAGGGTGTTCTGCAGCAGCGTCGCGATGGTCATCGGGCCGACACCGCCCGGCACCGGGGTGATCCAGGCCGCCCGTTCCCGCGCCGTGTCGAACTGGACATCGCCCGCAAGCCGTCCGTCCGCCAGGCGGGTGGTACCGGCGTCGATCACGACCGCGCCCGGCCGCACCCACTCGCCTGGAATGAGCCCCGCCTTGCCGACGGCGACGATCAGCAGCTCGGCCCGCTCGACCTCGGCGCGCAGATCGCGGGTGAAGCGGTGGCATACGATGGTGGTGGCACCGGCCAGCAGCAGCTCCAGCGCCATCGGGCGTCCGACGATGTTGGAGGCGCCCACCACCACCGCCCGTGCGCCTTGCAGCTCGGCGCCGGTCTCGCCGAGCATGGTGATGATCCCGCGCGGGGTGCAGGCGCGCAACAGCGGCACGCGCTGGGCGAGCCGGCCGACGTTGTAGGGGTGAAAACCGTCGACGTCCTTGCCCGGATCGATCAGCTCGATCACCGTGGCCTCGGAAATATGCGGCGGCAGCGGGACCTGCACCAGGATCCCGTCGACGTCGTCGTCGCGGTTGAGCTTCGCGATCAGCCCGTACAGCTCGCGGGCCGGGGTATCCGCGGGCAGGTCGAAGGCGTGGGAGATGATGCCCACTTCCTCGCAGGCACGGCGCTTGTTGCGTACGTACACCTCGGAGGCGGGGTCATGCCCGACCAGGACCACGGCCAGCCCCGGCGCCCTCCCGCCCCCGGCGCGGAGATCGGCGACCCGGCGGGCCACGTCCTGACGGATACGGGCGGCGAGCTTCTTGCCATCCAGGATATTCGCGGTCATGGGCTGCCCGTGTTGGCGCTCGGACCGGTGGTGACCGGGCCGGGCGGACCGGCCGGCCGCGCCCGCCGGTCGCTGTGGGCGCAGAGTTTCGCACGCGCCGACGCGGGCGCACAAGCAGGGCCGGCGGCCGATTGACCTGCAAGGGGGCCCCGCGTATGATTGCACCGCTTGCGCAGGGCACCCTCGGATTATCCTGAAAGCCGTATCGATCCGGGCTCACCGGGGTATAGCGCAGCTTGGTAGCGCGCCTGCTTTGGGAGCAGGAAGTCGGGGGTTCGAATCCCTCTACCCCGACCATTATCGCGTCAGGGGATCCTGGCAACGTCTGTCCGGCGCCTGTAGCTCAA
>DASQZJ010000073.1:0-85397 GCA_035638775.1 Gammaproteobacteria bacterium
CCCGCCAGGCGCGCCGGCGAGGTCACCTGCTGCAGGAAGTACACGTACATGTCGTTGTACTTGTTCTCCAGCTCCTTGGGCGTCATGCCGAAGCGGCTGTAGAAGAACTTGATCCAGCGGGTGTTGCCGACCAGGTAGTAGCTGCCGTCCTGGGAGACGATCGCGTGCGCCTGGTTCTCGACCGCCGTGTTGGGCACGTGCCAGGCCAGCGCGTGATTCCAGATCACCTCGTTGGCCTTGTGCGGTCCGGACGGGATCGGGTACGGGAAGCCCACCGCCGCGCCGTGCACGCCGTTCTGACCCTTGAGGACCGCGTTCTCCGCGTTCTTCCGGGTCCAGTCGTAGACCTTCTGCGGGAAGGCGACCCCGCGGTGGGTCTTGTAGACGTGCATCTTGAAGTCCGGGTAATGCTGGAACATCGCCTGCAGACCGTTCGGAAGCTTGTCCTTGTACTGTTTCCAGTTCTGCGCGGTGATGGTGAACTCGGGCTTCTCGCCCGCGTAGGGATTCGGCAGGGACTTGCCGCCGTATTCCTTGTAGAACTTGACCAGCCAGCCGTTGAGATCCTTGTTCCGATCCGGGCTGGAAATGTGCGGCAGCCCCGATACGCCCTTCGGGTCGAGGGGCAGGCCCCCGGTCCATTCCGGGATCTTGCCGTCCTTGCTGCCGGCTTTCTGGGCGCCGACCGGGGTGAGATTCTTGCCCAGCTGGGCCGCCTCCTTGGCCGACACGCCGGCGTAGGATGCCGACGCGGTCAGACCGAGCGCGAACGCTCCGGTCAGCACAGCTATCTTGGCTATGCGCATGAGGACCCTCCTCCAGTAAATGGCGTTCGGACGACCGCGGTGTGACCTCGCTTACCGCCGTCCTCTTTTCCGTGTTCTGGTTATTTTCCAAACACGCTGTGTGGCTGTATCCGTAGCGGGGGACAGGCGCCACCGGCGTTCCGGCACGGCCGGCCCGCGTATAATATGACAACGAACCCTTCCCGTTCGTCAACGCATGATTGCGGCAACGGGTTCCATTCCGGAAGCAGATGAATTGAATGAGCTGTCGGAATGGACGCCTTCCCCGCCCCCCGCGCCTTGCCGCCGATCCCCGGCGGTAGCAGACTGGAGGCGGCATCGGCCCCCGCGACCGGTCCGTGGCAGCGTCACGCGTAGCACCCGCCCGGCGCGCCCCGGGCACCAGTCGTTCCGGTCAATCGCAAGCGCGAGGAGAATCCCATGGACGATGCATCGAAGCTGATCGAGGCGCGCGATTTCCTCATCCGGCATCGCGAGGACTATGCGCGCGCGTGGGAGGATTTCCGCTGGCCGCACCTGGAGACCTTCAACTGGGCCCTGGACTACTTCGACCGGATCGCGCGGGACCAGGACCGGCTCGCGCTCTGGCTGGTGGACGAGTACGGCGCCGAAGAGCGCCTCACCTACGGCGAGATGCGCGAGCGCTCGAACCGGGTCGCCAACCACCTGCGCGAGCTGGGCGTGCGCCGCGGCGACAGCGTCCTGGTGATGCTGGAGAACGTCGTGCCGCTGTGGGAGACCATGCTCGCCCTGATCAAGCTGGGAGCGGTCATCATCCCGGCGACCACGCTGCTCTCGCGCAAGGACCTCGAGGACCGGCTGCAGCGCGGCGAGGTCCGCCATCTCGTGGTCGGCGGCGAGCACGCCGGCACGTTCGCCGGTCTCGCGGACGGGCTCACCCGGATCGCCGTCGGGGAGACGGCCGACGGCTGGCACGCATTCGACGAGGCGTACGCCGCGTCCGCGGAGTTCGAGCCGGACGGTCCCACCCGCGCGGACGATCCCATGCTGCTCTACTTCACTTCCGGTACCACATCCCGGCCCAAGCTGGTGCTGCACTCGCACCAGACCTACCCGGTCGGCAGCCTGTCGACCATGTACTGGATCGGGCTGCAACCCGACGACGTGCACTTCAACATCAGCTCACCGGGCTGGGCCAAGCATGCCTGGAGCAGCTTCTTCGCGCCCTGGGATGCCGGCTGCACCATCTTCGTCTGCCGCCAGGCGCGCTTCAGCGCGCCCGATACCCTGCGCGTCATCGCCGACAAGGGCGTCACGTCCCTGTGCGCGCCGCCCACCGTATGGCGGCTGCTGATCCAGGAAGAGCTGGGCGCGTACCGCACCCGCCTGCGCAGCCTGGTCAGCGCCGGCGAGCCCCTCAACCCGGAGGTGATCAAGCGGGTCGAGAATGCCTGGGGGCTGACCATCCGGGACGGCTACGGGCAGACCGAGACCACGGCGCAAATCGGCAACCCGCCCGGCCAGCCACTGCACCCGGGCTCCATGGGACGGCCGCTGCCCGGCTACCGGGTCGCCCTGCTCGATCCCGACGGCCACGAGGCCGAGGAGGGGGAGATCGCGCTCTCGCTGGACCCGCGCCCGATGGGGCTGATGCAGGGCTACCGGGGCGATCCCGAGCGCACCCGCGCGGCCATCGGCAGCGACTGGTATCGCACCGGTGACGTCGCGCGCCGCGACGCCCAAGGCTATTACTGGTACGTGGGTCGCGCCGACGACGTGTTCAAGAGCTCGGACTACCGCATCAGCCCCTTTGAGCTGGAGTCGGTGCTGATCGAGCACGAAGCCGTGGCCGAGGCCGCCGTGGTGCCCAGCCCGGACCCGCGCCGGCTCACCGTGCCCAAGGCCTACGTGGTCCTGCGCCGCGGCCACGCCCCGGATGCTGCGACCGCGCGTTCGATTCTCGCCTTCACCCGCGAGCGCCTGGCCCCCTACCAGCGCATCCGCCGGATCGAGTTCGCGGAGCTGCCCAAGACCGTGTCGGGCAAGATCCGTCGCGTCGAGTTGCGCCGGCACGCGGAGCACGAGGCGGGGCCGGGCGAGTTCCGCGAGGAGGACCTGCAGGGTTGAGACCCCGCCTGCACGGCCGCGGGCCGTCGGGCCGTTGCAATCCGCCCCGAAGCGGGTACGCCCGCGTTTCCCGAACCGTCGCGACCATCGCGACCATCGCGACCAGCCCCGGAGACACCCATGGCCGGCAACAGCATGATCACGACCGACCCCGCCAACGCCAAGCCGCGCGTGTCGGCACCCCCCGAGGAGATCGCCCCGGGCGTGCTGATGCACGCCTCCTTCGTCAACACCTACGCCGTGCGTACCGACGCGGGGCTGCTGCTGATCGATCCGGGCCTGGCCGCCGGCAGCGCCTCGGTGCACGAGGCCGTGCGCCGGTGGTCGATCGAGCCGCTGCACACGGCGGTCTACACCCATGGTCACGCCGACCACGCCTTCGGCCTGCGCGCATTCCTGGAAGCCGGAGAGAACCCGGCGATCCTGGCCCAGGAGAACGTCCCGGCACGGTTTCGCCGCTACCATCTCACGCACGGCTACAACGCGCGCATCAACCAGCGCCAGTTCGGCCTGGCGAAACCCAGCTTTCCCGACCGCTTCGACTGGCCCACGCATACGTTCTCGCGCTCCATGAGCACGCGGCTCGGCGCCACCGAGGTGCACCTGCACGCGGCCCGGGGCGAGACCGACGACCACTGCTACGTCTGGATCCCGGAGCGCTCCTACCTGTTCACCGGCGACCTGGTGATCTGGGTCGCGCCCAACTGCGGCAACCCCCAGAAGGTCCAGCGCTACCCGGTCGACTGGGCCGAGGCCCTGGAGGAGATGGCGGGGCTCGACGCCGAGTGGCTGTTCCCCGGGCATGGCCTGGTGATCCAGGGCCGTGCCGCCGTACGCCAGGTGCTGACCGAGACGGCGCGCTACCTGCGGGTGCTGATCGACCAGGTGCTCGAGCGCATGAACGCGGGCGAGACGCCGGAGGAGATCTTCCACGCGGTGGAGCCGGACCCGGTGCTGGCGCAGCGGCCATACCTGCGGGCGGCGTACGATCACCCCAAGTTCATCGTGCGCAACCTGCTGCGCCTGTGGGGCGGATGGTGGAACGGCAACGCCGCGGACCTGCTGCCGGCGACGCCGGCGCGCCGGGCGGGCGAGATCGCCGCGCTTGCCGGCGGCGTCGCCCGGGTCGTGGCGCGCGGGCGCGAACGGCTCGAGGCGGGCGACACAGTGATGGCCGCGCACCTGTGCGAGTGGGCGACCCGGTCGGAGCCGGGGGACCGGGACGCCCAGGCCCTGAAGCGTGACGTCTACGAGAGGCGCCTGGCGGAGGAAGCTTCGCTGATGGGACAGGGCATCTACCGTGCGGCGATGAACGACGCGCGCCGCGCGCTCGGCGAGGAGCCGGTCGCCTCCGGCGCGGGCCTCGCCCTCGGCGATCCCCGCTGACCCGCGGGCAATCAGGCCATGTGCGCGGCGACGGCGCGACAGAAATCCTCGCTGCTGGCAGATCCGCCGACGTCGGGAGTGAGGTCGCGGCCCCTGGCGTAGACCGCCTCGACCGCAACCGCCAGGCGGGCGGCGACGGCATCGTACCCCCGGTTGCGAGCACGTGGCTCATCTCGGTGAGGCCGATGCCCGCGCCGGCGGCGCCGATGGTAGCAGGGCGCACGGGCCCGGCCGCCGACGGGGGCGAGCCCGTCAGACGATCTTCCCGACCTCGATGAAGTAGACGAACAGCACCGTCGCCGGAATCAGCGGCAGGATCATCCAGGGCAGGTTGCGAAACAGCCCGCCGTCGGAGCTCTCCGCTGCCCGGTCCTCGTATTGATCGCTCATGATGCCCCCCTTTTTGCAGCTGGAGCGCCCCCGGCAACGACCGTTCGGGCGCCTCGGTTTCTCCCCTGTTGAGATCCGCCGGGAGCGGGGAAGTTCAGCCCGGACGTCTTCAGGCCACGGTCGCGAGCAGCGCCAGGGCCCCGATGCCCGCCAGCACGCAGTAGGCCGCGAACGGCCGCAGCGCCTGGATTTCGTGCCCGCGGAAGTAGCGCATCAGGAAGGCGGTGCTGACGTAGGCGAAGAAGCCGGCGAGCAGACCGCAGGCGACGATCCAGCCGATCTGCCCGCCGGTGATCAGCGAATCGTGGAACAGCTTGGGCACTTCGAGCAGCCCGGCAGCGCCGATGATGGGCGTGCCCAGCAGGAAGGAAAACTCCGCCGCGTCGGCGTAGGAAAGGCCCGCGCCCAGCCCCGCCACCAGCGTGGTACCCGAACGCGAGAACCCGGGGATCAATGCCGCCGTCTGTGCCAGGCCGACCCACGCCGCGCGCACGAAATCCAGCCGGGCCGACCCGTCGCCCCCACGGCGCCGGTGCAGCCAGTCCCCCAGCAGCAGCACCAGGCCGTTGGCGGCCAGCGCGACGGCGACCAGGCGCGCGTCGCCGAACAGGCGACGCAGCGGGTGCTCCAGGATCAGCCCGACCAGGCCCGCGGGGATGGTCCCGACCACCAGCAGCCACAGCCGGTGTGCCTCGGGGCTCGAGCCGCGCCCGGCGAGCTGCCGCAGGCCGCCACCGATCAGCGCGATCCATTCCCGCCGGAAATAGAGCAGCAGCGCGGCCGCCGTGCCCAGGTGGAGCACCACCAGGAAGGGCAGGAACCACAGCGCCTGCCGGTCGATGTTCCAGTGCAGCACGGCCGGCACCAGCACGCTGTGACCGAGGCTGCTCACGGGAAACAGCTCGGTCAGTCCCTGCAGGATGGCCATCAGGACCAGGTCGACCGGGTTGGCGGGTGCGTGCATTCAGTGCTCCGGTGGCAGCGGGCGCGATGGCGCCGATTATCCTGATGCGGTGCCCCGCGCGCCACCATGGCGGTCGGCGCTGCACATGACCACGGCGACAGAACCATTGCGCGGTCACCCGTGGCGCGGGAATTCCAGAAGCACCTTGAGGCCGGGGTGATTGTCGGCGAGGCGCATCGACCCTCCGTGGGCCTCCGTCACCGCCTTCACCAGGCTCAGTCCCAGCCCGTTGCCCGGCTGGCTGCGGCTGCTGTCGAGCCGGACGAAACGCTCCAGGACGTCCGCGCGGCGGCCTTCCGGGATGCCCGGGCCGTCGTCGGCGACCGCGAGCAACGCGCTGCCGTCCTCCGCCCGCAGCGACAGATCGACGGCACCGCCGGGGGGCACGTACTTGATGGCGTTGTCGAGCAGGTTGCTCACCGCCTGCGCAAGCAGCTCGGCGTGGCCGTCGATGCGGATGCCCGGAGCCAGGTCGACCCGCAGCTCGAGCCCGGCCTCCTCCGCGACCGCTCCGTAGAGGTCCGCCACGCCCTCGCACAGCGCGGACAGATCCAGCTTCCCGAACGGCTCCCGGCGCACGCCGGCCTGCAGGCGCGCGATGCTGAGCAGCGCGTTGAAGGTGCGCAGCAGGCTGTCGGCATCGGCGATGGCCTGCTCCATGGCGCTGCGGTAATCGCCGGCGTCGCGCGCCTGGCGCAGGGTGACCTCGAGCCGGCCGCGCAGGCGCGACAGCGGGCCGCGCAGGTCGTGCGCGACATTGTCAGTGACCTCCCGCATTCCACGCATCAGGGCCTCGATGCGCGCGAGCATGGCGTTCAGGCGTCGTGCCAGGTCGGCGAACTCGTCGTCGCGCCTTCCCAGCGGAACGCGCCGGGAGAGGTCCCCCGCCATGATCTCCGCAGCGGTCCGCGAGATGCCCGCGATGCGCAGCAGCACGCTGCGTCCCATCCAGATCCCGCCGGCCACGCCAATGGCCAGGGCCGCCGCCAGGGCCACGAGCAGCGACACCAGGATGTGTCCGCGCAGCTCGTTGGCCTCGTCCAGCGCCTGCGCCACCAGCAGGTAGTCGCCATTGGACAGGCGCACCACCCGGGCGCGCATCCAGCGCGCCTGGCCACTGCCCGGGCCGGCTCCCGGATCGCGCACCGCCAGCGTCACGGGTGCGCCGGTGCGCGCCCGGGCCGGCCAGTCGCGCAGGTTGCCCGCGACGTGCCGGTGATCGGCGGCGGCCAGCAGGTACACCCGGCGGCCGGGATCGGCCGGGCCGGCCGGAGCCACCAGGTGCTCCTCGACGCGACTGCGGGCGCGGACGGTCTGCTCCAGCGCGCGCAGGCCGCGGTCGCGGTAGAGCGCCACCAGCGCATCGCTCTCGCTGATCAGCCCGGTATCGATCTGCGCCTGCAGCTGGGTGCTGGTGAGCCAGTAGACGATCATGAACGCGGCCGCGAGGGTCAGGCTGAACAGCCCGGCGTAGAGCATCGCCAGCCGGAACACCGTGGTGCGCCGGAGCTGCGCCGCCCGGATCGGCACGCGCAAGGGGGGATGCTCAGGGCGCACGCAGGCAGTACCCCGCGCCCCGCACGGTGTGCAGCAGGGGGTCCGGGAAACCGTGGTCGATCTTGCGGCGCAGCCGGCTGATGTGCACGTCGATGACGTTGGTCTGGGGATCGAAGTGGTAGCCCCAGACGTTCTCCAGCAGCATGGTGCGGGTAACCACCTGGCCGGCGTTCAGCATCAGGTACTCCAGCAGCCGGAACTCCCGCGGCTGCAGGCTCAGCTTCCGCCCGGACCGGGTGACTTCCCGCCCCAGCCGGTCCAGCCGCAGATCCGATACCGCGAGCACCGGTACGGAACGGTCCGGACGCACACGCCGGGCGAGCGCCTCCACCCGGGCCAGCAGCTCGGCGAAGGAGAACGGCTTGACCAGGTAGTCGTCGCCGCCGGCACGCAGCCCTTCGACGCGGTCGTCGACCTCTCCCAGGGCGCTCAGCACGAGCACCGGTACGTCGCTTCCGGCGCCCCGCAGCGCACGCACGATCTCCAACCCGTCCATGCCCGGCAGCATGCGGTCGACGATCACCAGGTCATGACCGCCGGCCAGCGCGCGCGCCCGGGCCTCCTGCCCGTCCGAGGCGCTCTCGGCCACGTGCCCGCTCTCGCGCAGCCCCCGCAACAGGTAGGTGACTGCTTCCGCATCGTCCTCGACCAGAAGAATGTGCATGACCAGTGCGCTCCGCCGTGCCCGCAACGGCCCGCCCGAGGCATTGTACACTCCGGACGCCGCACGTCCGCGAAACCGGATCGCGGGCGGCGCCTTCAGGAGTGACGGTGGCCTCCCCGGGAGCCGGCCCGGCTGCCGTATACGACGTACGGCCCGACGGAACCCAGCCGCTGCAGCGCCGGGACCCGCTGCCGGAGCATCCCGAGCGCTTCCGGGTCCGACCCCCTGGCCACGATCACGGCACGACCCCGCTTCAGCTGCGGCACGAGCCCTCCCGCGTGCGCGAACGTCCCGGCTCCCTGGCCCGGATGAGCCCGCGCATAGGCGAACTCTGCGCCGTCGTAGCCCACCACGGGAACCTGCCGGCGCAGGTAGAACGGGAGCGCCGACACCGGATCGTAGCGCCCCGCGGCGACGACCCGGGCGACCCCGCCGGCCTCCATCCTTCGGACCAGCGGGGCCAGCGGCGCGGCGCTGAACGGCGCCGGATCCGCCCGGTAGGCCAGGATCAACAGGCCCAGCAGCGGCGCCATCATGGCCGCCAGGGCAACCGCGCCCGCCCGGATCCGGCCCCGCAGGCCCAGCACGGCTGCGCCGGACCCCAGCAGCCCCATGACGGTCCACACCGCCCGCCACGGGCCGCCGCCCCGAATCCAGCCCAGCTGCAGTCCGTGGTCGCCGATGAACGCCCGCAGCGCGAGGAACACCAGCGGCACGGTCAGGGGCACCAGCAGGTAGACGGGGCTGCGGCGCGGCCGGGACCGCTCCAGTCGCTCGAGCCGCATGCCGAGCAGCAGGGCCGCCGCGGGCAGGACCGGGACCAGGTAGTAGTTGCCCTTGTCGGCCGAGAGCGAGAAGAACACGAGGTTGGACAGGATCCAGATCCAGGCGAAGCGCCCCAGCCGACGCTGGGCAGGTGTCGGCGCGGAGCTGCGGCCGAGGACCAGGGCGGGCACGATCATCACCCAGGGGAGCAGGTCGGCCGCCAGGATGGGCAGGTAGAAATAGAGGGGCCCGTGATAATAATCGTCCGGGACCCGGGTGCCGAAGAAGCGGCCGAACTGCTCGTTCCAGAGCACATCGTGCAGGAATCCGGGCAGGTGAATCGCGCCCAGCACGAACCACGGCGCGGTCACCCCGAGGAACAGCCCGATCGCCCACGGGTCCGGGAGCTCCCGCCAGCGCCCACGACGGCCTCCCCGGGCCAGCAGGCCGATGCCGGGCAGGCCGACGATCGCCAGCGCGACCAGTCCCTTGGTGAGCACGCCCAGCGCCAGTGCGAGCGCGGCAAGGCGCAGGGCCCGACGCGCACCGGTCTCGTACCAGCGGTAGCCCGCCAGCAGGGCGATCGCGGTCCACAGGGTCAGCAGGGTGGCGAAGAAGAACACGTGCGCGGTGAACAGGAAACCGCCGCTGGTGGCGAGCGTGAGCGCCGCGTACAGCGCCCCCCTGCGGCCGCTGAAGCGGCGGGCCATGGCCCCCGTGACGACGATCGTGGCCAGGCCCGCGAGCGCGCACACCAGGCGCGCGGCCGCGGTCCCCACCCCGAAGGCGGCGAACGAGACGTCCGCGAGCCAGTACAGCAGCGGCGGCTTCTGCAGGTACACGGCGCCGTCGAGTCGCGGCACGATGAAATGGCCCGTCCGCAGCATTTCCCGCGCGATCTCCGCGTACAGGCTCTCGGTCGCGTTGGCGAGGGGATAGGCGCCGAGCCCTCCCAGGTAAAGGGCCACGACCATAGCGACCACCGCGAGCAGCAGGAGGCCCCGGTACAGCGCCCGCCGATCCGTCAGTACCCGGCCCGGCAGCATCTGCCGCCCGCGCGTGCCGCCCGTGATCGGGGCCGCGCCGCCCCTGTCGTCCATATGGAGGCATCCTCCGCGTTGGTCCGGTGAGAACGCGCCGGGACGCCGACATCGTGCCGCAGCCGTCCGGGGCACTGCCCGAAGCGCTGCGGATGCAGCGCGGGAGGTCGACGTGGCGGAGCCGGGCCGGATGACGTCGATGAAGAAGTACCCGCTGCAGCGCGACTGCCAGGGGCGAACCCCGACAGGCCCTGCACGCCGCTGGTGCAACCGACCCGGTTGGACCGCGACGCAGCATCCGGCGTTGCCAGCCTTACGAAATCGTAAGGTTCCCCGGCCCCGGGCGCGGTCAGAGCGCCTTACGAGATGGTAATCGCGACGTGCCGGAGAATCGGCCACCATTCCCGGGCTTTTCCCGATGGATCCGAACCGCAGGAGCGAGACCGACGGTGACGTCCGGCCACCCGACCCGCATGCTCGGCACGGCCTGCCTGGCCCTGGCCCTGGCCGGCTGTGCCAGTTATCACGCGGAGCCGCTGCCGTCGGGTCCCGATCTCGCGCAGAGCCCGGTGCTGAACATTTCCCCCGGCAAGCTCCGCGTCCCGGGGCTGAAGCCGCACCCGGTCGATGCCGCGCGCGGCCTGGACGTCACCGACGTGGTCATCCTGGCGGTGGTGAACAACCCGCAGCTCAAGGCGAAGCGGCTCCAGGCCGGGGTGGCGCAGGCACAGCTGCTGCAGGCCGGTCTGCTGCCCAACCCGCAGCTCAGCGCCGGTTTCGTCCACCCCACCAGCGGTCCGCCGCCGCTCACCAACGGTCACACCCTCGGCCTGACCCAGGCGCTGGAATCGCTGGTCACGCGCGGGGCGGCAAAGGCCGGCGCCCGGGCACGCGAGCAACAGGTCAACCTGGAGATCCTCTGGCAGGAGTGGCAGGTCGCCCAGCGGGCGCGGCAGCTGTTCGTCCAGGTGCGCTCCCAGGATCGGCTGGCAAGGATCCTCAAGACGCAGGTGAACCTGAGCTCACAGGCCTACCGGCGGGACGAGCGGGCGCTCCGGCAGGGCAATCTCACGCTGTCGGCGGTCTCCGCGGACCTGGTGAACCTCACGGATGCCGATACCCGGCTGCGCAAGCTCCAGCGCCAGCGCAACCAGACCTGGCACCAGCTGGACGCGTTGCTGGGCCTGAAGCCGGGGGTGCACCCCCGGCTGCGGGGCTCCCCCGACATCCACGCCTTCACCCGGGCACAGTTCCGGCAGGCGCTGCAGGCCCTGCCGCAGCGGCGCCCCGACCTGCTGGCACTGCGGGCCGGCTACCACAGCCAGGAACAGGCCGTGCGCAAGGCAATCCTCGCGCAGTTCCCGGCCCTGAGCGTGGGCATCAGCGGCGGCGAGGACAACAGCGCGGTGCATTCCGCCGGCCTGTCGGTGACCCTGTCGCTGCCGCTGTTCAACCACAACCAGGGGCAGATCGCGATCCAGCGGGCGACCCGCGCCGCCCTGCACCAGGCCTACCAGGCACGCCTCGACCAGGCGGTTAACAAGGCGCACGAGCTCTACCGGGCCACGCGCATCATGCGCCGGCAGCTCACCCGGCTGGACAAGCGCCTGCCGGTGCTGAAGCAGACCACGGACGCCGCCCGGCAAAGCTTCCAGCAGGGCAACATGAGCGCCGGGACCTACCTCAGCCTGCGCTCCAGCCTGCTCGCCAAGCGCGCCGAGGCGGTCCGCCTGCGGGCCTCCCTGCAGAGCAGCCAGGCCGCGCTGGAGACGCTGCTTGGCATGACCCTGAACCATCCGGCCTCCGACGCAGAAGGGAACCGCTCGTGACGCGACTGCCGACCCTCGCCCTTGTCGCCGCGGCATTGATGCTGGTGCCACCGCTGTCACACGCCGGCGACGCCGGCACCAGCGTCCAGGTCCGTACCGCCCCGGTCCGCCGGCACCGGCTCTCGCGGACCATCACGGCCTTCGGCGTGGTGCAACCGAATCCCACCGCCCAGACCACCCGGGACGCGACCTATGGCGCCTTCGTCCAGGGGCTGGACGTCACCCTGGGTCAGCCGGTGCACAAGGGGGATCCGCTGCTGGTGCTGCGCACCGCGCCGTCGGCCCGGGCGCAATACCTCAGCGCCCAGGCCGAGGTGCGCTATGCCCGCCAGGCGCTCAGGCGCAAGCAGCAGCTGCTGCAACAGAAGCTGGCCACCCACGCCGACGTCGACTCCGCCCGGAACGCGCTCGAGAAGGCGAAGGCCGCCTTCGCCGCGCAGCGGGAGCTCGGCACCGGAAAGAAGACGCGCGTGATCCGGGCGCCCTTCACCGGCATCGTCAGCCGGCTGCCGGTCAAACCGGGCAACGAGGTGCAGGCGGGCACGCAGCTCTTCCAGCTCGCGCGGCGCGACCGCCTGCAGGTGGCCCTGGGGGTCGAGCCGGACGAGGTGGCGCAGGTCCGGACCGGGATGAACGTCAAGATCATGCCCCTGTTCGGCGCCGGCCAGGGCGTAACGGCGACCGTCGACCAGGTGAACTCGGTGGTCGACCCGCAAACCCGCCTGGTGGACGTGATCGTGCATTTGCAGGACGGCAACGCCAGACACTTCCTGCCCGGGATGCGGGTCAAGGGCACCATCACGCTGAAGGCGACCAGGTCGCTCGCGGTCCCCCGCTCGGCCGTGCTGCATGACAGCAAGGGCGACTACCTGTTCGTCGTCCGCCACGCCACGGCGCACCGGGTGAACGTCCACGAGGGCCTGGAAGCCGGCTCTCTCGTGGGTGTCAGCGGCAAGCTGAGCGCCGGCGAGACGGTCGTGGTCGAAGGCAACTACGAGCTCTCCGACGGCATGGCCGTGCGCAAGGCGCCATGAACTTCGCCGAGTGGGTCCAGAACCACCGCCGCTCGATCCTGTTCCTGCTGGCGCTGCTGACGCTCGGCGGCGCCGTATCCGAGTTCGGCCTGCCGGTGGCGCTGTTCCCGCAGGTGCAATTCCCCCGCGTACGCGTGACGCTGGACGCCGGCTCGCGCCCGGCCCGGGAGATGATGCTGCAGGTCACGCGGCCGGTGGAGCGGGCGGTGCGCGGGGTCCCCGGGGTGCGTTCGGTGCGCTCCACCACCAGCCGCGGCAGCACCGACATCGCGATCAACTTCGACTGGGGCCACAACATGGTCGATGCCCTGCTGCAGGTCGAGTCGGCGATCAACCAGATCATGCCCGACCTGCCGCGGGGCACGCGCTTCCGGGCCAAGCGCATGGACCCGTCCAAGTACGGGCCGGTGATCGCCTACAGCCTGACCTCGAAGAAGCACAACCTGGTGCAGCTGCGCGACCTGGCCAAGTACCAGATGGTGCCCTACCTCTCCAGCGTCAAGGGGGTGGCCAAGGTCACGGTGCAGGGCGGTCGCAAGGCCGAGTACCGGGTCACGGTCGATCCCGCCCGGCTGAACGCGCTGGGGCTGTCGATCGACGACGTCGCGAAGGCGCTGTCGGCATCCAACGTGCTGACCGCCGTCGGACGCCTGCAGGACCACTACAAGCTTTACCTGGAGGTCTCCGACACGCGCTTCCACAGCCTCGACCAGATCCGCCACACGGTGCTCAGGAGCGGATCGGACGGCCAGGTCCGGCTGGAGGACGTGGCGAAGGTGGGGCTGGCCACCGCGCCCGAGTACAAGCGCTTCACCGCCGACGGCCAGCGCGCGGTGCTGCTCAACGTCTACCAGCAGCCGGGCGCCAGCGTGGTCCGGCTTTCGCACGATCTCAAGGCGCGCCTGGCGCAGTTTCAGTCGAAGATGCCGGCAGGGGTGCACCTGCACCAGTGGTACAACCAGAGCGTGCTGGTCAAGGCCTCGGAATCCAGCGTGATCGACGCCATCTTCATCGGCGTGGTGCTGGCGGGGCTGGTCCTGCTGGTATTCCTGCGCAGCTGGAAGATCACGCTGGTGGCGGTGATCGCGGTGCCGGCGGTGCTGGCGGCCACGATGCTGCTGCTGTACGCGCTGGGCATGACGCTGAACATGATGACTCTCGGCGGCATGGCCGCGGCCGTGGGCCTGATCATCGACGACGTCATCGTGATGATCGAGCAGATCGTGCGGCGGGTTCAGGAGACCGGCGAGCACGGCATCCAGCGGATCCTGCAGGCGGCACGCGAGTTTACGCACCCCCAGGTCGGCTCGTCCACCTCCACCATCATCATCTTCCTGCCGCTCGCCTTCCTCAGCGGCGTCACCGGGGCCTTCTTCAAGGCGCTGTCGCTCACCATGGCCGTGAGCCTGTTCATCTCCTTCCTGGTGGCCTGGCTCGTGGTGCCGCTGCTGGCCGACTTCGTGCTGGGTCGGAAGGATACCGAGCGCGAGGCGGTGGGCCGCCTCGGGCGCCGGATCCGGCGCGGGTACACCAGGCTCATGGTGCGCCTGCTGCGGCATCCGGCCTGGCTTCTGCTGGGGCTGGTGCCGCTGCTGGGAGTCGCCTTCGTGGCCTTCCAGCACGTGGGGACAGGCTTCATGCCCCACATGGACGAGGGCGGCTTCATCCTGGACTATCGCGCGCCGCCGGGCACCTCGGTCAAGGAGACCAACCGCCTGCTCGACCAGGTCGCGGCCATCCTCAAGAAGGACCCGTACGTGCAGACCTGGTCCCGGCGCCAGGGAGCCCAGCTCGGGGGCGGCATCACCGAACCCAACACCGGTGACTTCTTCATCCGCCTCAAGCAGCCGCCGCGGCCGTCGACGGAGCAGGTCATGGCCAGGACCCGGAAGGAGGTGCACCGGCAGGTGCCGGGACTGGACGTCGACCTTTCGCAGCTGATCGAGGACGAAATCGGCGACCTCACCTCGGTGCCACAGCCGATCGACATCCGGCTGTTCGGCAATAACGTGGCACACCTGCGCAAGCTCGCGAACAACGTCGCCGGCGCCATCGGCAAGGTCCAGGGGGTGGTGGACGTGCGCAACGGCGTGGTGATCGCGGGCGACGCGCTCGACGTGCATGTCGACCGGGTCAAGGCAGCGAGCGAGGGATTGACCCCGCAGGCGATCACCCAGCAGCTGAAGGCCTACCTCGGAGGGGTGGTCACCACGCAGGTGCGCAAGGGGGTGAAGTTCATCGGCGTCCGGGTTTGGGTGCCGAAGTCGCTGCGCGACCGCACGGGCCAGGTGGGCAGGCTGCTGCTGCGCGCCCCGGGGGGCAACCTGGTGCCGCTGCACCGGGTCGCGCAGGTGAAGATCGTCTCCGGCCAGCCGCAGCTGACCCGCTACGACCTCAAGAGCGACGTGGCGGTGACCGCGCGCATCAGCGGGCGATCGCTCGGCAAGACCGTACAGGACGTGAAGAAGGTGCTGCAGAAGCCCGGGCTGATTCCCAGGGACGTGTACTACCAGCTGGGTGGCCTGTACAAGCAGCAGCAGCTCGCCTTCCGGGGCCTGATCGAGGTGTTCGTGGCCGCTGTGGCGCTGGTGTTCTTCCTGCTGCTGTTCCTGTACGAGCGCTTCCGCGTCGCGCTGGCCATCCTGGTGCAGCCGCTGCTGGCGGTGAGCGCGGTGTTCATCGGGCTCTGGCTGACCGGCGTGGAGCTCAACATCACCGCCATGATGGGCATGACCATGATCATCGGCATCGTCACCGAGATTTCCATCTTCTATTTCTCGGAGCTTCGCCTGATCGACTCCGGCCAGCCCCTGGCGTGGAACCTGATCCGGGCCGGGCGCAACCGCATGCGCCCGATCGTGATGAGCGCCCTCGCGTTCATGCTCGCGCTGCTGCCACTGGCCCTCGGACTCGGCCAGGGCTCCGGTATGCAGCGTCCGCTCGCCATCGCCATCATCTCCGGGCTCCTGGTGCAGATCCCGCTGGTCCTGCTGCTGCTTCCGGTGCTGTACGTCCTGCTGGGGCGTCGCGGTGCGCGGCGCAGCGATCACGCCTGACGCAGTGCCACGGCCACGCCCCGGGGTCACCGCGTCTGGACGGCCGCTGCGAGACCCGACAATACCTCCGGGAAGATTGGTAACATGCGTGCTTCAACCCGGGGCACGCTGCCGACCGGTGGTCCGTCGCTCGCACGTGCCGCCCCCGACCCCCGAGGAGACCTGCTCGCGATGCCAGACGCGGTGATCCCGAGGCGCCTGACACGAGGCGCCCTGCTGCTCATTCTGCCGGCCATGCTGGTCCTGGCCGGCTGTCACGGCGGCCCGGATGCCGCCGGCATGTACGCCCGGGCCCGTTCCGAGGCGGCCCGTGGCGATCGCGCCGCCCGCACCAGCTTCGCCCTCGCCAGCCGGGATTACGGGCGGGCGCTCGCCACCCTGGACCGCCTTGTGCAGCGCTACCCGGACAGCCCGCAGGCCCGGCGGATCCGCTCCGGGCACGGCTCGCTCGGCAGCCGCAGCCTGGCCACGTTCCGCAAGCGGGTGGTGCCGCACATGCGTCGCCTCGCGCAGCTGGAAAGCCGCGCTGACCTGTTCGACCTGGCCCACGCCTGTATCCATGCCTTCGCCACCTCGGGCGGGCACGAGGCCCTCACCGAGGACCTGGTGGACGGCCTGGTGGAAGCCGGTGATTACGCGCGCGGCGCGAGGCTGGCGCGTACCCTGCCGGCGCCGGCCCACGGCCAGGGCTCGGTGGCCCGCATCCTGGCGCTGGCCAGCGACGGCCACGTGCGGGAGGCGCGTGCCATGGTGCAGGGCATGCAGCCGGGCGTGAATCGTACGATCGGCCGTCTGAACCTGCTCTCGGGGCTGATCCACGCCGGGGACCGGCAGGCCGCCGACCGGGAAGTCCCGGCGATCGTCGACGGCATCCAGCAGGTGCATTCCCGTTACCAGGCGGTGCTGATGATCATGCTGGCGGACGATCTCGGGCGCCTCGGGCGGGTCGAGGATGCGCGCCGGATCGCCGAGGGGATCCCCGACCAGGTCCCGGGGCTCAAGTCGAGCGCGTTGTCGGCGGTGGCGGGGGCGGCGCACAAGGCGGGACGGGATGCCCTCGCGCGCCAGCTCGCCGGCCACGCCTATGCCCTCGGCCGCAAGGCGCACAAGGCGAGCGCGCGGGTGGAATACATCGTGCAGGCGGCCACGGCCATGGCCGCTGCCGGCGATCGCCAGGCCGCGCAACGGATGTTCGCCCGGGCGCACGGTATCGCCCGCCGCCTGCCGGGCGGCGCGCCCTACCGCCTGTCGGCGGGCCTGGCGATCGCCGACGGCGAGGCCCGGGCCGGCTTCCGGCAGGCCGCCTCGGAAGACCTGGCGCGCACCGTGGCGGGATTCCACGCGGCCGGCATCTCGCCCGACCAGCGCCAGACCGGGATGCCGGTGGCCGAGGTCTACGCCCGCACCGGGCGCTACGGGCAGGCGGTGGCGGACCTGGCGTCGATGCACAGCCCGATGCGCTTCGCGGACGACATGATCCGCCTGGCGGTGGTCTACCACCAGGCCGGGCTGCAACCGACGCCGCGGCAGAAGCACGTGCTGGTGGCGCACTTCGCCCAGCTCCGCGAGGTCGCCGCGGGCCAGCGAGGCGGGGGGAGCTCCTAGCTCCCCCCGTCGTGCATCTCCGCCCGTGCCTTGTGGACCAGGAAGTCCACCACCTGCAGGGCACGGTCCTCGCCGCCGGCCATTTCCGGGCTGGTCACGTACTTGCCGTTGACCACGAGCGTGGGCACGCCCATGACGCCGTAGAGGCGCACCAGGTGGTCGGCGCGGCGCAGCTTCGCATCCACCGCGAACGACTGCCAGGCGTTGTTGAAATCGCTCGCCGACACGCCGTGGGTGGTGTAGAAGTGCCGCCAGGCCGACTCGCTGGCCAGCTGCCGGTGCTGCTGGTGGATCGCCTTGAAGATCGCATCGGTCATCTTCCGGTCCATCACCCCCAGCACCCGGCCCACGTAATAGCCCCGCGCGTCCATGCGCCAGCCCGGGTTCAGCGTCGCCGGAATACGCACGAAGTGGATGCCGGCGCGATGCCCGGCGAGCCAGTGCTCCAGCTCCGGCTCGAAGTGATAGCAGTGCGGACAGCCGTACCAGAACACCTCGGCGACCTCGACCTTGCTGCCGTTGCCGATGATCTCCGGGCTGTCCACCGTGCGGTAGTCCTGGCCCGCGACGAATCGCGGCGCCCCGCTCGCCATGCCCGCGACCGCGAGCATCATGAGCGCGGCCAGCCATGGCAGGCACCGCCGCACCACCGTTGGCGCGGGCATCCCGCGGCTCACCCCGTCACCCCCGGGAACGCATCCCGGCAGCGTCTCAGTGCAGGCCCTGGACATAGGACGCGACCGCCTTGATCTGCTTCGCGCTCAGCCTGGACGCGATGGTATCCATGATCTTCGCGTTGGCGGTCCCGCTGCGCTGACCGGACGCGAAGGCCTTGAGCTGCTTGACCACGTAGGCGGCGTGCTGACCGCTCAGGCGGGGATATGCGGCCGGTCCGTTGCCCAGCCCCTTCGGCCCGTGGCAGGAGCTGCAGGCGGGGACGCCGGTCTTGGTGTCGCCGCCCTTGTAGACGCTCCGGCCCAGGCTGGCCAGGTCGGGATCGGTCTCGCCGATGGTGGTCGTCTGGGCGGAGAAGTAGGCCGCCAGGTCGGCCATGTCCTGCTTGCTCAGACCCGCCGCCATGCCGTTCATGATGGCGTTGGTACGCTTGCCCGACTTGAACGCCTGGAGCTGGGCGTAGATGTAGCTGGCGTTCTGGCCGGCGAGCTTCGGGAACTGGTCGCTGGTGCTGTTGCCGTCCTGGCCGTGGCAGGCGGCGCATTGCTGGGCCTTGTTCTTGCCGGCCTGCGCGTTTCCCTCCGGCCGGGCGAACGCGGTGGACCACGCGGCCATGGCCGCGCAGGCGACCACGATCGCAAGCGTCTTGTTCATGATTATCGGGTCTCCTGTCACAATTCCGGGGATTCGGAAAGATGGGGTATCATCAGCCGCGGCCGGAGCGCCCGGGCACACCGTCAGGATGGCCGCAGAAGACGGTCGATTTTATACCGCCCCGCCGAGGCACGGTCAAACACCGCCATGACGCATCCCGACTACCGGCAGTGCCGGTTCCTCATCAGCGCCGACGCGGTCGCCGGCATGCCGGCCGACCAGGGTCGCGAGGTCGCCTTCGCCGGACGCTCCAATGCCGGCAAGTCGAGCGTGATCAATGCCCTGACCGGCCGCCGCTCCCTCGCACGGACCAGCAAGACGCCGGGGCGCACGCGGCTGGTCAACTTCTTCGAGCTCGACGCGGAGCGTCGCTTGGTGGATCTGCCCGGCTACGGCTACGCGCGGGTGCCGGAGGCCATGCGGCGCCACTGGGGCGAGCTGATGGAGGCCTACCTGTCCGGACGCCGGAGCCTGCGGGGCATTGTGCTGATCATGGACGTGCGCCATCCGATGCGGGACTTCGACCGGCAGCTGCTCGCCTGGCGGGCGGCTCGCGGCATCCCCTGCCACGTCCTGCTCAGCAAGAGCGACAAGCTGGGACGCGGCGCCGCCAGTGCCACTCTCCACCGGGTGGGTTCGGCGCTCCGGCAGCAGAAAGTCACCGCGCAGCTGTTCTCCTCGACCCGGCGCACCGGCGTCGACGAGCTGCGGGCCGTGCTGGACGCGTGGCTGGTCCCGGAAGATGCCGCGGACAAAAAAAACCCCGGCGGATGAAAGGGGGAAACCGCCGGGGCCCATTCGGGGCACATCCAGTTTCGGGGCAAACCGGAAGGCCCTGTCACTCAGGGAAGGATGCATGAGCGTCATTTGCGACGCTCACTAGAAAAGACAAGCGACCCGAAAAAAAGTTCTCACGCCCGGCGAAATTCTCTTCGCGGGACGCCGTAGCCTTCAGTGGGCCTGGTCCCAGTTGGCGCCCACGCCCACCTCCACCTCCAGCGGCACCGCGAGGTCCGCCGCCGCGACCATGCGCCGCTTGACGTCCCCGACGAAAGCGTCGACGTGTGCGTCCGCGACCTCGAACACGAGTTCGTCGTGCACCTGCATGATCATCCGGCAGTCGTAGCCGGCGCGGGGAAGCCACGCGTGGATCGTGATCATGGCGCGCTTGATGATGTCCGCCGCGGTGCCCTGCATGGGGGCGTTGATCGCCGTGCGCTCGGCGTACTGTCGACGCTGGCCGTTGCTGGCGTTGATATCCGGGATGTACAGGCGGCGGCCGTAGACCGTCTCCACGAAGCCCTGCTCCCGTGCCAGCCGGCGGGTGCGTTCCATGAACGCCTGGACCTTTGGATAACGTGCGAAATAACGGTCCACGTAGGCCTGCGCCGCCCCGCGGTCGATGCCGAGCTGGCGAGCGAGCCCGAAAGCCGACATACCGTAGATCAGGCCGAAGTTGATCGCCTTGGCGGAACGCCGCTGATCTGCGCTGACCGCCTCCGGTTCGGTGCCGAAGACTTCGGCCGCGGTGGCCCGGTGGATGTCCTCGCCTTCCGCGAACGCCCGCCGCAGTCCCTCGTCCCCGGAAAGATGCGCCATGATGCGCAGCTCGATCTGGGAATAGTCGGCCGCGACCATGCGGCAGCCCGGGGGCGCGATGAAGGCCTGCCGGATGCGCCGGCCGACCTCCGTGCGGACGGGAATGTTCTGCAGGTTGGGGTCCGAGGAGGACAGGCGACCCGTCGCCGCGACCGCCTGGTGATAGGAGGTGTGCACGCGGCCGGTCTCCGGGTTGACCTGGGCCGGCAGCTTGTCGGCATAGGTGGACTTGAGCTTGCTCAGGCTGCGGTAGTCCAGGATCAGGCGCGGCAGATCGTAGTCCAGCGCCAGCTCCTGCAGCACGTCCTCGGCGGTGGACGGCTGGCCCTTGGGGGTCTTGCGCTGTACCGGCAGCCCGAGGCGTTCGAACAGGATCTCCTGGAGCTGCTTGGGGGAGCCGAGATTGAAGGGACCACCGGCTGCCTCGTGGGCGCGTTCCTCGATCGCAGCCATGCGCTCGGCCAGCTCCCGGCTCTGGCGCTCCAGCAGCACGCTGTCGATCAGCACACCGTTGTGCTCCATGGTCGCCAGCACCGGCACCAGGGGAATCTCGATCTCCTCGTAGACCTGGCGCACGGACGGTTCGGCCGAGAGTCGCGGCCACAGGGAACGGTGCAGCCGCAGGGTGATGTCGGCGTCCTCGGCAGCATAGTCGGAGGCCTCCTCCAGCGCCACCTGGTCGAAGGTGATCTGCTTCGCACCCTTGCCGGCGACCTCCTCGAACTTCACCGTGCTGATGCCCAGCTCGCGCACCGCCAGCGAATCCATGTCGTGCCGGCCGGAGGCGCTGTTGAGCACGTAGGACTCGAGCATGGTGTCGTGCGCGATGCCCGCCAGCTGCAGGCCGTGGTTGGCCAGCACGTGCCAGTCGTACTTGAGGTTCTGCCCCAGCTTCCCCCGCGCCGGGTCCTCCAGCAGCGTGCGCATCGCCTCCAGCACCTCCTCGCGCCCGAGCTGGTCGGGGGCGCCCGGGTAGTTGTGCGCCACCGGTACGTAGGCGGCCTCGCCCGGCTCGACGGCGAAGGACAGCCCCACCAGGCGCGCACGCCGGTAGTCGAGGGTATCGGTCTCGGTGTCGAAGGCGAACAGGGGCGCTGCGCGCAGCCGGTCCAGCCAGGCGTCCAGGCGTTCGCGGTCGAGCACGCACTCGTAGCGGCGCTGGTCCGGTCCTTCGCGCGCGGCGGCCGGCTTTCCGCCCCCGGACTCGTCCAGCTGGCGCAGCCAGCTGTTGAACTCCAGCTCGCTGTACAGCCGGCGCAGCGCGTCGGTGTCCGGATCCCCGGGCACCAGGTCGTCCGGACCCAGCCCGAGCCCGACATCGAGCCGGATGCGCGCGAGCTCACGCGACAGCGACAGCTGCTCGAGGTTCTCGCGCAGCGATTCGCCGACCTTGCCGCCGATCTCGTCGGCGTGCTCGAGCACCCCGTCCAGGCTGCCGTACTGCGACAGCCACCTGGCCGCGGTCTTGGGACCGACCTTCGGCACCCCGGGAATGTTGTCGGAGGTGTCGCCGACCAGCGCCAGGTAGTCCACGATGCGTGCGGGCGGCACGCCGAACTTCTCGACCACCCCCGCCCGGTCCAGCACGGTGCCGGACATGGTGTTCACCAGCGTCACGTGGCCGTTGACCAGCTGCGCCATGTCCTTGTCGCCGGTGGAGATGAGCGTGTCCATGCCGCGTTCCGCCGCGATGCGCGAGAGTGTTCCGATGACGTCGTCCGCCTCCACGCCCTCCACCTGCAGCAGTGGCAGTCCCATGGCGCGGACCACCTCGTGCAGCGGCTCCACCTGGGCCGCCAGGTCGTCGGGCATGGGCGGGCGGTTGGCCTTGTAGGCCTCGAACAGGTCGTCGCGGAAGGTCGGGCCGCGGGCGTCAAATACCACCCCGATGCGCCGCGGATGGTAGTCGTTGATCAGCTTGCGCAGCATGTTGATCACGCCGTACACGGCCCCGGTGGGCCGGCCGCGGCTGTTGGTCAGCGGCGGCAGCGCATGGTAGGCGCGGTACAGATAGGAGGAGGCATCGACCAGCACCAGCGGCCGGCGCCCGTCTCCCGCCGCGGGGGACACGTCAGTCATCCGGCAGCAGCTCCTCGCCGGCCATCAGGTCGGCGGCGGTCTCGCGCCGGCGCGCCAGGTGCGCACGGTCGCCGTCCACCAGGATCTCCGGCGGGCGCGGACGGGCGTTGTAGTTGGACGCCATGACGAAGCCGTAGGCTCCGGCCGAGCGCACCGCGAGGAGATCGCCGGGCGTCAGCGGCAGCTCGCGGTCGTGACCGAGAAAGTCCGCGGTCTCGCACACGGGCCCCACGACCTCGTAGCGGTGCAAGGGCGCGCCGGGATCGGGAGCCACCGGCACGATATCCTGCCACGCGTCGTACAGCGCCGGCCGCAGCAGGTCGTTCATGCCGGCATCGACCACGGCGAAGCGCCGGCCCGACTGTTCCTTGAGATACTCGACGCGCGTGAGCAGCACGCCCGCGTTGCCCACGATCACCCGTCCGGGCTCGAGCAGCAGCTCCAGCCCGCGCCCGGCCAGCCGCTCGCGCAGCGCGGCGGCGTACTCCGCCGGGCTGGGCGGGAGCTCGTCCCGGTAGGGGATGCCCAGCCCGCCGCCCACGTCCAGGTGCTCCAGGGCGATACCGCGCGCGGCCAGCCGGTCGACCAGGGCCAGGACCCGGTCCAGGGCATCGAGGAAGGGCGCCAGGCTGGTCAGCTGGGAGCCGATGTGGCAGTCCACCCCGGTCACCCGGAGACCGTCACGGGCGGCGGCCTCGTGGTAGAGCGCCTCGGCGCGACCGACCTCGATGCCGAACTTGTTCTCGCGCAGGCCCGTGGAGATGTACGGGTGCGTGCCGGCGTCGACGTCGGGATTGACCCGCAGCGACACCGGCGCGACCCGGCCCATGTCGCGGGCCACGCGGTCGAGCCGGTCCAGCTCCGGCTGCGACTCGACGTTGAAGCAGCGCACGCCGACCTCCAGCGCCCGGCGCATCTCCGCCTCCGACTTGCCGACCCCGGAGAACACCACGCGATCGGGGTCGCCCCCGGCGCGCAGAACACGCTCGAGCTCACCCCCGGAGACGATATCGAAGCCCGCGCCGAGGCGCGCCAGCAGGCCCAGCACCGCCAGGTTCCCGTTGGCCTTGACGGCATAGCACACCAGGTGGCGAGTGCCGGCGAGGGCCTCCCGGAACACCCGGTAGTGGCGCTCGATGGTCGCGCGGGAGTAGACGTAGGCGGGCGTGCCGTAACGCGCCGCGAGCCCGGCCAGGTCGACCCGCTCGGCGTGCAGACGGCCATCGATGTAGTGGAAGTGATCCAATGCCTGTCCTCCCGGGCCGGGGCGCGGCATCAGCCGCGCGGCTGTCCCTGTCCCGGCGACGGCTGCTGCGAGGGCTGCTGCTGCGGATGCGGCAGGTACAGCGGGCCCTTCTGGCCGCAGCCGCAAAGTCCGCCCAACGCCAGCGCCGCCAGCACGGCGCCCCGCAAGAGATTTCGCAGTCCCCGCATGTCCGTTCTCCCCGCGCGGCCGGCCAACGCGCCGCTCGCCGGCAGGCCGGACAGTATACTAGAGGAAGCCGCGGTTGATTCAGGGCCTCGCCCGACGCCGGGCGGTCCGGCCCGGAACCGGCCGGCGGCACGCGGCACCTTGGCCCGGCCTGCGTGCATGCGCAATACTGGCCCGCCGCGGCTGATCAGGAGGATGGCACGATGCTGGAGACGCTGGAACGCCAGACCGGTGAACACCCCGACGCGAGCGTCGTGTGGCTGCATGGCCTGGGCGCCGACGGCCACGACTTCGAGCCGATGGTGCCGGAGCTGCGCCTGGAAGGCACGCTGTCGGTGCGTTTCGTGTTCCCCCATGCCCCGGTCCGGCCGGTGACGGTCAATGGCGGCATGCCCATGCGCGCCTGGTACGACATCGTCTCGCTGGAAGGCGACCGGACCGACCGCGAGGGGATCGAGGCTTCGGCGAAGGAGGTGGCGGCGTTGCTCGAGCGGGAGCGGGAGCGCGGCATCGCGCCCGGGCGCACCGTGCTGGCCGGCTTTTCCCAGGGTGGCGCGATCGCGCTGCACCTGGGGCTGCGGCGTCGCCATTCGCTGGCGGCCCTGATCGCGCTGTCGACCTACCTGCCCCTGGCCGACTCGGCCCCGGCGGCGGAGGAGCGCCCGTTGCCGCTGATGATGGGGCACGGAGACCAGGACCCCATGGTCCCGCCCCGCGCCGGCGAGGCCTCGCGCGACCGGCTGCTCGCCCTCGGCTACCCGGTGGAATGGCACCGGTATCCGATGGGCCATGCCGTCTGCGCCGAGGAGCTGGCGGATGTGCGGGCGTTCCTGCTGCGGGTCCTCGGCGGCTGAGCTCAGCGCTCGATGGTGTAGATGAAGTCGGCGCTGTTGTTGGCCCCGGTCTGGGTCTTGAGCGTCCACTTGGTGCTCAGCTGGTAGCGGATCCGGAAGGTCGAGACGGCGTCGAACACGCCATAGCCGTAGCTGATGTACAGGCGCGGCGAGAGATAACGGCCGACCACCAGCGAGGTCTGCTGGAAGCTGCCGTTCACCGCCTCCAGCGAGACGTTGCCCACGCCGAGCTCGCTGCCCACCCGCTGGGCCAGCAGCGAGCCCCCCTTGACCCCGATCGCCGCGGCGGCGTTGCCCATCGACTCGCTTTGTGAGGCGGGCTGCTGGCCGGGCACGGGACCGAGCGCCGACTGGCCGAGGCTCTGCGAGCCCGGCGTCGCCCCGGCGGTCTGTGCGGGCACCGTGGAGGTGGGCCCGCCCGGAAGCGGATGGCCGGCGAGCAGATAGGCCAGCTTGTCCGAGTCCGTCATCGGCTGGTTGGACCACAGGCTCACCGAGGGCTGCTGCAGCGTCCCGCGGACGTTCAGGCCGACCTGGAGGTCGCTGGAGATGCTCCGGGTCGCGCGCACGTCCAGTGCCGGATTGGCCACGGGCCCGCCGGTGAACAGGAGCCGCCCGCGATCGATGGTGAGCTCCTGGCCATAGGCCTTGTACTGGCCGTTCTCCACCGACAGCTCGCCGTTGCCGATGGTGGGCTTGCCCGGATGGTCTTCGATGGTCAGGTTGCCCCGGATGTCCCCCTTGAGCCCGTAGGCCGCGAACGTCACCTTCTTGCCGACCACCAGCTTCAGCCGCGCGTCCAGGGTCCAGGGGCGCGCCGGCTTCCGCGGCTGCGGGACCCCCACCAGCACCTGGTCGCTGCTGGGACGCACGACCGAGGTCATCTCGCGCGGCGCGAGCCGGGCCTGCGGCACCGTCACCTGGCCGTCCACCTTCACATGGTGGCCCTCGAGCGCGATGTCCAGGTCCGGCGAGACCAGCACCGAGGCCTGGCTGGTGTCCACCGCCTGGAAGCGGCTGCCGCCGATGTGGCTTTCCGCCCGCAGGCGACCCTGCACGTAGCCCAGCTTGCCGCCGATGGACAGCGTGCCGCCGCCGGATTTCGCGCCCGCCCGGAACGCGATGCGGTTGCCGTTGCGCGCCTCGGCGTGCAACCGCACATCGGTCAGCTTGATCCCCAGCCGCGGGACTTCCATGGCGGCCCGGTCGATCGTCGCGCCCCCCGATAGCACCGGCTCACGCAGCGTTCCGTCGATCCCGAGATCGGCGTGCAGGTGGCCGCTGACCGCGGCGAGATCCGGCTCCACCTCGCTGAGCAGATCCACGGCATTCGTGTCGACCACCAGCCTTGCCCGCACGGGCGCGTCGCCGGCGACCGCGGGATGCCCGTCATACTTCGGGAGCGCGGCCTGGACCTCGAGCCGGCCCCGGGGCTTGATGCCGGCCTGCAGCCGCATCTGGGCCCCGTGCTCGCGGTCGGCCTGGAAGTCCAGACGGGCGCGCTCGAGGTCCAGCAGCACCAGCGGCTGAACGTCCGTTCCCGGGCGCTCTTTCAGCATGCGGCCACCACTGAGATCCAGCTGCCCCTTGCCGAACAGCAGCCCCCCGGCCGTGCGCCGGATGGTGGCATGCCCGCCGAGGGTGCCGGAAACGCGTACATCCGGTGCCAGGTACGGCTGCAGCGGTTCCAGGGAAAGTCCGTGCAGGGTCGCCTGGAGGCTCTCCCCGCCACCCGCGGACCAGTGCGCGGCCAGGCACGCGCGAGCGCCGGCCTGGCGCAGACAGGCCTGTGCCAGGTCCGCCGCTGAACGCGAGACCTCCAGCCGTGCCGGCGCCGCCAGCTTCCACCCCGGGTGCCCGGACGGGCCCAGGTCCAGCCGGGTCAGGCGGCCGCGCCAGCGCGGCGCCTGCGCTTCGAGCCCGCCTTTCACCCCGGCCGCCACGCTGCCCGCCGGACCGGCGAGCCGGACCCGGATCACCTGGTCCGCCGTCGTGCCGCTGGCGCGCACGGTTACGCTGCGCACCTGGCGGCCGGAGAGCTGCAGGCCGGACGCGTCGAGCCGCACGTCCAGCGAAGCGCTCCGCTCCAGGCCCAGGCGCGCGCGCAGCGACGCCTGCTCGAGCTGCAGTCGTCCCGCCTGCAGCCCCCGGAGGTGTGCCGTACCCGACAGCCGCGGCTTGCGCCGGGTGCCCGTGACCCGGAGCGTCACGGAGCCGCTGCCGGCGAGCCCGGGCGCGAGATCCGCCAGGTCGCCGGCGCTCGCGTGCATGTCCAGGGCCCAGCTGCCGGCCACGTGGCCGGCGGCGCGCAGCCGCACGCTGCCGGCATGGACGTGGAGACCGTCCAGGGTCAGCGCGTCCCCCTTCAGAGCGGCGCTTCCGCCGCCCTCTATGGGCTTGCCGCGCAGGCTCCCGCCGAGCCGGCGGAGGTCGACCCGCAGGCTGCGGTCAGCGCCCGAGCCCCGACCGGAGACCCGCGCCGCGAACGCCACGCGCCCCTGCCACTCCGGGCCCAGGCCCGGCGCGGCCGAGGGATCCAGGCCGCTGCCGGCGAGGCTGGCCCGCAGGGCGAAACCGGGTGCGAAGGTGACGCGGCCGCTGCCGTCCACATGGCCCCCCAGCAGGCCGGCATGGACGCTTGTCAGCCGTACGCCGCGCGTATCGCCCTGGCCGCTGGCCGTGACATGCACCGGCAGGGTACCCGCCGCCAGGGCGACCGCGGCGTGTGCGTCCAGCTCCGCCCGGTAGTCCGAAGGCCGCCCGCTCAGCGTGAGATTCCCCGAAGGACTCAGGATGCTCCGACCACCCCGGACCCAGCGTACCTGTTTCCACGCCAGCTGCAGCCGCATCGGCCGGGGCCCGGCCGCGAAGTGCGCGCTGAGCCGCCCCGACGGGGCCGTGGGCCCGAGGGCCTCGAGCTTCAGCCGCGCGCTGCCCGTGAGCCGGTGCACGTCGCCGCCGGCGGCGGCGTCGAGGTCCACGCGTGCCGGCGGCAGCGCGGGCCGGATCGCCGCCAGCGGCAGCCCGTGGGCCTGCAGGTGCGCGCTCCAGCGCAGCTCGCCGAGAGGATCGGACAGCGTCACGTCGGCCCGGGCCTGCCAGGGGGGACGGGCTTCCTGGTGCAGGTGCAGCGCGGGGTCGTGGCCCGCGAGATGTCCCTCGAGGCTGCCGTCGGTCGAGACCGGCGCCAGGCCGGGCGGGGCCGCCCGCATGTCCAGGGCCAGGCGCACCGGCCAGTCCCCGCCGAGACCGAGGTCGCCGCGTGCGGCGAGATGGTCTTTACCACGGCTCAGAGACAGGGCGCGCACCGCGAGACGTCCGCTGCGATGCATCACCAGCCGGGCCCGCATCCGGTCGAGGTGAAACGTCTTTCCGCCCGGCCGCTCGACTTCGATGTCGCGTATCGTCAGGGCTTGCAGAGATGCCGTCAGCGGCAGGGCCAGATGCTGCGGCAGGCGACCCGCGGCGCGCCGGCCGCCACCCGCAGGATGGACCCGGACGCGCACCCCGTCGAGCTCGAGCGCGGCGATGCTCAGCCGTCCCCGGAGCAGCGACGCCGGATGCCAGGAGAGCCGCAGGCGACGCACGTGCACGGTTTCCGACGCCAGGGAGACGGTCGTGTTGCGCAGCTCGGCGGGACCGAACAGCGGGCCCCGGGTGGAGCCGATGGTCACGCGCCCGCCGGTGGCCGACGGCGCCCGCGCGGCGAGCCAGGCGAGCACGGCCGGACTGCTTCCGGCGGCGTAGACGCCGGCGACCAGAAGCAGCGCCAGGGCCGGCAGCACCACCAGGACAATGCGCAGGATGCGGCGGATCACAGGTCCGGTCCGAGGGTGACGTGCAGGCGGTAGTGGGGGCTGCGGTAGCCGACCGTATGCGCGAGATCGATGCGCAGCGGCCCCACGGGCGTGTTCCAGCGCAGTCCGACGCCCGCCGCCTTGGCGAGATTCAGCCGGGTGCCGTCGAAGGCGTTGCCGGCGTCATAGAAGACCGCTGCTCCCCAGTTGCCGATGATGCGGTGATCGTACTCGACGCTGCCAGTGACGATGTTGCGACCGCCGACCACCGTGCCGCTGGCATTGCGGGGACCCAGCGACTGGTAGCCGTAGCCGCGCACGCTGCGGTCACCCCCGGCGAAGAACCGTTCCGACAGCGGCAGGTCCGAGAACTGCTGCACGTAGCTGGTGCCGCCCTCGCCGCGCAGGATCAGCCGGCCCCGCGGACCCACGGGCAGGATCGCCTTGGTCGTGAACAGCACCTGCAGAAAGGTGTTGTCGGAGCCGAGGTGACGGTCGGCCCCGCGGACGTCCAGCGTGGCACGGAGTCCGCGGCGAGTGTAGACCGGATTGTCCGCACGAGTGTAGACCACGTACAGCTCGGGCAGCACCAGCGTGCTCTGCTGCTCGGGCCCGCCGGCCAGGCGGTAGTTCTCCCGCTGGTAGCTCAGCTTGTAGGTGCGCTGCCACATGCCGAAGGTCCGGTTCTGACTCACCGACAGGGTCCGGATCAGGCTTTCGCGGTCCTGGGGCGTGTCACGCTGGATCCCGAAGCCGAACGCCACGTTGTCGGTCGCCGGATTGTAGATCGGGATCAGGTAACGGCCCTGCAGACTCTTGATCACTGGGGAGAGCAGCAGGTTGGCACTGGCGCGGTGACCATAGCGGTTGATGCGCCGGTTCTCGAATCCCAGGATCAGACGGGGACCGGTGTCGGTGCCGTAGCCCAGGCCCAGGGTGTACTTCTGCGGCCTGCGCCCTTCCAGGTAGACATCGATGGGTACCCGTCGGTCGTGGGCATCCTTGCGGTCCGGCTGCACCTGGACGTGGGAGAAGTACTCGCTGTCATCCAGCGCGTACTGGAAATTGAGCAGCTCGCGGTTGTCATAGTAGTCGCCCGGCTTGAACCGCGCGAAGGCGCGCACCAGCTTCGGCGTCAGCACGTTCTGGTGCAGCCGCAGTTTGCCGAAGCGGTAGCGCGGGCCGGTGTCCAGGGTCAGCTCGATCCGCGCCCGGCGTTCGGGCACGTCGACGACCAGGCGCGACCGCGTGTAGTGGGCGTCCAGGTAGCCGCGGTCGTAGGCCCGCTGCAGCAGGCGCGACTTGCCCGACTCGTACTTGCGGTGGTCGAGCTGCTCCCCGGAACGCAGGGGAAACGCCCGGCGCGCCGCCTGCAGGTGGCTGTCCCCCGCGCCGGCGCCCTTCAGCGCAATATCCACCGCACCGACCGTGGCCGGCTCGCCCGGCCGCACGTCGTAATGGGCGGTCCAGTGGCTGTCCTTGTGCGTCAACCGCGACGAGACCTGGACCTGGTAGTAACCGAACGGCTGCAGCGACTGCTTGATCTGGCCCGGGCCGAGGGCGAACAGGCTTCGGATGCGGGCGGCCGACACCTGGCCGCCGCTGGCCTGGACCAGCGACACGTAACCGCGGGCATTCTGCAGCACGTCGCCGCCGATGCCTTCGATCTTCACGTCCACGGTGTCGGCGCGCGCCGCCACGGCCGCCACCAGCAGCCACAGCGCGAGGCACCACCCGGCCCGGATCCCCTGGCGCACCGGTGTCAGCCCTTGCCGGGATTCTCGACTTCAACCGGCTCGCCGTCGATATCCGGCTCGAACCCGAAGATCCGGCCGTAGAACGAGACCTCCGCCTCCAGGCTGCGGACCACGGCGTCGGCGCTGCGGAACCCGTGCCCCTCGGAAGGGAAGGTGACGTAGGCGACGGGCAGCCGCCGCTGCCGGAGCGCCTGCACGATCTGCTCGGCCTGGTCCGGCGGCACGATCCGGTCCTCCAGACCCTGGAAGAAGATGATCGGGCAATCGAAGCCCGCCAGGTGATGGATCGGCGAACGCTCCCGGTAGACCTCCGCGTGCTCCGGCCAGGGCGCCACGAGCTCGTCCGTGTAGCGCGATTCGAACTTGTGGGTATCGCGGGTCAGCGCCTCCAGGTCGCTTACGCCGTAGTAACTGGCGCCGGCCCGGAACACGTCCTCGAAGCACAGCGCGCACAGCACCGTGTAGCCACCCGCGCTGCTGCCGCTGATGGCGGTGCGCCCGGGATCCGCGCGCCCGTCCGCGGCCATGCGGCGCGCGCCGGCCGCGCAGTCCTGCACGTCGTAGCGGCCCCAGTTGCCGTACAGGGATCGCCGGTAGCGGCGCCCGAAACCCGTGCTGCCACGATAGTTCACGTCCAGCACCGCGAAGCCGCGGCTGGTCCAGTACTGGATCCGCAGGTCCAGCGCGGTGCCGGCGGCGCCGGTCGGACCGCCGTGGCACTTGACCAGCAGCGGCGGCCGCTCACCCTCCGGCGCGGCGAACCGCGGGTTGGCGGGCGGGTAGAAGAACGCGTGCGCCCGGCCGCCCTCGCTGTCGAAGCTCACCGGCTCGGGCTGCGACAGCAGCGCGGGGTCCAGCTCCAGGGTATGGGCTTCGCGCAGCACCTCGGGGTGCTCGCCGTCGATATGCAGCACCCGCGGCGCCAGCCGGGGCGATGCGGCGATGCAGGCCGCGGCGCCGCCGTCGGTGCACACGCCGTCGAAATGACTGTAGCCCAGGTCGAGGGGCTCGACCTGCTCCCGGTCACCGGACCACTCCCGCTCGATCCACGCCAGCGCCCAGGTGCCGTCCCGGGTGTACGCGGCGAGGATCCGGCCGTCGTCCAGGACGGCGTAGGTGCGCATGCCGAACTGCCACTGCGGCAGGCCGAACTCGGCCTGCATCGGGACGACGGAGCGGATCTCCTCGCCGTCCCAGAAGTACAGGTTCCACCAGTCGCTGATGTCGGAAACGAAGAACAGCTCCCCCTCGGTGCCGAATTCCGGCTGGAAGATCGACTCCGTCGCGCTGCCGGCGATCAGCCGGGGCTCGTCCAGCCGCCCGGCGGCGGCGTCGAACGGCGCGAGGTACAGCTCGGTCCCGTCCCAGGGCATGTTCGGGTGGTCCCAGCAGAGCCAGGCCAGCCTGCCGCGGCGCTTGTCCAGGCGCGGGCTCGCGTAGAAGTCCCGGCCCTGCTGCAGCACGCGCACGTCCCCGCTCGCGCCGTCCACGTGGACCAGCTCGGCAACGGGCTCCACGCCGTCCCCGGCGAAGCGCTCGGCCACGCACACGATCCCGCCGGGAACCGGCAGGAGGTCGGCGAAACGCCGCGCCCGGTCACGCGTGACCCGTGCCGGCGCGGCACCCGGGTCCACGCGGTAGATGTCCTGGTCCTCGTCGTTGACGAACCAGACCCGGCCGTCGCGCACGGCGCAGGCCCCGCCGCCGTATTCGTGTGCGCGGGAACGGGCACTGAATCCCTCGCCGATCACGTCCTCGGGCGCCCCGTCCCCCGGGCGGCATCGCACGACGACCGTCCGGCCCTGTTCGGCCGGTCGCGTCTCGGTCCAGTACACGATCCCGCCATCCAGCTGTGGCTGGCCCAGGCGTACGCTGCCGCCGGCGATCAGCCGTGCCTTGATGGGGGACTGCCAGGCGCCGCAGGAACGTGTCTCGATATCGCTCATGATGCTTTCCCGTGGCGCGGACGCCCGCGAGTCACAGGCTCCCCTGCGAGTCCTCGCCGCCGTTCGCGCTGGTGAGATGGAAATCCAGGCGCGTCGTCGCCTCCCGGCTGCCGTCCGGTCGGAAACGACGCTCGACCAGGCAGGCGCCGCCCGCCCGGTCGATGAGGATCACGGTCGAGCTGCGCGTGCCGTATTCCGGGCCGCGCACGAAGCGCGCGGAAAGCCGGCGCTCGCGTTCCAGGCTCATCCCGGTATCCGGCAGCGCCTCGTCCGGCGCCGGTGTCTCGTCCGCCAGCAGGGCGAACAGCGACTCCGGCTCGATGCGGTCCGTGCCGGCGAGCAGGCGGCTGAAATCCGTGCGCCCGCCGGCCAGCTTGGGCCAAGGCGTGTCCAGGAGGCCGTTGCTGAGGCCGTAAAGACCCGGCGTCAGGCGCCGCGGGTGACCATCGCGGTTGCTGTAGTACCACAGTCCGTCGCCGTCGCCGGCCAGCAGGTTGAAGCCCTGATACTCCCGGCCGCGGCGCTCCACCGCGCGCAGGTAGTCGCCGGTCGGGCCCGGGTACAGCAGCGCGCCGCTCACGAGCTCGCCGCGCGAGCGCTCCGCGTCCGGCGGGGACGCCGCCTCGCGGTAGTTGGTGACGGCGGCGTAGCGGCCGGTGCGGGCCACACCCAGCCAGGTGCCGCCGGCCTGCAGGTCGCGCCCTGCCGCCACCTCGGGATGATCTTCCCAGAAGGCGGCGGGAGCGGTCGGACGCTGATGGAATTCGTCGCGGTTGGCCGCGACGACCACACGATAGCGCGGATGGGCCTCCCAGGCCACGAACAGCAAGCACATGTCAGCTCCCGTGACGGCACGCGACCGGTCCGCCCCGGACCCGGGCGGACCGGTACGCGCCTGATGCATGATACTAGCCCGGTCAAAGGCGGCGCCACGCCCGGAGAGGCACGCGCAGCGGGGCACCGCTGCCCCCCTCTCACGTCCCGCCTGCTAGACTGAAGTCGGTATTCACACACGGGCAGGTCCCGGCGGGTCGCAGGGGGAGCTTCCGCCGCGGGACTTCGGGGACCGCACAGATGGACAGGGCCCGCACGCAGGAACAGCCGCCGGACGAGCGGCACCACGTGGTGATCGTCGGCGCAGGCTTCGGTGGGCTCTATGCCGCACGTCGCCTGGCCCGGGATCCGGGTTTTCGGGTCACCATCATCGACAAGCGCAATTACCACCTGTTCCAGCCGCTGCTTTACCAGGTGGCGACCGGCTCGCTCTCGCCCGGAGAGATCGCGGCGCCGATCCGCTCGATCCTGCGCGACCGGGACAACGTCCGGGTGATTCACGCCACCGTGACGGACCTCGACCCTGCCGGCCGGCGGGTGATCTTCAAGGGCGGCGAAGCACGCTACGACACCCTCATCGCCGCGACGGGCGTCAAGCACAGCTACTTCGGCAACGATCGCTGGCGCGGCCGGGCGCCGGGGCTGAAGACGGTGGAGCACGCCCTGGAGATACGCCAGCGGATCTTCAGCGCGTTCGAGGCCGCGGAGCTGGAGCCGGACCCGGAGCGGCGCCGGACCCTGCTGAGCTTCGTCGTGGTCGGCGGCGGCCCCACCGGAGTCGAGCTCGCCGGGGCCCTGGGCGAGCTCGCGCACCATACGCTGGTGCGGGACTTTCGCTACATCGACACCCGCGAGGCGCGCATTGTCCTGGTCGAAGGGGCGGCCCAGGTGCTGCCCAGTTATCCGCCCGACCTCGCCGCCGCCGCGGGCGGATCGCTCGGGCGACTCGGTGTCGAGGTGCTCGCCGACACCCTGGTCACGGACATCGGCGAGGACCGCGTGGTGCTGCGCCACGCCGGCGAGGAACGCGGGATGTCGGCGGCGACCGTGCTGTGGGCTGCCGGCGTGCAGGCCTCCAGCTTCGGCCGGGTGCTGGCCGAGCGGACCGGCGCACGCCTCGACCAGGGGGGAAAGGTCGTGGTGGATGCCGACCTCTCGGTGCCGGGCTGCCCCGGGATCTTCGTCATCGGCGACCTCGCTCATTACGAGCACGACGGTCCCGCCCTGCCCGGCGTCGCGCCGGTGGCCGTGCAGCAGGGCCGATACGTGGCAGGGATGCTGCGGCGCCGCCGGCACGGCCGGCGCACGCGCCCGTTCCGCTACGTGGACAAGGGCAGCATGGCCGTGATCGGACGCAATGCTGCGGTGGCGCACATCGGCCCGGTGCACCTGCACGGGTTCGTCGCCTGGTTGACCTGGGTGGTGGTGCACGTGGCGTACCTGGTCGAGTTCGGCAACAAGCTCCGGGTGATGGTGCAGTGGGCATGGAGCTACTTCACCCGCAAGCGCGGCGTGCGCCTGATCACCAGCGTCCCGGAAGCGAGCACCGAGCAGGCGCGCAGGATGCACCGCTGAAGCCTTGCCCGCAGGGTGTCCGAAGCCTCAGGACTCGCCATCCACCCGGGAAAACAGCTCGCGGGCGGCGGTGATCACTGCCTCCGGCGCCTCGAGCTGCGGATAATGGCCGATGCCGGCGAGCCGGCGGACGTCCGCCTGCGGCACCACCTCGGCATAGCGGTCGGCCATGTCGCCGCCGGATACCGGGTCCGCCACCCCGTTGACCAGCCGCATCAGGCAGGCCGTCCGCGCCAGGGGCTCCACCCAGCGCGCGCGGTTGCGCCGCCGCTCGGCCATGTAGCGTATGGTCCGGCCCATGGCGTGGTGGCCGTCGCGGTAGCTCAACAGCTCCCAGAAGCGATGCATCTCGACGGCGTCGGGTCGCGTCTGCGGTCCGAAGATGCGCGAAAAGCCGCGGACGAAGGCCCGCTCGGTGATCAGGCGACTGACCGCCGGTCCCAGCGGACCGGCGAGCCACCTCTGCACGGGGCGCGGCCGATGGCGCTCGGGGAACATGCCCCCGTTCAGCCACAGGATGGCGGACAGGCGCAGACCGCTCCCCCCGGAAGCGCGCCGCTGCTCGCACCGGTGCAGCAGCTCCTGTCCGACCGTGTCGCCCAGATCGTGCGCGAGCAGGTCGATCCGTTCGATGCCCCGTGCCGCGAGCAGCCCCTCGATCATGTCCGCGTGCTCGGCCACGCTGTAGTCGTGGGCCACCGGCTTGTCCGAGAACCCGAACCCGAGCAGGTCGGGGGCGATCAGACGGAATTCGCCGGCCAGCGGCTCCCATACCCGGTGCCAGTCCCAGGACGCCGTCGGGAAGCCGTGCAGGCACAGCACGACGCGCCCCCCGCCCGCATCGCGGTAGAAGATCTCGTGGCCGTGGTGGACGTAGCGGCTTCCCGCCTCCCGCCAGGCCTCCAGCAGCGGATCCAGGGCGGTCACGCCGGGGATGGCGACGGCCTCGCGGCGATCGGCGCCCTTCGACACAGGCTCTGGGTCATCCGGCTCCCTCCCCGGGTGTTCGCACGAGCGGGCGAGTGGGATATCGCGCAGACTATAGCAAGCCGCGGCAGCGGGCGCCCCGCCCCGGCCTCAGTCGCGCGAGTCGATCCCCAGCTGGCTGATCTTGCGGGCCAGGGTGTTGCGGCCCCACCCCAGCAGCTCCGCCGCTTCCTGCCGGTGTCCGCGGGTACGCCGCAGCGCCGTTTCAATCAGCACCCGCTCGAACACCGGCAGTGCCTCGTCGAGCAGCGCGGAACCCCCGCTCTCCAGGCGCTGCTCGGCCCAGCGCCGCAGGGGGGCTTCCCAGCCGTCCGCGTTCCCGTCACCCGACGCCGCTCCGTGCCGGGCGAGCTCCGGCGGCAGGTCCTCGAGGTGAATCTGACGCCCCGAGCCCATGACCGTGAGCCACCGGCAGGTATTTTCCAGCTGGCGGACGTTGCCCGGCCAGTCCAGCGACTGCAGGTAGCGCTCGACCTCCGGGGCGAGCTGCTTCGGCTCGGTATCCAGCTCCCGCGCCGCGGCGTCGAGGAAGTGGCGCAGCAGCGCCGGGATGTCCTCGCGCCTCTCCCGCAGGGCCGGCAGATGCACCCGGATGACGTTCAGGCGGTGGTAGAGATCCTCCCGGAAATGTCCCTCGGCGACGGCGGCCTCGAGGTCCTGGTGGGTGGCAGCGATGATCCGCACGTCGGCCCGGATCGGCACATGCCCGCCCACGCGGTAGAATTCGCCGTCCGACAGCACCCGCAGCAGTCGCGTCTGCAGCTCCGCCGGCATGTCCCCGATCTCGTCCAGGAACAGGGTGCCGCCGTCGGCCTGCTCGAAGCGGCCGCGCCGCTGCGCCTGGGCGCCGGTGAACGCGCCGCGTTCGTGCCCGAACAGTTCGGACTCCAGCAGCTCCCGGGGAATCGCCGCGGTGTTGATCGCGATGAACGGCTTGCCCGCACGCGGCCCGTGCCGGTGCAGGGCCCGTGCCACCAGCTCCTTGCCGGTGCCGGATTCGCCCGTGATCAATACGGTGATATTGGACCGGGTCAGGCGGCCGATAGCCCGGAACACCTCTTGCATCGCCGGCGCCTCGCCGACCAGCGCGGGCGGGGCGGCGCCGGTCGCGGCGTCGGGCTCCGATGCGGCGGCGGCATCCCGGTGACGGTGCTTCCAGGCGCGACGTACGAGGGCCACCGCCTCGTCGATATCGAACGGCTTCGGCAGGTACTCGAACGCGCCGCCGCGATAGGAGGCCACCGCGCTGTCGAGGTCGGAATGCGCCGTCATCACGATCACCGGAAGGTCCGGATCCGCCTCGTGCAGACGCTGCATCAGGGACAGGCCGTCCTGCCCGGGCATCCGGATGTCGGTCAGCACCACGTCGGGCGGCCCGCGGCGCAGACCCTCCTCGGCCGCGGCCGCGTCCTGGTAGCCGCTGACGTGCATCCCGGCAGCGCGCAGGGCCCGCTCCAGAACCCAGCGCATCGAGGCGTCGTCTTCCACCACCCAGACGCGTATCTCAGCCATGCCCGACCTCCCCGTCCGCCGCGGACAGCGGCAGGAATATCGTGAAACAGGTTTGCCCGGGCCGGCTCTCGCACTCGATCAGGCCGCCGTGGCGGCCGACCAGGTCCTGGGCGATGGACAGCCCCAGCCCGGTACCGTCCGGTCTGCCGGTCACCAGGGGATAGAAGATGGTGTCACGCTGCTCTTCCGGGATGCCCGGACCGTTGTCGATCACCTCGATCCGGGCCACGAGACGATGCCGTCGATGGCCGAGCGTGCGCTGGCGCGCGGTACGCGTGCGCAGGCGGATGACACCGTCCGCGGCCGCGGCGGCCCGCGCCTGCACCGCCTCGACGGCGTTGCGCACGATGTTCAGAACGGCCTGGATCAGCTGCTCCGGGTCCCCCCGAAGACGGGGAATGCTGGGGTCGTAGTCGGTCTCCAGCACGATCCCCGGATGGGTCTCCGCCTCCACCAGCATGCGCACGTGCTCGAGCACCCGGTGGATGTTCACCGGCCGCCGCCGCGGCGGCCTGGCGGGTCCCAGCAGCGAGTCGACCAGGTTGCGCAGCCGGTCGGCCTCCGCGATCACCACGCGCGTGTACTCGCGCAGGTCCGGATCCTCCAGCTCCCGCTCGAGCAGCTGGGCCGCGCCCCGCAACCCGCCCAGGGGGTTCTTGATCTCGTGCGCCAGGCCGCGCAGCACCGTGCGCGACACCTGCTGCTGGGCCAGCAGCGCCTCCTCCCGGGTGATCCGAAGGCGCCGGTCGAGCGGCACGATCTCCAGCAGCAGGGCCGCTTCGCCGGCCTCCCGCATCGGGGTGATCGCGATGTCCGCGGTCACCTGCCGCCCGCCCGGCAGGGGCAGGTCGAACTCCCGCACGGTGTACGGGTCCCCGGAGTCCAGCACCTGGCGCAGCTGCGCGCAGAGCTCGTCGGCGCCGGGGACCAGGATCCCGACCGGGCGACCCGCCCGGTGGGCCAGGCTGGCGCCGAACAGGCTCTCGGCAGACGGGTTCAGGTACACCACCGCCAGTTCGCGGTCGAGCAGCACGGTCGCGGTGGTCAGCGAATCCAGGACCGCCGGAGCGAGGTGTGCGGTGGGGTTCGTGGGTGTCATGCCGTGTTCCGGTGCAAGAACTGCGCCAGGCGGGCGAACGCCCGATGCGCCGTCCGGCGCGGGCCGGGTGCTGCCGCGGGAAGCCATTATGCACCAATCTGGTGCAAAGCGGGGCGAAAGAACGCCCTGGCGATCAGGGTGCGGCCGGTTGCGTGGGCATGGCGGGAGCGCGGTTCATCATCATGCCGTTATTGCGGTGGATGAAGGCGCGCTTCATGTAGAAGGTGTGGCGGGAGGAGCGGATCAGGGTCTTGCCGGAGTGGTCGACCACCTGCACCCGCACGGTGTGCGTGCCGCGATCGATGTTCCCCAGGGTCACGGAGCCACCGGCGGTGGTCTTGACGACCTTGCCGTCGAGCAGAACCTCGACCCGGTCGCCCCGGCGCACCCGCAGGTGCGGCTGAAGGCTGTAGACGACGCCGAGCTTGCCCTGGTTGTTGCGGATCGTCTGCTTCGGGGACGGGTGGGTCAGGCTCAGGCTCCGGTAGCCCGCCGCCTGATGGTTGGCTCCCTGCTGTCCGGAGCTCCCGTTGCCGCCGGTACGGAGGTCCTTCGGCACCTGCCCGGCCGGGACCGTCTGCGGCGAGCCGACGTCGACCTTGTGCGATCCGGGCGCGGGGTGGTCCGCGTAGTGCACCACGCCGTTGCTGTCGGTCCACTTGTAGATCGTGCTCGCGGACGCGCCTGCCCACGGGAGGGCCAGGGCGATGGCGAGCAGCGCGATGACGGTGCATCTGGTCACGATGCTAACGTAACCCCTCCGCCTGCCCCTGACAAACGCAGGCGGCCCGGCGGGCTCCCCCGGCCGGGCCGCCGCCCATGTGCGTGCGGACGCTCAGACGCTGTAGTACATGTCGAACTCGACCGGATGGGTGGTCATCCGCAGGCGCGTGACCTCTTCCATCTTGAGTGCGATGTAGGCGTCGATCACGTCGTCGGTGAACACGCCACCCGCCTTGAGAAAGTCGCGGTCCGCATCGAGACCGTTCAGCGCCTGCTCGAACGAGTACGCCACCTGCGGGATCTGCTTCTCCTCTTCCGGCGGCAGATCGTACAGGTCCTTGTCCATCGCCTCGCCCGGGTTGATCTTGTTCTGGATGCCGTCGAGCCCGGCCATCAGCATGGCCGAGAACGCCAGGTACGGATTGGCGGTGGAGTCCGGGAAGCGGATCTCGATGCGCCGCGCCTTGGGGCTGTTGACCCACGGAATCCGGATCGAGGCGGAACGGTTGCGGGCCGAGTAGGCCAGCATCACCGGCGCCTCGAATCCCGGTACCAGGCGCTTGTAGCTGTTGGTGCTGGCGTTGGTGAAGGCGTTGAGCGCATGCGCGTGCCGGATCACGCCGCCGATGAAATGCAGCGCCGTGTCGGAAAGGCCGCCGTAGCGGTCACCGGCGAACAGGTTCTGGCCCTCTTTCGACACCGAGCAGTGGGTGTGCATGCCGTTGCCGTTGTCGCCCACCAGCGGCTTCGGCATGAACGTCGCGGTCTTGCCGTAGCCGTGCGCGACGTTCATCACCGCGTACTTGAGGATCTGCACCTCGTCGGCCTTCTTCACCAGCGTATTGAACGCGACCCCGATCTCGCACTGACCGGCGGTGGCCACCTCGTGGTGATGCACCTCGGTCTTCAGGCCCATCTCCTCGAGCGCGAGGCACATCGCCGAGCGGATGTCGTGCAGCGAGTCCACCGGCGGCACCGGGAAATATCCCCCCTTGATGCCCGGTCGATGCCCCACGTTGCCGTCCGGGTAGACGCGCTCGGAGTTCCAGTGGGACTCTTCCGAGTCCACCTTGTAGAAGGCACCGCTGATGTCGGCGCCCCAGCGGACGTCGTCGAATACGAAGAACTCCGGCTCCGGACCGAAGTAGGCCGTGTCACCGATGCCGGTCGAGGCGAGGTAGGCCTCGGCGCGCTTGGCCAGCGAGCGCGGGCAGCGATCGTAACCCTGCATCGTGTTCGGTTCGATCACGTCGCAGCGGATGTTCAGCGTGATCTCCTCCGAGAACGGGTCGATCACCGCGCTGTCCGAATCCGGCATCAGGATCATGTCGGACTCGTTGATGCCCTTCCAGCCCGCGATCGAGGAACCGTCGAACATCTTGCCCGACTCGAAGAAATCCTCGTCAATGTCGTGGGAGGGCACGCTGACGTGCTGCTCCTTGCCCTTGGTATCGGTGAAGCGCAGGTCGACGAACTTGACGTTGTCGTCGGTCAGGCTCTTCATTACGTCGTCAGCCGACATCATTCATTCCTCCGGTCGGGGGATGGTTCGGTTCGAATTGGGCCGGTCGCTGCCGGCGGCCATGGGCTCCCGCTTTGCACGATTCATGCCATTGACCGGAACCGGCGACGCGGGCATCCGGGGAGCGGACCGTCGGCCGCATGCGCACCATCGTTGTGCGTGCAGCGGGATCCATGCCCCACGTTGGTGCAGCAGGACCGGCCAGCCCGGACGCTAATGATATCGCACATCCACGTCCGCGACGTCCGGGTGATCCAGCGCCGCCGTCCGGATGCGTCGTGCGAGCGCCCGGGCCTGCCCGGTGTCGGGCACCGCATCCAGGGGCAGCACGACCTCCATCCGGATGCGTCCGTCCAGGTAGTGCAGCGTGACGTCCTCGATGCGCCCGGCGCCCGGGATTTCCCGCCACCGCCGCCGCATGTCGTCCATGAGCTCGGCCCGCAGCGGCAGGTGTACGCTGGGGTGCCGGACCTCGTCGTCCTCCGGGTCGATGTGCACCAGCACGTCCGTCACCTCCGGCACCCGCCGGACGAGGCGCTGGTGCACCAGCTCGCTGATCAGGTGCCCCTCGGAGACGCTGAGTCTCGGATCGACCTGCACGTGCACGTCCACCAGCGCGTCCGATCCCATGTGCCGGGTACGCAGATCGTGCACGCTGCGCACGCCCTTGACCAGCCGGATCTCGTCGCGGATCTCCCGCACCCGCCCCTCGTCCAGCGCCGTGTCCACCAGCTCGCGGGTACTCTTCCAGCCGAGGTCCCACCCGATCCTGGCGATCATGAATGCCACCACGATCGCCGCCACCGAGTCCAGGTAGGGCAGCCCGGCGATCGTCCCGGCGATCCCCACGATCACCACGATCGAGGAAATCGCATCGCTGCGGTGGTGCCACGCGTTCGCCCTGAGCATCGTCGAGCGAAGCCGCCGCGCCACCCGCACGGTGTAATGGTACAGCCACTCCTTGGCCGCCACGGAGAGGGCGGCGACCACGAGGGCGGCGTAGCCGGGGCGCACCAGCTCGCCGGGATGGAACAGCCGGTTCACCGCGTCCACCGCGATCCCGATGCCGACACCGGCCAGGAAGATCCCGAGGGCAACCGTCGCGATGGTCTCGAAACGGCCATGGCCGTACGGGTGATCCTGGTCCGCGGCCCGATGCGCATGCCGGGCCGCGAACACGACCAGGCCGTCGCTCAGCAGGTCCGAGAAGGAGTGGATGCCGTCCGCCACCAGGGCCTGGGAATGCGCCACGATCCCCACGGCAACCTTGCCAGCCGCCAGCACCAGGTTCAGGGCCGCGCCGACCAGCGTGACACGACGGGTGTCGCGGTAACGCTCGGTGAGAATCGATTCCCGGCTCCCGGTCGCTTCTGCCACGGCGATTCCGCTTCCGAATGGTGGAGGTCCAGCTTAGCATCCGCGCTGCCCGCGCGTGCACAAGGGCCGGCTCAGCCGCTATACTGCGCGCTTGTCGCGCCGGGGGCAGCGCTCGGTCCCGGTCGCGGCCAGGCCTCGACGCGGCTTTCCCGGTACCCGACCAGGCGACGGAGCATGAGCGGCAAGCTGCCAACCAGTTTCCAGCAGCTGATCCTGCTGCTCCAGCAGTACTGGAGCCGGCAGGGCTGCGTGCTGGTCCAGCCGCAGGACATGGAAGTCGGTGCCGGCACCTTCCACCCCGCGACGTTTCTCCGTTCCATCGGTCCCGAGCCCTGGCGCGCCGCCTACGTGCAGCCGTCCCGCCGCCCTGCCGACGGCCGCTACGGCGAGAATCCCAACCGGCTGCAGCACTACTACCAGTTCCAGGTGGTGATCAAGCCCTCGCCCGCCGACCTTCAGGAGCTGTATCTCGGCTCGCTCGAGGCGCTGGGAATCGATCCGCTCGTGCACGATATCCGCTTCGTCGAGGACAACTGGGAATCACCCACTCTCGGGGCCTGGGGGCTCGGCTGGGAGGTCTGGCTCAACGGCATGGAGATCACGCAGTTCACCTACTTCCAGCAGGTGGGAGGACTCGACTGCCGCCCGGTCACCGGCGAGATCACCTACGGACTCGAGCGCATCGCGCTCTACCTCCAGGGTGTCGACAGCATCTTCGACCTCACCTGGGCCGACGGACCGCAGGGGCGGGTGAGCTATGGCGACGTGTTCCACCAGAACGAGGTGGAGATGTCGCGTTATAACTTTGAATATGCCGACGTGCCGTCGCTGCGGGACTGGTTCGACCGCTGCGAGCGCGAATGCGCCCGGCTGGTGGAACGGAACCTGCCTCTGCCGGCGTACGAGATGGTGCTGAAGGCCTCGCACAGCTTCAACCTGCTGGATGCACGCAATGCCATCTCCGTCACCGAGCGTCAGCGCTACATCCTGCGCGTCCGGGGGCTGGCGCGGCAGGTGGCCGAGGAATACCACGCGGCGCGCGAGGGCCTGGGTTTCCCCCTGCTGGCGCAGGAGGATTCCCGTGAGTGAGCGCGCGGACCTGCTGGTCGAGATCGGCACCGAGGAGCTGCCTCCGCGCTCGCTGGCGGACCTCGAGAAGGCTTTCGCCGACGGGATCGTGGGGCGCCTGGCAGCCCGCGAGCTGGCTCACGGGGAGGTGCGCAGCTTCGCGACCCCCCGGCGCCTGGCCGTGTACGTACGCGGAGTCGCGACCGTGCAGCCGGCACGCGAGCTGGAGAAGCGCGGCCCCCCGGCGGACCGGGCCTTCGACGCGGAAGGCCGGCCCACCCGCGCCGCGGAAGGGTTCGCGCGCTCCTGCGGCGTCGCGGTCGAGGATCTCGAGACCCGGGACACCGCCCAGGGGCGGTACCTGTTTCACCGGTATACCCGCCCGGGGCGCACGGCATCCGAGCTCCTGCCGGAGCTGATCGACGAGGCGCTCGCCGCGCTCCCGGTGGCGCGGCGCATGCGCTGGGGGGCCGGCGAGGCGGAGTTCGTGCGGCCGGTGCGGTGGGTCGTGCTGCTGCTGGGCGGCGAGGTGGTCCCGGCGCGGTTCTTCGACCGGCCAGCCGACCGGCTGACGCGCGGACACCGTTTCCATCACCCGGATCCGATCCGGCTGGAGCGGCCGGACCGGTACGAGGCGATGCTCCGGGACCCGGGCCACGTGATCGCGGACCGCGGGCAGCGGCGCGCGCTGATCGAGGCGCAGGTCCGGGAGTCGGCCGCCAGCGTGGACGCGCGGGCACGCATCGAGCCCGGACTGCTGGACGAGGTGACCGCCCTGGTGGAGTGGCCGTGCCCGGTCCTGGGCCGTTTCGAGGAACGCTTCCTGGCGCTGCCGCCTGAAGTACTGATCGCCACCATGGAGGGCCACCAGCGCTATTTTCCGCTGTGGCAGGGGGAGCGGCTGGCGCCGGCGTTCGTGACCATCAGCAACCTGGCCAGCCGCGACCCCGCGGAGGTGCGGCGGGGCAACGAGCGGGTGGTGCGTCCGCGGCTGGCGGATGCCGAGTTCTTCTGGCAGCAGGACCTGGCGCGCCCGCCGGAGCGAATGGCTGAGGGCCTGGCCAGCGTCGTGTTCCAGGAGCACCTGGGCTCGCTGGCCGACAAGAGCGCCCGGGTGGCCGCGCTCGCCCGCTTCATCGCGGTGCGGGCGGCCGTCGACGCGGACCAGGCCGCCCGCGCCGCGCGGCTGGCAAAGGCCGACCTGCTGAGCGAGATGGTGGGAGAATTCCCGGAGCTGCAGGGGATCATGGGGGGCCATTACGCTCGCATGGCCGGCGAGGCCGGGCCCGTGGTGGCCGCGATCCGGCAGCAGTATCAGCCGGCGCACGCCGCGGACAGGATCCCCGAGGGCGACGTGGCGCAGGTGCTGGCGCTCGCGGACCGGCTGGACACGCTCGCCGGTATCTTCTCCATCGGACAGCGCCCCAGCGGTGACAAGGATCCGTTCGCCCTGCGGCGTGCGGCGCTCGGGGTGATGCGGATCCTGATCGAGGCGGATCTCGACCTGTCCCTCCCGGAGCTGCTGGAGGAGGCCTGCCGGCTTCAGCCGGTGCAGAGCGACGCCGGGCTTCCCGGCGAGCTCTACGACTTCATGTTCGAGCGGCTGCGGGTACATGCCCAGGAGCAGGGCATCCGTCCGGACGTGTTCGAGGCCGTACTGGCGCGCCGGCCGGCGTCGCCGCCCGACTTCCAGCGGCGGCTGCGTGCGGTCGAGGCGTTCCTGGAGCTGCCGGAGGCCGAAGCGCTGGCAGCGGCCAACAAGCGGATCGGCAATATCCTGCGCAAGGCCGATCCCGCTGACCTGGACGGCAGGGTGGATCCGGCGGCGCTGGAAATGCCGGAAGAGCGTGCCCTGGAGCAGGCGCTGGAGGAACGGCGTGAACGGCTGGCGGGCTTGACCGGGAGCGGAGACTACACCGGCGCGCTGGCAGCGCTGGCGGAGTTGCGCGAGACCGTCGACGAGTTCTTCGACAGGGTCATGGTCATGGCCGGAGACGCACGGCTGCGGCGGAACCGGCTGGCGCTGCTGCAATCGGTGCAGTCACGCTTCCTGGAGATCGCGGATATCTCGCGCCTGCAGCCGGGAGGGAGCCGGTGAGCCTGATCGTACTCGACCGGGACGGCGTGGTGAACGAGGACGCCGGGGAGTACCTGGCGTCACCCGACGCCTGGGTGCCGATCGCCGGCAGCCTGGAGGCAATGGCGCGCCTGGGGCAGGCCGGGCACCGGCTGGTGATCGCGACGGACCAGCCGGCCATCGGCCGCGGCCTGATCACGCCGGACACGCTGTTCGCCATCCACCGGAGGATGCAGCGGGAGCTCGGCACCCTGGGCGGCAACGTCGACGGCCTGTTCTTCTGCCCGCATCTGGCCGAGGACGACTGCCCGTGCCGCAGGCCCCGGCCGGGGCTGCTGGAGGACATCGGGCGCCGTTTCCAGGTAGAACTCGAGCAGGTACTGGTCGTCGGCGATCAACTGGGAGATCTCGAGGCGGCGATCAGCGCCGGGGCGCGCCCGGTTCTGGTCCGGACGGGGCGCGGCGAGGCCACCCTGGCGGCACTCGACGAGCGGCCGGACGTACCCGTGTATCCGGACCTGAACGAGTTCTCGCTGGCCCTGGCCGAGGCGCGCAGGACCGAGTGACGATCATGGCATCGGGCGAGAGAGCAAGCCTGGCTGCGCTCGCGGGTTCGCTGGCGTACTACGCACAGGCGGCCGTGACGATCCCGGTCTGGGTGGTCCTTCTGGTACTGGCGCTTCCGCTGCCGTATCGCCTGCGCTATCCCCTGATGTACAGCTGGATCATGGTCCAGCGCTTCTGCCTGCGATGGCTGTGCCGCCTGCGGTTCGAGTACGAGGGCACCGGGAACCTGCCCCCGGGGCCGGCGATCGTGTTCTGCAAGCACCAGTCGATGCTCGAGACGCTGCTCACCCAGAAGGTGATGCCGCCCCAGACCTGGGTGCTGAAGCGGGAGCTGCTGCGTATCCCTGTCTTCGGCTGGGGCCTGCGTTCCGCCGCGCCCATCGCGATCAATCGCAGTTCGGGCAAGCGCGCCCTGCGCGAGGTGGTGCTGCAGGGAAGCACGCGGCTCCGGCAGGGGATCTGGGTCGTGGTCTTCCCGGAAGGCACCCGGGTGCCCCCGGGACGGACTCGCGCGTTCGGTGCAGGAGGCGCGATGCTGGCCGCGGAGACCGGCGCGCCGGTGGTGCCGGTGGCGCACAATGCGGGCGAGCACTGGCTGCGCGGCCGGATCCTGATCAGGCCGGGCGTCGTCCGCATGCGCATCGGCCCGCCGATCGAGGCGGCAGGCCTGAAGCCGCGCGAGATCAACGCCCGGGCCAAGCAGTGGATCGACGCGAATACCGAGGCGCTCGCGGCATCCGGACAGCCCCGGGCCGGGGCGGAGCCGGGATATTCAACGGAGTCGGGGCGTCAGCCGCGCTGACACCGCCGTTGCGTGCCCGGAAGTGCCGCCGCCGGGACCCGCAACTCCTTCGTAACCGATTGGATTTACTTGGAAAGATCCGGCTCTTCGAGTTGCGCCTTGCGCTGCCCTGTCAGATGTCGAGGTTGGTCACCAGCAGCGCGTTGCGCTCGATGAACTCGCGCCGTGGCTCGACCTGGTCGCCCATCAGGGTGGTGAACATGTCGTCGGCCGCGACGACATCCTCCACGCTCACCTGGAGCAGGCGGCGGGTTTCGGGATTCATGGTGGTCTCCCAGAGCTGCTCCGGGTTCATCTCGCCGAGCCCCTTGTAGCGCTGGATGCTGCGCCCCTTCTTGGCCTCCTCCATGAGCCATTCCAGTGCTTCCTTGAACGAGTCGACCGGCCGGGTGCTGTTGCCGCGCTGGACGTAGGCGCCCTCGCCGATCAGCCCGTCGAGCTGCTCGCCGAGCTCGGTCATGGAGCGGTATTCCGCCGACGCGAACATCTCCCGGGGGAAACGGATGTGCTTCGCGATGCCGTGGCGAACACGCTCGAGCACCAGGCCGTCCTCCCCCGCACCGACCAGGCCGTAGCGGATCCGGTGGCCGCGCTCGGCATTCAGCCGTGCGAGCAGGTCGTGCGTCCAGCTCTCCATGCGGGAGCGGTCCGACAGCAGCCGAGGGGTGACCGGCGGCATGTAGATCATCTGCTCGAGGATGTTCTCGTCATAGCGGCGGCCGAGGCGCGTCACCGTCGCCATCACCTGCTCGTAGCGGCGGGCGATACCCTCCAGCGCGTCACCGCGGACCGGCGGGGCGTCGGCCGACACGTGCAGCTCGGCCGCCTCCAGTGCCGCCTGCAGAAGGTAGGCGGTGAGCTCGGCATCGTCCTTTACGTACTGCTCCTGCTTGCCTTTCTTCAGCTTGTACAGGGGCGGCTGCGCGATATAGACGTGGCCACGCTCGACCAGGGCGTACATCTGGCGATAGAAGAACGTCAGCAGCAGGGTGCGAATATGCGACCCGTCCACGTCCGCGTCGGTCATGATGATGATGCGATGGTAGCGCAGCTTGTCCGGGTCGAAGTCCTCCCGGCCGACGCCGCAGCCGAGGGCGGTGATCAGTGTGGCGACCTCCGCGGAGGAGAGCATCTTGTCGAAGCGGGCCTTTTCCACGTTGAGGATCTTGCCCTTGAGGGGCAGGACCGCCTGGGTCCTGCGGTCGCGGGCCTGCTTCGCGGAGCCGCCTGCCGAGTCGCCTTCGACGATGAACAGCTCCGACAGCGCCGGGTCCTTCTCCTGGCAGTCCGCGAGCTTTCCCGGCAGGCCGGCGACATCCAGCGCGCCCTTGCGGCGGGTCATCTCGCGGGCCTTGCGGGCCGCCTCGCGGGCGCGGGCCGCCTCGATCATCTTGCTGGCGATCATCCGGGCATCGGTCGGATGCTCCAGCAGATAGGCGTGCAGCGCTTCGGCCATCGTGGATTCGACCACGCCCTTGACCTCGGACGAAACCAGCTTGTCCTTGGTCTGGGAGGAGAACTTCGGGTCCGGTGCCTTGACCGAGACCACCGCGGTAAGTCCCTCGCGGGCGTCGTCGCCGCTGATGTTGACCTTCTCGCGTCGGGTCAGGCCGCTTTCCTCGATGTAGTTCTTGAGGGTGCGGGTGAGGGCCGAGCGGAAGCCGGCCATGTGGGTGCCGCCGTCACGCTGCGGAATATTGTTGGTGAAGCAGAACACGCTCTCCTGGTAAGAGTCGTTCCACTGCATCGCCACCTCGACGGTGATGCCCTCGCGCTCGGTATTGGAGTAGAACACCGTCTGGTGCAGCGGGGTCTTCTTCTGGTTCAGCAGCTCCACGAACGCCCGGATACCGCCCTTGTACTCGAAGACCTGCTCGCGCTGGTCGCGTTCGTCCGTCAGTACGATGCGAACGCCGGAGTTGAGGAAGGACAGCTCCCGCAGGCGCCTGGCCAGGAGGTCGAAGTGGAAGTGGATGTCGGTGAAGATCTTCGGGCTCGGACGGAAGCGCAGCGTGGTCCCGGTGCGATCGGTGTCGCCGATCGCGTCCAGCGGCCGGGTAGGCTCGCCGTCGGCGTACGTCTGGTGGTAGATCTTCCCGTCCCGGCAGATCGTGAGCTCCAGGTATTCCGACAGGGCGTTGACCACGGACACGCCGACGCCGTGGAGCCCCCCGGACACCTTATAGGAGTTGGCGTCGAACTTTCCGCCGGCATGGAGCATGGTCATGATGACCTCGGCGGCCGGACGCCCCTCCTCCTTGTGCATGTCGACGGGGATGCCCCGGCCGTCGTCGATCACCGTAACGGAATTGTCTTCGTGGAGGATCACCTGGACAGCGGTGCAGAACCCTGCCAGGGCCTCGTCGATGGAGTTGTCCACGACCTCGAAGACCATGTGGTGCAGGCCGGTGCCGTCGTCGGTGTCGCCGATGTACATTCCCGGGCGCTTGCGAACGGCCTCGAGTCCCTTGAGTACACGGATGCTGGACGAATCGTAGGAGTTGGTGGCGCTCATAGGGGCTCTTCGGGTTTGCAAAAACGCTATTCTACCACTTCCCGGACCCGGCCGTGTTCCACGTGGAACATGCGCCCGTGCCCGCCCGCCAGGCCTCCGCGCACTTCCGACAACGATACTCCGGTGACGAACTTCTGCGCCGGCAACTCATCCAGCACCGCCCAGAGGCGTGCGCGATACCCCGGCCCGAGCTCCGCCCCGGCGTCGTCCACGAGCAGCACACCGTTCCCGCGGCCCGCCTCCGCCGCCGAGCGGATCTCCGACAGCACCAGCGCGGCCGACAGCACTTTTCCCTGACCCCGGGAGACCCACTCGCGCGCCGGTCGCCCCTCCACCCGGATATCCAGCTCCGCTCGGTGGGGTCCCGCCACCGTATGCCCCCGCTCACGGTCCCGCTGCAGGTGGCTCGCCAGCGCCCGGTCCAGCGTCATTTCCTCCGGCCAGCCCCGCCGGTACGCCAGCCGCACCTGGCACTCCCTCCCGAGCACCCGGCTCGCGATGCCTTCCACGTGGGGGCCAATCCGCTCCACGAAACCCGCCCGCGCCCGGTCCACCTCCGCGCCCGACACGCCCAGCTCGGCATCCCACGCCCGCGCCTCACGACCCGCGTCCGGCCCGCCGCGGCGAAGGATCGCGTTCCGTTGTCGAAGCGCCCTGGCGTACCGTCGCCACGCCGCCAGGTACGCATGTTCCACGTGGAACACGCCCCAATCCATGAACCGCCGACGGTCCGCGGGTCCCCCTTCCAGCAGCCGGTGCACATGCGGGTCGATCACCTGCACCGGCAGCCACGCCGCCAGCTCCCCGATCCCCGCCGCCTTCTGACCCGACACCCGCCCCTGCACGCCCTCCTCGCCGAGGCGCAGCCCCAGCGCCACGCCCGGCCCTTCGTCCGCCCCCACGCGCCCGAAAACCATCGTTGCCCGGCATCCGTGCCGCACCAGTACCCGCCGACGCGCCTCCCGAAAAGACCGCCCCCTTCCCAGAAAGTAAATCGCCTCGAGGAGGCTGGTCTTCCCCGAGGCGTTGTCTCCAAGCACAATATTGAAGGAGTCCGCGAATTCCAGTTCCAGCTCGACGAAACACCGGAAATCCCGCGCTCCCAGGCTTCGCAGCGCCATCCCCGTCGCTCAGAGCCGCATCGGCATCACGACGTGTCGACTGCTCTCGTCACCCGGCGCCTGTATCAGGCAACTGCTGTTGGAATCCTTCAGGACCAGCTCCACCGCTTCCCCCTCCAGCGCCGCCAGCGGGTCCAGCAGGTAATTGACGTTGAAACCGACCTCCATGCCGTCTCCTTCGTAGCTTACCTCCAGCTCCTCTTCCGCCGACTCCTGCTCCGGGTTGTGCGCCTGGATCGCGAGCCGCCGCGAGTCCAGCTGCAAACGGATCCCCCGGTACTTCTCGTTCGAGAGAATGGCCGTCCTTGCCAGTGCCTGCCGCAGCACCTGCCGATCCACCTGCACCCGCTTGTCTCCATCCCGCGGGATCACCCGCTCGTAATCGGGAAACCGTCCGTCAATCACCTTCGACGTGAAACGCAGATCGCCCAGGGTCACCCGGACATGGTTCGTGCTCACCTCGAGCCGCGCCGGCTGATCATCGTCCCCCAACAGCCGCTGCAGCTCCACCACCCCCTTGCGCGGCACGATGACCTGCCGCGGCTCCGACTCCCCCGCCCCAGTCGTGCACTCCACATCGCACAGCGCCAGCCGGTGCCCGTCCGTACCCACCGCCCGCAATCCCTCCGGGCGAAACTCCATCAGCAGGCCGTTCAGGTAGTACCGTACATCCTGGTGCGCCATGGCGAACGCCGTCTGGCCACAAAGCCGCTTGAGACTCGCCTGGCTGACATCCAGTCCCAGCAGCCCGTGCAACTCCTCGATCGCGGGAAACTCGGCCGCCGGCAGGGTGCTGAGGGTGAACCGGCTCCGTCCGGAGCGAACCGTGACCCGCTCCCCTTCCAGCTCCACCGACACACCGGCGCCTTCCGGCAGAGTGCGGACGATGTCCACCAGCTTGCGTCCCGGCACCGTCACCGCGCCGGGGCTCGATCCCTCCAGCCCGGCCCGTGCCACCAGCTCCACCTCCAGGTCGGTGGCCGTCACCGACAGCCGGTCGTCCCGGACCGCCACCAGCATGTTCGACAGCACCGGCATCGTCTGCCGCTTCTCGACCACACCGATCACCGCCTGCAGTGGCTTCAGGAATTCCTCGCGTTCGATCTCGAATTTCATCGTTCTGCCAGCCTGTCCCGGTTATCACCCGTCCACCAGTAAAAACAATTCCTGTTCTTCTACACTCTTGTTATTAGGGTCTTCCCTTTGTGGGGACTCCCGAAAAAACATCCTTTTTTGTCAGGTCGTTGGGTCAGATCCTGCCGGTTCACCACCTGTGTGCCTCCTGTGGAAAACCGCTGGACGGAAGCCACCGCCGACCATCGCGCCGCGGGAATCCCCGTCTCGTCCAGTGGTTATCCACATCTGTTCCCCAGGCTCCTGTTGATAATCAGCTCGTGAGTGTCCGCAACAGGTTCGCGTAGTCCTCGTCGCAGCGGGCATCGCTCTCGCGCAGCGCCTTCACCCGGCGGCAGGCGTGCAGAACCGTCGTGTGATCCCGGCCGCCGAACTGCTCCCCGATCTCGGGCAGGCTGTGGCTCGTGAGCTCCTTGGCGAGCGCCATCGCGATCTGACGGGGTCGTGCGATCGAGCGGCTGCGCTTGGTCGACAGAAGGTCGGAGGTGCGGATCTTGAAATATTCGGCCACTGTCTTCTGGATGTTCTCGATGGTAACCAGCTTCTCCTGCAGCGCCAGCAGATCCTTGAGCGCGTCCTTGGCGAAGTCGAGCGTGATGGGCTGTCCGGTGAAGTGCGCGTTCGCCACGACGCGGCGCAGCGCTCCCTCGAGCTCTCGCACGTTGGAGCGGATTCGCTTGGCCACGAAAAACGCGACTTCGTCCGGCAGTCGGACCCGGCTCTGCTCCGCCTTCTTCATCAGGATCGCCACGCGGGTCTCCAGCTCGGGTGGCTCGATTGCCACGGTCAGGCCCCAGCCAAACCGGGATTTCAGACGCTCTTCCAGGCCGTTCACCTCCTTGGGATAGCGGTCGCAGCTGAGTATTACCTGCTGCTGGCCCTCGAGGAGCGAATTGAAGGTGTGAAAGAACTCCTCCTGCGAACGCTCCTTGCCGGCAAAGAACTGGATGTCGTCGATCAGCAGCGCATCAACGGCTCGGTAGAAGCCCTTGAACTCGTTGATCCGGTTGTGCTGGAGCGCCTTGACCATGTCGGCGACGAAGCTTTCGGAATGCAGATACACGACTTTCGCGTTGCGGTTCAGGTTGCGCAGCCGGTTGCCGACGGCGTGCATCAGGTGGGTCTTTCCCAGGCCCACGCCGCCGTACAGGAACAGCGGGTTGTAGGCCTCGCCCGGATTTTCCGCCACCTGCCGGGCGGCAGCGAGGGCGAGCTGGTTGGATTTGCCCTCGACGAAGGTCTCGAAGGTGAAGTTCCGGTTCAGGCGGTTGCCCCGTACCGGTTCGCGCCTTGCCCCTGCCGGCGTGCCTTCCCGGCCGCCACCCTGCCCCTGCTCGCCGGCACGCCGGTCCCGCGACCCGCCGCCCGCGGCGGCACCCACTTCCAGCGTCACCTGACCCTGTCCGTTCCCGTTGAGATCGACGAGGACGTCCCGGATCATCGACAGGAAGTTCTCCTGCACCCAGTCCAGCACGAAGCGGTTGGGTGCGAAGATGCGAAGGTTGCCGTTCTCCTCGACCGCCTGCAGGGGACGAATCCAGGTATTGAGCTGCTGCTCCGGCACCTGGCCTTCGAGGTAACGGATACATTGGTTCCACAAGGAAACGTTCACCTTCCCCTCGGGCGGACGTGGGCTGCAGTGCATGTAGCGAAGCCGGAGCGGCCGGCAAACCCCCCGGCTTTTCGCCGACCGCAGCAAGCAGTCTATACCCGTGGCACCTGCTTATCCACAGCCTCCGGGAGGCCGCGGTCCGGTTGACACCGGAGCCCGCCAGCAAGTACGCTCACGCGCTTCACTTGCCGGTTTCCCGGGCGAAGGAAGCCAGCTCCCCGTAGCAGAATCAGGTACCGGTACGCACTATGAAGAGAACGTTTCAGCCCAGCAATATCAAGCGCAAGCGGACCCACGGATTCCGCGCGCGGATGGCGACACGGCGCGGACGACAGATTCTCAAGGCACGGCGGGCCAAGGGTCGTCACCGTCTGACCGTCTAGGGCCGCCCGGCGGTCCATGTCCCGCGCCCGCTTTCCCCGCGCCGCCCGGCTCCTGCACCAGGCCGAGTTCCGGCGGGTATTCCAGCAAGCCGAACGTTCCGCGGATTCCTGCTTCACCGTGCTGGCGCGGAGCAACGACACCGGCACAGCCCGCCTCGGGCTCGCGATCTCCGTCCGGCGGGCAGGCAATGCGGTCCGGCGCAACCGCCTCAAGCGGATCGTCCGGGAGAGCTTCCGCTGCCACCGCGATCACCTGCCGCCCGTCGATCTGGTGGTCATGGCACGGCCGGCAGCGGCGACCGCGGACGCGGCACGCCTGCGGGCAAGTCTCGAGCGGCACTGGGAAAGGCTGACGCAACGATGCGGATCGTGCTGATTCTTCTGGTTCAGGCCTATCGACTCGTGGTGAGTCCCCTGCTGGGGCCGCACTGCCGCTACTATCCCAGCTGCTCGCAATACGCCAGCGAGGCACTCCGGCGCCACGGCGCCCTCCGGGGCAGCTGGCTGGCCATCCGACGCGTAGCGCGCTGTCATCCCGGGTTCCCGGGCGGCTACGATCCCGTCCCCGAATCCTCCAAGAGCTCCACTCATGGATAACCTGCGGTATTTCCTCCTGGCCGCCCTGGCGTTCGTGGGCTTCCTGCTGTGGCAGTCCTGGCAGCACGACTACGGGCAGACCGCGCCGCCGGCAAAGCCCCCCGCCGCGACCCGGCAGCAAAGCCAGGGCAGCGGAGCGGGCAAGCCATCGAAGGCGACCGCGGCGAACGCCGGCAAGCGAGCCGCGCCGACCGGCCAGACCGAAAGCGGCCTGCCCAGCGCTCCGCAGACCAGCGCCGGCAAGAGCTCGGGAAGCACCGCCGCGCAGGCGAAGCAGACCCGGTCGGCCCCGCCGCAGGGCACCCTGGTGCACGTCGACACCGATGTCCTGCACGTGGTGATCTCGACTGCCGGCGGGGGCATACGGGACGCCAGCCTGAGCAAGTACTCGGAGTCCTCGGACAAGCCCAACGTTCCGTTCCGGCTGCTGACCGACAATCCGTCCAGGCTGTACGTCGCCCAGAACGGCCTGCTGTCGCCGTCGGGCGCGGACGTCCCCAATCACCACAGCCGCTACCGGGTCGCGCGCACCCGCTACCGGCTGGCCAAGGGCAGCGACAGCGTCAGTGTCCCGCTGCACTGGCGCAAGGACGGCATCAGCGTCACCAAGGTCTACACTTTCCGCCGGGGCAAGTACACGATCGGCGTGAAGTACGAGGTCCAGAACGCCACCGGCAAGCCCCTGTCGGTGCGCCAGTACGGCCAGCTCGAACGGCGCCATGTCGCCGCCCATCACGGCCTGACCGGGATGTTCCACGAGCACACCTTCAAGGGCGGCGCGTACTACACGGGCAAGTACGAGAAGGCGTCCTACGGCGATCTCAAGGGCAGCCCCGTCAAGCAGACCACCCACGGTGGCTGGGTCGCGATGGTCCAGCAGTACTTCGTCGGCGCCGCTATTCCCCCCTCCGGCGCGCAGAACTTCCTCTACGGCAAGCGGATCGGCAACGACCGGTACGTGATGGGCTTCGTTGCGCCTGCCCGCAAGATCGCGTCCGGGCAGGGCGCTACGCTCGACAGCCGCCTGTACGTCGGCCCGCAGCTGCAGAATCGCCTGGCGTCCATCGCCAAGGGGCTGGACCTGACCGTCGACTACGGCATGCTCACGGTCATCGCCAAGCCCTTGTTCTGGCTGCTGTCCAAGCTGCACATGCTGCTCGGCAACTGGGGCTGGGCCATCATCGGCCTGACGGTGCTGATCAAGGCGGCCTTCTACAAGCTCTCCGAGGCCCAGTACCGCTCGATGGCGAAGATGCGCAAGTTCGCCCCGCGCATCAAGGCGCTGCGCGAGCGCTACGGCGATGACAAGCAGAAGCTGAACCAGGAGATGATGCAGCTCTACCGGCACGAGAAGTTCAATCCGCTGGGGGGCTGCCTGCCGCTGATCGTGCAGCTGCCGGTATTCCTGGCCCTTTACTGGGTGCTGCTGCAGAGCGTCGAGCTCCGCCATGCACCGTTCATGTTCTGGATCCAGGACCTGACGGCGCCGGATCCGTATTACGTGCTGCCGATCCTGTTCGGCATCAGCATGTTCTTCCAGCAGAAGCTCAGCGCCTCGGCCATGACCATGGATCCGACGCAGCAGAAGATCATGATGTTCATGCCCATCGGGCTGTCCATCTTTTTCGCTTTCTTCCCGTCGGGGCTGGTGCTTTACTGGTTGACCAACAACGTGCTGAGCATTGCCCAGCAATGGTTCATCATGAAGCGCATGGAGGACGGCAGCGACCGTCACCGACGCAGGAAGAAGGCCTGACCTCCCCTGGCAGGTCCTTCTCCGGGGATGCGATGCCCGGTGATCCGGATACCATTGCGGCCATCGCGACCCCGCCAGGTGCCGGGGGCGTGGGCATCGTCCGTGTCTCCGGTCCGGCGGCGCCCCGGATCGCGCAAGCGGTCCTGGGCGGCCTTCCACGGCCCAGGCTCGCTGTCCACCGCCGGTTCCTGGACGCATCGGGCGACGCGCTCGACGACGGCGTCGCGCTCTACTTCCCGGGTCCCCGCTCCTACACCGGAGAGGACGTGCTCGAGCTGCAGGGCCACGGCGGGCCGGTGGTGCTGGATGCGCTGCTGGAGCGCTGCCTCGCCCTGGGCGCACGCCTGGCCCGACCCGGAGAGTTCACCCAGCGTGCCTTTCTCAACGGCAGGCTTGACCTGGCCCAGGCGGAGGCGGTCGCCGACCTGGTTGCCAGCGGCTCGCGGGAAGCGGCACGCGCCGCGCTGCGTTCGCTGGACGGGGCGCTGTCGCGCCGGGTGGGTGCCCTCACGGAAGCGCTGACCGATCTGCGCGCCCTGGTCGAAGCCGCGATCGACTTCCCGGACGAGGAGCTGGAGCTGCTGGACGACGACCGTGTCGCCGCCCGCATCGGGGAATTGCTCGAGCGCATCGGAGAGCTGAAGCAGCAGGCGCGCCGGGGACGCCTGGTGCAGGAGGGCATGCGCGTCGTGCTGGCGGGCCCGCCCAACGTGGGCAAGTCGAGCCTGCTGAACCACCTCGCCGGCCACGACGCCGCGATCGTGACTGCCGTTCCCGGGACCACCCGCGACGTGCTGCGCGAGCACATCCAGCTGGACGGGCTGCCGTTGCACCTGGTCGACACCGCCGGGCTTCGGCAAAGCCCGGACGCAGTGGAGGCCGAGGGGGTCCGGCGTGCACGCCGCGAAATCGAGACGGCGGACCGGGTACTGCTGATGGTCGAGGACCATACCGCCGCCGCCGTGCTCGAGGGCCTGCTCCGGGCGCTGCCGGAACACGCCCGGGTCACGGTGCTGCGCAACAAGGTCGACCTGGGCGGCGGTGCCGCCGGGCCGGTGTCGGGCAGCGACCCCCCGGCGCTGCGCCTGTCGGTGCTGACCGGGGCGGGGCTGACGGAGCTCCGGGAGCACCTCAAGCAGTGCGCGGGGTATCAGGGCCCGGCGCGCAGCGGCTTCAGTGCGCGCCGCCGGCATCTCGAGGCACTGGAACGCGCGTGCGCCGCGCTCGGGGCGTCCGCCCGTTCGCCGGCCGGGCGCGAGCCGGAGCTGCTCGCCGAGGACCTGCGCCAGGCCCAGCTGGCCCTGGGGGAGATCACCGGCGCGGTCACGACGGAGGACCTGCTCGGGCGGATTTTCTCCAGCTTCTGTATCGGAAAATAATTAGGGTTATAACACCGTTCCCGGCGCAGCCGCGGCCGGCTGCATCGCGGAGCGGCAGCCCCTACAATGGGCGTCCGGCAGACGAGGGCGCAGATCATGAATTACCCGGCGAGCTATGACGTGATCGTCGTGGGCGGAGGCCACGCGGGCGCGGAGGCCGCGCTCGCGAGCGCACGCACCGGCGCCGCCACGCTGCTGCTCACGGACAGCCTGGAGACCCTGGGGCAGATGAGCTGCAACCCGGCCATCGGCGGCATCGGCAAGGGTCACCTGGTGCGGGAGATCGATGCCCTCGGGGGATTGATGGCGCGCGCGGCCGACCAGGCCGGGATCCAGTTCCGTCGCCTCAACGCCAGCAAGGGCCCCGCGGTGCGGGCCACGCGCTGCCAGGCGGACCGTGCCCTCTACCGGCGCGCCGTGCGCGGCGCGCTGGAGGCCCAGCCGGGGCTGTCCCTGTTCCAGCAGCCGGTCGATGACCTGGTTGTCGGGGGCGGGACGGTGCGGGGGGTGGTGACCCGCATGGGCCTGCGGTTCCATGCCCCGGCGGTGGTGCTGACCGTGGGGACGTTTCTCGGGGGACGCATCCACGTCGGCCGGTCCAGCCATGCCGGCGGCCGTGCCGGAGATGCTCCCGCGAACGCGCTCGCCCGCCGCCTGCGGGAGCTCCCGTTTCACGTGGATCGTCTCAAGACGGGGACCCCGCCGCGGCTCGACGGGCGCAGCATCGACTATTCGCGCCTGGCGGTGCAGCCCGGCGACGACCCGCACCCCGTCTTCTCGTTCCTGGGCGATCCGTCGAGTCACCCGCGCCAGGTGTGCTGCCACATCACGCACACCAACGAGCACACTCACGAGATCATCCGCGAAGGGCTGGGCGATTCCCCCATGTTCACCGGTGCGATCGAGGGCAGCGGACCGCGCTACTGCCCCTCGGTCGAGGACAAGGTGGTGCGCTTCCCCGACCGCGCCTCGCACCAGGTGTTCGTCGAGCCCGAAGGCCTGGACGTGCACGAGGTCTATCCCAACGGCATATCGACCAGCCTGCCGTTCGAGGTCCAGCACCGCCTCGTGCGCTCGATCCGCGGCCTCGAGGCGGCCCACATCACCCGGCCTGGCTACGCGATCGAGTACGACTTCCTCGACCCGCGCGACCTGGAGCTCTCGCTGGCCTCCCGGATACTCGCGGGACTCTACCTGGCCGGGCAGATCAACGGCACCACGGGCTACGAGGAAGCCGCCGCGCAGGGGCTGATCGCCGGCCTCAACGCCGCCCGGCACAGCCGCGGCGAGGCTCCCTGGACTCCCCGGCGCGACCAGGCCTACATCGGCGTCCTGATCGATGACCTGACCACCCGGGGCACCCGGGAGCCCTACCGGATGTTCACCAGCCGGGCCGAGTATCGGCTGCAGCTGCGCGAGGACAACGCCGACCTGCGGCTGACACCGGAGGGCCGCCGCCTGGGGCTGGTGGACGACGTTCGCTGGGCGGAGTTCGAGGCGCGCCGCAGCGCCCTCGAGCGTGAGCGGTCCCGCCTGCGCGCCAGCATGATCCGTCCCGGCCGGCAGCGCCGGCGCCGGCAGATCGAGGTCCTCGGTCATGCCCTGGAGAACGAGGTCACCGCGTTCGACCTGCTGCGCCGGCCCGAGGTGGGGTATGCCGAGGTCGCCGCGCTGATCGGCGGCGGCATGGAGCGCGCCGACGTCGTCGAGCAGCTCGAGATCGAGGCCCGCTACGCCGGCTACGTGGAGCGCCAGCAGCGCGAGATCGAGCTTTCCCGGCGCCACGAGCAGACCGAGCTTCCGGCCGACCTGGACTATGACGCGGTGCCCGGGCTGTCGAACGAGGTACGCGAGAAGCTGGTGCAGGCCCGGCCCGCGACGGTGGCCCAGGCGGCGCGCATCCCCGGCGTGACCCCGGCAGCGGTCTCGCTGCTGCTGGTTCACCTGAAGCGGCGCGGTGCGGGATTGCCGCGGACGGCGTCGTCGTGAGCCGGAATCCCGGCGCGCTCCGGCCGTGCGCCGCCGGCAGGCGTGAGCATGCCCGAACGGAGAACCGCGGATGACCGATCCGGATGCCCCGCGCAAGGGCCGCGGCGCCGCCAGCAACCGCGACAGCCGCTACCATCTGCTGCGCCACGAGAGCTTCGACGACGGCTGGCCGCCCGGCGAGGAGCCGGAGCCCCTGCGCACGCGGCTCGAGCGTGACACCAGCCGCTCGATCATCAACCGGGTCCGCTCCCCGGACCTCCCGTTCGACCGCACCATCAATCCCTACCGGGGCTGCGAGCACGGCTGCATCTACTGTTACGCCCGGCCCTCGCACGCCCGGCTCGGCTACTCGCCGGGACTGGATTTCGAGAGCCGCATCGTCTGCAAGCCGGATGCCGCCGCCCTGCTGCGGGAGGAGCTGGCGCGCCCCGGCTACGTCTGTCGCCCGATCGCCCTGGGCGGCAACACGGACATCTACCAGCCGGTCGAACGGCGGCTGGGCATCACGCGCTCCCTGCTCGAGGTCCTGCGGGAGCACTGCCATCCGCTGACGCTGGTGACCAAATCCGCCCTGGTGCTGCGCGACGTCGACCTGCTCTCGGAGATGGCGGAGCGGGCCCTGTGCCAGGTCATGATCTCCGTGACCACGCTGGATCACGGCCTTGCACGCCGCATGGAGCCCCGGGCCGCGGCGCCGGCGCGGCGGCTCGAGGTCATCCGGCGCCTGGCCGCTGCCGGGATCCCCGTGGGCGTGCTGGTCGCACCGGTGATCCCGGTGCTCACCGATCCCGAGATGGAGTCGGTCCTGGCGCGGGCGCGGGAGGCGGGCGCGAGCTTCGCCGGCTACACGCTGCTGCGCCTGCCCGGGGAGGTCGCCGAGCTGTTCCCGGAGTGGCTCTCGCATCACCGGCCGGGCCAGGCCGCGCACGTGATGAACGCGATCCGCGATACCCGCGGCGGCCGCGACAGCGACAGCGCGTTCGGCCGGCGCATGCGCGGAACCGGCCCCCTGGCCGACGCCATTGCGCAGCGTTTCCGGCTCGCGCACGCCCGCTCCCGGTTCGTTTCGGCACCGCCGCTGGACACCGAGGCCTTCCGGGTTCCCGGCTCCGGAAGCCAGCTGTCCCTGCTTTAGCGCGGGGGCGGCCGATCTGCAGACACTTAGTGGGGAGCCCCGCATGAGCGATTCACCCGTTCTGTTCTACTGCCACCAGGTCGACGATCCCTATTCCCACCTCCTGGCCCAGGCGCTGCCGCCGGTCCTGGAACGCTACGGCGCGCGGCTGGACCCGCGGCTGGTTCCGCCGCCCGAGCCGGAGATGGTCCCGCGTCCCGGGCTCCAGGCGCAGTGGGCCAGGCGTGACGCCGCGGACCTCGCCCGCTTCTACCCGGTCCGGTTCCCCGCCGATGCCGCCGCGCCCGATCCGGAACTCGTCCGGCAGGCCAACCGGATCCTCGCGAACGTTGCTGCCGGTGATTTCGCCGCGGTCGCCGTCGACCTGGGCGACGCCCTGTGGGCCGGCGAGGCGGGCCGGATGGAGCGCCTGGCCGGTGCGCACGGCACGCTGGACGATGCCGCCACGGCGCAACGGCTGGCCGCCAACGCCGCCGAGCGGCGAGCGCGCGGCCACTACCAGGGCGGGATGCTGTGCCTGGACGGCGAGTGGTTCTGGGGCCTCGACCGGCTCGACCTGCTGGAGGAGAGGCTCCGCGCTGTCACGGGCCGACACGACGGTCCGCCGGTCTTCACCACCCGCGACCCGGAGGCGTTTCCCGCGCCGGCGCCGGACACGCCGCGGCGTCTCGAGGTCTGGTTCTCGTTCCGCAGCCCCTATTCCTATCTCGCGATCAAGCGCCTGCCGGCCCTGGTCGAGCGCTGCGGGGTCGAGCCCGTGGTCAAGCCGGTGCTGCCCATGGTGATGCGCGGTCTTCCGGTACCGCCGGCCAAGGCGGCGTACATCGTGCGCGACACCCTGCGCGAGGCCGGGCGGCACGGGATCCCGTTCGGCCGTTTCCACGACCCGGTGGGTCCCGGCGTCGAGCGGGCCATGGCGTTGTTCGACCTTGCCCGCGAGCAGGGGCGGGTGCTGCCGTACCTGGACTCGGTCGCCACCGGAATCTGGGCGGAGGCCGTCGATACGGCCAGCGACGAGGGGCTGGCCTCGCTGGTCGCGCGTGCCGGGCTGGACTGGTCCCGGGCGCGTCCCCGGCTGGCGGACCCGAACTGGCGCGGGTGGGCCGAGCGCCACCAGCAGGAGCTGTTCGCCATGGGGCTCTGGGGTGTCCCGTCGTTTCGCCTGGGCGACTACGGCACCTGGGGCCAGGACCGCATGTGGATGATCGAGGCCCGTCTCAGGAAGCTGTCCGGTCCGGCGTGACCGCCTCGCCGCCGTCGGCGAGCCGGCGCACCAGGAAATCCGTCTCCGCCCCGGCGGCACGCTCGAACATCGGGCCGGTGTAAGCGTCGAAATGGCCGCAGGGCAGCGCGACGGTCTCCGCGCGCGGCATCTTCGCCGCCGCGGCGCGCACGGCGGCTGCCGGGATCAGGCTGTCCTGCTCGGCGAGCACGACCAGCGCCGGGCACCGGACCCGCGGCGCGTAACGCACCGGCCGGTAGAGCGGGAAGGTGAAAAAGATCCGCGCCGGGCAGCCGTTGTCCCAGCGCGAGCCCTCGGGCACGAGGGCGAGATAGCCCGGCAGCGAATCGGGCCTGTTCATTACCGCGAGCTCGCCCGGCCGCCCGACCACGGGAATCCGGAACGGCGCGCGCCCGGTCAGCTTCCGCCCGAGGTCCCGCAGCGCTGCCAGATTCGCGCGCAACAGGTAGCCCGGCCCGAGACGGGGAATCACGGCGAGCGAGTCCACGAACGGCACCTGCGCGACGATGGCCCGGATCCCGGGGTCGCGCGCGGCGCTGACGATCACGTGGCCGCCGCTGAACGAAGTGCCCCACAGGGCCATCCGGCCGTGGTCCACCGAGTCCAGCGTGCGGGCGTGGGCGATCGCCGCGCGCCAGTCACGCAGGTGCTCGAAGGGGTTGACCAGCTGCCGGACCGCGCCGTCGCTGTCGCCGAAGCCACGGTAGTCGAACAGCAGCACCGCCAGCCCCGCCGCCGCGAAGCGCTCGGCGAAGGCCGGCAGGCGGAAGTCCGCCTCCGCCGCGAAGCCGTGCGCCATGATCACCACCGGGGGCGGTGCCTCGGTGCGCGGCCGATAGAGAGTGGCGGCGCACCGGCGTCCCCGGCTGGTGAACCCGGTGGCGGTGCGCCGGAAGGCGTACGCCTGGTCGCTCATGAGGCCCTCCCTTCGGGGCGATGCACGTCCCCCGCTGCCCGGCCGGTGATGCCCGGGGCTCCCCTCGCACCCGGGCAATCGCATGCTTCCGCCTTCGTCGGCGCACACCCCGCGGTCAACCGGGTGGTAGCCGACGTTCCGCGGCCGGCACGACGGCGGCCCGCGCGGGCAGGCGCCTAGCCGGCGCGCTCGCCGGGCGCGTCCGTGCTGTCCTCGATCCGCTCCAGCAAGGCCGGAAGGCGCTGTTCCAGGGTCTCCGGGTCACTCGCGGTGAGGGTGACGTGACCCACCTTGCGTCCGTAGCGCGGCAATTTGCCGTAGCTGTGCACGTGTGCACCCGGGATGGCGGCGAGGTCGGCCAGCGCCGGCTCGCCGCCGAGGCAGTTGACCATGGCGCTGGCCCCGACCGTGGCGGTGTCGCCCAGCGGCAGGCCCGTGATCGCCCGCAGGTGGTTCTCGAACTGGCTGGTTTGCGCGCCCTCGATGGTCCAGTGCCCGGAGTTGTGCACCCTGGGCGCCATCTCGTTCGCGATCAGGACGCCGTCGCGGAGGAAGAACTCGATTGCGAGCACGCCGACGTAGTCCAGCTCCGCCAGCAGCGCGCGGCCGTGCGACTCGGCCTGTTGCTGCAGCGCGGCGTCGGCATACGGTGCCCGCGAGACCCGCAGGATGCCGCCGCGGTGACGATTCTCCACCAGCGGATAGAAGGCGACCCGGTCCCGGGTGGAGCGCACGCACAGCAGCGAGACCTCGCGCTCGAACTCGACGAAGCCTTCCAGGATCGCCGGCTGGCCGTGCAGGTGCTCCCAGGCGTCGCCGACATCGTCCGTCCGTCGCAGCAGGAACTGGCCCTTGCCGTCGTAACCCAGGCGTCGGGTCTTGAGCAGGGCCGGAAGGCCCAGCTCCGCGACTCCGTTCTGCAGGTCTTCCCGGCTGTCCACGGGGCGGTACGGCGCGGTGTCGATTCCCAGGCCGCCGAACAGGCGTTTCTCCGGGAGCCGGTCCTGCGCGGCGGCGAGCGCCTGCCCGGGCGGGTGCACCTCCACGTGACCGGCCAGCCGCCGCGCGACGTCGGCGGGGACGTTCTCGAAGTCGTAGGTCACCACGTCCACCTGGTCCGCCAGGCGGTCGAGCGCGTCGGGATCGTCGTATTCGGCGTTGATCAGCGGGGCCACCCGCGCGGCCGGGGCCTCGGGATTCGGGTCCAGCGCAACGAAGCGATACCCCAGCGGAATCCCCGCCAGGACCAGCATCTGCGCAAGCTGCCCGCCGCCCAGGATACCGATCTTCATCCGGATTCCCCGGGCTCGGGATGAGCCAGCACCTGCTCCGTCTGCCGGCGGCGATAGCCGTCGAGCGCATCGCGGATTCCGGGATGGCCGTTGGCGAGGATGGCGGCGGCGAGCAGCGCCGCATTGACCGCCCCCGAGCGGCCGATGGCGAGCGCGCCTACGGGCACGCCCGCCGGCATCTGCACGATCGAGAGCAACGAGTCCATGCCGCTGAGCGCGCGCGACTGCACCGGGACGCCGAGGACCGGCAGACTGGTCTTGGCCGCCAGCATGCCGGGCAGGTGCGCTGCCCCGCCAGCCCCGGCGATGATTACCTCCAGCCCGCGATCCCGTGCTCCCGCCGCGTACTCGAACAGCAGGTCCGGCGTGCGATGGGCGGAGACCACGCGTGACTCGTACGGTGCGCCAAGGGCATCGAGCGTTTCCGCCGCGTGGCGCATCGTTTCCCAGTCCGATCTGGAGCCCATGACCAGGCCGACGAGCGTGTTCATGGCGGCGATTGTATCAGACCCGGGATCGCCGGCCAGCCGCGGGGCGGGCACCTGCGGCGACGCGCAAGCCCGTGGCCCGGGCGGGGGCCGGGGTGCTGCCGGAGAACGCCTGCGACGGCCGGCGGTGCGTCCCAGGTGCGGGTTTTTGCGCGAATTCTCCGAACGCTTGCTCGGATTCGGGCTGCAACTGCCTGCCTGCGGCTGTTTTTTGCCCTCGGGCGTGGCTATCCTGTCGTACCGGCACGAACCGTATCCGGCACATTACCCTACTGACAAGGCACTCGGGAGACAGACGTGGAATTCGAGTATTCCGACAAGGTGAAGAAGCTTCAGAAGCGGCTCCAGGAATTCATGGAGGAGCATATCTACCCCAATGAGCGGGTCTACCACGAGCAGCTCGACAGCGCCGAGGATCGCTGGAACTTCGTCCCGCCGATCATGGACGAGCTCAAGGAGAAGGCGAAGAAGGCGGACCTGTGGAACCTGTTCCTGCCCGAGAGCGAATACGGCGCGGGCCTGACCAACCTCGAGTACGCGCCCCTGTGCGAGATCATGGGCCGCTCGGGCATCGCGCCCGAGGCATTCAACTGTGCCGCCCCGGATACCGGCAACATGGAGGTACTCGCCCGCTACGGCACGAAGGAGCAGCAGAAGCAGTGGCTGGAGCCGCTGCTGGACGGCAGGATCCGTTCCGGCTTCTCCATGACCGAGCCCGCCGTCGCGTCTTCGGACGCCACCAACATCCAGTGCGAGATCAAGCGCGACGGCGACGAATACGTCATCAACGGCCGCAAGTGGTGGACCTCCGGCGCTGGCGACCCGCGCTGCGAGATCCTGATCGTGATGGGCAAGAATGACCCGGAGGCCGAGCGGCATCGCCAGCAGTCCATGATCCTGGTGCCGATGGACACCAAAGGCGTCAAGGTGCTGCGGCACCTGCCGGTGTTCGGGTACGACGACGCCCCGCACGGGCACATGGAGATCGAGTACGACAACGTGCGGGTGCCCGCCTCGAACATGCTGCTGGGCGAGGGTCGCGGCTTCGAAATCGCCCAGGGCCGCCTCGGCCCCGGCCGCATCCACCACTGCATGCGCACCATCGGCCTGGCCGAAAGGGCGCTGGAGGCGATGATCGCACGCGTCAAGCAGCGCGAGACCTTCGGCACCCCGCTGTACAAGCAGGGCGTGATCCAGGAGTGGATCGCCGACTCGCGCATGGAGATCGAGCAGGCCCGGCTGCTGACGCTCAAGGCCGCCTACATGATGGATACCGTCGGCAACAAGGTGGCCCGTTCGGAGATCGCCATGATCAAGGTCGTGGCGCCGAACATGGCGCTGCGGGTGGTCGACCGGGCGATCCAGGCGCACGGCGCGGCCGGCGTTACCTCGGATTTCTTCCTCGCCAAGGCGTGGTCGGGGCTGCGCACACTGCGTCTCGCCGACGGCCCGGACGAGGTTCACCGTCGCGCGGTGGCCCGCGTCGAGCTCAGCAAGAGCATGTGATCCGCGTGCGCCCCGGCGGCCGGCCGGGGCGCACTCCCCGCCTTTCCCGCACGTCCCGCCTGCCGCTACTGTTCACGAAGAGATGTTACATTAGACAAAGTGATCCGATGCTGCCAATATGACCGCATTCCCGCGTTCCCCTTGCGCGGGTCGGCAATCGAACAAGCATAACCAGAACAACGATCAGGCTACCGATCAGGGAAGCCCGAAGAATCTCAAAGGAGGAGATCCGCATGGCTGCTGCCAGCCCCATGTTCCGCCGGCGTTGCCGGCCCGCACTGCTGTTCCTCTGCCTCCTGCTGGGGACCTCGACCCTGCTGCTGGGCGGCTGCTCCATCGTGTACAAGACCACCGGCAAGGCGCTGACCGACTACTCCAACGACGCCATGGCGCCGTACATCCTCGCCACGGACGACACCAGCATGGCCTGCAGCACCGGGCAGTCCCTGTCCAACCTGCTGCTGTCGTTCGGCGAGGTCATGTCGCCGCCGCACAAGGTCGGGTCGCTGTCCCTGGAGATGGCGGCGCTGTGCTCGGAGCACAAGGCGGTGAGCGCGCACCTGCGCTACCTCCGCGACGTCGACCGGGGGCAACCGAAGGCGGCCCAGGACGCCCGGATCGTCGAGAAGCGCTGGGAGGAGGTTACCGCGCGCCGCCGCTACCGGGCCTACAAGCTGGTGGCGGCGCAGTACGGCGAGCCCGGCAAGCAGTGCCCCGACCTGTATTCCGACTACGACCAGCTGGTGTGGATGATGGGCATGGTCACCGGCGTACAGGCCGTGCTGAACGACATGAAGGACGAGGGGGCGGTCCAGGTGCCGCAGGACATCGCCGCCAAGGTCGCCCTCGGGGCGCGCTGCCTGGATGACGACAAGTGGTTCGGGGTGCCTCTCGCGCTGCGGGCGGCCGTGTGGGTGACCGTGCCGGGTACCCGGCCAAAGGGACAGAACGCCTGGGTTGCCTTCCACAAGGCGATCGGGATCGGCAACCGGAAGGGCGTGCGCCTGCCCTATACGCTCGAGGCCATTGCGGCCTATGGCCAGGGCAAGAACAAGATCGTGCGCGGCGCCATCCGCGGTCTGGCGAAGGCGCGCAAGGACAGGGCCGCGGACAGCCGCTACCGGCTGCTGGACCAGATCGCGTATGTCGAGATCCGCAACATATCGGACCGGATGTGGACCGACGCGACCGGTCACCGTACGCCGTTCAACGGGCTCGGGCGCTTCTGGAACGAGAAGCAGCCCAAGGGTCCGGACCTCAACCAGTTTCTGCATTGAACGCAGCGAAGCGGCGGGTCGCCACCGGCGGCCCTGCCGGAAGAATCCGGGGTCACAGGCCCCCTCCCGGGGCCCAACCCGCATGGAAGTGGTCGATAAAGCATCTGGGGAGCAAGACCGTGTCCGACTTTCAGCGCAAGCTCGTGCTGGCAGCAGCAATGCTGCTGAGCCTTTCCGCCCTGCCGGTCCACGCTGCGGTCAAGCGCACGCTGTGCGTCTACGACCCGATCGGCGCCAACGGCGACGTCTATGGCCTCGCCCAGGACTACCGCGCGGCCGCGCGCGCCTGGGGGGTGAATTTCAAGCTCGAGCCCTACACCGACGAGGGTGTCGCGGTGGAGGACTTCAAGGCCGGCCAGTGCGACGCCGCCCTGATCACCGGCATCCGGGACCGCAAGCTGGTGCGTTTCGCCGGCAGCGTCGACATGATGGGGGCCATCCCGACCTACCGCGAGCTGCGAACCGTGATCCGGACCATCTCGCAGCCGAAGGCGGCGAAATACATGCGCAGCGGGCCGTACGAGGTCGCCGGGGTGCTGCCCGCCGGTGCGGTGTACCTGTTCGTCTCGAGCAAGACGATGCAGAGCATCAAGGGAACGCCGACGGTCAAGGACCTTGCGGGCAAGACCATCGCGACGCTGAGCTATGACCAGCAGGCCGTGCAGATGGTGCGCTTCGTCGGGGCTTCCGTGGTCGGCTCGGACATCACCAACTTCGGCAGCAAGTTCAACAACGGCAGCGCCGACATCTGCTATGCCCCGGCCTATGCCTACAAGGCGCTGGAGCTGTACAAGGGCCTGGGCAAGCACGGCGGCATCATCGACTACGTGCTGGCGCAGCTGACCTACCAGATGGTCACCCACCGCAAGGAATTCTCCGGGAAGTTCCTGCAGAAGTCGCGCGACTGGGCCGCGAACCACTTCGACCAGGCGCTCGCGATCGCCAAGCGGTCCGAGGCGCAGATTCCGAAGAAGTACTGGATCCACATCCCGAAGAAGGACAGGCGCCGCTATCAGCAGATGTTCCGCAACGTCCGCCTGAAGCTCAGGAAGGAAGGCGGCGTGTACTCCCCGAGGATGATGAAGCTGCTGTGGAAGGTGCGCTGCCACTACCATCCCTCGGACGCGGAGTGCTCGGAGTCCCCGGGCTGAGCGGGGGCCGGGCCGGCGGCCAGCGGCCGCGGCCCTGACGCACGGCACGCGTCGCCGGGAGCGGGTGGCGCGCGCCAGCCGCTTCCCGCCCGCGGGCTTCCGGGCCCGCCGGGCGGGGGCACTTCCGGGTCGAGACAGGAACAGCATCGGTGAACACTGGGACGAGACGGGGCCGGCGGAGCCGGCTGGAGTGGCTTTCATCGCTGCCGGTGGCCCTGCTGCTGCTGGCGGTCATCTTCTTCGGCGTCAGCGAGGGGCTGCATTCGCGGCTGCTCGCGGTGGGCGAGCACACCTGGCACAGCTATTTCCTCCTGCGTGCGAACGTCAGCCGGCCGTCCTGCAATCCGAACCCGAATGTCAGCAAGCGTGTCGAGCAGGAGTTCCAGCAGCAGAAAGCCCAGTCCTCCGGGGGCCTGTTTTCCTCCGGCCCTCCCAGTCGCGGTTCGATACGCAAGTCGATTCTCGCCAACCGCCAGCAGTGCCGGGAGCAGTGGCGCATCTACCACAGCAACCGCAGCCGGACCACCCTGCCCCTGCGCATCTTCCGTTCGGTGGAGACATTCGTCGGCGGGGTCACGGATATCGGCCTGACGGCCGAGAGCTATCTGCTGGTGTTGCTGATCATGTTCGCCGCTGCGACGGCGACCGTGACCCGGCATCACATCGTGCTGCGACCGGCGACCACCGCGCTCGACCACCGCGTGACCAGCATTGCCCAGCTGGTCGCCAACGCGATGCTGCTGGTCTCCCACACGGCCTTCACCGACCTGGACTACGCCTCGGGCCGGGTCAGTGACCCGGGACTGCACCTGATCTGGATCGCGGGCTTCGCCGTGATGACGCTGGTCAGCCTGGTCCAGGTGCTGCGTCCGCCACGCGACGCCGAGCCGGGCGGCGACCCGCTGCAGGCGCTGCTTTCCATCCCGCTGTACACGGCGATGACGCTGGTGGCGGGCGGGTACTTCCTGATCGCGCAAGCGCACCCGGCGGCGATCGCCATCTACATGAGCAAGATGCAGAGCTACGCTTCGCTGTTCCTGAACGTGGGGCTCTATGTCTGGGTGGGCATGCTGCTCAAGCAGACGCGCCTGGCGCGGCTGGTGTTCGACGTCATCCGCCCCTGGCGGCTGCCGCCGGAACTGGTGGCGATGGCGGTGGTGCTGCTGACCGCCGTGCCGACCGCCTACACCGGTGCCTCGGGCATCTTCGTCATCGCCGTGGGGGCCGTGATCTACGAGGAGCTTCGCCTGGCCGGCGCCCGCAGGCAGCTGGCGCTGGCGACCACCGCCATGTCGGGCAGCGCCGGCGTGGTGCTCAACCCCTGCCTGCTGGTGGTGATCGTGGCGGCGCTGAACAAGCAGGTGACCACGGACCAGCTGTTCGGCTGGGGCGTGTACGTGTTCCTGTTGTCGGTGACCCTGTTCTCGACCATGGCGCTGCTCACGCGGCGGAACCCGATCCGCCTGGCACGCCCGCGCGAGGCGGTGCCGGCCAGCCTGCGGGCGCTGTTGCCGCTGGCCCCCTATTTGCTGGTGGGGGCGCTGATGATCCTGGCGTGCGAGTTCCTGCTGGGGCTGCCGTTCAACGAGTTCACCACGCCCGTGATCCTTCCGCTGACCCTGCTCGGGATCGTGCTGTACGACCGGCTCTCCGCGAAGCGCCGCAGCCGGCGGGCCGGCGACGACGCGGCGCCCGCCGGAGTCGAGCTCGCGGTGCGCAGTGCCACCACCGAGGCCTGCGGGCACATCGGCGCCCTGCTGATCCTGATGGGCCTGTCGATCAGCATCGGCGGGCTGATCCAGCGTGCCGACCTGATGTCGCTGTTCCCGGCGACCTTCGCATCGCCGTGGACGGCGATGCTGGCGCTGGTGGTGGTGATGGTGATCATCGGCATGATCATGGATCCCTACGGCGCGGTGATCCTGGTCAGCTCGACCATCGCCACCGTGGCCTACCGCAGCGGCATCAATCCGGTCCACTTCTGGATGGTGGTGCTGACGGCCTTCGAACTCGGCTACCTGACGCCGCCGGTAGCCCTCAACCACCTGCTGACGCGCCAGGTCGTCGGCGAGGAAGAGGTCGCGGCCGCCACGGTCGAGCACGGCAGCTTCTGGCATCGCCACGAGCGCCTGATGCTGCCCATCACCACCCAGGCGCTGGTACTCTTACTGGTGGCATTCGTACCGTTGATCATCAGCCATGGATTCTGAACACGCTGCCGGCGAAACGCCGGCAACCGCCGGCGCCCTCGACGGGGCGGCTCGGGACAGCCTGCCCGACCGGCTGCGCGGCTTCGTCCGCGGCGAGCTCGCCCTGGCCACGGGCCGGCCCGACCGCATGTCCATCGGGGCGGCGATCGAGCACAACGCGGCGCGCTTTCCCGAGCGCGTGGCGGTGCTCGGCCAGGGCCGCAGCATCACCTGGAGCGGGTTGAACGCTCTCGCGAACCGGATCGCGCATCGTCTGCGAGCTGCAGGCATCGGCCGCGGCGACACGGTGAGCGTCCTGATGGAGAACCGCATCGAGCATCTCGCCGCCGTGATCGGCATCGCCAAGCTGGGCGCGGTGGGCGGTATTCTCAACACCAATCTCCGCGGAAGGCCGCTGGTCCACTGCATCGAGGCCGTGGGCGGTCGCAAGGTGATCGTGGGCGAGGAGCTGGTCGACGCCCTGGCACCGGTGCGGGACCGGCTGGGCCTGGAAGACGGCACGGACTACCTGTGGCTCGCCGACGGCACGCGCGGGCAGGCGCCCGCGTGGGCCGCGGATTTCGGCCGCGCGCTCGATGACGCCCCCGCCGGCAACCCTTCGCGCGAGCGCGAGCCGGCCGGTCACGATCCCTGCTACTACATCTTCACTTCCGGCACCACGGGTCTGCCCAAGGCGGCCATCATGAGCCACGGGCGCTGGTTCAAGGCGGCCTACGGCTTCGGCCAGATGGGACTGGCGCTGCGGCCGGGAGAGCGGATCTACATCTGCCTGCCGCTCTACCACAACAATGCCCTCACCGTCGCTTTCGGCAGCGCCGTCCTCGCCGGGGCCTCGGTGGTGTTGCGCCGGCGCTTCTCGGCCAGCGCCTTCTGGGACGACGTGCGCGCGACCGGCGCCGACTGCTTCATCTACATCGGCGAGATGTGCCGCTACCTGTACAACCGGCCGGCCCGCGCCGAGGACGCGGACAACCCGGTGACCAAGATCATCGGCAACGGCCTGCGGCCCGACATCTGGCAGGAATTCAAGCAGCGCTTCGCCATCCCGCGCGTGGTGGAGTTCTACGCCGCCAGCGAGGGCAATGCCGCCTTCGTCAACGTCTTCAACCAGGACTGCACCATCGGTACGACCACCAGCCCGCACGCGCTGGTCGCCTACGACGTCGACAACGACGAGATCCTGCGCGACGCGCGCGGACGCTGTCGCCGCGCGGCCCGCGGCGAGCCCGGGCTGCTGCTCACCAGAATCACGCCGAAGTTCGCTTTCGACGGCTATGTCGACCGCGACGCGAGCGAGCGCAAGGTCGTGCGCGACGCCTTCCGCAAGGGCGATGCCTGGTTCAATACCGGCGACCTGGTGCGGCGCGTGCGGGTCCGGGGACTGGCGCGGCTGACGCCGCACTACCAGTTCGTGGACCGGGTCGGCGATACCTTCCGCTGGAAGGGCGAGAATGTCTCGACCACGGAGGTGGCGGAAATCCTGAACGATTTCGACCAGGTCCGCTTCAGCAACGTCTACGGGGTGCAGGTGCCGGGGGCCGAGGGGCGCGCCGGGATGGCCGCGCTCGCGCTCGACTGCCCGGTGGAGGCATTCGACGGCCACGCCTTCGCCCGGCACGTGGAGAATTCGCTGCCGGTCTACGCACGCCCGGTATTCGTGCGGCTGATCCCGGATCTCGACGTCACCGACACCTTCAAGCTGAAGAAGGGCCGGCTGCGTGAGCGCTCCTACCACCCCGACGGCGATGCGGTGCTGTACTACCGGTCGGATGCCGGCGGCTACGTGCCCCTGGACGAGTCCATCATCGAGCGCATCGACGCCGGCCGCGAGGGGCTCTGACGCCCTCCGGACGGACGCGGCCGGCACCGGTCAGTGGTCGCGGTGACGGAACTCGCCCTCGATGGTGTAGTGGTTGCGCGCCCCGGGATCCGGCCGGCCGCCGGTCTGCCGGACCTCCATCCGCGAGAGCATGTGGCGCGCCAGGCGGCGGCGCAGCGGCGGCACCAGCAGGGCGAAGCCGAAGGCGTCGGTGATGAAGCCGGGGGTGAGCAGCAGCGCGCCCCCCAGCAGCAGTCCCATGCCTTCCAGCATCTGGACGGCCGGTATCTCGCCCCGGCCCATGGCCTGGCGCACCGCGCTCATGGTCTGCATGCCCTGGTAGCGCATCAGGGCCGCGCCGGTGATGGCAGTCAGGATCACCAGCGCCACGGTCGGCAGCGCTCCGATGATCGAGCCGACCTTGATCAGGACCACGATCTCCGCGATGGGGATCAGCGCGAAGACCAGGAATAGCTGTGAGAACGGGTTCATAGGGGGAAGCTGCAAGTGCCTTGCCGGCGTCGGTAAGGGGCCGTTCGCCCGTGAGCGGCCGACGGTGGCCCGGGACGCCCGCCGGCGCTGTTGTGCGCGTCCCGGGCCAGCCATTATAGCGCAATAACTCGCCGCGCGTGACCCGGGCCTCGCTCGGGCCGCAGCCCGCGCGCCCGGGCTACTCCCGGAGCAGGCGGCGCAGCACCTTGCCCGCCGGCGTGGCCGGAAGGCTGTGGCGGAACTCGACCTCCCGCGGGACCTTGTAGGCGGCCATGTTCTCCCGGGACCAACCGATGATCTCCTCCGGCGTGACCGTCTCGCGTGCCGCGGGCTCGGGCACGATGAACGCCTTCACCGCCTGTCCGCGCCGCTCGTCCGGCACCGGCACCACGGCCGCCTGTGCGACCGCCGGATGACGCGCGAGCAGAGCCTCCACGTCTTCCGGAAAGACGCTGTAGCCGGAGCACTTGATCATCTCCTTGATGCGGCCGTCGAAGTACAGGTAGCCGTCCGGGTCCAGGTGGCCGATGTCGCCGGTATGGACCCAGCCGTCGCGCAGGGTCTCGGCAGTGGCTTCCGGCCGGCGCCAGTAGCCCCGGAACACCCCGGGATTGCGCAGCACGATCTCGCCCTGCTCCCCGGCGGGCCGGGGTTCGCCGGTCTCCGGATCGAGAATCCGCAGGTCGGTGTCGTAGGTGGGAATGCCGACGCTGCCGTAGCGAATGCCGTCGCGGGGCATGAAGGTATCGCAGGTGTGCGTCTCGCTGAGGCCGTAGGAGGCCTCGTGCATGCGACAGCCCGTGAGCTTCTCCCAGCGCCCGGCCAGCTCGCGCGTGACCGCCAGCCCGAAGCTGGTGGCGGGGTTGCGTCGCAGCGAGCGCAGGTCGCGCTGTTCCACCCCCGCATGCGCCAGGATCGCGGCGTTCATCGGGGCGATGCTGTACCAGGTGGCGCAGCGGTATTTCTCCAGGGCCTGGATCGTGGTCTCCGGGTCGAACCGCGCCAGCAGCACGCAGGTGCCTCCCGAGTAGACCGGCATGTCCACGCCATTGACCATCCCGGCGATATGGCACAGCGGCGCGATGGCCAGGCTGGTCTCGCCCGGCTGCATGCGGCAGGCGTGAAAGAAGGCGGCGGTCTTGAACAGGGCATTGCCGCCGGTGAGCATCGCCCCCTTGGGCCGCCCGGTGGTGCCGGAGGTGAAGGTCATGAGCGAGACGTCCTGCCACAGGTTCACCGGGGGCGCCGCCTCCAGCGGATCGGCCGCCAGCGCCTCGGGCAACGGAACCGCGTCCACGGGGCCGTTCCCGTCCTCTTGCAGCTCCGCCGGAAGCGGCAGGGTCGGCCGCTCCGGCAGGTACTCCGCGTAGCGGGTCACGATCACCGTGTGCAAAGAGGGGATCTCGGCGCGGGCCCGCTCGACCACCGGGTACAGCTCGCGGCCGGCGACCACGGCGCAGGCCTCGGCCTCGTTCAGCAGATGGCTGACTTCGGCCGCCTTGTACTGGGGATTCATGGGGCAGACCACGGCGCCGAGCAGCTGCACCGCGTAATGCGCGATCACGTACTGGGGGCAGTTCTGCAGGAACAGCCCGACACGGTCTCCGCGCGCCACCCCGCGCTCGCCCAGGAAGCCGGCCAGGCGGCGGGCGGCGTCGTAGAGCTCGGCCCAGCCGATCTCCCGGCCGTAGAAGACATACGCGGGCTGCCCGCCCTGCGCGGCGGCATTGGCCGCCAGGTAGTCATGCAGCGGACGCTCGCCGCCGCGGTATCGCAGCCGGGTCGGCAGCCCGGCGGGCCAGCTCTTCATCCAGGGGCGCTCCATGGCTGTCCTCGCTTGCTCGGGACGGGAGGACGATTGGACCACGTGCCGGCGATTGGCCACAATGCCACGCCATGGCCCGATGCCGCCCGCGGCCCGGGCGGCCGGTGAAGGGGAATCCTCATGGTTCCACGCGCGTTTGTGGCCCTGCCTCTCTGCGCCGGGCTGCTGGACCGCCTGGAACAGGCCGCGACGGATCTCGAGCGGTGCCTGGAGCGTCCGTCGGCACTGCGCTGGCTTCCGCGCGGGTCGCTGCACCTGACCCTGGCGTTTCTGGGCCGGGTCGGGGACGATGCCCTCCTGGCGCTGATGCGGGGGCTCCGGGAAGCGGCGGCGGACACGCCGGCGTTCGACTACCATGTGCCCTCGCTCACCGGTTTCCCCTCCGTGGCGCGCCCGCGCGTGCTGGCGGCGGTGGTCGGGCCCTGTCGCCCGCTGGAGACCCTTGCCCTGGCGGTGCGGGAAGCGGCGGCGGATGCCGGCCTGCCGGTGGAGCGGCGCCCGTTCCGCGGCCACGTCACCCTGGCCCGTCCGCGCGCGCGCCGCGTATGCCTGCCTCGTGAGCCGGTTCCCGTCGACGCCGCCTGCCGCGCACGGGAGCTGGTGCTCTACCGCAGCGACCTGCGCCCGGAGGGCGCCGTGCACACGCCCCTGGAACATTACCCACTGCAGCCGGCAGCGTCGCCGGCGCCGGAGTGAACATGGACAAGCCCGTCAGATCACGCCAGCTCCATCGCGGCCGGGTGGTGGACCTGCGCGCCGAGACGGTGCGCCTGCCCAACGGACTGGAGATGGAGTTCGAGGTCGTGCGCCATCCCGGCGCGTCGGCCGTCCTGCCGCTGGACGCGGAGCGGCGCGTGTGCCTGATTCGGCAGTACCGGCCGCCGGTGGGCTGGATCTGGGAGGTCCCGGCGGGAAAGATCGATCCGGGCGAGGAGCCGCTCGCGGCCGCCCGCCGCGAGCTGGAGGAGGAGACCGGCGTGCGCGCGGGTCGCTGGGACGAACTCGGGCCGATTCTCACCGCGCCGGCCTTCAGCGACGAGGTGATTCACCTGTACCTGGCGCGGGAGCTCCAGACCGGGACGGTGCGCCGCGAGCCCGGCGAGGTCATCGAGGTGCACTGGCTGCCGTGGGGCCGGGTGCTCGAGATGGCCCATGGCGGCGAGATCCGGGACGCCAAGACGCTGGCGGCGGTCTTCCGCGCCTCCCGGCCCGCGGACGGCACGGAATGGTAATTTCCATATAGCCAAACGCGCTGGAGAAACCGGGACGCCGGGCGCACACTGTGCGCCCTGCCACGGCCGTGGTTGCGGCACAAACGCGGGATGGAGGATTGCCATGAAGATCGAGACTCTCGCCGTTCACGCGGGCTATGCACCGGATCCCACCACCCGCGCGGTGGCGGTACCCATCTACCAGACCACGTCCTACGCCTTCGACGACACCCAGCATGGGGCCGACCTGTTCGACCTGAAGGTCGAGGGCAACATCTACACGCGCATCATGAACCCCACCAACGCCGTGCTCGAGCAGCGCGTGGCGGCGATGGAGGGCGGCGTCGGCGCGCTCGCGATGGCATCGGGCATGGCCGCGATCACGGCCGGGGTGCTCACGATTGCCGGCAACGGGGACAATATCGTCACCACCACGCAGCTCTACGGCGGCACCTACAACCTGTTCGCGCATACCCTGCCCCGCCTCGGGATCGACGTGCGCTTCGTGGACTCGGACGACTTCGAGGCGCTGGAGCGGAGCATCGACGCGCAGACGCGCCTGGTGTACTGCGAGTCCATCGGCAATCCCGCCGGCAACGTCGTGGACCTGGAAAAGGTGGCGGAGGTGGCGCATGCCCACGGCGTGCCGGTGATGGTGGACAACACCGTCGCCACCCCGTACCTGTGCCGGGTGTTCGATCACGGCGTGGACATCGCGGTGCACTCGCTGACCAAGTACATGGGCGGCCACGGCACCACCATCGCCGGGGTGCTGGTGGATTCCGGCCGCTTCGACTGGGTGGCGCACAAGGACCGGTTCGCGGGTCTCAACGAGCCGGATCCCTCGTACCACGGCGTGGTCTTCACGGAGGCGATGGGCGAGGCCGCCTACATCGCGCGGGCGCGCACGGTGCCCCTGCGGAACATGGGCGGCGCGCTGTCGCCGTTCAACGCCTTCCTGGTGCTGCAGGGCATCGAGACCCTGCCGGTGCGGATGGACCGGATCTGCGAGAGCACCCGGGCCCTCGCGCAGTACCTGAAGTCCCATCCCGGGGTCGAATGGGTGCACTACGCGGGGCTGGAGGACGATCCCTACCACGGGCTGGCCCGGAAATACTGCGGCGGCCGCGGCTCGGGCATCCTCAGCTTCGGCATCCGGGGCGGCCGCGAGGCCGGCGCCCGCTTCATCGACGCCCTCGCCCTGGTGACACGCCTGGTGAACATCGGCGATGCCAAGTCGCTCGCCTGCCACCCGGCGACCACGACCCACCGCCAGCTCGGCCCGGAGGAGCTGGCCCGCGCCGGCGTGACCGAGGATCTCGTACGGCTGTCCATCGGCCTGGAGCACGTGGACGACCTGCGCGAGGACCTCGACCAGGCGCTGAAGGCGGCCGGTTAGGCGGAATCGTCCCCGGCGGGCTCCCCGGCCGCGGGGAGCCCGCTCCTGGATCGCACCCGCTGGCCCGCGCGCAGCTCGTTGCCGGGGTGGGACGCGACGGTCTCCCCCGGCGTCAGGCCGGAGAGGATCTGCGTGGCGAGCCCGCTGCCGCGTCCCACGCGGACCGGCTGCAGGCGCAGGCGTCCGTCGCGCACCAGGAACACCGCCCAGCCGTCCCGGTGGCGAAAGACGGCGCTGGCCGGCACCTGCAGCACGTCCCTGCCGCGCCAGAGCACGAAGCTCGCATCCACCCGGTAGCCGTCCCCCAGGCTGCGCCACTGCGCCGGGGGCGAGACGATGTCGGCGATCACCCAGACCCGCTGCTCCTCCACCCCCAGGGCCGACACCTTGGTGAAGCCCGCGGGCTCGACGGTTCGCACCCTCGCCTGCAGCGGCTTCGGGCCGCCCCAGCGCTCCAGCCGGACCGCCATCCCCGGCCGGATGCGCACCGCGTCGCCGGACAGCACGTCGACGGCGATTTCCAGCGATCGGGGATCCCCCAGCGTCAGGATCGGAGCGCCGCCGGGAATCACGCCCTCGCTCTTGCGTGCGATGCGCAGCACCACTCCGGAGACCGGCGCCCGGATCGCCAGCAGCGCATCCGCCGCGGTGCTGTCGCCGGCGAAGCGCAGCGCCGTTTTCGCCGCCTCCAGGCGGTAGTGCGCCACGCGCGCCTCGAAGCGGGCGGAGCGCAGCTCCGCCGCCCGCTGGCGGGCCTCGGTCTCGGTGCGCTCGAGGGACTCCCGCGACACGTGGCCCGCGGCCTGCAAGCGGCTCAGCCGCTTGCGTTCGGCGGTGGCGTAGGCGGCCGCCGCGGTGGCGCTCTCCACGCGCGTCCGGGCGGCTTCGAGCGCTGCCTGCGCCTGCGCCACGCGCGCCTTCGCCTCGGCCGTGGCGCGGGCGTCCAGCACCGGTGCCGGGGTCGGTCTGAGTTCGGCCAGGACCGCTCCCCGCCGCACGCTGTCCCCGACTTCCAGCCGGACCCGTTCCAGGTAGCCGGCCACCGGGGAGGACACCTGGTAACGGTCCCTGACCCGGGTACGGCCCTCCGCCGTCACGGTCTCCTCCAGCGGGGCACGACGCACCGCGGTGGTATCCACGGGCACCGCGCGCGGCCACAGTCCCCATGCCAGTCCCGCGCCCACCAGCAGGGCCAGCAGCGAGATCCATGCGACGCGCCGCAGGTTCACGGGCCTACTCCCTCGTCTTGAGCGCGCCGACCAGGTCCAGGCGCGCGACACGGCGCCACACCACGACGGCGGAGAGGGCCATGGCGGCCATCACCACCATGGCCGCGAACGCGTAGGTGCGCGGCTCGATGACCAGGGGCACCCGGTAGAGCTCGGAACGCATGCCCCGGGACAGCAGGAAGCACAGCGCGCGGCCCGCGAAGAAACCCGGCACCACGGCGGCGAGGGTGATCAGCGCCAGCTCGCCCACCAGGATGTAGGCGGCCTCCGCGCGCGCGAAGCCGAGAATGCGCAGGCTCGCGAGCTCCCGGGTACGCTCGACCAGCGCGATCCGCGCGCTGTTGTAGACCACGCCGAAGGCGATGATCGAGGCGAGCAGGGTGGTGATGAAGGTGAAGATCAGGAGGGTCTCGCCCATGGTCGCGTGGAAGCTCTCGATCGCCGCCTCGCGCAGCGTCACCCCGGAGACCGCCGGCATCTCCCGCAGGCGCCGGTAGAGTGCCGTGCGCGCGCCGCGCTCGTCCGCGACCAGGGCGCCGGAGGCCACGTCACCGTCGCCCAGCGCGCGGTTCAGGGCCGCCAGCCGCATGTAGCCGCTCACCCCCAGGTGTTCGCTCACCATGCCCGCAAGGGGCAGCCGCAGGACCCGGCGGCGCCCCTCCAGCACCTCGACGGTGATCGTCTGTCCCGGTCGGGCGTGCAGCATCTGCGCCAGGTAGTCGGTCATCACCAGGCCGTCCGGCGGCAGCGTCACGCGGTGCAGGTCGGCGTCGAGGAGGTGATGCAGGTGGCTGCCCGGGGCGTACGCCTGGATGCCGCCGCGATGGCTGTAGGGTCCGTGCCGGAAACGCACCGAGACCACGCGGAACGGCTCCGCCGTGCGCACGCCGGGCAGTCCGCGGAGCTCGTAGAGGGCTCTGCGGGATGCGGGATCGCGGAAGGTCACGGTGAGATCCTGGTTCTGGATCCGTTCGAACTGGACTTCGGTGATGTAGGTGATGACGTCGCTCTGGAAGCGGCCCACCATCATGATCGCCACGGCGAAGGCGATCCCGGTCACGGACAGCGCCGACTTGACCGGCTCGCGCTCGAGGTGCCGGATGATCATGCGCGTGGGTTGGTCGAACAGGCGCTGCAGGCCCAGCCGCTCGAACAGGGTGGGGCGGTAGACGGGGGGTGGCTCCGGCTGCATCGCCGCCGCCGGCGGCAGCCGCGACGCCCGGCGCACCGCGACCAGGGTTCCCGCCAGCGCCGCGGCGGCGGTCACCGCGACCACATCGCCGACGACCGACGGCGCCAGCCGGTAGTCCAGGAACGGGAAGCGGAAGAAGCCCCGGTAGATGCCGCTGACCAGGTGCCCGAGCCAGGCCCCCGCGCCGATCCCGAGGACGATCCCGGCCAGCGCGATGACCGAGGCCAGCATCGCGTAGTGCAGCGCGATGGCACGGGAAGCGTAGCCGAAGGCCTTGAGCACGCCGATCTGCTCGCGCTGGGTGCGGATCAGGCGTGACATGACGAGGTTCAGCAGGAACGCGGCCACCGCCAGGAAGATGCCGGGCAGCAGCGTCGCGATGGTATGCAGCTGCTGCAGCTCCTGGCTGAGGTAGTGATGGGAGAACTGGTCCGCCCGGTCGTAGGCGCCGAGCCCGCCATACGGCGCGAGGATCCCGTCCAGGCGCTGGATCACCGGGACCGCCTCCGCCCCGGGCGCGAGCCGCAGTACCACGTCGTTGAACGCGCCCTGCATGTCGTAGGCGTTTTCCAGCGGTGTCCGCGCCATCCACAGCACGCCGTAGCGGCGGTAATCGGGGAACATGTCGCCGGGACGCATCTGGTAGATGAATTCCGGGGACAGGGCCACGCCGCAGATCCGCAGGCGCTCGCTGCGCCCGTTGATCACGGCCTGCAGGGCGTCACCGGGACGCAGCCCGTGGGCCTCGGCGAAGGCCTCGCTGACCACCACCCGGTTGCCGCCGGGGTCCGGCCCGGGCAGCCGTCCGGAGCGGAGATAGAGCCGGTTGAGCGCCGGCTGCCCCCGGTCCGGGATCGAGACCACCACGGCGGTGACGGGATCGGGGAAGCCCGGCAGCTGCAGGCGCGCCTGCCCCAGGACGCGGGTTTCCACGCGGGCCGTCCCGGGGATGCTCCGGATCCGGACGGTCAGCGATTCGGGGGCCCGCTTGAGCGAGGCGAACACCTCGCCGAAGCGGTACTCCCGGTAGAAGCGGTCCTCGGTCCGCTGCAGCGACTCCAGGGTGCTCGCCGCCATGATGTAGGTCGCGACGCCCCCCGCGATCACCAGCGCGATCGCCAGTTCCTGGGCGCGCAGCCGCCACAGGTCCCGCAGCAGCTTGCGGTCGAGCGCACGCATCACCAGGTCAGCTCCCGCGGGTCAATGCGCCGCGGATTGCGACGGATCTCCCCGATGCGTCCGTCACTCATGTGGATGACCCGGTCCGCCATGCCGGCGATCCCGGCGTTGTGGGTGATCACCACGGTGGTGGTGCCGAGCTCACGGTTGACCCGCGCGAGTGCCTCCAGCACCACGACCCCGGTGGTGGAATCCAGCGCCCCCGTGGGCTCGTCGCACAGAAGCACGGCGGGGTTCTTGGCGATGGCGCGGGCGATCGCCACGCGCTGCTGCTCGCCTCCGGAGAGCTGGGCCGGAAAATGGTTCAGCCGGCGGCCCAGGCCGACCAGCTCCAGGGCCGCCTCCGGGGGCATCGGGCGCGCGGCGATCTCGGTGACGATGGCGACGTTCTCGCGCGCCGTGAGGCTGGGAATGAGGTTGTAGAACTGGAACACGAAGCCGACGTGATAGCGCCGGTAGGCGGTCAGCTCCCGTTCGCCGGCGCGGGTCAGCTCGGTCTGCCGGTACCAGACGCGCCCGGAGGTGGGTACGTCCAGCCCGCCCAGGATATTGAGCAGCGTCGATTTCCCCGATCCGGACGGCCCCAGCAGGATCGCCAGCTCCCCGCCGTACAGCTCCACGTCCACGCCGCGCAGCGCCCACACTTCCACCTCCCCCATGAGGTAGCGCTTGCTCAGTGCCGAGGTGCGGAACACGACCCCGGCCGCGGGGGAGTGGATGCTGGCGGCGGAAGACATGCACGCGCTCCGTTCATCAGCCGGGCCTCGTGCAAGCATATCCAGCCACCCCCGCGGGGGGCTGACGGGGATCAAGCTCGCCGGGTGCCGCAAATCCTAGAGTGGGGCCAGACGCCGCAGGAGCGAGGATGACCCCCAATGCCCGACCTTCCCGAGGGCTCCGATCCCGAAATCGAGCAGACGCTGGGCCTGGACGGGCGCGACGGCCGGCGCCGGTGGCTGGCCATCGCCCTCGGGGTGCTGGTACCGCTGCTCGTGATCGGCGGGGGCGTGGCATGGTGGCTGCAGCCCGCGCCGGGTCCGGACTACCAGACGGTCGCGGTGCGCCGTGGCGACCTGACGGCGAGGGTCACGGCCACCGGAACCCTGGCGCCGGTCAACGAGGTGCAGGTGGGGGCCGAGATCTCGGGGCGCATCGCGGAGGTCGACGCCGATTACAACGACCGTGTTCACAAGGGCCAGGTGCTCGCGCGCCTGGATACCGAGCAGCTGGAAGCGCAGGTGCGCCGGGCGGAAGCGAGCCTGGCCTCGGCGCGGGCGGCGCTGACCGAGGCCCGCGCGAGCGCGCGCGAAGCGGAACTCGCCTGGCGCCGCACGCAGAAGCTGTTGCGCACCCGTGCCGCCTCGCAGCAGAACCTGGAGGCGGCGCGTGCCCAGCGCGACCGCACGGCCGCGGCGGTGGACGTGGCGCAAGCCCAGGTGACCGTGGCCAGAGCCGCCCTGGAGGCCGACCGCACCACCCTGTCGAAGGCGGTGATCCGTGCCCCCATCGACGGCGTGGTGATCTCGCGCGACGTTGAGCCCGGGCAGACGGTCGCGGCAAGCTTCCAGACACCGGTCCTGTTCGTGCTGGCCGAGGACCTGTCGAAGATGGAGCTGCACGTCGACATCGACGAGGCCGACGTGGGCGCGGTCAAGGCCGGTCAGAGCGCCACGTTCACGGTCGACGCCTACCCGGAACGCAGATTTTCCGCGAAACTCGTCTCGATCCACAACGCCGCCCGCACGGTGCAGGGCGTGGTCAGCTACGAAGGCGTGCTCACGGTCGACAACTCGGCCATGCTGCTGCGCCCCGGCATGACGGCGACCGCGGAGATCACGACCGCGACCCGCCGCGACGCACTGCTGGTGCCCAACAGCGCGTTGCGCTTCACGCCTCCCGGTCATGCCGCCGGCCCCGGCGAAAACGGGGCCCGGGTCTGGGTCCTGCGGGGCGGCAGGCCCGAGCCGGTGACGGTGCGCACCGGCCTCAGCGACGGGCGCGATACGGTCATCGTGGAAGGCGCCGTGCACCCGGGGGACCGGGCGATCGTCGATATCCGCCGCCAGCGGCCGGCGTCGTGAATGGCGGCGCGCCGGCGCTGATCCGCCTGAGCGGCGTACGCCGCAGCTACGGGCGGGGCGCCGCGCGTGTGGACGCGCTGGCGGGGATCGACCTGGCCATCGGCCGCGGGGAGTTCGTGGCGGTGATGGGACCGAGCGGCTCGGGCAAGTCCACCTGCATGAACATCCTGGGCTGCCTGGATACGCCCACCTCCGGATCCTATCGCTTTGGCGGGGTCGAGGTGACGCGCCTGTCCCGGGACCAGCGCGCGTTGCTGCGGCGCCACTATCTGGGGTTCGTGTTCCAGGGCTACAACCTGCTCAGCCGCACCTCGGCGCTCGAGAACGTCGAGCTGCCCCTGGTCTACCGCAGCATCGGGGCCGCCCGCCGCCGCAGCCTGGCGCTGCAGGCACTGGACGCCGTGGGACTCGCCCCGGTTGCCCGCCACACGCCCGCGGAGCTTTCCGGCGGCCAGCAGCAGCGTGTCGCGATCGCTCGGGCCATCGTGACCCGCCCCTCGCTGCTGCTCGCCGACGAGCCCACCGGCAACCTCGACTCCGCCCGCAGCCGCGAGATCATGGAGCTGCTGTCGGGCTTCAACCGGGACCGCGGCATCACCATCGTGATGGTGACCCACGAGCCGGACATGGCCTCCTGGGCACGGCGCGTGGTGCATTTTCTCGACGGCCGCATCGAGGCGGACGGCCCGCACGCGGAGCATGCCCCGTGATCGGCAACATGCTGCTGATGGCCCTGCGCGAGGTGCGCCGGCACGCGATGCGTTCGGCACTCACCATGCTCGGCATCATCATCGGCGTCGCCGCGGTGATCACCATGGTGACCCTGGGCGGCGGCGCCACCGCGCGCGTGACCGGCGAGATCGCCTCGCTGGGTCGCAACATGCTGGTGCTGGTGCCCGGGGCGAGCCGTCACGGGCCCGCGATGACCAGCGCGCCGCCGCTCGAGATGGCGGACGTCGCCGCGATCCAGCGCGAGATCCCGGGCCTGGCGGCAGTGGCGCCGGCAGCGAGCCGTCCCACGCTGGCGGTCTACGCCAATCACAACTGGCCGACCACGGTGACCGGCACCGACGATGCCTACCTGCGGGTGCGGGAGTGGCCGCTTTCCTCGGGACGGGAGTTCGACAGCGCCGAGCTGCGCGCCGGGCGCATGGTGTGCCTGCTGGGGGCCACCGTGAAGAAGGAGCTGTTCGGCGCCCAGGATCCGCTGGGCGCGATCATCCGGCTGGGCAAGATACCGTGCCGGGTGATCGGGGTGCTGGAGGCGAAGGGGCAGTCGTCCTTCGGCACGGACCAGGACGATCTGCTGCTGGTCCCGATCCGGGCTTTCCACCGCCGCATCGCCGGCAACCGCGACGTCGGCGTGATCTTCCTCTCGTCCCGCTACAGCGCGGATACCCCGGACATCCAGCGCCGCGTCACGCAGCTGATGCGGGAGCGCCGCCACGTACCCGAGGCGGCCGAGGACGACTTCACCGTGCGCGACATGAAAGAGATCGTGAGCGTACTGGAGACGGCCTCGGGCGTTCTCACCACCCTGCTCGGGGCCATTGCGGCGGTGAGCCTGGTGGTCGGCGGCATCGGCATCATGAACATCATGCTGGTCTCGGTGACGGAGCGGACCCGGGAGATCGGCATCCGCCTCGCGGTCGGGGCGCGCGAGCGCGAAGTGCTGCTGCAGTTCCTGGTCGAGGCGGTGCTGCTTTCGCTGCTGGGCGGGCTGGCCGGCATCGGGCTCGGGCTGGGATGCTCCCTGGCGGCGGCCCGCCTGGTGCACGTGCCCTTCATCCCGGACGTTCCGATCATCGGCATCGCCTTCGGCTTCGCCGGCCTGATCGGTGTGGTGTTCGGATACTTTCCCGCCCGCAAGGCGGCGCGGCTCGATCCCATCGAGGCACTGCGCCACGAGTAGCGGCCTCCGCTGTCAGCGGTCGCCGGGCTGGTGGACCACCGTGGTGCCGCCGGGATGGTCCATCTGCACGCTCAGGATGTGACTGCCGAGCATGCGGATGCGCCCGCGGTGGCGCAGCTCGTCGCCGGCGGTGAACTCGAACGCATAGGTCCGTCGCAGCCGCAGCCAGCCCGATTCCGCACGCCCGAGCCCGAGCCGTGCCAGGGCCACGGTGTGGTCGAGCAGCTCCACGTCGACCTCGCGGCACGCCCGGCGACAGGCAGCCAGGGCCGTCTCGCGGGCGCGCAGTGCCGCGGCCCAGATCCACACGACCACGCCCAGCGCCAGCAGGAACGACAGTGGATTCATCACCGCGCGACCAATTTGCTCGAGGGCATTGTCCGGTCTCGGAGCCGTCGTGGGTGGTGGTGCTCGTCGGTCGTGTCGCGCCAGACACTCTCTGCTCGCGCCTTGCCGCTACGGCCCAGGGAGCCGCTGAGACCCAACGATACCCTCGAGCAGACCGGTCGTGTACCCTCGCCGGCGTGGACACTCGGCGGCGGACAACCCCGGCCTGCGACCCCGCCGGGGCCGTGCGGCACCTGAGCGCGGCGGATCCGGAGCTCGCGGCGCTGATCGAGCGCGTCGGCCCGCCGGGGCTGGCGCCCCCGCGCAGACCGGAACCCTTCCGGGCGCTGCTGCGCGCGATCGTCTACCAGCAGCTGGCCGGCAGCGCCGCCGCGGCGATCCACGCGCGCGTACTGGCCCTGTTCGGCGACGCCGGGCCGGACCCGGAGGGACTCGCGGGTGCCTCCGACGAGGCCCTGCGCGGGGCCGGCCTGTCCCGCAACAAGCTGGCGGCGCTGCGCGACCTCGCCCGCGCCGCGCGGGACGGCACGCTGCCCCGGGCGGATGACCTGGCCGGGATGCCGGACGGCGAGATCATCCGGCTCCTGTCCGGGATTCGCGGCGTGGGCCGCTGGACGGTGGAGATGCTGTTGATCTTCGAACTGGGCCGCCCGGACATTCTGCCGGTCCACGACCTCGGCGTGCGCAAGGGCTTCCGCAACCTGCGCGCCCTGGACGCCCTCCCCGCGCCCCGCGAGCTCGCCGCCCACGGGGAGCGCTGGCGTCCCTACCGGTCGGTGGCGGCGTGGTATCTGTGGCGTGCGGCCGAGGGGGCGGGGCCGGACTCGTGGTCCTGAAGGTGGTAAGTTATTAAGTTATTAAGTTGTTAAGTTATTAAGTTATTAAG
>DASQZJ010000074.1:0-41634 GCA_035638775.1 Gammaproteobacteria bacterium
CTGGGCAGATTCCTACGCGTTACTCACCCGTCCGCCACTCGCCGCCAGGGAAGCAAGCTTCCCCGCGCTGCCGTTCGACTTGCATGTGTTAGGCATGCCGCCAGCGTTCAATCTGAGCCAGGATCAAACTCTTCGGTTAAATATGCCGACTGCACGAGGCAGTCAAACCGATTCGACGCGCCCCGAACCCGAAGGCCCGGAAACGGCGCCGATGTCTCTGGCATTCTCATCGACGCGAGCGCCCACATAAGCTGCTCGATACCCGACTTGTTAAAGAGCGGTCCGGTTGCCCGGCGCGGCGCGGGGCGCCGCCTCGTTCCGATCGTGCGTGCGGCGGGCGAGGTACTCGCCGTGCCGCCGAGAGAGCCCGGAATTATACACTCGGAAGCGTTTCCGTCAACACCTCTCGCACGTTGGCAGCCATCCTTCGCGCCGCCGGGCCGGAACCTCCGGCCCCGGGTCGGGGCGTGCGTCGTCGACGTCCGTCCCGCTCCCGTCCGCCGGCCTCTGCTTGCCGGCGAGAGGGCGCATTATAGGAGCCTTCGCGGACACGTCAACAACTGTCTTCGCCGGATTTGCGCGAGCCCCGCAAGTACCTGATCGGGCTCGCCGCGAACGGCCGTGGCCGGAAGGCGGGTGATGCTCAGACCAGGCGCACCCGGGCGAATCGGCGCTTGCCGACCTGGTAGACATGACGGCTCCCGGCGGCCATTTCCAGGGCGGCGTCGGAGACCCGGTCGCCGTCGATCCGCACCGCACCCTGCCGGATCATGCGCATCGCCTCCGAGGTGCTGGGCGTCAGGCCCGCCGCCTTGAGCAGGTTGGTGATGCGCAGGCGGCCGTCGGGCGCCGGCAGCTCCACCTCCGGCATGTCCTCGGGCATGGCACCCTGGCGGAAGCGCGCGAGAAACGTCTGCTGCGCCTTGTGCCCGGCCTCCTCCCCGTGGAAGCGGCCGACCAGCTCGGAGGCGAGGCGCATCTTCACGTCCATGGGGTTCGCGCCCTCGTTCACTTCGCGGTGCCAGCGCTCGATGGTCGCCAGCGGCTCGAAGCTGAGCAGCTCCAGGTAGCGCCACATCAGCTCGTCCGAAATCGACATCAGCTTGCCGAACATGTCGTCCGGCGGCTCGGTGATCCCGACGTAGTTGCCCAGCGACTTGGACATCTTCTGCACGCCGTCCAGGCCCACCAGCAGGGGCATCGTCAACACCACCTGCGGCGCCTGTCCGGCGTTGTCCTGCAGCTGCCGCCCCACCAGCAGGTTGAACTTCTGGTCCGTGCCGCCAAGCTCCACGTCCGCCTCCAGCGCGACCGAATCGTAGCCCTGGACCAGGGGATAGAGGAACTCGTGGATGGCGATGGGCTGGCGCCGCTGGTAACGCTGGTGGAAGTCGTCGCGCTCGAGCATGCGCGCCACCGTGTGCTGCGCCGCGAGGCGGACCATGTCGGCGGCGCTCATGGCGTTCATCCAGGTGGAATTGAACACCACGCGGGTGCGCTCCGGATCCAGGACCTTGTAGATCTGCTGCTCGTAGGTGCGGGCGTTCGCGCGCACCTCCTCCTCGCTCAGCGCCTTGCGGGTCGCGCTCTTGCCGCTGGGATCGCCGATCATCCCGGTGAAGTCCCCGATCAGGAACAGCGCCTCGTGACCCAGGTCCTGGAACTGGCGCAGCTTGTTCAGCAGCACGGTGTGACCCAGGTGCAGGTCGGGTGCGGTCGGATCGAATCCCGCCTTGATGCGCAGCGGCCGACCCGCCGCCAGCCTCTCCTCCAGGTCCGCCAGCGGCAGGATCTCCTCCGCACCGCGCTGGATCAGGGCAAGCGCGTCGCTGTCACGGGTCATTCGGGTCTCCTTGCGTGCATGCGGGTCTCCTTGCGGGCGTGGCGCATCGGTCGCGTCGGCGCCCGGAACCCGGCCCCGTCCGCGATTGACCGGCGACGGGGGCGGCGCTATGTTCGCCCGGTTCCGGCGCAGCGAACCCGATGTAGCGCGGATTATACTGGCCCACGGCAAACCGGTCGCGCCCTCCCGCCGGCTCACGACCCGGAGGACATCATGGAAGGCAGTGGCGAAGACCTCTACATCGGGCTGATGTCCGGCACCAGCGCGGACGCCGTGGACGCGGCCCTGGTGGACCTGGCGGGGTCGGCTCCACGGCTCCTGGCCAGCCTTTCCCATCCCCTCCCGGCACGTATCCGGGAGGCCGTGATCGCGATCGGCTCGGCCGCCGGGGGCGGCGGCCTGGTCGCCGCCGCGCGGCTGGACGCGGAGCTGGGCCGCCTGTTCGCGGATGCCGTGCACGCCCTGCTGGAACAATGCGGACGTCCCGCGCAGTCGGTGCGCGCGATCGGCAGTCATGGCCAGACGGTACGCCACGACCCGGACGGCGACCCGCCGTTCACCGTCCAGCTCGGGGACCCGAACGTCATCGCCGCGCGTACCGGCATCACCACGGTCGCCGATTTCCGCCGGCGCGACATCGCCCACGGCGGCCAGGGCGCACCGCTGGTGCCCGCGTTCCACCAGGCGCTGCTGCGCGCCCCCGGGCATCACCGCGCGGTGCTCAACATCGGAGGCATCGCCAACCTGACGCTGCTGCCGGCGCATGGCGACGCCCGCGGCTTCGACACCGGCCCCGGCAACTGTTTGCTCGACGCCTGGGCACAGGAACACGGTCGCGGCACTCACGATGCCGGCGGCGCCTGGGCCGCTTCGGGAACGCCGCGGCCCGACCTGCTCGAGCGGCTGCTCGCGGAGCCGTACTTCACCCGGAGCGGCCCCCGCAGCACGGGGCGCGAGCTGTTCAACACGGAGTGGCTGCACGCGCGGGGCGGCGAAGCGCTGGCCGGCGATCCGGCGGACGTGCAGGCGACCCTGTGCCTGCTGACCGCCCGCAGCGTGGCCCGGGCGCTGCGGGATACGGCGCCGGCCACCGCCGAGCTGCTGGTCTGCGGCGGCGGGGCGCATAACGGCGAGCTGATGCGGGTCCTGGCGGCAGAGCTTGCCGGAATCAGCGTGTGCTCGACCTCGGCGGCAGGCCTGGACCCCGACTGGGTCGAGGCCATGGCGTTCGCCTGGCTGGCCCGGCGCACGCTCCGCGGCGAACCCGGCAACCTGCCCGCGGTCACGGGCGCCCGGATCCCGGCCGTGCTGGGCGCGATCTGGCCCGCCTCGCCCCGACGCTGAGCCCGGAGCCGCAGGTGCCTCCGGTCATGGCCGCGCAACCGCAGCACGTTACACTGTGCGGGGAATCTGCAGCCTAACGGGACAACTTCAGTTGGACACCCCCGACCTCAACCGCCCCGATCTGTACATCAACCGCGAGCTGAGCATGCTGGAGTTCAACCGGCGTGTGCTCGCGCAGGCCCGCGATGCCGGCAACCCCCTGCTGGAACGGCTCAAGTTCCTGTGCATCGCCAGCACCAACATGGACGAGTTCTTCGAGATCCGCGTCGCGGGCCTGAAGCAGCGCATCGAGATGGGCGCGACCCAGGCGGGGATCGACGGCCTGTCCCCGCAGGAAGTGCTGCACGCGGTGCGCGGGCAGGTCGAGGGCCTGGTTGGCGAGCAGTACCGGGTGCTCAACGAGGAGCTCATCCCGGAGCTGGCGGACGAAGGCATCCGTTTCGCCCGGCGACACGCCTGGACCAAGGCCCAGCACCGCTGGCTGCGCCGCTACTTCCAGAACCAGGTGCTGCCGGTGCTGTCCCCCATGGGGCTGGACCCCGCCCATCCGTTTCCGCGCATCCTCAACAAGAGCCTGAACTTCATCGTCTCGCTCAGCGGCCAGGACGCGTTCGGCCGCAGCACCAGCCTGGCCGTGGTGCAGGCGCCCCGCTCGCTGCCGCGCCTGATCCGCCTGCCGCGCCGCTCCGGACGTCGCACGGGCACCGACTTCGTGTTCCTTTCCTCGGTGATCCACGCCTTCGTCGACCAGCTGTTCCCGGGCATGGAGATCCGGGGCTGCTACCAGTTCCGGGTCACCCGCAACAGCGAGCTGTTCGTCGACGAGGAAGAGGTCGAGGACCTGCTGCGGGCGGTGGAGGGCGAGCTCCCGTCGCGCCGCTACGGCGACGAGGTGCGCCTGGAGGTCGCCCAGGAATGCCCGGACGACGTCGCCGACGATCTGCTGGCCGAGTTCGGGCTGGGCGAGGAGGATCTGTACCGGGTCAACGGCCCGGTCAACCTCAACCGCCTGCTGGAGGTCTACGACCTGGTCGAGCGCAGCGATCTCAAGTTCCCCGGCTTCACCCCCGCCATCCCCCCGCCGCTGCGCCAGGCGAAGAACGTGTTCGAGGCCGTCCGCCGCCGGGACGTGCTTTTCTATCACCCGTTCGACGCCTTTGCGCCGGTGGTGGATTTTCTCCGCCGGGGGGCCGTCGACCCGCAGGTGCTCGCGATCAAGCTGACGCTCTACCGCACGGGCCCCGAGTCGCCCGTGGTCGACGCCCTGGTGCGGGCCGCGGAGGCGGGCAAGGAGGTCACGACGGTGATCGAGCTGCGGGCGCGGTTCGACGAGGCGGCCAACATCGCGCTGGCAAACCGGCTGCAGGAGGCCGGCGCGCACGTGCTCTACGGCGTCGTCGGCTACAAGACCCACGCCAAGCTGGCCCTGGTGGTGCGGCGCGAGGGTCGCTCCCTGCGCCGTTACGTGCACCTGGGCACCGGCAACTACCATCCGAAGACGGCGCGCCTGTACACGGACTACGGGCTCCTGACCAGCGACCCGGTGCTCGGCGAGGACGTGCACCGGGTGTTCATGCGCCTGACCAGCCTCGGCCGGTTCGCCCGCCTGACGCGGCTGCTGGAAGCGCCGTTCACCCTGCACCGGGCGATGCTGGAGCGCATCGAGCGGGAGATCCGCCACGCCCGGGACGGCAAGCAGGCCCGCATCATCGTCAAGGTGAACGCCCTGATCGAGCCGCAGCTGGTGCGCGCCCTGTACCGCGCCGCCATGGCCGGTATCGACATCGACCTGATCGTGCGCGGCATGTGCAGCCTGCGCCCGGGCATCCCCGGCATCTCGGACAACATCCGGGTGCGCTCGGTGGTCGGACGCTTCCTCGAGCACGCCCGCGTGTTCTACTTCCACAACGGCGGCGAACCCGAGCTGCTCGCCGGAAGCGCCGACTGGATGGAGCGCAACATGTTCCGCCGCGTCGAAGTATGCTTCCCGGTGGACGACCCGCAGCTCCGCGAGCAGATGCTCAGGGACCTGGACTTCTACCTGCGCGACAACACCCAGGCCTGGATCCTGCAGCCGGACGGCAGCTATCGTCGCAGGACGCCGGGCCGAGCCACGCCGTTCTGCGCCCAGGAAGCGCTGCTGGCGGAGTACGGCGACGGCAGCCGCTGAGGCGGCGCCTCAGCGGATCTCGAGGCGCATCCGCCCGGAGCGCAGCCGGTGGACTTCCTCCTCCAGGTCGGCGCGGGTCAGGGGATAACGCCGGAGGTAGTCCTCGCCAAGCCCGAGGTGCAGCCGGTCGCCGTTCGCCGCGAACCGCGGCATGGGCCGGGGTGCCTCACCGCGATCCCGGTGCAGCAGCACCGCCACCCGCAACAGCACCGCCAGGCGGGCGGCCCGGACGGGCCAGTCGCCGGGGAGATCCCGGAACAGCGCGCGCCGCCAGCCGCGCCGGTGACAGCGCACCAGGATCGCCAGCAGTTGCTGCTCCTGGCGCGAGAACCCGGCCAGGTCGGCGTTCTCGAGAATGTAGGCGCCGTGCCGGTGGTAACGCGAATGGGCGATGCTCAGGCCCACCTCGTGCAGGCAGGCGGCCCACCGCAGCAGCTGTCCGGCATACGCGTCCAGCCCCCAGGCGTCGGCCACCTGGCGGAATGCCGCGAGTGCCGTCGATTCCACCCGCCGCGCCTGCGCGACATCCACCGCGTAGCGCCGCATCAGTGCGGCCACCGTCTGCTCGCGGACGTCGGCGTGCTCCCGGCGGCCGGCGAGGTCCAGCAGCAGACCCTCCCGCAGCGCGCCCTCCGTCACGCCCATACGCGGGATGTCGAGTGCCTCGACGACGCCGCGCAGGATGGCGACGCCCGCGGGGAAGATCGCCGCGCGTTGCGGATCCAGCTCCGGGTCCCGCAACGCGGATACGCGCCCGGCGCGGACGAGCTCCCGCTCGAGTGCCGCCAGCGAATCCACCGTAATGCCTTCGCCCAGCCCGCGCGAGCGGATCACGGCGTCGACCGAACGGATCGTCCCGGACGCGCCCACCGCCTCGTCCCAGCCGCCCTCGCGGTACGCCCGGGCCACCGGCTCGAATTCCCGCAGCGCGGCAAGCCGCGCCCGCTGCATGCGCTTTCCGCTGATGCGGCCGTCGCCGAAGCAGGTCCGGGTCAGGCTGACGCAGCCCACCTGCATGCTGTCCATCATGCGGGGTTCCCGGCCACGGCCGATGATCAGCTCGGTGCTGCCGCCGCCGATGTCCGTCACCAGGCGATCCCGCTCCATGTGGCCGAGACCGAACACCGCGCCGGTATAAATCAGGCGTGCCTCCTCGAAACCGGACACGACCTCGATCCCGTGGCCGAAGACCTGCTCGCCGCGGCGCAGGAACTCGCGCGCGTTGCGGGCGACGCGCAGGGTGTTGGTGCCCACGGCCCGCACCCGGTGCGGAGCGATCCCCCCGACCCGCTGCCCGAAACGTTCGAGGCAGGCCAGGGCGCGCTCCACCGCGGCGCCGTCGAGGCGGCCGCGCTGATCCAGCCCGGCCGCGAGCTGCACGCTCTCCTTGAGCCGGTCCAGCACGAACAGCTCGCCCCCGTGCAATCGCGCGACAACCAGGTGAAAGCTGTTCGAGCCGAGATCCAGCGCAGCCACCTCCTCGCCCGGCTGCGCCACCGGGATTGCCGCATCGCGGTGGTCCACGGACTGGCTCAAGGCCGCCTCCCGGCACCCCGTACGGGCCTGCGTCCCGCAGCACTGGTGCGCTCGGCCACGCGCCAGAGACGAAAAAAGCGGGCGCATGCCGCCCGCTTCGCGATTGCCGTTCTCCCGGGACCGCTCACCATCGCCCGCCCGCAGCACGGCACCTGCCCGCCGTCCGGACGCCCCGGCATGGCGAACCGAGGTCCGCCGTGCTAGACCGCGAACGACGACCCGCAGCCACAGGTCGTGGTCGCGTTCGGGTTGCGGATGACGAACTGTGCGCCTTCGAGACCCTCCGTGTAATCGATCTCGGCACCCATCAGGTACTGGATGCTCATCGGATCGACCACCAGGGTCACTCCCGCCTTCTCCACGCTGGTGTCGCCTTCCTCCACGTTCTCGTCGAACGTGAAGCCGTACTGGAACCCGGAGCAGCCGCCGCCGGACACGAAGACCCGCAGCCTGAGCTCCGGATTGCTCTCTTCCTCGAGCAACTCGCGCACCTTGTTGGCCGCCGCTTCGGTGAACAGCAACGGGCTCTCGGCTTCCTCTTCTACAACCGTGGACATAGCCTCAACCTACCTCGTATGAATGCGTTTTCCGCCTAATCAAAAAGTTAGCACCCGGCCTGCGCGAGCGTCAAACATCTTCGCCATCCGCCGTCCGCTCCTCGGACGCGCCCGCTTCCGGCCGCTGCTCGTGGTGCAGCGCCAGCACCGGCTGGTCGTTGGACTGGTGCACCAGCTGGCCGTTCACCGAAGCCCCCATGGCCATCTCAATGAGATTGTAGTAGACGTCACCGGCAACCTTCGCGTGCTCGGACAGCTCGATCCGCTGCGCGCTGCGCACGTCGCCGTTGACGCTGCCGTTGAGGACCACGTTCGGCACCGTCACCTCCCCCTCGACGGCCCCGTGCTCGCTCACGCTCAGCACGGCGTCCTCGCCCTCGGCGATCACGTTGCCGACGATGCGTCCGTCCACGTGCAGGCCGCCGCTGAAGCGGACGTCACCGCGGACCTCGGTATGGCGGCCCACCAGGGTATCCACCCGGGAAGCCTGCTTCTGGGAACCGGAATTGCCCCACATGGCGACCCCTCCTATCCGAACAGCGTCGCCCAGTCGTATGAGCGATCCACCTCTTTGCCCCCGCGGCCGCGCGGCCGCACCCGGACTTCCAGTCTGGCAGGCACGAAATCGCCGGGAAAGACGAACATGCCGTCGAGCTCCTGGAAGTAGCGAAACGAGAAATGCAGGCTGTCCTTGTGGTCGTTGTCGAACCGGCCCAGGGACAGGGACACCGCCTGCCCGTCCTTCTCCCCGTAGGCCGTGACCCGGACCTCGCCCGAAACCCGTCGCTCGTGCTTGAGCGCCTGGATCAGCACCAGGCGATAGTAATACTGGTGCGGCCCGCCCGCCTTGTGCAGGCGCAGCTCCTCGATATTCAGTCCGGCCTGGGCGTCGGCGGGCGAAACAATGCCGCGGTAGAAGCTGACCTCCTGGCGCAGCTCGAGGATCTTGTCCTGCAGCTGCTCGACCGTGTGCCGCAGCTCGGTGCCCGACTGCCGGTCGACCTTGCGCGCCTGCTGCAGGTCCGCCACCTGCTGGTGCAGGCGGGCGACCTCTGCGCGCCGGTCCTCGAGCGCGGTGCGCAGGCGGCGATTGTGCTGGCGGAGCGAGCCCAGGTCATAGCCGGCCTGGACGTGGCCCCACGACCACAGGCCGAATCCGGCGCCGCCGCCCGCCAGCACCGCGAGCACCGCAAACACCGCGCGGCGGCGGGGATGATGCGGGCGTACGACCAGGTGGCCCCCGCCGTTGCCGCGGCGGCGTCCCGGCGGCGTCACGGCACCAGCCCGGGGCTGTCCAGCCCGGCGGTCTCGTCCAGCCCGAACATGATGTTCATGTTCTGGATCGCCTGGCCGGCCGCGCCCTTGGTGAGATTGTCTATCACCGACAGCACCACCACCGAGTCCGGATCGGGCGCGCGGTGCACGGCGATCCGGCAGTAGTTGTTGCCCCGTACCGTACGCGTCTCGGGATGCGAGCCGGCCGGCAGCACGTCGACGAAGGGCTCGGCGCGGTAGCGCCGCTCGAACAGCTCCTGCGGATTCGCCCCGGGATCGCTCAGCCGGCCGTACAGGCTGGCATGCATGCCGCGCGTCATGGGGGCCAGGTGCGGCACGAACACCAGCCCGACCGGGCCCCCGGCACTCGCGTCCAGCACCTGGCGAATTTCCGGGTGATGACGATGTGCGGTGCCGCCGTAGGCCTTGAAGCTCTCGTTGACCTCCGAGAACAGGCTCGCGACCTTGGCGCCGCGGCCGGCCCCCGAGGTGCCGGAAATCGCATCCGCGACCAGGTAGCCCGTGTCGATGACGCCGGCCTCGATCAGCGGCAGCCAGCCAAGCAGGATCGCGGTAGGGTAACACCCCGGGTTGGCGACGATGCGCGCCTCGCGGATCGCCGCCCGATTGATCTCGGGCAGCCCGTACACCGCTTCACCGGCGAGCTCCGGGCAGGCGTGACGCATCCCGTACCAGCGCTCCCAGGCAGCCACGTCGCGCAGCCGGAAATCCGCACCGATGTCGATCAGGCGCGTGCCGCGCTCGAGCAGCTCGCGCGCCATGCCCATGGCGGTGCCGTTGGGCGTGGCGAAGAACACCACGTCGCAATCTCCCAGCATGCCGGGGTCGGGCTCGCGGAAGCTGTGGTCGACCAGGCCCCGCAGCGCGGGGAGCACCTCCGTCACGGGCCGGCCGGCCTCCGAGCGCGAGGTAACCGCCGCCAGCTCCGCGTCGGGATGCACCGACAGCAGCCGCATCAGCTCGATGCCGGCGTAGCCGCTCCCCCCTACGATTCCGATTCTGACCATCGCTGTCTCGCCGATACGTCCGCCACCGGTCGCTGCGGACCTGCCCGGAGCTTACCAAGCTTCCGCAAGCCGTGGTGAGGGTCCAGAGCCCGGCGGCGGCCGCCTGTGATGCCGTGGATGGTGTTGCCCGCCGCCCGTGCGCGCCAGGACACTCCCTCCTCCCGCCCCGCGACGCCGGCACAGGCCGTCGCCGGAACGTGACAATACCTTCCGGAAGGTTGCTACCATCATACTCACCCGACCGGACCGAGCACCACGCCGGGTGCGCGCCGGGCGCCCGGGCCGCGCCGCGGACCACCGCAATCACGCCACAACAACCAGGAGTCGCGATGCTCTGGATCAAGTCCTTTCACATCATCTTCGTGGTCGCGTGGTTCGCGGGGCTGTTCTACCTGCCCCGGCTGTACGTGTACCACACCGAGATCACCGCGCGGGAGGAAGCGGAGCGCTTCAAGGTCATGGAGCGGCGCCTGTTCGCGATCACCACCATGGGCGCCGCGCTGGCGGTCGCGTTCGGCATCTGGCTGCTCGTCGACGGCTTCTGGGCGGCGTTCCATGCCGCGCCCTGGCTGCACGCCAAGCTCGGTCTCGTGGGGCTGCTGCTGGCGTATCACGCGTATCTGTACAAGCTGATGCTGGACTTCCGCCGTGACGCCAACCGCCACTCCCAGCTCTTCTACCGGGTCCTGAACGAGATCCCCACGCTGCTGCTGATCGCGATCGTGATCCTGGTGGTGGTCAAGCCGTGAGCGGGTGCCGGCGCGGAACGCGGGGTACCCGGCTCAGCGGCCCGATACCGGCCGGATCGGGCGGGATGCACCGGTGGGAGCCGGCTCCGGACGAATCAGCGGAGCCAGCTCGGCAAGCGCACGCCGGTACACGCGTCGCTTGAAGAAGACGACCTCGTGGGGCGGGCGCCAGTAGTCGACCCAGCGCCAGTCATCGAACTCGGGCGACCCGGTGCGGTCCAGACTGACGTCGGATTCGCTGCCGAGGAAGCGCAGCAGGAACCACACCTGCTTCTGGCCGATGCACAGCGGCCGCGAGCGCCGGCGGACGTAGCGCCTGGGCAGGTAGTAGCGCAGCCAGCCGCGCGTGGAGCCGAGGATCTCGACGTGCTCGCGATGCAGCCCGACCTCCTCGTGCAGCTCGCGATAGAGCGCCTCCTCCGGGGTCTCGTCGGTATCGATCCCGCCCTGGGGGAACTGCCAGGCATCCTGGCCGATCCTGCGCCCCCAGAAGACGCAGCCGTCTCCGTTGGCGAGGATGATCCCCACGTTGGGTCGAAATCCGTCGGCGTCGATCACGTCGCCTCACCCCTGTAAACGTTCCGTAGCATTCTTCCACAAGCGCGAGCCGGGGCACAAATGCGCCGCCGTTGTGCCCCGGCGGCGATTTCTTTACGCTTTGCGGGCACCTGCGTCAGCGCGGGTGATCCAGTGATCTTCCCCATTCACGCTGGAGCGGACCGGAGTCTGCGTTGGCCCTCGCCCTGTTCGATCTCGACAACACCCTGCTGGCCGGCGACAGCGACCACCTGTGGGGCGAGTTCCTGGCCGATCAGGGCGTGGTCGACCGGGACTGGTACAAGAGCGAGAATCTCCGCTATTACCGCGCGTACGTGGAAGGCACGCTCGACATCCGCGAATTCCTCAATTTTTCCCTGCGGCCGCTCTCGGAGCATCCGCGTGAGCACCTCGACGCCTGGCACCGCCGCTTCATGCGGGAGAGGATCGAGCCGGTGATGCTGCCGGCGGCGCGCCGGCTGATCGCGCGCCACCGGCGCGCCGGCGACCGGCTGCTCGTGATCACCGCCACCAACGCCTTCATTACCCGCCCCATCGCCACCGCCTTCGGCATCGACGATCTCCTGGCCACCGAGCCGGAGATCGTCGACGGCCGCTACACCGGGCGGGTGTCGGGAATTCCGTGCTTCCAGGAAGGCAAGGTGCTGAGACTGGAGGCCTGGATGCGCCGGCACGGCGGGTCCCTCGCCGCGAGCCATTTCTACAGCGACTCGGTCAACGACCTGCCGCTGCTCAACCGCGTCGAGCACCCGGTCGCGGTGGACCCGGACCCGCGCCTGCACGGGGAGGCGGAGCGGCGCGGCTGGCCCGCGATCACGCTGCGCCGCGGGCCTGCGCCCGAGCCGCTGGACAGCGATGGGCGGCGGGGATAGGCTTGCCGGGATTCGCCCACGCAACCCGCACGACACGCCCGGAGGATTCTCGATGAAGCTCCGCCACCTGGCCCTCGGGGCCACGGTCGCGCCGTTCCTGCTGCTGGCGGCCTGCCGGATCTCGCCCATCGACTATACGCCCCGCTACACGGACTTCATGAGCGCGACCTACGTGCTGGGACAGGGCGACTTCACCAGCAACCAGGTCAACCAGGGCAGCCCGACGCCGTCCTCCGACACCATGAACGCGCCGGTGGGCAACGTCGGCACCTTTCCGTACAGTGCGGTGCAGAACGGCTTCTACGTGCCGGATACGGGCAACAACCGGGTGCTGGGCTTCAACGGCATCAACAACAACACGGCCGACCAAGCCGATTTCGTGCTGGGACAGACCAGCTTCAGCGGCGCGGCCGCCAACGAGGGGGGGTCTCCCTCCGCGAGCTCCCTCGACGCGCCGAAGGCCGTGGCCAACGACCCCACCTACCTGGCGATCGCCGACAGCGGCAACAACCGGGTGCTGGTCTGGAACGGGCTGCCCTCGGGCACCGGCGCCAAGGCCACCTGGGCCCTCGGCCAGGCCAGCCTGACGAGCAATGCGGCCGGCTGTGGCGCCTCCGCCATGACCGGCCCCTCCGGCGTGACGATCGCCGGCGGCAAGCTGATCGTGGCCGACACCGGCAACAACCGGGTGCTGATCTGGAACGACGTCACCAGCCTCACCACCGGCAAGGCACCCGACGTGGTTCTCGGTCAGCCGGATCTGAGCAGCTGCCAGGCCAACCAGGGCGGCAACCCGTCGGCTGCCACGCTGTCCGGCCCGACCGCCGTCTGGTCCGATGGCACCCGCCTGATCGTGGCCGATTCCGGCAACAACCGGGTGCTGATCTGGAACGACATCTCCGCGATCACCAGCAGCAACGACGACGAGCCGGCAAACGTGGTCGTCGGCCAGCCGGACATGACCAGCACCGCGGCCGGCGCCTCGCAGACCCTGATGAACGACCCGAAGGGTGTGGACGGCTTCGGCGGCGGACTGTTCGTGGCGGACACCGGCAACAACCGGGTGCTGATCTTCAACAGCACCCCCGCCAGCAATGGCGCCGGCGCGAGCGTCGTCCTGGGCCAGAGCGATTTCACCCATCACGCCGCCAACGACGACAACCAGGACGGCAGCCCGGACGCCGGGCCGACCGACCGCACCCTGGACGCCCCGGCGGGCCTGCGCGCCTTCGGCCGGGAGGTCCTGGTCGCGGACACCGGCAACAACCGCTGGCTGGGCTTCCAGAAGTACATCCCCACGCACTAGCCGGCGCAGACCGCGCGCCCGGAGGAGACACATGCTGACCATCATCGCCAAGCTGCAGGTCAAGGTCGGACAGGAGCAGGAATTCGTCCGGGCGATGCGCGACATCGTGGCGCGGGTCCGCGAAGAGCCCGGCAACCACGCCTACGCGGTGCACCAGGCCAAGGACGACCCGGGCCTGTTCATGGTCTACGAGCAGTACGCGGACCAGGAGGCGCTCGACGCGCACCGCAAGCACCTCAAGGAGATTGGCGGCGCGCTGGGGGAGCTCCTGCAGGGGCCACCGTCGCTGGAGTTCTACCGCCAGACCATCTAGGCCGGGTACGCGCGCCGGTCCGGGCGGGGGATCAACCCCCGAGCAGCTCCACGACGCGGTCGCGGATGCCCGCGTTGGTCGCCAGGATGCTGCTGGTGTCCAGGTTCACGTCCCCTCCCTGGAGATCCATCACGATGCCGCCCGCCTCGCGCACGATCACCGTCAGCGCGGCGATGTCCAGGATATTGAGATCCGACTCCAGCACGATCTCGAGCTTGCCCGCCGCGAGCAGGTGATAATGGTAGAAGTCGCCGTAGCCCCGGGTGCGGTTGACCGCAGCCACCAGGGCGCCGATCCGGGGCCACAGATCCGAGCCGGCGGCGGACCGGATGTTGCCCAGCGAGAGCGTGGCCTCGTCCAGGCGCTCGATCCCGCTCACCCGCACGGGCGCATCGTTCAGCCACGCGCCGCGTCCGCGCTCGGCCCAGGCCAGCTCGCCGAACATGGGCGCGTTGGACACCCCCAGCACCAGCTGGCCGCGGTGCATCACGGCGATCTGCGTGGAGAAGAAGGGATATTCGCGCACGAAGCTCTTGGTGCCGTCGATGGGATCGATCAACCACAGGTAGTCGCTGTCGCCGCCGTCGCGCCCGGTTTCCTCGCCGTAGAATCCGTGGTCGGGGAACCGCTGCCGGATCACCGTCCGGATCGCTTCCTCCGTCTCGACGTCGGCGACGGTCACGGGCGTGCGGTCCGACTTGAGCTTCACCGCGACGTCGTCGAGATAATAGTGGCGGATGACGCGCTCCCCGGCGCGGGCGGCCTCGATGGCGGTTTCGAGCAGTTCGCTGCGAGCCATGATCCTTTCCTGCTTCTCCCCTGGCGGGGGGCGTGCCGGGGCCGGTCCGGGTCGGCGGATGCCCGCCCGGATTCCACGGCACGCCCGGAGTGAAACGGGGTGACAGCATACGCCACGAACCCGGATCAGCGGTAATGCCGGCAAATGCCAGCCTCCCCGAAGGCTGGTAAAGTCCGCATCGTTCGCGCCGTCCGCCCCGGAGACCGGGAACCGCTCGATGACCCGTGCGATCCGCATTCTGCTCGCGCTCGCCCTGCTCGGGGCGCTCGTCCTGGCATGGGCCCTGCTGACCGGCAGCGCCGGTCTCGGCTGGCGCGCGGTGGTGGGCACGCTCGCCGGTCACGGCACGCCTCTGGCACGCGAGGTGGTGCTCGGCCTGCGCCTCCCGCGCGCGAGCGCGGCGTTCGCCACCGGCGGGCTGCTGGCGGTGGCGGGAGCCCTGATGCAGGTGTTGCTGCGCAACCCGCTGGCGGACCCCTACGTGCTGGGCATCTCCGGGGGCGCCGCCGTGGGCGCGCTGTCGGCGATGATGCTGGGCTGGGCCGGAAGCGCGGCATCCGGGAGCGCCTTCGCGGGTGCCATGCTTTCGATGGTCGTGGTTTTCGGCATGGCCCGGCTGCGCGGAGAATGGAGCGCAACCCGGCTGCTGCTCACGGGCGTGGTCGTGGCCGCGGGCTGGGGCGCGGTGATCAGCCTGCTGCTGGCGCTGAGCCCCGACAGCGACCTGTCGGGCATGCTTTTCTGGATGATGGGCGACCTCGGCCGTGCCCGCGGCGGCCTGCCGGCGCTGCTGATCCTGCTGGCCGCCGTGGCGGTCTGCCTGCCGCTGGGTCGGCACCTCAACCTGCTGGCGCGCGGGCGCGAGCAGGCCGCGGCGCTGGGCGTGAACGCGGGGCCGCTGGAGCTCGGGATCTACGTGCTGGCCTCGCTGCTGACGGCCACGGCGGTGACGGTAGCCGGTACGGTGGGCTTCGTGGGCCTGGTGGTACCGCATATGCTGCGGCTCGCCACCGGCAATGACCAGCGCCTGCTGCTGCCGGCGTCGGCGCTCGCCGGCGGCACGCTGCTGACCGCGGCCGATACCCTGGCGCGGACGGTGATCGCGCCCGAGCAGCTGCCGGTGGGCGTGATCACCGCGCTGATCGGCGTGCCGACGTTTCTGTACCTGCTCAACCGGGGATCGTGATGCCGCTGCTGGAGCTCGTGGAACTGGACCCGGACGTGCCCGGACGGCGCACCGTCCCGCTGAGCCTGGCGATCGAGCCCGGCCAGTGCTGGGGCGTGCTGGGCCCCAACGGGGCCGGCAAGACCACCCTCCTGCATGCCCTCGCCGGCCTGCGCCGGCCCGCCTCGGGCGAGATCCGGCTGCGCGGCGAGCCCCTGTCGCGGCTCTCGCGCCGGCGCATTGCGCGGGGCATCGGCATCGTCTTCCAGCAGCATCACGACAGCTTTCCCGCGACCGTGCGCGAGACCGCCCTGATGGGCCGCCACCCGCACCTGCGCGCCTGGCGGAGCGAAGGGCCGGAAGACCGCGAACGCGCGCACCGGGCATTGCGGCAGACGGGCCTGGCGGCGCTGGCCGGGCGCCCGGTGGCCACGCTCTCGGGCGGAGAGCGCCAGCGGCTGGCGCTCGCGACGGTGCTGACCCAGGCGCCGGCGCTGTATCTCCTGGACGAGCCGACCAGCCACCTGGACCTGCGCCATGCGGTGGTGATGCTCGACCGGGTGCGCGAGGTGCTCGCAGACGGCTGTCACGCCGCGATGATGAGCCTGCACGATATCAACCTGGCGGCGCGCTACTGCGACCATCTGCTGCTACTGTACGCCGACGGCAGCAGCGCGCACGGTCCGGCGACCCGGATGCTGCGCGAAGATCGCCTGGAAGCCCTCTACGCGCATCCGCTGCATGCGGTCGAGACGCCGGCCGGCCGCGGCTTCCTTCCGGGATGAGCCCGCTGCCGGGGCAGGGCATGCACCGCGCCGGGGAAGCCCCGGCCGGCGCCGGCACCTGTACAATGGGCGGCCTGCACGGACTCTCGGGAGTGGACACCGGCGTGAATGCCCTGGCTGGCAATCCGGGACGCGACCGGCGGCTGGGTCGTTTCCTGCTGCTGTCAATCGCGCTGCACGCCTCGCTGCTGCTGGCGGTGCTGGGCCCGGTGCAGCTGTCCCTGCCGGCGGCCCGGGACGCCGGTCCACTGGCCGTGCGGCTGCGGACCGCCCCGGCGCACCGGCACCGGGACCGCGCGCCGGCGAAGACGCAGGCCTCCGGGCACCGGACCGCGCAAGCGCCCCCGCCGGCCTCTTCCAGGGCTTCCACGGCGCGGGCCGCCACCACCAGGGCAGCCGTGCACCGACACGTCGCGCAGCGCACCCCCGGGCCTTCCTCCGGGCCGGTCGCGCACACGCACGAACCGCGCCGGGACGCAGCCGCGAAGGCCCGGTCGAGCGGCGCGTCGAAGCCGAAAGAGAAGGCCGCCGCCCGGCAGCCGCGCCGGCAACCGCAGCGCAGCGCGAAGGCGGGCCCGGGTCCGTCCACGCAAGCCCGGCAGGATACGGCGGGGGGCACCAGCGCCAGTGCCGCCCGTTCGCGCGTGGTGGCCCAGGTGCGGCGCAACCTGCGGCGCTATTTCCACTACCCGGGCATCGCCCAGCGGCGCGGCTGGGAAGGCCGGGTGGTGCTGGACTTCGCGGTGCGCGGGGATGGACGGATCAGCGACATTCGCGTCGCGCACAGCTCGGGCCACGCGGTGCTCGACCACTCCGCGGTGCAGGCCCTGCGGAGGATCGGGCGCCTGGACGTGGGTGGCGCCTGGCCCGCGGGCGGACTGCACAACGTCAAGCTGCCGGTGATCTACCGGCTGGAAGGCTAGCATGGGACACAGACTGTCGCGGATCTATACGCGCACCGGCGATCAGGGCACCACCGGCCTGGGTGACGGCTCGCGCACCCAGAAGGACGCGCTGCGGGTGGAAGCCTACGGCACGGTGGACGAGCTCAACAGCGTCGTGGGCATGGTGCTGGCCTGCCCCGACCTGCCGCCGCCGGTGGGCGAGCACCTGGTGGACATCCAGCACAACCTGTTCGACCTGGGTGGCGAGCTGTGCATCCCGGGCCATAGCGTGCTTACCGGCGCGCACGTGACTCGCCTGGAGCGATGGCTGGACGCGCTCAACGGCGACCTGCCGCCGCTCAAGGAGTTCATCCTGCCCGGCGGGGGCAATGCCGCGGCGACCTGCCATCTCGCGCGCACCGTGGCGCGCCGCGCGGAACGGCGGGTGGTGAGCCTGGCCGGCGCGGAGCCGGTCAACGAGCATGTTCTGGGATATCTCAACCGGCTGTCGGACCTGCTGTTCGTGATGGCCCGCTACATCAACCGGCATACCGGCCACGCGGACGTACTCTGGCGGCGCGAGCGCGGCGGGGCGGCGGAATGAGCCTGCCCCGGCTGCTGGTATCCTGGTCCTCCGGCAAGGACAGCGCCTGGATGCTGCACCGGCTGCGGCAGGATCCCGCCTGGCAGCTGGCCGGCCTGGTCAGCACGGTGAACCGCCGCCGCGAGCGCGTCGCCATGCACGGGGTCCGGGAAGCGCTGCTGCAACGCCAGGCGCGGGCCAGCGGGCTGCCCGTCTGGCGCGTGCCACTGCCCGAGCCGTGCCCCAATCACGCGTACGAGCGGGCCATGGGCGAGCTGGTCGAGCGGGCCGTTGCCGCCGGGGTCACGCACATGGCCTTTGGCGACCTGTACCTTGAAGACGTGCGCCAATACCGCGAAAATCAGCTCGCCGGCACCGGGATCGAGCCCGTCTTCCCGCTGTGGGGCGCGGACACCGGGGAGCTCGCCCGCGACATGATCGCCGGCGGGCTGCAAGCGACCATCGTCTGTCTCGACCCTGCCCGGATGCCGCCCGGGATGGCGGGACAGCCGTTCGACGCGGCCCTGCTGGCCGCGTTGCCGGCGGAGGTGGACCCCTGCGGCGAAAACGGGGAGTTCCACACCTTCTGCCACGCGGGTCCGATGTTTCGTGAGCCGGTGGCGATCGAGACCGGTCGGACCGTGCAGCGCGACGGCTTCCTGTTCACCGACCTCCGTCCGGGCTGAGCGCGGAAAGGGTTCCACTCGCCCTGGATAAAGATATATTATATATATGTCTTTAAACTCCGGTGCGGTCCGGCGCGCCGCCGTACCGACCGGCCATGACGGAAACCGCTCATGACCTACGTCGTCACCGAGAACTGCATCAAGTGCAAGTACACCGACTGCGTGGAGGTGTGCCCGGTGGACTGCTTCCACGAAGGCACGAACTTCCTCGTGATCGACCCGGAAGAATGCATCGACTGTTCCCTGTGCGAGCCGGAGTGTCCCGCCGAGGCCATCTTCTCCGAGGACGACCTGCCCGGGGACCAGCAGCACTTTCTGCAGCTCAACGCGGAACTGGCGGCCGAATGGCCGGTCATCACCGAGATGAAGCCGCCGCCGGACGACGCCGAGCAGTGGGACGGCGTGGCGGACAAGCTCCGGCATCTGGAGCGTAGCGCTCCGGAGACGGGTGGCTGAGGGGCGCCGCGTGACGCCGGGCGCCGCGCTGCGTTAACTTGTGGGATTCGGATTGGCATGGATGACGTTTCCTTGAAATTCCAGGGCTTTTCTTTCGGCGAGCTGCGTACGCCGGACGGGCTGGCGCGGCTCGACCGGACGTTCCGGGAGCGTCTGGGCGAGGCCGACGGCGAGCTCGGTGCACGGCTGGACGCCTGGCGCAGCGGCGACTACCGGCCCGAGGCCGTCGAGCGCAGCGCCTTCCTGCTCGAGCTGGCTCCGCACCTGGAAGCCTTCATCGCCAACCTCTTCGCAGTCGGCGGCGAGGTCGCGCGCATGCGCGAGGCCGCGCTGGCCGACCGCGCGGTGATGCGCTTCAAGGAGCAGTTCGTGCAGCGCCTGGCGCGCAAGTACCGGGCCGACCCCGAAGAGCCCTTCGAATCCCTCGACGCCTGGCTGATGCAGGCCGCCGGCTGCGCGAACGCCACGCCGGCCGAGCAGGAGCTGGCCGTGGCCCGCTTCGGCCTTGCGCTGCTGGAGGATCGCGCCGCCCACCGGCACGAGATCGACCGCCTGACCCAGTGGTGCGTGCACGTCCGGCGGGGCGATGCAGGTCCGGGACGGGTCGCCGGCTGGCCCAGCTTCCGCCTGCCGCAGAAGCTCGACCACGCGAGCCTGGTGCCTCTGGAGCCGGTGGCCGACGACCCGGCCGGTCGCTATCAGGGCCGCCCGGACGACCAGCGCCGCCGCGACGGCTTCGAGCTGACCGATGCGCGCTTCAGCCGGCGCGAGGTGCAGTCCGAGATCAGCTACTGCATCTACTGCCACGATCACGACGGCGACTTCTGCTCCAAGGGGTTCCCCGAGAAGAAGGCCCAGCCCGAGCTCGGCTACAAGGTCGACCCGCTGGGGGTGACGCTGACGGGCTGCCCGCTGGAGGAGAAGATCTCCGAGATGCACGTGCTCAAGCGCGACGGGCAGCCGATCGCCGCGCTGGCGATGATCATGGTCGACAACCCGATGGTGCCGGCCACCGGTCACCGCATCTGCAACGACTGCATGAAGGGCTGCATCTACCAGAAGCAGGACCCGGTCAACATCCCCCAGGTCGAGACCGGGGTGCTGACCGACGTGCTGGACCTGCCCTGGGGCGTCGAGATCTACGACCTGCTCACGCGCTGGAACCCCCTGCGCCGCGAGCAGTACCTGCAGCGGCCCTACAACGGGCGCAAGGTGCTGATCGCGGGCATGGGACCGGCGGGCTTCACCATGGCGCACCATCTCACCATGGAAGGCTGCGCGGTGGTCGGCATCGACGGGCTCAAGATCGAGCCGCTGCCGGATGCGCTGATCGAGCAGCCCGTGCGCAACTGGGCGGAGCTGGTGGAGTCGCTGGACGAGCGCATCCTGATGGGCTTCGGCGGTGTGGCCGAATACGGGATCACGGTCCGCTGGGACAAGAATTTCCTCAAGCTGATCTACCTGACCCTGGCCCGCCGGAACACGTTCCAGGTTTTCGGCGGCGTACGGCTCGGCGGCACCCTGACGCTCGAGACCGCGTGGGAGCTCGGCTTCGACCATGTCTGCGTGGCCACCGGCGCGGGGCTGCCGCGCGTCATACCGATGGGCAACAGTCTCGCCCGCGGCATGCGCCAGGCCAACGATTTCCTGATGGCGCTGCAGCTGACCGGCGCCGGCAAGGCGACCAGCATCGCCAGCCTGCAGGTGCGCCTGCCGGCCGTGGTGATCGGCGGGGGCCTCACCGGGATCGATACCGCCACCGAGGTGCAGGCCTACTACATCAAGCAGGTCGAGAAGCTCCTGCGGCGCCACGAACGCCTGGTCGAGGCGCGCGGCGAGGACGCCGTGCTCGGCAAGCTGGGTGACGAGGACCGGAGCATCCTCGACGAGTTCCTGGAACACGGCCGCGCGGTGCGGGCGGAGCGTGAGCGCGCCGCCCGGGCGGGCGAGAAGCCCGACTTCGGCCCGCTGCTGCGACGCTGGGGCGGCGTCACCATCGCCTACCGCAAGGGGCTGAACGCCTCGCCCGCCTACACGCGCAACCACGAGGAAGTGATCAAGGCGATGCAGGAAGGCCTGTACTACGCCGAGGGCCTGAACCCGCTGCGCGCCGAGCTGGACGAGTACGAGCACGTCCGCAGCGTCGTATTCCGGCGCATGAAGAAGCAGGAGGGACGCTGGCTCGGCACCGCCGAGGAGCTCACCCTGCCCGCCCGGTCGGTATTCGTGGCCGCCGGCACGGTGCCCAACACCATCTACGAGCGCGAGCACCCGGGGCACTTCGAGCTGGAGGCCGACCACTTCCTGCCCCACGTGGAGCACAGCAACGGCCTGCAGCCGGTGCAGGTGCCGGAGCACTGCAAGCAGGACGAGTTCGGCCCGTTCACCTCCTACCGTTACGACGGGCGCATGGTCAGCTTCGTCGGCGACACCCATCCCGCCTTCCAGGGCAGCGTGGTCAAGGCGATCACGTCCAGCGCGCGCACCTACCCCAAGGTGATGTCCTCGCTGCGCCACCTGCCGGACCCGGACGCCTCGTGGGCCGATTACAGCTCGTTCGCCGCGCGCATGGACGACCTGCTCACCCCCCGCGTGGTGTCGGTCAACCGCGACAACCCCGCCATGGTGGAGCTGTGGGTCCGTGCGCCGCTGGCGGCGCGCAGCTTCCGCGCCGGGCAGTTCTTCCGCCTGCAGACCTTCGAGACGCTCAGCCCCGTGGTGGAAGGCACGCGGCTGCAGGTACCGTTGCTCACCGTCAGCGGCACCGGCGTGAAGGACGACATGGTTCGGCTGCTGGTGCTCCAGTGGGGCAGCGCGCCGCGCCTGGTGGGGCGCCTGGCGGCCGGCGATCCGGTGGTTCTGATGGGCCCTACCGGAGCGCCCACCGAAATTCCCCGGAACCGGACGGTGATGATCGTGGCCGGCCGCTGGGGCGCAGCGGTGATGCTGGACATCGGCAAGGCCTTGCGCGAGGCGGGCAACCGGGTGCTTTACGTGGCGGCGTTCGGCTCGCCGGGCGACGTCGATTACCAGCAGGAGCTGGAGGCCTCGGCCGACCAGATCATCTGGTGTACGGCCTCGGGGGAAACCATCCGGGCGCGCCGCCCGACGGACGTGTCGATGCAGGCGACCGACATGGTCGAGGTGGTGCGGCGCTACGGCGACGGCGAGCTGGGCCCCGGGGCCGGCGGCATCCGGCTCGGGGACGTCTCGCGCGTGATGGTCATGGGCGGAACCGGCCTGCTGAGCGGCTTCCAGAAGGCGCTGGACGATGGCCTGCGGGCGCGGTTCGCGCCGGACGTCCAGGCCGTGGGAACGGTGGGCAGCCCGATGCAGTGCATGCTCAAGGGCGTGTGCTCGCAATGCCTGCAGTGGCAGATCGACCCGGAAACCGGCCAGCGCACGCGGGCCGTGTTCTCCTGCTCCGAGCAGGACCAGCCGCTGGCCTGGATCGACCTCCCGAACCTCTCGGCCCGCCAGCAGCAAAACCGGCTGGCCGACAGGCAGACGGCCCTCTGGGTGGACCACCTGCTGCGGCAGGCGGCGGCGGAGGAGGCCGGCTCCGGGGCTTGACACCGCCCCGATCCACCGTAACATTCCTTCGTGCAATCCTGGATCGACCGGTCGGGGAACACGCCGGCCAGGGGGAACGCGGATGGAGACGGCGGCGCGGGCGGAGCGGCCCACGGGATACAGGGACCCGAAACGCTACCTGTGGCTCTGGAGCCTGGCGGTTCCGGCGCTGCCGCTGATGGGCGGCCTGCTGGCCTGGCTCACGGGCTCCGGCCTGTGGCAGTGGTGGACGCCGCTGGTCTTCTACGTGGCGGTCCCGCTGCTCGACGTCCTGCGCGGGGAGGACCGGCACAACCTGCCGGAGAGCGCGGTGCCGACGCTCGAGTCGGACCCCTACTACCGCCGCGCCGTGTACGCCTTCCTGCCCGTCCAGTTTCTCGGCTTCTTCGGGGGCGCCTGGATCGTGGGAACCGGGCAGCTGCCCCTGTGGCAGGCGCTCGGCGTCGCCGTTTCGGTCGGGCTGGTCAATGGCGTCGGCATCAACACGGCACATGAGCTTGGCCACAAGAAGACCCGGCTGGAGCGGTGGCTGGCGAAAGTGGCGCTGGCGCCCGTCGCCTACGGACACTTCTACGTCGAGCACAACCGCGGACACCACGTCCGGGTCGCCACGCCCGCGGATCCGGCCAGCGCCCGCTACGGCGAGAGCTTCTACCGCTTCTGGCCGCGTACGGTCGCGGGCAGCTGGCGTTCCGCCTGGGAGCTGGAGCGCCGGCGCCTGAGCCGCGGCGGGCACGGTGTCTGGAGCCCGCGCAACGACATCCTGCAGGCGCTGGCCATGACCGTGCTGCTGTACGCCGCGGTAATCGCCCTGTTCGGCCCCCTCACTGTGCCGTTCCTGCTGATCCAGGCCGTGATCGGCTTCTCCGAGCTGGAGGTGGTGAACTACCTGGAGCACTACGGGCTTGCCCGGCGCAGGCTGGACAGCGGCCGCTACGAGCGGGTGAGCCCGGAGCATTCCTGGAACAGCAACCACATCGTCACCAACATCGTGCTGTACCATCTGCAGCGACACTCCGACCATCACGCCAACCCCACCCGGCGCTACCAGGCACTCCGGCACTACGACGTGAGCCCCCAGCTTCCGGCGGGCTACGCCGCGATGATCCTGCTGGCGCTGATCCCGCCCCTGTGGCGGCGGGTGATGGACAAGCGGGTGCGGGCACACTACGGCGGCGATCTCGACCGCGCGAATCTCGATCCCCGCCTTCGGCCACACGTGGCGGCCGGGGAGCGGTCGACCGCCTGAAGCGCGTGCCCGCGGGCGGCATTCCCGCGCCCGGGGTGCGGCAACACCTCTGACCACGTTAGTATGAGGGCTGTTGGCCTGACAGCCGCGGCCGGCCAGGCACCGGAGCCGGGCGCGGCGGCACGCGCTCGCCGCAGGACAGGCCGCCAGCCGGAGTGACCGGATCGCGTCCGTCCGTTCCCGTTTCCGCGGGTGCGGGGGCGTGCCGCTGTCTTTGTGAAACCGAGCGGGGCCCGCACCGGCCCCGGCAGAACGGGAAGGGGGACATGGAATACCGCAAGTGGGAATGCCAGGTGTGCGGCTTCATCTATGATGAAGCGGAGGGCCTGCCGGACGAGGACATCCCGCCCGGAACCCGCTGGGAGGACATACCCGAGGACTGGACCTGCCCGGACTGCGGCGCGTCCAAGGACGATTTCGAAATGGCGGTGGTCGGCTGAGGGCCGCATCCGGCACCCAGGCTCCTGAACGCGTGACGGCGACGCGACGGCGCTCCGGCATGGCGTCGGAACGCGGGCGGGCGCCTGTGTCCAACCCGGGAGGGAATGCTCACCATGATGCGCGCCGCCTATTACTGGATCTCCGTCCTGTTGCTCGCCGCCATCGGGACGGCCTACGTGTTCTGGCACCCGATCGCGTGGCTGCTGGTCCTCGCGGTGCCGTACATCCTGATCGGGCTGTACGACATCAACTCCCGCCACAACGTGCTGCGCAATTACCCGGTCATCGGCCACCTGCGCTACATGATGGAGTTCATCAGCCCGGAGATCCGGCAGTACTTCGTGGAGACCAACCAGAGCGGGCGGCCCTTCAACCGCGAGATGCGCACCCTGATCTACCGGCGCTCCAAGGGCGACGGCGACACCCTGCCCTTCGGCACCCAGCAGGACATCACCGTGCAGGGCTACGACTTCGCCTATCACTCGCTGGCGCCGCGGGTACCACCCGAGGAGACCGCCCGTGTCACCGTGGGCGGCCCGCAGTGCAGCCGCCCCTATGACGCGTCCCGGCTGAACGTCTCCGGCATGAGCTTCGGCGCGCTCAGCGGCAACGCCATCCTGGCGCTGAACCGGGGGGCGCTGCTGGGCGGCTTCGCCCACAATACCGGCGAAGGCGGGCTCAGCCGCTATCACCTGCGCCACGGGGGCGACATCATCTGGCAGATCGGCACCGGCTACTTCGGCTGCCGCACCCCGGACGGCGGCTTCGACCCGGAGCAGTTCCGCGAGAAAGCGCAGCTGGACGCGGTCAAGATGGTCGAGATCAAGCTCTCCCAGGGCGCCAAACCCTCCCACGGGGGCGTCCTGCCCGGCGTCAAGGTCAACCGGGAGATCGCCACGGCGCGTGGCGTCGCACCGGGCGAGGACTGCATCTCGCCGCCGGCGCACTCGGAGTTCGCGAGCCCCGAGGGACTGCTGGAATTCGTCGCACGGCTGCGCGAGATGAGCGGCGGCAAGCCGGTCGGCTTCAAGCTGTGCCTGGGAATCCGGAGCGAATTCCTGGCCATCTGCAAGGCGATGCGCTCCACCGGGGTCCTGCCGGACTTCATTACCGTGGACGGGGCCGAGGGCGGGACCGGTGCGGCGCCGGTGGAGTTCACCGACAACCTCGGCACGCCGATCAACGAGGGCCTGGCCTACGTGCACAGCGCCCTGACCGGGGCCGGCCTGCGCGAGAACATCCGCCTGATCGCCAGCGGCAAGGTCGCCACCGGCTTCGACATGGTGATCAAGCACGCGCTGGGCGCCGAGCTGTGCAACGTCGCACGCCCGATGATGTTCTCCATCGGCTGCATCCAGGCGCTGCGCTGCAACACCAACACCTGTCCCACCGGGATCACCACCCAGGACCCCCGGCGCAGTCGCGCGCTGGACGTGGAGACCAAGCACGTGCGCGTGCGCAACCTGCACGACGCCACGCTCGGGAGCTTCCTGGACCTGACCGGGGCCCTCGGCCATGACGACCCGGACCGGCTGACCCCGGACCTGATCTGGCACCGGCGGACCGACGGTCCGGCGGTGACCTACGCCGAGATCTATTCCTTCCTGCGGCCAAACCAGCTTCTGGAGGGAGGCTCGCTCCCGGCGGACTGGGAGCGCGACTGGCGCCGCGCCGACGCCGGCAGCTTCCGTCCGGCGGCCTGAGCCCGGCCGCGCGGCTTGACGCGCGGGGTATACGGGACGTATTTTCCACCCCATCTTTGGCCGGACCAATTTCGCCCGGCGACCGTGGAACGTTCCCCGAAGGTTTCCGGGCCGAGGAGGGAGGCAGCATGAGCGCACACGGCGAAGTCGCGGCCTATCCGTCCCTGCGACGGGAGAACCGCCGCCTCGGACATATCCCGGGGGACTACGGGCTGCCCGTGCTGGGCCACACGCTGGAATTCGTGCGCCACCCGGCCCGCCTGTCCGCCCGCATGTACCGCAAGTACGGTCCCGTTTACCGCAGCGAGGTCCTGTTCCAGCGCGGCGTGGCGCTGATGAGCGCCGAAGGCAACCGCTTCGTGCTGCGCGACCGCGAGGGCAACTTCTCGAGCTACCTCGGCTGGCAGCCGGTCCTCGGGCGCCTGTTTCCGCGCGGGCTGATGCTGCGCGACGGCGACGATCACCGCTACCAGCGCCGCATCATGCAGGCAGCCTTCCGCAAGGAGGCCCTGGCCGAGTACGTGGACCGCATGAACCCGGGCATCGCGTCCGGCATCGCCGCGTGGCGCGACCGGGATCGGCTGCGCTTCTATCCGGCGATCAAGCAGCTCACCCTGGATCTCGCGGCGACCGTCTTCCTCGGCCTGCAGTTGGGCCCGGAGGCCGAACGGGTCAACCGCGCGTTCATGGACACCGTCAGGGCATCCATCGCCGTGGTGCGGCTGCCGCTTCCGGGGCTCGCCTGGGACCGGGGGCTGCGCGGGCGGCGCTTCCTCGAGGACTTCCTGCGTGACCTCATCCCCGCGAAGCGCGCCGGCGGGGGGGCGGATTTCTTCAGCCAGATCTGCCGCGCGCGCAGCGAGGACGGCGAGGCCTACGACGACCGGGAGATCGTGGACCACATGATCTTCCTGATGATGGCCGCGCACGACACCACGACCAGCGCCCTGACGACCATGATCCATGCGCTCGGCGAGCATCCGGAGTGGCAGGAGCGGGTGCGCGAGGAGCTGCGCTCGGTCGGTGGCGACCGGCTGGGCTACGAGGAGCTCGACCGCCTGGAGCTGACCGGACGGGTCTTCCGGGAGGCGCTGCGGATGAACCCGCCGCTGCCGTCGATGCCGCGGCGCACGGTGCGCGACTGCGAATTCCAGGGCTACCGCATCCCCGCCAACACCCTGGTGAGCATCTCGCCCAGCTTCACCCACCATTTCAGCGGCTACTGGCGGGAGCCGCAGCGCTTCGACCCGGAGCGCTTCTCGCGCGAGCGGGCCGAGCACCGGCAAACCCCGTTCGCCTGGATTCCCTTCGGGGGCGGCGCCCACATGTGCATCGGGCTGCATTTCGCCGAAATGCAGGTCAAGGCCTTCCTGCACCAGTTCCTGCGTCGCTACCGCGTGCACCTGCCCGCGGACTACCGCCCGCGCTACGCCATCGTGCCGATCTCCCGGCCCCGCGACGGCCTGCCGGTGACCCTGGAGCCGCTGGACGGCTGAGCAGCGCCCCGGATCCCCTGGCAAGGGACCGGGCGGGCCCGTATGATCGCGCCCATGCAGGAACAAGCACCCCGGCGCCGCGGACCGCCCCGCGGCTCGCTGCCCGCCGGCGTCTGGGCGCTGGGGGTGGTGAGCCTGTTCATGGACACCTCCTCGGAGGCGATCCAGAGCCTGCTGCCGGTCTTCCTGGTTTCCGTGCTGGGCGCGAGCACGGTCTCGGTGGGACTGATCGAGGGCGTGGCCGAGGCGACCGCGCTGATCACCCGCACGTTCTCCGGCGCCCTGTCGGACTGGCTGGGACGGCGCAAGGCGCTGGCCCTCGCCGGCTACGGCCTCGCCACCCTCAGCAAGCCGCTGTTCGCGGTCGCCGCCAGTGTCGAGGCGGTATTCGTGGCACGCTTCATCGACCGCATCGGCAAGGGCATCCGGGGGGCACCGCGCGATGCCCTGGTGGCGGACCTCGCGCCGGCGCCGCTGCGCGGCAGCGCGTTCGGCCTGCGCCAGTCGCTGGATACGGTCGGCGCCGTGCTCGGCCCGGGCCTGGCGATGCTGCTGATGACGCTGAGCTCGGACGATTTCCGGCTGGTGTTCTGGCTCGCGGTGATCCCCGCCGCCGCCGCCGTGGCGGTGCTGGCGACCGCGGTGCACGAACCGGCCCGCTCGCGCGAGCGCACGGCGCGACTGCCGCTGCGCCGGCGCGAGCTGGCAAGGCTGCCGTCGGCGTACTGGCTGGTGGTGACGGTGGCCGGCGTGTTCACGCTGGCGCGCTTCAGCGAGGCCTTCATGCTGCTCAAGGCCGAGAGCATCGGCCTGCGCGAGGCCCTGGTCCCGATGATGCTGGCGGTGATGAGCGTGGTGTACTCCGCCACCGCGTACCCGGTGGGGCGGCTGTCCGACCGCATCGGGCGCAGCGGCCTGCTCGCCTCCGGCCTGCTGGCGCTGATCGCCGCCGACCTGGTCCTGGCCGCCGCCGGCAGCGTATGGAGCGTGGCGCTGGGATCCGCGTTGTGGGGGCTGCACATGGGCCTGACCCAGGGCCTGCTGGTGACCCTGGTGGCCGACACCGCCGGGGCGCGCCTGCGGGGAACCGCCTACGGCATGTTCAGCCTGGTCAGCGGCCTCGCCATGCTGGTCGCGAGCGTGCTGGCCGGCGGGCTCTGGCAGGCCTTCGGCCCGGCGGCGACCTTCCTCACCGGCGCCGGCATCACCGCGCTGGCCCTGGCCGGCTTCGCCTGGCTCGGGCGGCGCGGGCTGATCGGCGGGCACCCCGGCTGATCCCGCCGCGAGCCGCTCAGCCGGCCGTGGCCACCTCGTGCACCGCCTCGGCCACGGCCTGGTGCACGGCCGAATCCAGCGGTGACGGCACCAGCTCGTGCTCCGGCGCCAGCTCCGCCAGCGTGCGGGCGGCGGCGAGGAACATCTCGTTGCTGAAGGCGCGCACCCCGGACTCCAGCACGCCCCGGAACAGCCCCGGGAAGCCCAGCACGTTGTTGATGCTGGCACCGTCGGCCGCGAACGCCGCGCCGCGCCGGAGCGCCTCGCGCGGCAGGATCTCCGGATCCGGATTGGTCAGCGCCAGGATCAGCTGCCCCTCGCGCACGCTCTCCGGCCGGATCAGGCCGGAGACGCCGGTGGTGGCGATCACGATGTCCGCCCGCGCCATCACCTGGTCGAGGCTCGCGCGCCGGCCGCCCAGCGCCTCGAAGCGCCGCAGCGCATCCTCGCGCAGGTCGGTGCCGAGCAGCTTGCGCAGCCCGTGGCTGGCGAGCAGGTTGGCGATCCCCATGCCGGCGGCGCCCAGGCCGACCTGGCCCACCACGCTGTCCTCCAGGCTGCGCCCGATGCGCCGCGCGGCACTGAGCAGCGCGGCCAGGGACACCACGGCGGTGCCGTGCTGGTCGTCGTGCATCACCGGCCGGTCCAGGCGCCGGAGGAGCTCCTCCTCGATGCGGAAGCAGTCCGGGGCGGCGAAGTCCTCGAGCTGGATTGCGCCGAACGAGGGCGCGATCCGCTCGACCGTCTCGATCACCCGCTCCGGATCGGTCTCCTGCAGCAGGACGGGGATGCCCGACAGGCCCGCGAGCCGGGCCATCAGCGCGGCCTTGGCCTCCATCACCGGCAGGCCCGCCACCGGCCCGATGTTGCCGAGCCCCAGGATCGCGGTGCCGTTGGTGATGATGCCGACGGTGTTGCGCAGGCCGGTGTACTCCTGCGCCAGGGACGGGTCGTCCCGGATCGCCAGGCACACCCGGGCGACTCCCGGCGAGTAGACGTCGCGCAGCTCCTGGAGAGAGGTCAGCGGAAGGCGCGAAACCATCCGGATCTTGCCACCGCGATGGCGGTTGAACACCCGGTCCGACTTGCCGATCAGGCGCGCGTTGGGCAGGGCGTTGATCGCCTCGGCCAGGTTGTACTCGACGTCCGCCTCCAGGTTCAGGGTGATCTCCCACACCGTCTTGTCCTGGTCGCGCCGGACCACGTCGAGGTTCTCGATCACCAGGCCGGCCTCGCCGATGACCTGGAGGATCCGGGCGAGGCTGCCGGGCTTGTGCTGGGACTCGATCAACAGGATCTCGGGAATCTTCATCCGGCTTCCTCGACGAATCCGCGAATGGCCTTGATGCTGGCGCCGCCGTCCATGTCCCAGACCAGGTGCCCGCACCCGGGCAAAGGGGGCAGGCGGGCACCGGGGATCCGGTCCGCGATGGACCGGGCATTGGCGGCCGGGATCAGGATGTCGTCGGTTCCGTGCAGCACCGTCCACGCGAGCCGGACGCCTTCCCGCCGCGCGTAGCGCGTGGCGGGCGCCAGGTCCGCGACCGTCTGCCTGTTCGACACGTTCGCACCTCCATCGGATCGGTGCGGCCGGAGCCCGGTCGCACCCGGGAATCGGGTTGCACCCAGTCTAACGCGGTCGCCCGCCGTCTTCGCTCCCGCGCCTCGTCCTTGCCCCCGCGCGCTCCGTGACACGTGGCATTGCCGGTGACCGGGTGAGTACAATGCGCCGGTCATTCACGCGGCATCCCGGAGCACAGCGATGCAGGCAGCCAGGCAGGACACGGATCGCGACGGGCTCGGCCGGCTGCAGCGACGGCTGCGGCACCTGACGGGCCAGGCCGTCGCCGACTACGAGATGATCGCGGACGGCGACCGGGTCATGGTCTGCCTGTCCGGCGGCAAGGACTCGTACACCCTGCTGGACATGCTGCTGTCGCTGCAGCGCCGCGCCCCCGTGCGTTTCGAGCTGCTGGCGGTCAATCTCGACCAGAAGCAGCCGGGGTTCCCGGCGCACGTGCTGCCGGAGTACCTGGAAAGCCTCGGCGTCCCGTATCACATCCTGGAAGAGGATACCTACAGCGTGGTCAAGCGGGTGATCCCGGAAGGGCGCACCATGTGCTCGCTGTGCTCGCGCCTGCGCCGGGGCATCCTCTACCGCTTTGCTGCCGAGCACGGGGTCACGCGCATCGCGCTGGGACATCACCGCGACGACATGATCGAGACCCTGTTCCTCAACATGTTCCACGGCGGCGCGCTCAAGGCGATGCCGCCCAAGCTGCGCAGCGACGATGGCCGGCACGTGGTGATCCGGCCGCTGGCGTACTGCGCCGAACGCGACATCGCCCGCTACGCCGAGCTGCGCCGGTTCCCGATCATCCCCTGCAACCTGTGCGGGTCCCAGGAAAACCTCCAGCGCCAGGCGATCAAGCAGATGCTGCGGCAGTGGGAGGCCGTCGACCCGGGGCGCCTGGACGTGATCGCGGCGAGCCTGCGCAACGTCGTTCCCTCGCATCTCGCGGACGCAAGCCTGCACGACTTCGCCGGCATCCGGGCGGCGCCGCTCCCCGCCACCGGCGCAACCGGCTGATCACCCGGGCCAGAGCCGGGCCGCGCCGCGCACCCCGCTGGCGTCCCCGTGGCGCGGCGGCGACAGCCGCGCGGCGACCCGGTCCGAGAACACGTAATCGGCGAGCAGCGCGGGGAGTTCCCGGTACAGGCGGCGCAAAGCGGAAAGGCCGCCGCCGAGCACGATGCATTCCGGGTCCAGGATGTTGATCACGCTCGCCAGGCCGCGGGCGAGGCGCGTCTCGTAGCGTTCGAGGCTCGACCGCGCGGCGGCGTCGCCCCGGCGGGCGGCCGACGCGATCTGCCGGGCGCCGAGTGCCTGGCCGGCGACCCGGCGGTGATCGGCCGCCAGGCCCGGCCCGCTGATCCAGGTCTCGATGCAGCCGGCGCGGCCGCAGTAACAGGCGGGACCCGGCAGCTCGTCCGCCGCCGGCCACGGCAGCGGATTGTGCCCCCACTCCCCCGCGAGTCCGTCGACGCCCGTCAGCAGGCGCCCGTCGATCACGATGCCGCCGCCCACGCCGGTGCCCAGGATCACGCCGAACACGCTGGACGCGCCGGCCCCCGCACCGTCGGTCGCCTCCGACAGCGCGAAACAGTCGGCGTCGTTCGCCAGCCGCACGGGGCGCCCGAGCACGCGCTCCAGGTCCGCCGCCAGCGGCCGCCCGTTGAGCCAGGTGGAGTTGCAGTTCTTCATCCGGCCGGTCAGCCGCGAGGGCGAGCCGGGGGAGCCGATGCCCACGGCGGGGACGGCGGGGAGCCCGCGCTCCAGCTCGTGCAGGATGGCCGCCACTGCCTGCAGCGTCCCGGGGTAGTCGTCCCGCGGCGTGGCGGCGCGGCGCCGGCGGCGCTCGCGCCCCTCGTCGTCGAGCACGATGCCCTCGATCTTGGTCCCGCCCAGGTCAATGCCGATGCGCACTTCCGCCCAGCCTCTGCCGTGCCTGCTGCAGGTCCCGGCACAACGCCCGGGTGCCCTCCACGATCCGCGGACCCGGTCGCTGGATCCGGTCGGGGTCCAGGCGGAAGAGATTTCCGTCCCGCACTGCCGTCAGCCGGTCCCACCGGTGCCAATAGCCGAGCCACGACCGGGGACCGCCCACAACGATGGCCTGCGGATCCCGTCCCAGCACCGCGCCGGTCGCCACCCGTGGCGCCAGCGAATCGAGATCGCCGAAGACGTTGCGCCCGCCGCACGCCCGGATCGCCTCGCTGATGATATGCGATCCGCCGACGGTCATCAGCGGCCGGTTCCAGATCTCGTAGAACACCCGCACCGGCCGGCGGTGGCTCCAGCGCCCGCGGATGGCGGCCACCCGCTGACGAAACTGCGCCGCCAGCGCCCTGCCCCGCCGCGGCCGGCCCACCAGGCGGCCGAGGCGCTCGAAGCCGGAGGCGATGTCGGCGAAGCTGCGGGGCCTGCTGACGAACACCGTCAGCCCGAGCCGCCGCAGCTTGCGGATGGAGGCCTTCCCGGTGCCGCTGGCCCAGGCCACCACCAGGTCGGGGTGCAGCGCCAGGATCCTCTCGTAGTCCAGGCCCGCGGCGCCGCCCACCCGGGGGATCCGCTTCGCCGGCGGCGGGTAGTTGCTGTAACGGCTGGCCCCGACCACCCGGTTGCCGACGCCCAGGTCGAACAGCGTCTCGGTGACGTGCGGCGCCAGGCTGACGATCCGTCGGGCCGGCCGCGGCAGGTGAATGCGCCGGCCGGTGTCATCGCGCGCGGCAACGGCTCCCGCCGCGTGCGCCGCGGCAAGCCAGACAGGCAGCAGCAGCACCGCGGCCGCCGCCGCGCGGCCGGGACGCGCCACGACCCCGCAGGCCGCACCGCCGTCCCTCAGGCGAGCCACCCGGCCAGGGTCAGCAGGGAGATGAGGATCAGCCAGACCGCCAGCGCGCGGTGATAGAGCTCCAGGGCCGTTGCCACCCCGTCCGGATCGTCGCTCTCCGCGGTGTCCTCGTGCACCCGCAGCGCACCCTGGCCCGCGGCGAGCAGCAAGCCGCGACCGGCGTCGGCGATCGAGTCCGCCTCGCCCTCCCGCCAGGCGCGCCAGCCGTGGAGCGAATCCTCGAAGCTGCCGACCAGCCCGTAGGTGAGGGCCAGCAGGCGCACCGGGATCCATGCCAGCACGCCCGCGAGGCGGGCGGCGAAGTCGGCCAGCCCCTCGCCGTGCGCCTGATCGCGGGCGAAGCTCGCCAGCCGGACGAGCAGGGCGCCCACCGGGCCGAGCACCATGAACCAGAACAGCACCGTGAACAGGCGCTCCGCCGACTGGGCCACCAGGGCGTCACGCATCCCCGCGCTGGCGGTGCCGAGGTCCGCCGGGCGCTCGCCGAGGAGGTTCGCCGCCAGCTCCAGCGCACCCTCCCCGCCTTCCTCGGTCCGGGACAGGAACAGCCGCGCCTGCTCGGGCAGGCGTCGCGGTCCGAGGCTGAAGTACAACACCACCAGGCCGATCAGCGCGGCGACGAATCCCAGACCCAGCCAGAACAGGAACAGCTGCAACAGGATCAGCGCCAGCACCGGCAGCCCGACCAGCAGCAGGACCCCGAGCGCTCCGTCCCAGGCCGGCCAGCCGCCCGCGACGCGGGCGAGCACCTCGTGCCAGGAGCGGAACCAGGCCGGGCTTCTCACCCGCTCGGCGTCGCCCAGCAGGTACTCGGCGCCGAACACCAGCAGTATGGAGATGATTGCCATGGTGCCGTGATTTCCTCCGCAGGCGGTCAGCCGGGTACCGCCCGGATCAGCCGACGCAGTCGATTCCACTCGAACGCCGGTCCGGGGTCGGTCTTGCGGCCCGGCGCCACGTGACAGTGGCCGGCGACCCGATCCGGCGTCACCGCCGGGTACACCCGCATCAGGGCGGCGCACAGCGCCGCCAGGCGGCGGTACTGCACCGTCTCGTAGGGATCCTCGTCGGTGCCCTCGAGCTCGATGCCGATGGAGTAGTCGTTGCAGTCGGGGCGGCCTTCGAAGGACGACACGCCCGCGTGCCAGGCCCGCTCGTGGAACGGCACGTACTGCACGCACTCGCCGTCGCGCCGGATCAGGACGTGGGACGAGACCCGCATCCCGGCGATGCGGGCGAAGTACGGATGCGCATCCGCCGGCAAGGTCCCGGTGAACAGCGCGTCGATCCAGTCGCCGCCGAACTCGCCGGGCGGCAGGCTGATCCCGTGGACGACCACGAGGCTGATGTCGAGGGGGTCGGGGCGGGCGTCGCGATGCGGCGACGGGCACCAGCGCGCGCCCGGCAGCCGGCCGCTGCCGGGCTCGACGAGGGGCGCGCACAGGCCGTTGGCCGTGCGCGCACGTGAGCGTTGTCCGCGAGTCACTGCCAATCCCGATGGTTTCATCCGGGCCGCGCCGGTTGTCCTTGTTGGTCGGTGCCAGGAATGGCGCTGCACTGCATGGATCAACGGTAGGCGCGCAGGCTGCCGGGATCAAGCCCCGTGCCTTGCGTGCACCCGGGCCGCAGTACAGAATCACCGGCATGAGCAGGATACCCGAAACCCTGGACAGGATCCGGGAGCTGGTGGCGATCCCGTCAGTGAGCAGCTCCAACCCCGACCTCGACCTCGGCAACCGGCCCGTGGTCGAGCACCTGGCGGGCTGGCTCGAGGCGCTCGGCTTCGCCATCGAGCTGCTGCCACTGCCCGGTCAGCCGCAGAAGGCGAACCTGGTCGCGACCCTGGGACAGGGTGACGGAGGCCTGGTGCTGGCCGGCCACACCGACACGGTGCCCTTCGACGAGGGCCGGTGGCGCAGCGACCCGTTCTCGGCCACGGTCCGCGAGCAGCGCATCTACGGCCTGGGCACCTCGGACATGAAGGCGTTCCTGGCGATCGCCGTCGGGGTGGCCGCGGAGGCCGCCGGCCAACATCCGCGCCGGCCGCTCATCCTGCTCGCGACCGCGGACGAGGAATGCAGCATGAGCGGCGCCCGCAGCCTGGCCGAGAGCGGCCGCCCGCGGGCACGCTACGTGGTCGTGGGAGAGCCCACCGGCCTGCGGCCGGTGCGCATGCACAAGGGCATCATGATGGAGCGACTGCGCGTGATCGGCGCGTCGGGCCATTCCAGCGATCCCTCCCTGGGACGCAACGCCCTGGAGGGGATGTACCGGGTGCTGGGCGCCCTGCTGGAGCTGCGCGAGGCGCTGCAGCGCGACAACCGCAACCCGGCCTTCCACGTGGACCGACCCACGCTCAACCTGGGACACATCCACGGCGGCGACAATCCCAACCGGATCTGCGCCGAGTGCGAGCTGCACTTCGACCTGCGCATGCTCCCCGGGATGGAGATCGAGAGCCTGCGCCGCCGGCTCCGCGAGGCGGCCGCGCAGGCGCTGGCAGGCACCGGGCTGGAGCTTGACTACGCGCCGCTGTTCGACGGCGTGCCGGCGATGGAAACCCCGTCGGACAGCGCCGTCGTGCGGGCCGCGGAGTCCCTCACCGGCATGACGGCGGGCGCGGTCGATTTCGGCACCGAGGGCCCGTTCTTCGGCCGCATGGGGATGGAGACCCTGATCCTCGGGCCCGGCGATATCGAGCAGGCCCACCAGCCGGACGAGTACCTGGCGCTGGACCGCATCGAACCCATGCACGAAATCCTCGCTCAGCTGGTGCAGCGGTTCTGCTTCGACGGGGAGTAGGGGTGTTCTTAAAGTTATTAAGTTATTAAGTTATTAAGTTGTTAAGTTGTTAAGTTTTAAGAAGGCTCGGGACGGGGCAGCAGGTTGCGCCGACGGGGATGGGTCTGGGCAAGCCCGGCCGGTCACGGCTGGCGCCGGATCACCGTGAAAGACAAGGGGGTCTTCCCCGGACTCCCGGAGACCTAAGGCAAGCCACGGCATGACCCAGGAAATCCCGGTGGCGGAGTTCGTCAAGTGGTTCCGCGACTCCTCGCCGTACATCAACGCGCACCGCGGCCGCACGTTCGTGCTGGCGATCGACGGCGACACGCTGCGATCGCCCGAGGCGACCGGGCTGGTGCATGACATCGCGCTGCTGGCCAGCCTCGGCGTGCGCCTGGTGCTGGTGCACGGGGCGGAGCCGCAGATCGAGGCGCGCCTCGCGGAGCGGGGCCTGGAGCTCGACCGGGTCAACGGCTTTCCGGTGGTCGATCCGGGCGCGCTGGCCTGCGCCCGGGAGGCGGTGGGCGCCCTGCGTATCGACATCGAGGCGCGCTTCTCCACCGGCCTGAGTGGTACGCCCATGGCCGGCAACGCCATCCGGCTGGTTTCCGGCAACCTCGTGGTGGCGCGCCCGATCGGTGTCCGTGACGGCATCGACTACCTGCACAGTGGCGAAGTGCGTCGCGTACGGACGGGTGCGATACGCGACCTCCTTGGCGACGGCGCGCTGGTGCTGCTCTCGCCGGTCGCCTGCTCGCCCACGGGCGAGGCGTTCCTGCTCGACGCCGCGGACGTCGCGACGGCGGCCGCGATCCAGCTGCAGGCGGACAAGCTGCTGTTCGTCAGTGGCGAGCCGCCGCTCAGGGATGCCGCGGACGAACGCATCGGCGAGCTCACCCCCGGCGAGGCGCAGGCGCTTTGCGGGAAGCGCTCGTGCAGCGACGGGCTGCGGCTCCAGATCCGCCATGCGGTACGGGCCTGCCGCGGCGGCGTGGCGCGTGCGCACCTGCTGAGCAGCCGCCACGAGGGTGCGTTGCTGCAGGAGCTGTACACCCGCGACGGCGTGGGCACGCTGATCACCAGCGAACACTACGACACCCTCCGCGACGCCACCATTGACGACGTCGGGGGCGTGTTGCAGATTATCGCGCCCCTGGAGCAGGAGGGAATCCTGGTCCACCGCTCCCGCGAGCAGCTCGAGCTGGAGATCGACAACTTCGTCGTGATGGAACGCGACGGCATGATCATCGCGTGCGCGGCGCTGTACGAGTTTCCCCCCGAGCGCGCCGCCGAGCTGGCCTGCGTCGGCGTGCACCCCGACTACCGCAACGCGGACCGGGGCGTGACGCTGCTGCGTCACCTGGAGAAGCGCGCCCGCAGCCGCGGCATCGAGCGACTGATCGTGCTCACGACACGTACCTCGCACTGGTTCCGGGAGCAGGGCTTCGAGCCGGCGCGGATCCAGGACCTGCCGGTCTCGCGCCAGGCCATGTACAACTACCAGCGCAACTCCAAGGTGTTCATCAAGGCGCTGGGCTGACCCGCGCCCGCGCTCCCGCACCGCCGCAGTGACCGGAGGAAGCATGTCCGTGCAATTCGAGCCCCAGGGCACCGCCAACGCCGCGCTGGCCCGGCGGGACCTGGCATCCGTGTGGCACCCCTGCACCCAGATGAAGGACTACGAGTGGATGCCCATGATCCCGGTCCGGCGGGGCGAGGGCATGTACCTGGAGGATTTCGACGGCAACCGCTACCTGGACGCGATCAGCTCCTGGTGGGTGAACCTGTTCGGCCACTGCAACCCGCGCATCAACACCCGCATCCGCGAGCAGCTCGAAACGCTGGAGCACGTGATCATGGCCGGCTGCACCCATGAGCCGGTGATCGAGTTGTCCGAGCGGCTCGCCGAGGTGACGCCGCCCGGCCTGACCCGGAGCTTCTACGCCGACAACGGCTCCTCCGCGGTGGAGGTCGCGGTCAAGCTCAGCTACCACTACTGGCGCAACCGGGGGCATACGCGCAAGACCCGCTTCGTCACCCTGAGCAACAGCTACCACGGCGAGACCCTGGGCGCGCTGGCCGTGACCAACGTCTCGCTCTACCGCCAGACCTACGACCCGCTGCTGATGGACACGTTCAAGGTCACCTCGCCCGACGCCTTCGACCGCGAGCCGGGCGAGAGCTGGGCGGATTACGCCGAGCGCGTGTTCCCGGAGATGGAGGCGGTGCTGGCCGAACACGCCGATGAAATCTGCGCGGTGATCGTGGAGCCCCTGATCCAGTGCGCCGGAGGCATGCGCATGCATGACCCGGTGTACCTCAAGCTGCTGCGACAGGCCTGCGACCGCCACGGCGTCCACCTGATCGCCGACGAGATCGCGGTCGGCTTCGGCCGTACCGGGACCCTGTTCGCCTGCGAGCAGGCCGGCATCAGCCCGGATTTCCTGTGTCTTTCCAAGGGCCTGACCGGCGGCTACCTGCCGCTTTCCGTGGTGCTCACGGGGGAAAGCGTCTACCACGCCTTCTACGACGAGTACGAGAAGCTGCGCGCGTTCCTGCATTCGCACAGCTACACCGGCAACCCGCTGGGCTGCGCGGCGGCACTGGCCACCCTGGACATCTTCCGCGACGACGACGTGATCGCGCGCAATCGCGAGCTCGCCGCGCACATGCGCCGGGCCGTCGAGCACCTCGCCGATCATCCGCACATCGGAGAGATCCGCCAGCACGGGATGGTGCTGGCGATGGAGATGGTGCGCGACCGACGCGGCCGCGAGCCCTTCCCGTGGCAGGAACGCCGCGGGCTGCACGTGTTCCGGCACGGCCTGGCCAACGGCGTGCTGCTGCGCCCGCTGGGCAACGTGGTCTACTTCATGCCGCCGTACGTCATCACGCCGGAAGAGATCGATCACCTGGCGCGGGTGGCCGCGGAAGGCATCGAGCGGGCCACCGCCTAGTGCGCATTCCCCGGATCCATTGCGAGCAGCCGCTGCGCGAGGGCGCGATCGTCACGCTGGAGGGCCAGGCCGCCCGCCATGTCGCACGCGTGCTGCGCCTCGGGCCCGGTGCCGCGCTGGTGCTGTTCGACGGCCGGGGCGGCGAGTTCGAAGCACAAATCGAATCGGCCGGCCGGGACGGCGTGACCGTGCGCACGGGCGGGCGGCGCCGTCCCCGGCCCGAGTCTCCGCTTGCCGTCACCCTGATCCAGGGCGTCTCCCGGGGCGAGCGCATGGACTACGCGGTACAGAAGGCGGTGGAGCTGGGCGTGACCCGGATCGATCCGGTCTTCTGCGCCCGCAGCATGGTGCGGCTGCGCGGCGAGCGCCTGGCCCGGCGCCGCGACCACTGGCAGGGCGTCGCCCGCAGCGCCTGCGAGCAGTGCGGCCGCGCGGTGCTGCCGGAGGTCAGGGTGCCCAGACCCCTGGACGAACGCCTCGCGCAGGATCCGGGCGACGGTACCCGGCTGCTGCTCGACCCCGCCGCGGAACGCCGGCTGGCCGACCTCCCGCCTCCGGCACGGGCGACCCTGCTGGTTGGACCGGAAGGCGGACTGGACGAGGCCGAGATCGCGTGCGCCGGCGAACGTGGCTTTACCGCGGTCCGCATGGGCCCGAGAACGCTGCGCACCGAGACCGCCGCCGCCGCGGCGATCGCCGTGATGCAGGGATTGTGGGGGGACATGTAGCCCCGGCCCGCCGCAGGCGGGCCGGGGCGGTTTTCGGTTTCCGGTTTTAGGTTTTAGGCAAGAAGCGGCAGATCTCGCTGCCTTTGCCGGGCGTGTCAGCCAAGGCTGGCCGGGGGAGTGCTCCTCGAGCCTCGATCAGGCGCAGACGCCGGCGATGTCCACCCGAGCCCTCGTTCCTAAAACCTAAAACCGGAAACCGAAAACCGGTGCGAGCTCCGTCAGGAGCTCGCAGCCATAAACTCCTCCCGCAGCTCGCGTTTCAATACCTTCCCGATCGTGCTCCGTGGCAGCGAGTCGCGGATTTGCACGGCGTTGAGCCGCTGGGTCTTGCCGAGGCGGGCATTGGCCCACTCGCGCAGATCGTCGGCCGATGCGCGGGCACCCTCGCGCAGGACCACGATACCCACGGGCGTCTCGCCCCACTGCTCGCTGGGCACGCCGACCACCGCGGCGTCGGTGACGTCGGGATGGCGCAGCAGCACCTGCTCCAGGTCCGTGGCGTAGACGTTGAAGCCGCCCGAAATGATCATGTCCTTCTTGCGATCCAGCAGCTGCAGGAAGCCGTCCTCGTCCAGGCGCCCCATGTCGCCGGTGCGGAAGAACAGGCGCCCCTGCCCGTCGTACCAGAGCAGCTCGCCGGTCTTGTCCGGCCGCTTGTAGTAGCCGGTCATCATCGCCTCCGAGCGCCCCGCCACCTCGCCGATCTCGCCCGGGGGGACGGGCCTGCCCTGCTCGTCGAGGATCACCAGCTCGACGTTGTCCGGCGGACGGCCGACGGTGTCGAGCTTGTCCGGGAACTGGCGGGTATCGAGGAAGGTGGCGACGCCGCCCTCGGTGAGGCCATAGATCTCAATCAGCTCACCCGGCCAGCGGCGGTTGGCATCCTCGATCACGCTGCGGCGCAGCGGCGCGCTGGTGGAGAGCTTGAGGCGAAAGCTCGACAGGTCGTGCCGGTCGAAGTCCGGGTGCGCCAGGATGCGCTGGTACTGCACCGGCACCAGCATGGCATGGGTCACCCGGTGCTTCTCGGCCAGGTCCAGGAATTCGCCGGCGTCGAACTTCTTCATCAGAACCACGGTGCCGCCCCCGGCCAGCGTGGGCAGCAGTGCCACCAGGGTGGTGTTGGAATACAGGGGCGTCGATGAGAGCGTCACGGCATCGCCGTCCATGCCCAGCTGCTCTCCCAGCACCAGGTGGCGGGAGCGCATCGCGTGCGGGTGCTCGATGCCCTTGGGCATGCCGGTGGTGCCCGAGCTGTAGATCAGGTCGAAGGGATCGGAGGGACGCACCTCCACCTGCGGCCAGTCCGTCGGCCGGTCGGCAATCCAGGCGTCGAACCCGCGCCAGGGATCCCGCGCAAAGTCCAGGCCGATGAATCCGCCCGGCAGGATCTGCTCCAGCCCTTCGGCGAAGGCGGCCACCTGCCCGCGGGTGCTTTCCGAGACCGCGAGCACCCGCGCATCGCAATCGCGGATCATGCGCTCGATGGCATCCCCCTGGACCATCCCCGAAAGCGGCACGGCGCAGCCGCCGGCAACCACCGTGCCGGCGAAGAGGGTAACGTACTCGATCGAGGTCGCGGCCAGCATCGCGACCTTGTCGCCGCGCTGCAGGCCCAGGTCCTGCAGGGCGTTGGCGGTCTGCGCGACGCGGCGCGAGAGATCGCCCCAGGAGAGCCTGCGGTCGTCGAGGATCAGGGCGGTATGCCGCGGCCGTTCCCGGCCGTGCCTGGCGAGGCAGGCGGCAAAATCCACGGGAATGCTGTCCGCTACGGACGCCATCGGATGGTCCCCCGGCTGAGTGTTGTGGTCGGCAGATGGGGGACAATCCTGTCCGCATCCGGCCGGGCACGCAAGTGCCCGGCCGGGGCCGTGCCGGCGGCCGGCATCCTCAGGCCGTTGCCTTGAGGGCCTCGGCGAAGATGTCGGCCGCCTGGTCGACCTGCTGCTCGCTCACGATCAGTGGCGGCAGCCAGCGCACCACCTGGTGGCCGTAGGCGCCGCAGCGGATCATGAGCAGGCCGCGCTTTTCGCACTCCTTCAGCAGGGCACCGGCACGCTCGCCGTCCGCGTTGCCGTCGCGGTCGACCATGTAGGTCCCGAGC
>DASQZJ010000075.1:0-16595 GCA_035638775.1 Gammaproteobacteria bacterium
TGGTGGTCGGCACCTGGTCCCAGATCAGGATGCGATTGTTCCCCGTATCGACGACGACGAGCTTGCCACCCGGTGTCACGGCCACCCCGGCCGGATCGTTCAGACCCGGCCAGCCGCAGGCAGCGCTGCCCGTCTGGAAGTCGCCGTGCTGCCCCAACACGACATCTGCCGGGGAACTGCCCGTCGGCGCCTGGCTCCAGATCAGCACCCGGTTGTTGCCGCTGTCCGCGACGACGAGATCGCCGCCGTAAGTCGCGAGGCCACGCGGGGCGTTGAGCGAGCTGCTCGTCGGCTGTGCTGGTGCGGTGGCGCTCTGCAGATCCGGTTGACCGACAGCAAACGTCGCGACCTGGTTGTTCACCGCGGGAACCCCGGAATACCCAAGCACGCGGTTGTTCCCCGTGTCGGGCACGTAGAGTGTGCCTCCGAATGGAAGGCTGTTGCCCGCGGGCTGCCGGAGCGTCTCCGCGTAGGGTTGGGAGCCATTTCCCTGATTCGGCGAGCTCTGGCTGAAATCCGGCTGCCCGATCACCACGCCGGCCGGCTGGAACGTGGCATAGGCACCGCTTGCCAGCGGCGCCACGCCGATGCTGGTGCCGCCGCCGCAGGCGGCCAGGCTCAGGGTCGCGAGCGCGGCCAGCGCCAGCGCCGTGCTCCGCCCCGACCGGGAGAGCCTCCCGCTCACGGCCATCGCTGCTCCTCCCTGTGCCTCGCCTCCGCCCGGGGGCGCGAATGTGCGACCATTGCGCGGCAATCATAGCACCGACCTCCGCCCGGCGGGGCACTGCAGGGAACGTCCATGCCCGATTCCTCATCGTCGATGCACCGATCGTCCCGTCGGGGACGCCACGACGCCGCACGCGTGCTGTTCCCCGCCGCCGCGGCCTACGCTGCCGTCGCGGTGCCCGCCGGGCTGGCGGGCATGCGGCATTCGGCCTGGCGCGTGCCGGGGCTGTCCACCCCGGCCGGTCATGCCCACGAAATGCTGTTCGGGTTCGCCCTGGCGGTGGTCGCCGGGTTCCTGGTCCGGCGCACCGGCGGGGCCCGCGTCGGGGCGCTCGGCGGGCTCTGGCTGCTTGCGCGAATCACCTGGCTGGCGGCTCCCGGGAGCCTGCTCGCGGCGGGCACCAACGGCGCCTTTGCCGCGCTGGTCGCGGCGCTGGCGGCCCCCGGGCTGCTGCGCGGCGCCAAGAAGCTGCGCAACCGGGCTTTCCCGCTGGCGCTGATCGCGCTCTGCGTTGCCGAGGGCGGCTTCCAGTACGCCGCCGTGATCCACGATCCCCTGCTGCAGCGGCGGGTGGCGGTCGAGACGGTGCTGCTGCTGGCGGTGATGATGGCCTTCATGGGCGGGCGCATCATCGCGCCGGCGGCCGCCGGGCACGTGCAGCGCCGCGGCGCGGTGCTGCGCGCCCGGGTGCAGCCGCGCGTGGAGGCGCTGCTGCTGCTGGCGCTGGCGGCGGCCCTGGCGACCCTGCCGCTGCCGGGGCTGTCGCCCGTCGCCGGCGCGCTCCTGGCGCTCGCGGGGACGGTCGCCGCCGTACGCCTGGCGCGCTGGCGGCCCTGGCTGTGGGCGGAGCGGCGGGACCTGCTGGCGCTGGCGACGGGCTACGCGTGGCTCGCGGCCGGGCTCGTCGCCACGGGGGTGGCGGTGGCACTGGATGCAGCGGGAGTCGAGCTGATCGCGCTGCACCTGATCACCGTCGGGGCCCTGGGCACGCTCACCCTGAGCGTGATGGGCCGGTCCCGCCTGCAGCGTGCGAAGCGCTCGCCCCCCTGGACGCCGGCGCTGTCGGAGGCGGTGCTGCTGCTGGCGCTCGCGACGGGCGCACGGGTCGCGGGCGGACTGCGTCCGGGGCTGCCGGCCCACCTGGTCTGGACCGCGGCACTGCTGTGGCTGGCGGCTTTCGCCCTGCTGGTGCGGGAGCTGTTGCGCCACCCTTAGCCAATTGCGCTATGCTCTGGACGGGGAGGAGGAATCCGCGGAGCGGTCGTTCCGGCGATCGCTCGCCGGGGCCGTGGCTGCCGTGACGGGGGGAAGAGAGGGTCATGCCGAAGAACGTGGTCGTCTGCTGCGACGGCACCAGGGAGCAGTTCGGAACGGTCAACACCAACGTCGTGCACCTGTTCGAGGCGCTGCAGCGCCGCGCCGGCGGGCAGGAGGCATTCTACGACCCGGGGGTGGGCACCTTCGCCCCGCGCATCCTGGGGTTCCCCCTGGGCCGGTTCCTGGGCAAGTTGCTGGGATCGGCCTTCGGGTACGGCATGCGGCACAATCTCGAGGACGCCTACCGCTTCCTGATGGAGACCTGGGAACCGGGCGACCGGGTCTACCTGTTCGGGTTCAGCCGCGGGGCATTCACCGCCCGGTCGCTTGCCGCGATGCTGGACAAGTGCGGCCTGCTCCGGCCGCATCACGAGAACCTGCTCCCGTACGCCAGTCGACTGTTTCTGAAAAGCGGCAACGGCAACGAGGCCGCGGACTTCCGCCGGACCTTCGCGCGCGAATGCCGGCCGCATTTCGTGGGCGTGTGGGACACGGTCGGCAGCCTCGGCTGGCTGGTTCCGCTGCGGCGGCTGCATGACTCCCGCCTGAGTCCGGCGGTGTCGATCGCCTGCCAGGCGCTGGCCATCGACGAGAAGCGTCGCGGTTTTGCCCCGGTGCCGTGGGACGAGGCGCACCTGCGGCCGCACCAGAGCGTGGAACAGGTCTGGTTCGCGGGCGTGCACTGCGACGTCGGCGGCGGCTACCGGGAGCGGGGGCTGGCGGACCTGAGCCTGCGCTGGATGCTGGACCATGCCCGGCAGGCCGGCCTGTGCCTCGCGCCCGGTGCCCGGGACCGCCTCGACGGCGATCCCTGCGGACGCCTGCACCGCTCCTGGAAGGGGTGGTGGCGGCTGCTGGGGACGTACGTGCGCCCGATCGCGCGGGATGCCCAGATCCATCCCACGGTATGGACGCGGGCGGAGGCGGGAATCGGCTACGCTCCCGCCAACCTCCCGCGCATCGCCGGCGCGCGCGCCCGCCCGCACGCTCCGGGATGGCCGGGCCGTGACGGAAGCGGCGGGCGCCGGGAGGACGGGACGCCCTCCCGGCGCACCCGGAGCGACTACTAGTCCGCCTGCAGTCCCAGCGCCTTGCGCAGACCGCTGATGCCGCCGGTGTAGATTCCGCGCACGGTCTGCTCGGCCTGCTCGGCGGCATCCCCGAGCGGGTCGAACTCCCCGGCCCAGTCGATGGTGCATCGCTGCGGGCCTTCCTCGAGCACGCGGATGGTGGAGCGGTAGTTGCGCACCGGCAGGGGACCGGTCTCGACCATGGTATAGGTGAGGGTCCGCCCGGCGTCGTCGTGCGCCTCGAGTCGTTCGCGCACCACGGGGCCGCCCATGTCCAGGGTGCGCACCGCGCCGATGCCCTCGCCCTCGACGGTGCAGCTCGGGACCAGCCCGATGCGGGCCAGGCCGCCGAAGTCGCCGATCATTTCCCATACGCGCGCCGCGGGCGCGTCGATGGTCTCGCGTACGTGCACTTCAGTCATGGCACTCTCCGAGTGGTTTCAGGTTTCAGGTTTCAGGTTTCAGGTTTCAGGTTTCAGGCAAGAAGCGGCAAACGCGGTTGCCCACTGGCCGGCCCCGTCCGGCTGGACGGGCCTGTCGGACGCTCCCGAGCTCCGGGAAGAGCGGGATCTGCGATTGCCCGCGGGATTCCTCTTTCCTGGAACCTGAAACCAGAAACCTGCCCCCTCCTCGCCGCCCCGACCGGAACCGCTGTACAGTGGCCGCATTTCGTCCTGCGCCTCGCGGGGAGCTTCGCATGGATTTCACGCTCAACGAAGACCAGGCGGCCATACGCGATTCGGTGGCGCGCATCTGCGCGCGCTTCGGTGACGACTACTGGCTCGAGCACGATCGCAGCGGGCACTTTCCGGAGGAATTGTACCGCGCGCTGGCCGACGGCGGGTGGCTGGGCGTGGCCATGCCGGAATCGGTGGGCGGCTCCGGGCTGGGCATCACCGAGGCGGCCCTGATGATGCAGGCGATCAGCGAATCCGGGGCCGGGTTCAGCGGGGCCTCGGCCGTGCACATGAACATCTTCGGCCTCAACCCGGTCGTGGTCCATGGCAGCGAGGAGCAGCGCATGCGCATGCTGCCGCCGCTGATCCGGGGAGAGGACAAGGCCTGCTTCGCGGTGACCGAGCCCAACGTCGGCCTCGATACCACCCATTTGCAGACGCGGGCCGTGCGGGAGGGCGACGCGTACGTGGTGACCGGCACCAAGGTCTGGACTTCGACCGCGCAGGTCGCCAACAAGATCCTGCTGCTGACGCGGACCACGCCGCTGGAGGACGTGGCACGGCCGACGCAGGGACTGACGCTGTTCTACACCGACGTCGACCGGAAGCGGATGGAGATCCGCGAGATCGAGAAGATGGGGCGTCACTGCGTTGACTCCAACCAGGTGTTCATCGACGGCCTGCGGGTACCCGCCGAGGACCGCATCGGGGAAGAGGGGCGTGGTTTCGAATACATCCTGCACGGGCTCAACCCCGAGCGCATCCTGATCGCCGCGGAAGCCATCGGCCTGGGACGGGTCGCGGTGGAGCGCGCATCGCGCTACGCCCGGGAACGGGTGGTGTTCCGGCGTCCCATCGGCATGAACCAGGCGATCCAGCATCCGCTGGCTGAATGCTGGATGCAGCTCGAGGCGGCCGAACTGATGATGCGCAAGGCGGCGACTCTCTACGACCGCCGGCACTCCTGCGGGATCGAGGCCAACAGCGCCAAGTACCTGGCCGCGGAGGCGGGCTTCCGCGCCTGCGAGACGGCGGTCATGACGCATGGCGGCTACGGCTATGCGCGCGAGTATCACGTCGAGCGCTACCTGCGCGAGAGCCTGATCCCGCGCATCGCTCCGATCAGCCCGCAGCTGATCCTGTGCTTCATCGCCGAGCGGGCCCTGGGGCTGCCCAAGTCCTACTGACGCGTCGGGTGGCGCCCCGGCTGGCCGCATCGGCTGACGCGGGTCAGGACTTTGCCGCGACGTCCGGCCCATGCTGTCCTTGGACACAGCGGAGAGACGCCATGGAATGTCCCGTCGACGGCAGCGAGCTCGAGGAAGCGCGCTGGGAGTCCGACTACGCCGTGGACCGGTGCCCGCGGTGCGGGGGTATCTGGCTCGACCGGGGCGAGCTGGAGGCGATCGAAGAGACACGCGAGCGGGACTATGCCGATGAGCTGCTGCGGATGCCGGATCTCGGCTACGCCGCCTACGAGCTGGCGCGGCAGAAGCGTACGCGGCAGCTGACCTGTCCCAGCTGCGAGGCGGGGATGGAAACGCGCGAGTACGCACGCTGCTCCCAGGTCATGATCGACGTCTGCCCCAAGTGTCACGGCGTGTGGCTGGACCGGGGCGAGCTGGAATCGCTGGAGATCTTCTTCCAGCGATCACGCCTGGAGGCGAGCCCGCTGCGGCGCGCCTTCCTGGTCGGGCTGCGTTATCTCGACCGCGCCGGTCGTGACTGGCTGCCCGGCGGCCCGGGCCCCGGGCCCGCCATCTAGCGCGAGAGGGAGAGAATGCGCGCGGCCGGCTCCCCGACCGCCGGCACGGAGGTCCCGGTCCGCGTCGCGACACGCTCGGCGCGGGTACCGGCTTTTGTCGCTTGACAGTCCGTTCCCGCCGGTGTACGAAACCCCTGACGTCGCATCCCGATGCGCGGCGCCGGTTCGGCCCGTGACGGAACCGCTCCGCGGAACCCGTGCGCGGGCGCGCGGTGCGAATAATGGAAAAGAGGGGAACCGGGAAGCCTTCGCAGGGTTCCCGCGAGAGAACCATCCGCTACCAGTCTGCCCGCCCCGGCTCGGGTCTGCCGGCGGGAGACGCTTCCCTGCGCAATGTCATCGAGCACTTGCAGGACGGCTACTACGAGGTCGACCTGCGCGGCACCTTCTGCGTGCTCAACGACGCGACCTGTCGCATCCATGGCTACCCCCGCGAGCGACTGATCGGAATGAACAACCGCGAGTACACCCGGCCCGCAGTGGCGCGCGAGATGTACCGCATCTTCAACCGTGTGTATCGCACCGGCGAGCCGGTGGAGGTGTTCAACTACGAGATCATGCACGCGGACGGCTCCACCCGCATCGTCGATACCTCGGTCCACCTCGTGCGGGACGCGCGCGGCGAGCCGTGCGGCTTCCGCGGCATCCTGCGCGACGTGACCGAGCAGAAGCACAACGAGGCCTACGAGCGGGCGCGCAACAGGCTCCTGGAACGCATCGCCCGCAACGCGCCGCTCGACGAGACCCTGTCGATGGTGCTGGCCTCCCTGGAGGCGCAGATGCCGGATGCCACCGGCGCCCTGCTGCTGATGCGCGAGACCGGTCTCGAGTGCGCGGCGACCCGGGGGATGCGCCCGGCGGCCCGGCGGCGCCTCGAGGAATCCCCGGCCGCGCTGCTGGAGTGCCCCTGCCTGCAGGCGGCGTGCAACGGCGAGCGGGTGGTCGTCGAGTCCATCGACGCCGACCCGCGCCTGGGCGCTTACCGCGAGGTCGCCCGGGCGGACGGCGTCGACGCCGTCTGGATCGAGCCGGTGGTTTCGGCCGAGGACGAGGTGCTGGGCGTGCTCGTGCTCTGTCCCCGGGTCGGGCGCGCGCCCAGCGCGCGGGAGCTCGGCTGGCTGCAGTCGGCCACCGCGACGGCCGAAATCGCGCTGAGTCATCAGCGCATCACGGGCAAGCTGGCTTACCTGAGCCAGCATGACGCCCTGACCGGGCTGCTGAACCGGCGCTCGTTCATGGACGAGGCGGAACGCCTGATCGCACTGGCCCGGCGCAAGGGCTGGACCCCGGGGCTGCTGTATCTGGACCTGGACCAGTTCAAGCCGGTCAACGACAGCTGGGGACACCACGCCGGGGACCGGCTTCTGCAGGGCGTCACCCGGCGTCTGCGGCGGGTGCTGAGAAAGGGCGACACGCTGGCGAGGCTGGGCGGAGACGAGTTCGCGCTGTTGGCGCCGGAGCTGCATACCGACGCCGCGCGCCACCTGGTCGGGCGCATCGTGGAAGCGCTCCGGCGGCCGTTCGAGGTTGCAAGGGACGCCTCGGTCCATATCGGCGTGAGCATCGGGATCGCCTTCGCGGACGAGCCGGGGATCTCCACGGACACGTTGCTGGCCCGAGCGGACGCGGCGATGTACCAGGCGAAGACCGGTCGCAGCGCCTGGGCCTTCTACGAGCCCGAACGGCACCGCCTGGCCGAGGAGACCCTGGCCCTGGAGGAACAGTTGCGGCGCGCCCTGCGCGATGGCCGGATCGGGGTCCACTACCAGCCGGTGCGCGACCTGCCCGCCGGCAAGTGGCGCGGCGTGGAGGCGCTGGCGCGCATGCCCGGGACCGCCGGGCCGGTGGCGCCGGGGCGCTTTGTCCCGGTGGCCGAGGGCCAGGGCCTGGTCGAGGAGCTGGATGCGCGCGTGCTCTCGCTTGCGCTGTCGGAGACCCGCGACTGGGATGGCTGGATTTCCGTGAACGTCTCGCCCCACAGCCTGCGCAACCCCGCCTGGCCCGGGATCGTCGAACGTGCGCTGGAGCGGCACGGGCGGGCCCCGGCGGCCCTGGTGCTGGAAGTGACCGAACGCGTGCTGCCGGACCTGGAGCAGGTGGCGCCGACCCTGGAGGCGCTCGCGGACCTGGGTGCGAGGATCGCGCTGGACGACTTCGGCGCCGGGTACTCTTCGCTGCGCTACCTGCGCGGGCTCTCCATCGGCGTGCTGAAAGTGGATGCCAGCTTTTCCGAGGGCCTGGGGACCGGCAGCCCGAATGAGCCCCTGCTGCGCGGCCTCTTCGGGCTCGCCCGCTCGCTCGGCGTGCACGCCGTGGCACAGGGCATCGAGAGCGAGGACGCGCTGCGCTGGCTGGAGCGCAACGGCTGTCTGCTGGCACAGGGGCGCGCGCTGGCGCGGCCCGCGCCGTGGTCCGAGCTGGACCTGTCGTAGCCGCCGTACGGGCCCCGCCCCGCGGTGCTCAGCGCATCAGCCGGCGCCGCAGGATCAGCGTCGCAACCCAGAAGGCTCCCAGCCCGTAGGCCAGGATCACCGCCAGGTGCAGCGCGGGATGCGCCGGCACGGTGCCGGTCAGCAGCGGACGTACCAGCAGCACCACGTGGGCCAGGGGAAGTGCCAGGGCGCCTGCGGCCACCGCGTGCGGCAGGCTGCCCAGCGGAAAGAACACGCCGCTGAGCAGCAGCATCGGCGTCATCACCAGGGTGAAGTAGTACATGAAGAAGTCGTAGCTGCGGGAGACGGCGGTCATGATCATCGCCAGGGCACCGAAGCAGAAGCCGGCAGCGAGGATCACCGGCAGCGCCCAGAGCGCCAGCCAGCCGTGGATCAGCCCCAGAACGCCGGCGACCACCATGATGGCGGCCGAGCTCATCAGTCCCTTGGTCGCGGCCCACAGGATCTCGCCGAGCACGATGTCATCGACCTCCAGGGGGGCATCGAGCATCGCGGCCCAGGTCTGCTGTTGCGACATGCGCGTGAACGCGGAGTAGAGGCACTCGAAGCTGGCGGTATTCATCACGCTGCCGCACACGATGCCGGTGGCGAGGAAGCTGATGTAGGAGAGGTGGCCGATGCCGCCGATCAGCCGGCCGAGGCCGTAGCCGAAGGCCAGAAGATACAGCACCGGCTCGCCGAAGTTCCCCAGAACCGACGGCAGCATCAGCTTGCGCCACACGCGGAGGTTGCGCTGCCACACGGGAATGAAACGCAGGCTGATCAGGGGCAAGGGGCGCGCGGTCGCCATCGTCAGTCCCTCAGGTCGCGTCCGGTAAGGCGCAGGAACACGTCCTCGAGATTCGCCGGGCGGTTCAGGTAACGCAGGCCGGCGTGACGATAGAGCGCATCCAGGACCGGCCGTTCGTCGCGAAAGTACAGGAACAGGGTTTCACCGACCCATTCGCGGCGGACCGGCAGCCGGGAAGCCGCCTCGGCGAAGCCGCGGGCGTCGTCGCCACGCAGCTCGAGCACCTGGGGCTCGATGTGCTGCCGGATCAGCGACTCCGGGCTGCCCAGGGCCACGATCCGGCCGGCGTCGAAGATCGCCAGGCGGTCGCACAGGCGCTCCGCTTCCTCCATGTAGTGCGTGGTGAGGATCAGCGTCGCGCCGCGCGACTGCAGCAGGCGCAGGCGCTGCCAGATGTGCTGGCGCGCCTGCGGGTCGAGGCCGGTGGTGGGCTCGTCGAGAACGATCAGCTCGGGGTCGCTGATGAGCGCACGCGCGAGTGTCAGGCGGCGCTTCATGCCTCCCGACAGCGCGCCGATGGGGGTGTCGGGCCGGCCCTCCAGGGAGGCGAACTCGAGCAGCTGCGCGACGCGGCGGCGCACCTGCGGTCCGCGCAGCCCGAAGTAGCTGGCGTAGGTCAGCAGGTTCTCCCGGACGCTGAAGTCCGGGTCCAGGTTGTCCACCTGGGGGACCACGCCGACCCGGCGGCGCATGGCCCGCGCCTGCCGTGGCACCGGGCAGCCGAGGACCGTGAGCGAGCCCCCGTCCGGCGGCGTCAGCCCCAGCAGCATGCGCAGGGTGGTGGTCTTGCCCGCGCCGTTGGGACCCAGCAGGCCGAAGCACTCGCCCCGTTGCACGTCGAGATCGACGGCATCGACCACGGCGCGGCCGTCATAGCGCTTGCACAGGCCGCGTGCGTTGACCACCGGGAAATCCGGGCGCGGTGCCGCGCCCGCCTCGCGGTGCGCCCCGCGCCGGGCCCCCGGGTGCTCAGCCGTTGCGGGCGGCTTCATCGCGGGCACGTTGGCGCAGGTCCTTCTTGAGTACCTTGCCCACCGGGTTGCGCGGGATTTCCTCCAGGCGCAGCAGGGCCTCGGGCAGCTTGTAGGTGGCGATGCCCTGCTCGCGCAGGAAGCCGGTCACGTCGGCCAGCGCGGGCGGGTTCGCCGGGTCCCGCGCGACGATGCAGAGGCAGACCCGTTCGCCCATGGTCTCGTCGGGGACGGCGACCGCGGCGGCGTCGGCGATCCCCGGGTGGGACAGCGCCAGGTTCTCCACCTCCGCGGCGCTGATGTTGAAGCCGCCGCGAATGATGATGTCCTTCTTGCGATCGAAAAAGCCCACGTGGCAGGCGTCCATCACCCGGAACAGGTCACCCGTGCAGTAATAGCCCTCGGCGTCGAAGGCCCTGGCGTTGAGGTCATCGCGGCCGTAGTAGCCCGGGAACAGGTTGGGTCCACGATAGGCGAGCTCCCCCACGTCCCCCGGCTCGCGGCACTCGCGGCCCTCGCCGTCGACCAGCTTGACCTGCACGCCCTCGATGCCCGAGGGCCAGTCGCAGCCGGCGCGTCCCCACCACGGCAGGTGGTCGACGCGCCGCTCGAGGTCCGGCACGTCCTGGGGACCGCCGATCAGGGAAGTGCCCTCGTTCTGGCCCCAGAGATTGTTGATCTCGATGTCCCAGCGGCGCTTGAACTCCTGCAGGCTCCACGCGGACGGCGGCGCCGATCCGGTGCAGATGGTGCGCACGCTGGAAAGATCAAGCGCGTCGACGTCGGGGTGCTTGCCGATCATGTTGAGCAGCGCGGGGACCAGGATGGTGAACTGCACGTTCTCCGTCGTCAGCTGGCGCAGCAGCAGCTGCATGTTCAGCGGGTGGTGCATCAGCAGGGTGCCGGCACACAGCATCCACGGCACGAGCAGCACCCCGACCCCCGTCATGTTCACCATGGGGGCGGCACACAGCAGCCGGTCGCCGTCTTCCAGCCGCATCAGCCGCGTGAGGTTGCCGCTGCCGAACAACCAGTTGTTGTGCGACAGCGGGCAGCCCTTGGGCCCGGCCTCGGTGCCCGAGGTCCAGCAGAGCGTGAAGATGTCGTTGGCGTCGACCGGGATGCCGTCCAGGCGGTCCGTGTCGGCCTCGCCGGTCGCCAGCGCCGAGACCTCGTCCAGCGACAGGAAGGTCTCGAGCCGGGTTTCCCCGGCAATCCCGCGCGCCATCGCCTGGTGGTCGAAGCCCTTGAACTGCTCGCCGCCGATATAGAAGCGGGCTCCCGTGGCGGCGGCGACGTCCTTCAGCTCGTGCCGGCGCCACTGCACCGGCAGGGGCGACGGGATACCGCCGGCGCGGGCGACGGCCAGGTACAGCATCACCAGCTCCCACACGTTGGGAAGCTGAAGCACCACCACCTCGTCCTCGCGCAGCCCGCGGTCGACCAGCGCCGTCGCCACGGCCTCCGCCGCCCGGCCGAGCTCTGCCCAGGTCACCGAGCGCGACGGGCTGCCCACCAGGTCCGGGCGGTCCGGGGGATCCACGACCGCGGTGCGGTCGGGGCAGTGGGCGAGGTTTTCGCGCAGGCGGTCGAGCAGGGTCCGACGGCCCCAGTGGCCGGCTCGCGTGTACTCCTCGATGAGGGCGCTCGAGTGCAGGATCATGACCTTTCCTCGGATGGATCGATGGGGTGGCGTACCCACGCGTGGTACCGTACTGCCCGGGTCAGTATCGCCCCGGCGGCGATGGTGTCTGCCCGGGATTGTACCGGTACGGGACCGTCCGGGTGGAGCCGCGGGCCGCGTCCGGGGCCAGGGGGGCGGCAGTGGTCAGCGTTGAAGGCATCTACGTCGGCGACATCGCGATCCTGCCCGAGGAGGGCCACCGCACGGGCATTTACAAGCACCCGGTGCACGGACCCGTCCGGCTCGATGCCCGTGGCGTCGAGGGGGATCACCAGGCGGACCGCGCCAATCACGGCGGGCCCGACCGCGCGTTGAATCACTACCCGGCGGAGCACTACGCCCGGTGGCGGGAGATCTACCCGAGCCACGCGGGCAAGTTCGTGCGCTCGAGCTTCGGCGAGAACCTTTCCGCCACCGGGCTGACGGAAACCTCGGTGTGCATCGGCGACGTCTTCCGCGTGGGTACCGCCGTGGTCCAGGTCGCGCAGCCGCGCAACCCGTGCTGGAAGCTGGCCCACCGTTTCGAGATCCCGGATCTCGCGCGCCGCGCCGCGGACGCGGGGCTCACCGGCTGGCTGTACCGGGTGCTGGAGCCCGGTGCGGTGGCCACCGGCGACGCCGTACGTCCGCTCCGCAGGGATCCCGCCGGGATCGCGGTGGCACGCGTGTGGGAGGCCGTTCACGCGCGGCGGCCGGACGCGGACGAGCTGCGGCGGCTGGCCGGGCTGGAGACCCTCGCGCTGGCGTGGCGACGCCGTTTCGCGGCACGCCTGGCCTTTCTGCAACGCAGCCGCGGCGGCCCGGCCTGACATCCGCCGGTGCCGGGCGCCGCGGCCGGTCCGGGGCGGCCTTCAGGCAGCGCGGCCGGCGCCCAGCCCGGGGCGCGGGTGGGCGATCACGCGGGTGCCGTGACGCGGCGTCAGCGTGATGTTGCGCCGGTGGATGGGCTCCGGGGCCGGATCCGTGGCTTCCAGCACCACGCGTTCCAGGACCGTCCGGATCACCACCTTCATCTCGAACATGGCGAAGTTGGCGCCGATGCAGCGCCGTCGACCGCCCCCGAACGGGATCCATCTGTACGGGTCGGGCGCACCACCGAGGAACCGCTCCGGGCGGAACGCTTCGGGGTCCGGGTAGACGTCGGGCCGGCGGTTGGTGAGATAGATGCAGGGCGCCAGCGTGGTGCCCGCCGGCCAGCTGCGGCCGCCCAGCTCCGTGGTCGCGGCCAGGCGGCGCGCGGTCAGCGGCACTACCGGGCGGCAGCGGAGGGTCTCCCGGACCACGGCGTCCAGGTAGTCCCCGGCGTCGCCCGAGTCCAGCTCCAGGTGCAGGCGCTGCATCGCGTCCGGGTTGCGCAGCAGGCGCTCGAACGCCCAGGCCAGCGACGTGGCGGTGGTCTCGTGGCCGGCCAGCAGCAGGGTGATGAGCTCGTCGCGCAGCTCGGCATCGGACATGCCCTCGCCGTTGTCGTCCTCCGCCTGCAGCAGCAGCGACAGGATGTCGCTGCGCTCCGCCGTGTCGCGGCGTGCGCGCCGCTCGGCGATCTCGCGGAACAGCACCGCGTTGATTGCCTCCATCCGGCCGGTCAGGCGCTGCACGTCGCCGCTGAGCGTGCGCAACAGCGGGACCTGCGTGCGCGCGCTCTGCGATGTCCGGAGGAACTCGATCAGCAGGCCGCGCAGCTCCTCCTGGCGCCGCCCGTCCTCCAGGCCGAACACGGCCCGCAGGATCACGTCCAGGGTGATGGACTGCATGTGCGGGTGCAGCGCGAACGGCTGGTACCGCGGCCAGCGGGCGATCTCCTCGCGCGCGATCCCGGCGATCACGTCGCCGTAGGCGCGCATCCGCTCGCCGTGGAACGGGGGCAGCAGAAGGCGCCGCTGGCGCAGGTGGGCATCCTCCTGGAGCACCAGCACCGAGCTGGGGCCGACCACGTCGGCCACCGTGCTCGAGTCGGTGGCCGTATGCCAGGTGCGCGCGTCGCCGCCGAACACGCCGCGGATCAGCTCCGGGTCGGTGATCATTACCATCGGGCCGATCGGTCCGAGGTTCACGGTGAACATGTCGCCGTAGCGCCGGGCACAGGATTCCATGAATCCGATCGGGTCGAAGGCCCAGCGCAGGGTCTGGAGCAGCCCCGGCGCCCGGGGTCCGGCAGGAAGGTTCATGACGTGCTCCCGGGCCTGCCCGGCTGTGGCGGGCCCTCATGGCGTGGCAGCGGACCGGCCCATGACGGATCCGGCCGGCTCCAGGCGACACATGATGGATCCTGTTGTCGTATACACGCTATATACATGCGGGCTCGCGGGCAAGCGCCGATCGACTTGCCCGGCGCCTCTGGTACCATTCGGAGAAAACCCGGAACCGCGGCCGCCCCCGGCCGCCAGGGGAGAAAGCATGAACGGTGCCGAAGTCCTGTTGCGCACGCTGGTCAACGCCGGCGTCGAGGTCTGCTTCACCAATCCGGGAACCTCCGAGATGCAGTTCGTCGCGGCCATGGACCGCGTCGAGGGCATGCGCTCGGTGCTGGGCCTGTTCGAGGGCGTGGCCACCGGGGCGGCCGACGGCTACGCGCGCATGACCGACCGGCCGGCCTGCACGCTGCTGCACCTGGGTCCCGGCCTGGCGAACGGCCTGGCCAATCTCCACAATGCCTGGCGCGCGCGTGTGCCCCTGGTCAACCTGGTGGGAGACCACGCGACCTATCATCGCCAGTTCGATGCGCCGCTGACCTCGGACATCGAGTCCTACGCGCGGCCGGTATCGGCCTGGATCCGTTCCAGTACCGATGCCCGCGAGCTGGGCGGCGACGCGCGCGAGGCGGTCGCCGCGGCGGCACAGCTGCCGGGCAGGGTCGCGACGCTGATCGTGCCGGCCGACTGCAGCTGGAAGGAGGCCGGGGAGCCGGTCGAGGCGCCCGAGCCCGCTGCCTGGCGGCGGCCGAGCTATGATGCCGTGGTAAGCACCGCGCGGGCGCTGCGCCAGGGCGAGCCGGCGGTGATCCTGATGAATGGACGGGCCCTGCGCGCCCCGGGACTCGAGCTCGCCAGCCGGATCGCGGCGTCCAGCGGGGCACGGCTGATGTGCGATACCTTCACGACGCGCCTGCAGCGCGGCGCGGGTCGTGCGCCGATCGAGCGCATGCCCTATTTCGGCGAACAGGCCGCCGAGATCCTGGCGTCTGCCAGGCACCTGGTGCTGGTCGGCTCGCGGCCCCCGGTTTCGTTCTTCGCCTATCCCGACACCCCGAGCTGGCTCACGCCCGAGGGCTGCCAGGTGCACGAGCTGGCGAGCCCGGAAGAGGATCCCGTGGAGGCCCTCGAGAGCCTGCTGGACGAGATGGGCGCGCGCGACGCGAAGCCGCAGCTGCAGGCCTCGGCCCCGATGCAGCCCGCACGCGGCGAGCTGAGTATCGAGAGCGTGGCGCAGAGCATCGGCGCGCTGATGCCGGAAGGCGCGATCGTGTCGGACGAGGCGGCCACCTCGGGGCTGCCGCTGGGGCCGGCCACGGCGGGTGCCCCGCCGCACGACTGGCTGTCGCTGACCGGCGGCGCGATCGGCCAGGGCCTGCCCGTGGGGACCGGCGCCGCGGTGGCCTGCCCGGACCGCAAGGTGATCTGCCTGCAGGCGGACGGCAGCGCGATGTACACGATCCAGTCGCTGTGGACGCAGGCGCGCGAGAACCTGGACGTGACCACCGTCATCTACGCCAACCGGCAGTACCGGATCCTGCAGTTCGAGCTGATGCGGGTGGGGGTGGAGCAGCCGGGTCCCAAGGCGAACAGCGTGCTGGACATCGGGCATCCGCCGCTGGACTTCGTGGAGATCGCGCGCGGCATGGGCGTGCGTGCGCGACGGGCGGAATCGATCGAGGATTTCAACCGCTTCTTCGGCGCTGCCATGCAGGAGCCCGGCCCGAAGCTGATCGAGGTGCCGGTCTAGCCCCACACCCCGCGCAGGAACTGGTCCCGGCCGCAGGCCCGCCGGTACAGCTTGTAGCGTACCGGGAACTTGCGGTAGTAGGCCTGGTGGTAGTCTTCTGCCGGATAAAAGGTCCCGGCGGGTTCGATACGGGTGACGATCGCGCCGGCGAAGCGGCCGCTCTCCTGGAGCTCGCGGCGCGTCTGCTCGGCCTCCCGGCGCTGCTGCTCGTCGTGATAGAAGATCGCGGTGCGGTACTGCTCGCCCACGTCGCAGAACTGGCGGTCGCGCGTGGTGGGATCGATGTTGCGCCAGAATACCTCCAGCAGCTGCCGGTAGCTGACCGCGGCCGGATCGAAGGTGATCTCGATCGCTTCCGCGTGGCCCGTGTCGCCGGCGCAGACCTCCTCGTACGTCGGACTGCCGGTCTCGCCGCCGGTATAGCCGACGGTGGTCTCCAGTACCCCGCGCATGCCGTCGTAGGGCGGCTGCATGCACCAGAAGCAGCCGCCGGCGAACGTCGCCTTTTGCCGTTGATCGCTCATCGCTGACCCTCCTCCGCGTACTGTCCAGGGGCTCCGCCCGGCCGGGCGGCCACCATGCGGCATTGTGGCCACTGGCGACGCGCACGTCATCCTCGCTGGACCCGTCGCTGCCGGTGTGCTTTGATTCGGCGCGCCGGGCGGACGGGTGCGGCCCGCGGGGAGACTGACGACATGAACGGGACGAAACGAACGATGACGGTCGCCGCGCTGGCCGCGGCCTGGGTATGTCTGTGCGGGTTCAGCCTGTTCGGCGGTCCGCCGCATACGCCGGTGACCACATTCGGCAAGAGCTGGCCGGGCGCGGCGGTGGCCGTCAGCCACTGCCAGTGGCGCGACGGGAGCATCCTGTGCGTGGTGCAGGCGTCTGCCGGTCACTCGGTCCCGGCGCACAGCCTCGCGCTGAAGGTGCTGGATGCGCACGGCGTGCGGGTGGCGGCGCGCACGTTTCCGGAGGTCGAGCTGGACGGCGGCGAGAAAGCCTATGTCGTGGCCTACGCCGGCGGCATCCCGGTGCTGTCCACGGGCGACCGGGTCACGCTCAGCTTCCAGCCGGCGAGCCAGCTGTACTGGCAGGCGCAGGGCCTGCAGGGCGAGCTGAACCGGCGCCTGCAGCAGCTGCTCGAAGGGCTCGGCGGGGGCAACCGGACACCATCCGGCTCCGGCACGAAAACACCC
>DASQZJ010000076.1:0-8821 GCA_035638775.1 Gammaproteobacteria bacterium
GTGCCAGAAGAACTTCATCGTCTACCTCACCGACGGACTGCCCACCGCGGACGGCGGTGCGGATACGGCCATCAAGGATCTGCCGGGCTGGAACGAGGGCAGCTGCAGCTACGCCAGCGGCAGCGACTGCCTGCCCAACCTGGCCGGGTACCTGTACAAGACCGACCAGAGCAGCGCCTACAACGGCGAGCAGAACATCACCACCTACACGGTCGGCTTCGAGGGAGGCTCCGGGGGCGGCTCACCCGACCCCTCGTTCCTGCAGCAGACGGCGCAGAACGGCGGCGGCAAGTTCTACCTGGCCGACGACACCAGCTCGCTGACCCAGGCGTTCCACTCGATCATCACCCAGATCCTGAAGATCAACACCACCTTCACCGCGCCGGCGGTGTCGGTGAACGCCTTCAACCGAATCCAGAACCGCAACGAGCTGTACTTCACGCTGTTCCGGCCCAGCGACACCGTCCGCTGGCCGGGGAACGTCAAGCGCTTCGACCTCGGCCATCCCAACGGCAGCTCGACCAGCGGGCCGCTGGAGATCGTCGACGCCAACGGCAACGCCGCGGTGGACCAGAACACGGGCTTCTTCAAGGACTCGGCGACCAGCTTCTGGACCCCGACCTCGGACGCTCCGGACGGCGGCGACGTGACCAAGGGCGGCGCCGCGAGCCTGCTTACCGTGCCGCCCAACCGCAAGGTCTACACCTACACCGGCAGCAGCAGCGACCTGACGGTGGCCAGCAACCAGCTCAGCACCAGCAACAGCGCGATCGACGACGCCCTGCTGGGCCTGGGCACCGGCACCACCTGCGGCACCACCTGCCAGCAGGTGGTGCACTGGGCCCAGGGCAAGGAGCTCGACGCCAACGGCAACGTGGTCACCGACAGCAGCGGCAATCCGGTGCCCCGCCAGGAGCTGGGCGACCCGCTGCACTCGGTGCCGCGCATCGTGACCTACGGGGGCACGCAGAGCGACCCGCAGATGGTGCTGTACGTGACCACCAACGACGGCTACCTGCACGCCTTCAACGTCGGCGCCATCGGCGGCACCAGCTTCGACGGCACCACTTCCGGGCAGGAGATGTTCACCTTCATCCCGCCGGACGAGCTGCCGCGCCTGCAGACCCTGATGGACGACAACCCCGGCAGCCACATCTACGGCCTGGACGGCTCCGTGACCGCCTGGGTGAAGGACGTCAACCGCAACGGCAAGATCGAGCCCAGCGACGGCGACCACGTCTACATCTACTTCGGCATGCGCCGGGGCGGCCGCAACTATTACGCCCTGGACGTCACCAACCCGGCCGACCCGAAGTTCCTGTGGGAGATCCAGGGCGGCACCGACAGCAGCGGCAACCCGCTCACGCCCGGCTTCGCCAACCTGGGCCAGACCTGGTCGCAGCCGACCACGGCGGAGATCGACCTCAACGGCACGAAGACCGAGGTGCTGATCTTCGGCGGCGGCTACGACACGGCCGAGGACTCCGGTCCCGGCCCCGACAGCATGGGCGACGGGGTCTACATCGTGAACGCCACCACCGGCAAGCTGATCTGGCGCGCCGGCCCGGACAGCGGCGCCGACCTGCAGCTCAGCGGGATGGACTACGCGATCCCGGCGCGGGTCAGCGTGGTCGACCTCAACAACGACGGGCTGGCCGACCGGCTGTACGTCGGCGACATGGGCGGCAACGTCTGGCGCATCGACCTCAACGAGAACAACACCGGGGCGGGCGACCTGGCCGCGGACGGCTACAAGCTCGCCAGCCTGGGCGCAGCCGCCTCGAACACCGCCGCCGACAACCGCCGGTTCTACTACCAGCCGGACATCGCACCGGTGTACAAGGGTCCGGGGGCGCCCTACCTGGCGGTCGCCATCGGCTCCGGCTACCGGGCTCATCCGCTGGACACGACCGTGCACGACCAGTTCTTCGTGCTCAAGGACCCGAACATCAACAGCAACCCGTCCTCGACGCCGACGCCGATCCAGGAGAGCGATCTCTACGACGCCACCTCCGACGTGATCGGAACCGGCACGTCCAGCCAGCAGCAGTCGGCGCTCGCGAGCCTGTCGAGCGCCAAGGGATGGTACATCAACCTGCAGGAGCCCGACGGCTCCTGGATCGGGGAGAAGGACCTCGCGGCACCGCTGATCGTCAACGGCTCGGTGACCTTCACCACGTTCACGCCGGTCGCGTCCAACTCGACCTCCTCGTGCGCTCCCAGCCAGGGCCGGGCCCGCGCGTACACGGTCAACCTCGAGAACGCCACGCCGGTGTTCAACCTGGACAACGTGGGCTCGAGTGACGCCCTGACCAAGACCGACCGGTACACCGAGCTCAAGCGCGGCGGCATCCCGCCGTCACCGACGCTGATCTTCCCGAGCGGGTCCCAGGCCAGCAACAGCACCAGCGGCAATGGGTCCGGGAATTTCTGCAGTGGCGGCAACCAACCCGTGCTGCTGGTCGGCCCGGAGAAGATCCCGACCAACGTGTGCAACGCGCCCGTGATAACGTACTGGCACGATGACAAATACTGACACGGAGCGTCGGTCCCGGGGCCCGTGCCGGCCCCGGGACCCCGCGAGGGCCGGGTAGCCGGCCCGGGAGCACAGGAGCATGGCGGCATACGGCAGAACGCGGGGATTCACGCTGCTCGAGCTGATGGTGGTGCTGGCAATCATCGGCATCCTGTCAATGCTCGCGATACCGCGCTACCAGCGCTACGTCCAGAAGGCGCACCGCTCCTCGGCGGTGGCCGCGCTCTCGGACCTGGCCACCCAGGAGGAGCAGTACTACCTCGACAACCAGGCCTACACGACCTCGCTGGGGGCTCTCCACCGCAGCGCCGACGCGGCGGACATGTACACGCTGAGCATCCCCAGCGCGACCAGCAACGGCTACACCGTGCAGGCGGTGGCCAAAACCGGTACGCCGCAGGCCGGGGACAAGGTCAACGGCGTCAGCTGCGCGACGCTCACGCTCGACTCCACGGGGAACCGCTCGCCATCGCAGTGCTGGAAGTAGCGGCCGCGGACCACGACCCGTTCCGCCATGCCCATGCTTCGTTCTTGACAGATCCCGGATCTCGCCCCACGCTTTAGTCAATGCCGGAGCGCCACGGAGCGGCGCACCGGGATTCGCGAACCGGATGAGACAGGGAAGTCATCATGCCAGCCGCGACCCTCGCGCGCCGCCGCCGCGGCGTCACGCTGCTCGAGCTGATCATCACTCTCGCCATCGCCGGCGTCCTGCTCGCCGTCGCCGTGCCGCTCGCCCGCCGGAGCCTGCGCAACGCGCGCATGATCGCGACCGGCAACCGCTTCCTGCACGCCCTGCACCTCGCCCGCAGCGAGGCACTGCGCCGGGGCGTGCGGGTCACGCTGTGCAAGAGCACGGACGGGGCCGGCTGCGCCGACCACGGAGGCTGGGACCAGGGCTGGCTGGTGTTCCGGGACGCGGACGCCGATGGCCGACCGGACTCGTCCGCTGCCATCCTGCTGGTCTCGGCCTCCCTGGACCGGGCCGTGATGAGCGGCAACCGCCCGGTGCGCAGCTACGTATCCTATGCCCCGGATGGCGCGACGCGGCGCCTGAGCGGGGCGTTCCAGGCGGGCACGCTGACGCTCTGCGACCGCCAGGCGCTGGTGCGCACCCGCCGGATCGTGATCAGCCGCACCGGGCGTCCGCGCATCGCCGTCTCTCCCGCAGCGCCGGGCTCATGCACATGAACCCCCGGCAAGCAGGCATCACCCTGATCGAGGTGCTGGTGGCGCTGGTCCTTCTCTCGACCGGACTGCTGGCGCTCGGCTCGCTGCAGCTCGATTCGCTGCGCAGCGTGCGCGCAGCCGGCGTGCGCTCCCGTGCCCTGGGGCTGAGCCGGGAGATCCTGGAGCAGGCTCGCGCCGACCCGTCCGCGGTGCCGGATGCCCGTGCCTGGAACGTGCGGGCCGCGCGGCGGCTGCCGTCCGGGCGGGTGCGCATCGCCCCCGGCACGCACCTGCGGGTCACCGTGAGCTGGCGCGAACGCGGGGACAGGCGCGGGCGGCTGGTGCTGGAGGGCGTGCCATGAGGCGGCATCCGCGGGGCTTCTCCCTGGTGGAGACGATGATCGCCATGGTGCTGGGCCTGCTGCTGCTCGCGGCCACCACCCGCCTGTTCCTCCTGCAGCGGCGCGTGTTCCGCCTCACCGATGCCCTCGGGCGGCTGCAGGAGACCGGCCGCTTCGCCCTCGAGCTGCTCGCCCGGGACGTTCGCATGGCGGGGCTGCGCGGCTGCGCCGGCAGCGGGCCGGTCCGCATCGACGCCTCGCCGCCCGCGGCCGCCGGCTTTCCCGGGACCGCCGTCACCGGACACGAGGGCGGCGCGGCGCCCGACCGCCTCACGGTCCGCCGGGCCGCAACGCGGGCCGCGCCGCTCGCGCGGGACATGGCCAGCCCCTGGTCCCCCGTGGCGCTGGCGGCCAACCCGGGCGGGATCGGCCACGGGGATCTGGTGCTGGTCGCCGACTGCGCCGGCGCGGACGTGTTTCGCGTCACCAGCGATCCGCCACGCCGCGGGGCGGCGAGCCTGGCCCATCTCGCCACCGGCAACCGCGACGCGCGGCTGCGCGCGGCCTACCGCCGGCCGGTGACGGGACGGGTCCCGGGCGCCCGGGTAAGCCGGCTCCTGGTTCACCGCTACTCGATCACGGACACGGGCCGGCGCAACCCGCGGGGCGGTCGCGTTACCGCGCTGGCGCGCAACGGCCACGACCTGTTCGAGGGCGTCGAGACCATGCAGCTGCGCTTCGGCGTCTCCCGCGCCGGGCAGCCGGTCCGCTACCTGCCGGCTGACCGTGTGACCCGCTGGAAGGGGGTGGTCGCGGTACGCGTGGGGCTGCTGCTGCGCAGCCGCGCGCCCCTGCGGAGCGACCCGGACCGGCGCATCTACCGGGTGGCCGGCACCCGGGTCGGCCCGCCCGGCGCGGGTACGCCCGTCCATCATCCGGCCGACCATCGCCTGCGCCGGGTGATGACCGCCACCGTCGCCCTGCGCGAGCCGGAGCTTCCGTGAGCGGCCGCGCGCAACGGGGCAACGTGCTCGCGCTGGGCCTGCTGATGCTGACGCTGCTGTCGCTGCTGGGAGTGACCGCGGCCGGCATGGCGGCGCTGGAATGGCGCATGGCCGCGGCCAGCGCACGGCGCGCGCGTGCGCTGGAGAAGGCGGAGATCGCGATCCTGGACGCGCTCGAGGGGGGATCGCTGCTGGCCGGCGCCCGGGGCGCGGGCGGCACGCCCGTGACCCGGAGCTATGATGGCATCCCGGTGCGCGCGCGTTACCTGGGCAGCCGGCCGACGGCGGGTGGAGCGCCGGCGGAGTACTACGAGCTATCGGCGGGGATCCGCCCCGGGCCGATCGTGGTCCAGGGCGTGCGGCGCAGCGCCGCGGGTACCTGGCAACCGGTCTACTGGTACGAGCGCTGACGCTGCGCCCGGTCCTAGGCGGGGCGCAGCCCCCGCGGCAGGGCGAAGAACATGTCCTCGCTGCGGCCGCTCAGCTCCCGGGTCTCGCCGGCGCCCCACTTGTGCAGCAGGTCGAGGACCCGGTCCACCAGCACATCCGGGGCCGAGGCGCCCGCGGTCACGCCCACGGTGTCGACGTCGGCGAACCAGTCCCGGCTCACCTCCTCGGGGCCGTCCACCAGGTGCGCGGGACACCCGAGATCCTCGGCGATCTCCTTGAGACGGTTGGAATTGGAGCTGTTGTCCGATCCCACCACCAGCACCAGGTCGGCCTGCTCCGCCAGCGACTTCACCGCGTCCTGCCGGTTCTGGGTGGCATAGCAGATGTCGTCGCGCCGGGGCGCCGCGACGCTCGGGAAGCGCTCGCGCAGGGCCTCGATGATGCGGCGGGTATCGTCCATGGAGAGCGTGGTCTGGGTGACGAACGCCAGCCGCGAGGGATCCGGGATGTCCAGGGCCGCGACGTCCTCGACGCTCTGGACCAGGTGGATCCGGCCGCCCCGGCTGGTATCGAACTGGCCCATGGTGCCCTGCACCTCGGGATGCCCGGCGTGTCCGATCAGGATCACGTCGTTGCCCTTGCGACCATGGCTGGCGACCTCCATGTGCACCTTGGTCACCAGCGGGCAGGTGGCATCGTACACCGCCAGGCCGCGCCGCCGGGCTTCCTCCCACACCGCGCGCGAGACGCCGTGCGCGCTGAATACCACCGTGGCGCCGTCCGGGACCAGATTCAGGTCTTCGACGAACACCGCCCCGCGCCGGCGCAGATCGTCGATCACGTAGCGGTTGTGAACCACCTCGTGGCGCACGTAGATCGGCGCCCCGAAAAGCTCGATCGCCCGCTTGACGATGTCGATGGCACGCTCCACCCCGGCGCAAAATCCGCGCGGGTTGGCTAGCAGTATCTGCATGGTAAGACTCTCGGACAGCTGCGGCTGGCTACTGTCGCTAGAATAACACGCGTCGGGCCGGCCCATCAGCCGCCCCCCCGGCTCGAACGGGGGTCGCTTCGGAAATCCCCTACTCCCGGTCCCGGCCGGTGAGGGCCTGCAGCACGAACAGCGCGACCCCGACGGTGATGGCCGAGTCGGCGACGTTGAAGGCGGGCCAGTGCAGCGCGGCGTAGTGCACGTCGATGAAATCCACCACGTGCCCGCGCGCGATCCGGTCGATGGCATTGCCCAGCGCCCCGGCGAGCACCAGGCTGAGCGAGGCGAGCAGACCCGTCTGGTAGTAGTAGGCCCGCCCCATCCAGACCAGCACAGCCCCGCTGACGCCGAGCGCCAGCACGACGAAGAACCACCGCTGCCAGCCGGAGGCGGTGCTCAACAAGCTGAACGCGGCACCCGTGTTCTGGACCCGGGTGATGTTGAGCACGGGCAGCAGGTGGATGGTCTGGAACAGCGCCAGGTGGGTGACGATGAGGTACTTGGTCACCTGGTCCAGGACCAGCACCAGCAGCGTGACCAGCAGCCAGATCCACTTGCGGTCGGCGACGTAGTCGCGGATGTCGAATTCGTAGAGCATGCGCCGCCGACCCGTCCTCAGGCGTAACGCCGCTGCTCACCCGGACCGGCGACGTTCTCGACGCAGCGCCCGCACAGGTCCGGGTACTCGGGCGAGGACCCGACGTCGGCACGCCGGTGCCAGCAGCGGGCGCACTTCTCCGCCGCGGACCGCGCCACCGCCAGCCATACCCTGCCGAGGTCGGGAACATCTGCCTCGACCGCGTTCGCCGGCCGCTCGCCGTCCGGGCGCACGCGCGCCTCGGAGGTGATCAGCACGAAGCGCAGCTCGTCGCCGATGCCGGAGAGCTGCCGGGCGACAGGCTCGTCCGCGTAGATATCGACCTCCGCGTCCAGCGAGGAACCGATCTCGCCGCCCACCCGCAGCGCCTCCAGCTCGCGCGAGACCACCTGGCGCAGCTCCAGCAGGCGGTTCCAGTAGCCCATGTCCACCCCGTCCGGGGTCACCGCCGGATCGGCCCAGGTAGCGATGAACACCGACTCGGGCCGCTCGCCCGGGACGTGGCTCCAGATCTCTTCCGCGGTGTAGCTGAGGATCGGCGCCAGCCAGCGCACCATCATCTCCAGCACCTGGTGCATCGCGGTCTGCCCGGAGCGGCGCGCGAGGCTGTCCGCCGGGGTGGTGTACTGGCGGTCCTTGATCACGTCCAGGTAGAAGCCGCCCATGTCCACGACGCAGAAGTTGTGCAGGCGATGATAGATGTGATGGAACTCGTAGGCGTCGTAGGCCGAGCGGATGCGCTGCTGCAGCTCGGCGGCCCGTGCCACCGCCCAGCGGTCCAGCGGCAGCATGCGCTCCGGTGCCACGCCGTGGACGGCGGGGTCGAAGCCGTTGAGGTTGCCGAGGAGAAAGCGCGCGGTGTTGCGGATGCGGCGGTAGGAATCGGCCGTGCGGTCCAGGATCTCGTCCGAGACGGCCAGCTCGCCCCGGTAGTCCGCGGCCGCGACCCAAAGCCGCAGCACGTCGGCGCCGAGCCGGTTGACCACTTCCTGGGGAGCGATAGTGTTGCCCAGCGACTTGGACATCTTGTGGCCGGACGCATCCACGGTGAAGCCGTGCGTGAGCACCTGGCGGTACGGCGCCACGCCGCGCATCGCGACCGAGGTGAGCAGCGAGGACTGGAACCAGCCGCGGTGCTGGTCCGATCCCTCCAGGTAGATGTCGGCCGGGAAGCCCAGCTCCGGGCGGTGCTCCAGCACGCAGTAGTGCACCACCCCCGAGTCGAACCACACGTCGAGGATGTCGCTGACCCGTTCGTAGCTGTCGGCATCGTCCCCGAGGACATCGGCGGTATCCATCTCGTACCAGGCGTCGATGCCGCCGCTCTCCACCCGCTCCGCCACGCGCCCGGTGAGGGCCACCGTGTCGGGATGGATCTCACCGGTCTCGCGGTGGACGAACAGCGGGATCGGGACGCCCCACAGGCGCTGCCGGGAGATGCACCAGTCCGGCCGGCTCTCCACCATCCCGGTGATCCGGTCCCGCCCCCAGGCGGGGATCCACTCCACGCGGCCGATCTGCTCCAGCGCCTGGCGCCGCAGGCCGGCCTGGTCCATCCCGATGAACCACTGCGGCGTGGCGCGGAAGATGATCGGCGTCTTGTGACGCCAGCAGTGCGGATAGCTGTGGGAATAGCGGGCCCGGTGCAGCAGGGTCCCGGTCTCCTCCAGCACCCGGACCACGTGCGCGTCGACCTCGCGCACGGACTCCCCGGCGAAGCGCGGCGTGCCCGCCACGAAGCGTCCGTCCGGGCCGACCGGGCTGTAGACCTCCAGGCCGTACTCGCGGCCC